>CAZZHS010000019.1:0-64509 GCA_964654275.1 uncultured Syntrophobacteraceae bacterium
GTCCCGGTGCCCACCCAGGTGTCGTCGGCGCGGCTGGAGGTGTTGTAGTGGTTCACCGCACCCACGGAGACGATGTTTTTGGCCCAGGCCTGCGGCCTGGAGTTCCTCGGATCCGGGTCAACATTGGCGGCGTTGCTCTGCGACTGCATGTGCAAAAGCCCCGTTCGAAAGATCACGTCGTCCATCTCGGAGGAGATGGCTGTGTAGCCGGTGACCCGTGTGTTGCCCAGACTGGACGTCTGGAGGACGGCCTGAGACACCGTTCCCGAGCTGCGCACCAGGTCCGAAGCAATTTGCAGGCGCGTGACCGTTCCGCCAAACTGGGTCGACTCGGCTCCGCGAAAGAAGTACCCCCTCTCGGCATTCGGCAGCAATCCGCGTGCATTCGGATCGGCACCGCGGGCAAACATGATGGAATAAACCGATGTGCCGTGGGCTTCTCCGGGAGTGGCACTGGTACTGTGAAGCGTCGGTGGAACGTCGGTGAACTCGGTGTGCGTCGTGCGGACTTCGCTGTCGAAGACCTCGGCCCGCACGCCCTGCCCAGTGTAGCCGAGGGTGCTTTGGATGAAGTTCGCTCCGCCGATCGCGCGGACGATGTTCATGTCGGTCCCGCCGTAGCCCCACGGCTCGATGAAGTGAACTTCATTCATTTTTGCGACCCTGAGGAGCTGATCCATGGTCAGAGTCGCCTGCATGCGGAAACCGCCCGGCGTCACCACACTCACATGACCGCCCATGGCCTCGATGGCCTCTTTCACGATCCCCTGCTGCCCCAGGCCGGCCGGTGCATCTTCCGCAGCGGCGGTGCGCTCCGGCTGCATCATCCCGGCATCGCCCCACTCCACGGAATGTTCCACCGCCGGACTGCCGCCGGCACGTTCGAACACCTCGATCGAGTATTCGTTCTTCGTGAAAAACTCCCCAAAACCTTCCTGCGCCCCTTCCACGGCATCCAGCCCCTTCACATGAGCCGAAAGAATGGCCTCATCCAACCGGTAGGCCGGGTGAAACTCACCGACCCAGCGCACGTAAGGCAGTTGGGCAACCTGGCTGGCCCTGGACGCCGGCATCCGCACAATTTGAGTCTGTTCCGGCAGGTATCGGTAAACCTTGCCGCCCAGTGCCTCCACCTGGTCCTGGTATTCCTCGATCGGCGCCGTCCAGAACTGAACCAGGAATAGCTCATTGCCCGCGTCGGATTTCAGCCCGAAATCCACGGCAGGGACATCCAGCAGCGGGTCGAAACGGCCGTAGCGCAGCGGAATGCTGTAGTCCGCCACACGGGCACGCCCTGCAGACCGGTCCGCGGTATCTCCGGCATCCATCCGGCCGATCGAATAATACGCAACCTCGGTTCCATCCGCCTGCACCTCCTCCCAAAGATGCACGACTGCAGAAGAGTCCGGTACGACGATCTCCCGTTCATTGATCACGTCAATGGGCGTCGATGGAGAATCTTCACAGCAGGCCGCAGACGGCAGGTCGCGCGCCCTGCTCTCCAACCGGTCCGTGTCGTCCCGCCCGGATGCGAAGAGGGTGATGGCCCCCAAAAAAAACACCAGGCACGCCACGGAGAGCGCTGTTTGCAATGCACCTCTCTTTTTCACGGCAAATGCTCCTTTCCGTACCTTACCTTGAGGTACCCCTTAGACATTTCTTGAATTTGTAATCTTTAAGAGTCAGGATTCACTGCAAAAAACTGAATTTAAAACGACAATTCGCTATTTTCTCCGCCGAAGCGACGTACTTGCGAGGTATGCAAAACACTGATGATGATTGAGATCGGGAAAGGCGTGCCGCGGCTATGAGCTGCCACGGCGGATCGAATCTGATGGCGCCGTTTTTCGCGCGGTGAGATTTCAAGGAGCGTCTGCGTCGGTGCCGCCGTAACCCCAGGGCTCGATGAAATAGACATCATTTCGACGTGCCACCCGGATGAGTTGATTCATGGTGAGGGTCGCCTGCATGCGGAACCCGCCTGGGGTAACCACGCTCACGCGGCCCCCCAGTCTCTCGATAAACGCTTTGATCTCTCCCTGCCTGCCCAGACCGGAGGATGCCCCCACTCCCGAGGTCCGCGGGGCCCGGAAGACCATTCCCGCATCACCCTGCTCCGATAAATGCTCCCCCACTGGACCGCCGCCGGCCCGCTCGAACACCTCGATCGAATACTCATATTTCGTGAAGAACTCACCACGACCCTCTCGCGAACCCTCCACGGCATCCAATCCTTTGGCGTGGGCATCGAGAATCTTCTCATCCAACTTGTAGGCCGGGTGAAACTCACCAACCCACCGCACGTGGGGCAGCCGGGCAACCTGACCGGCTCCGGCGGCGGGCATCCGCACAATCAATGTCCGCTCCGGCAGATAACGGTAAATCTTCCCGCCCATTCCCCTGATCCGATCCTGGTGCTCCTCGATCGGAACCGTCCAGAACTGCACCAGGTAAAGCTCATTTTCCGGGTCAGCCTTCAGCCCGGGATGCACCGCAGGGAGATTCGTCAACGGATCGAAACTGAAATAGCGCAGGTTGATCCTGTGATCCGTCTGACGGGCGTCTCCCCCGGGCCGGTGCGAACCATCTCTTGCCTCGCCGCCGCCCATCACATGGAAGGGTGCCATGGTCTCACCCCGCTGAAGGTCCTGCTCAAGGTCAAGAATCTTTGAAGACCAGGGCTCGGGCATTTTCTGCCTGGTCATGATTGGAGCCGGACGCGATAGAGATAAGACTTCAATGGAAGCATCGGGCTGAGCCGATGATTTCAAATCCGGGAAATCCCCTTTGTCTTGCCCTGCTCCCTGCATGCCGAGGCTTCCCACGATGAACACCAGGCATGCCACGCAAAGAGAGAGAGGCAACAAACATCTTTTTGTCATTAGTATATCCTGATTTTAGAGAAAACATTGCTTTTTTTACTGCCGCGTCGCGATGGTTTCAGGACTTCCCGATTCCCCCAAGATCGAGGCCAGCTCTGCCATTTTGGAAGCATGGACGACGGCCAGGATTTCGTCGGCAGCCTGCAACACCGTGTCCCCATGGGGGATGAGGAGCCGCCCCTCCCGAATCACGGCCGCCAGGATGCATTCGGAGGGAAGGGGGAGATCCTCCACCTTTCTGCCGGCGGCAAAAGCTGCGGGATGTACCTTCTCCTCCACCAGCGAGTATCGCCCCTTGTGCAGCTTGAGCAGAGTCATCATGTTTCCCAGGGACATTTCCTCGGCGATGAGGTGCGCCAGGAGATCCGCCTGGCTGAGGGCCACATCGACGCCCATGGCCGATGTGAACATCCAGGCGTTCCGGGGATCCTTCACACGGGCGATGGTCCGGTGCACTCCGTATTCAAATCTGGCGAGGCTCGTGACGACCAGATTGATCTCATCGGTACCCGTAACCGCCGCCGCCACATCGGCCTCCCTGATCCCTGCGGCCTCCAGGACCACCGGGTCCGTGCCGCTCCCGGCCATCACACATTCGGGCGGCAGCGCTTCGTGGAGGTGGCGCACTTCCCGGACTTGGGCTTCGATCAGCTTCACCCGATGGTGTTCGGCCAGAAGCAGTGACGCCAGGTGGGTCCCCACCTTTCCGCCGCCCACGATGATCACCTTCATGTCGCTCCTCCCCCCTTCAGACCCAGCACGGCCTTCAGGCGCTCCGATGATGCCGCCAGGAGCGCGATGTGCACGGAATCTTCCCTCTCAAACACTGTTTCGGACGTCGGAAGAAACGCCTTGCCTCCGCGACTGAGTGCGACCACGTGCACTTCACCGGGAACGGTGACTTCCCGAACCCTCTTTCCCACCAACAAAACCGGCACGTCCACCTCCACGATTTCCACTTCCCCGGCACCGAGGCTCAACACCGTGTCCAACTCTGAATAGGAAAGCAGGTCGGCAAAACGATCCATGGCCCAGGACACGGGTGCGACGATCTGCACACCGAGCCTCCGATAGGCCTCGACCTTGCCGGAATCGTGGAGGCGGGCCACCACCCTGGGGACCCTGAAGACGTTTCTCGCAAGGCGCGCCACGACCAGATTGGTCTCATCGCTGCTGGTGACCGCCGCCAGCCCATCGGCTCGCTCGATCCCCGCCCGAAGCAGCACCTCCCGCTCGAAGCCCGAACCGACGATCCTCTTCCCGGAAAACGAGGCATCGAGACGTTCCAGGGCCGACGGGTCGCGATCCAGGACGGTCACGCTGTGCCCGCGTGCGCTCAGAATCCGGGCCAGCCCGACCCCCATGCGCCCGCATCCCAGTACGATGAATTTCATCGGTTTCCTCCCATTCGTTCCCTTCGCTCCCCATGGCGCACCAGGGCTTTCCTGAGCTCGTCGGCCACCAGGAGCAGGGGTGCCACGGCGAACAGCGGCAGCCAGTTCCAGGGGGAGAACGCTGCCGTCCCCACAAGCGTCTGCAGGAACGGCACATGAACGATCAGAACAATGAGCACGAGCTCGCTCACGATGCCGGCCCACACCAGCCGGTTGCTGAAAAAGCCGATGTGAAACACCGAACCGCGCTCCGTTCGCTGAGCAAAAAGGTTTCCGATCTGTGTGGTCACGACGCAGGCGAGGGCCATGGCCGTGGCGGATTCGTACACGGGACCCGAAGCCGGAAGATCCAGCCACTGCCCGTAATAGCCCAGGCTCCAGTACTGAAAGTAAAAAGCCGCCATCACGGCCAGGCTCTGCAGCGGACCGAGCCAAACATAGGCGCGCAGCAGCAGGGCGGGTGTGATCACGTGTTCCCGGAGGCTCCGAGGCGGCTTGTCCATGATGCCCGGCTCCGGCGGTTCCGCGCCCAGCGCCAGCGCGGGCACAAGGTCCGTTCCCAGGTCCACGGCCAGGATGTGCATCACGTTCAGGGCCAGCGGGATTCGTCCGCGGCTGAGAGCGAACAGGATGAACGGCAAGGCTTCCGGAGTGTTGCTGGTGAGGATGTAGGTGGTGAACTTCTTGACGTTGGCGTAGACCGCGCGCCCTTCCTCGATGGCGTTGACGATGGAGGCGAAATTGTCGTCCGTCAGGATCATGTCGGCGGCTTCCTTGGCCACGTCGGTCCCCGAGAGGCCCATGGCCACCCCGATATCCCCCTGTTTGAGAGCGGGAGCATCGTTGACCCCGTCTCCCGTCACCGCCACCACATGTCCCATCTGCTGCAGGGCCTTGACGATGCGCAGCTTGTGCTCGGGAGCCGCCCTCGAAAAGAGCACTTCCCCCTGAAGGACGTCCTTGAGCCTCTCATCGCCCATGGCATCCAGGTCGGCTCCCGTCACGACCTCGGTCCGCCCCTTGCCGAGGATGCCGATGCGCCGTGCGATGCTTTCGGCCGTGAGGCCATAGTCCCCCGTGATCATGACAATGCGAATGCCTGCCCTCCGGCACTTTTCAACCGCCTGGGCAACTTCAGGTCTAGGGGGGTCCATCATGGCGATCAACCCGAGGAAGGTGAGGTCGCGTTCCACGAACTCCGGCGTCCATGCGAAACCACCTGCGCGTACCGCCGTCAGGTCGCCGGGCACGGAACGCCGCGCCACAGCCAGAACCCGCAGTCCACTGCGCGCATAATGGTCCACCGCCTCCTTGATGTCCTCCCTCAACGATTCGCTGAGCTCCAGCTCTGCTCCGCCCACGTGCATGCGCTCGCAGAGCTGGATCACCTCCCGCGGAGCCCCTTTCACATAGACCCGCAGGGAGGAGGTGCCCGCCTGGTGGACGGTGCTCATTCTCTTGCGCCTGGATTCGAAGGGCAGCTCCCGAAGACGGGGCATTCGGCGCGCTTCCGCTTCGAGGTCGAGGCCGCCCTTGACGGCCAGAACGCGCAGAGCCCCTTCCGTCGGGTCTCCAAGGATCGTCCACCTGGGGTTTTCGCTGTCCGGAGGCAGCAGCCGGGCATTGTTGCAAAGCCCCGCTCCCAGAAGCAGTTCACGCAGATCGCTCCCCTCATGAGCTTCCACGACAGTGCCGCCGTCCAGGATTTGACCTTCGGGTGCGTATCCATTGCCCGTGACCTCTAAATTCCTGGAGGCAAACCAGAGGGCTCGAACGGTCATTTCGTTTTGAGTGAGGGTCCCCGTCTTGTCCGTGCAGATGACCGACGTGCAGCCGAGAGTCTCCACGGAAGAGAGGCGCTTGATGAGGGCGTTTCGCCGGGCCATGCGCTGGACCCCCATGGCCAGCGCGAGACTCACCGTGGGGAGGAGACCCTCGGGCACGAAGGCCACGATCATGCCCATGCCGAAGATGAAGCTGGAGGCGACATCGACCCCCGCCATCACAACCGCGAGGACAAAAAACACAAAGCCCGTGGAGACGGCAATGAGCGTGACGACTTTTGTCAAACGCCGCATCTCTTTCTGGAGAGGACTGGGAACATCACCAAGCTGCTGTGTGAAGCGGGCGATTTTGCCGAATTCGGTCTCCAGGCCGGTTGCGAAAACGACCGCTCTTCCGGTGCCCGAAACGACGCTGGTTCCGGCAAAAACCAGATTGGGCAGCTCGATGCGGACGAGGGTGCGGGCTTTGACAGGGTGAGCGGTCTTTCGAACTTCCAGGGATTCGCCGGTCAGGGTGGACTGATCCACGCGCAGTTCTTCTTCCTCCACCAGGCGTGCATCCGCGGAGATCCTGTCCCCCGCTTCAAGGACCAGCACATCACCAGGCACAAGCTCCCGAGCTTCAACGCGCTGCAGCTCTCCGTCCCGCTCCACCCGGGCATGGAGGGGCAGCAGGCGCCGCATGGCCTCCGTGGCCTTTTCCGCCTTAAATTCCTGCCAGAAACTGAAGAGCCCGTTGATGAGATTGACCGTCCAGATGGAAAAGGCCAGCTGGGGCATTTGTGCCGCCAGGGCCACACAGCCGGCAATCCACAGCAGCAGGGCCATGAGGTGGATGAAGTTTGCCAGAAACTTCACGAGGAGGGATTTGCCTCTCACCTGGGGGAGTTGATTGGGGCCGAACTGTTCCAGGCGATTTAGCACTTCTCGGCGGTTCAGTCCTCCAGGCCGCGTCTCACAGGCCCCGAAGACTTCAGAGGGAGACAAACTTTCGAGACATCTGCCGCCCTCTTCCTGTTGTTCATCCGGTGCGCAGCTCATGGGCTCCCCGCCCCTCGTGTCATGATAAGGAAACTCGAAATGCGCTGGAATGTTCCGGGAAAGCGAATACGAGGAATTATACTCCAGTTGCTGCGCTCGGGAAAATACTCCCGCTGTGTGCACGCAGGCTTTTCTCATGCCCGCCGCCCCCCCGCTTCCCTCTGTCATCCTGCAGGCGCTTCACCGCGCCACGCCTCAAAATTTTTTGGGGTTGTCCCGGCCCAAAACATGAGGTATCCACCAGAACCTGAACCTTTCGTGCTCACACGGCCGAATCTTCGGCTCCTCCTGCTTCTGCCCGCTTCGGGCAACGGCCCGCGTTTCTCAAACGCGCGGGAAAGCGCACGCCCTTTTGCATCGGAACTCGAAGCCATACGGGTTTGTGCCGGCCGGCCCCCGCCCGCACTGTGACGGGTGCTAGCCCTTGGCGCGTACACCCTCAACGGGCGGTCTGGTGAAGGAGTCAACCATGTCGGAGACGCTGATGACAAATTCGGGCATTTATCTCTGGGGAGGGTTCGCGGCAGTCAGCGCGCTGTTCCTGGTGCTCATCGTGCTCCTGCTGATCCTGCTCCGCAGAAATGCGGCCGCTGAACTGGCAGCCGTCCGGCTCCGGCTGGAACTGGTGGAGAGAGGTCAGGAGCGGCTGGAAAAGCTCCTTCGGGAAGAGATGGCCAGGAGCCGGGAAGAGTCGGCGGCAAGCTCGCGGCAGGATCGCGACGAGACATCCAGGACCCTGTCCTCCTTTGCCGATTCATTGCTGAGCCGGATGGCGGAGATGTCCGGGCTCCAGAAGAATCAAATGGACAGCTTTGCACGGCAGCTGGCGACCCTCGTTCAAAGCAACGAACAGCGTCTCGCGGCCATGCGGGACACTATGGAGCAACGGCTGACCTCCCTTCAGCGAGAAAACGCTCAAAAACACGATCAGCTGCGGGCGGAAGCGGCGGCCGGTGCGAGGCAGCAACGGGATGAAACAGCCGCCTCCCTGAAAAATTTCAACGAATCCGTGATCAAGGGGATGACGGATCTGGGCGCTCTCCTGCGGGGTCAGATGGAAGGGTTTGCCGATCGCATGGGGCAGCTCACCGAATCCAACGAGAAGAAGCTCGAGGCGGTGAGAGGCAGCGTCGAAAACCGGCTGAAGGAGCTCCAGGAGGACAATTCCAGGCAGCTGGAACGCATGCGGGCCACGGTCGACGAAAAGCTCCAGGGGACCTTGGAGAAACGCCTCGGGGAATCTTTCCGCCATGTCTCGGAGCGACTCGAGCAGGTGCACAAGGGGTTGGGTGAAATGCAGACCCTGGCATCGGGAGTCGGGGACCTCAAGAAAGCCCTCACCAACGTCAAAACGCGGGGCACTTGGGGAGAAATTCAGCTCGAGGCGCTTCTGGAGGAAATCCTCGCACCCGAGCAATATGACCGAAACGTCAAGATCCGGGAGAACAGCGGTGAAATGGTGGAATTCGCCCTCCGGCTTCCCGGAAGAGAAGACGGGGACGGCCGGTGCGTGTGGCTTCCCATCGACGCCAAGTTTCCCCTGGAAGATTACCAGCGTCTCCTGGACGCGCAGGATCGGGCCGATTCGGACGCGGCCGAAACTGCGGCAAAGCTGCTCGTGGCCCGCATCAAAAGCTGCGCGAAAGACATCTGCGACAAGTACATTTCACCGCCCGACACCACCGATTTCGGCGTCATGTTCCTCCCGACGGAAGGTCTCTACGCCGAGGTGATCAGGCGACCGGGGCTGGTGGAGACGGTGCAGCGGGACTACCGGGTCGTCGTCGCCGGCCCCACAACCTTTGCAGCGCTGCTCAACAGCCTGCAGATGGGCTTTCGGACCCTCGCCATCCAGAAGCGCTCGAGCGAGGTCTGGAAACTGCTGGGAGCCGTGAAAGCTGAGTTTGGAAAATTCGGCGATGCCTTGGAAGGAGTCAGACGAAAGCTCGAGCAGGCATCCAACACCATGGAATCGGCAGCGCGAAAATCCCGCTCCATTGAGCGAAAACTCCGCGGAGTCCAGGAACTCCCTCCCGAGGAAGCGCAACGGGTCCTGGAAGACGCCTCCGGCGATTCGTCTCCCTCATTCGAAGAATAGTCTCCGATTGCACCCCCTGTTGAAGAGTATCATGCAAAAATGATATAAATGACTAAATTGTCTAACAAATTCTGACAGCCTAAACGTTCCGTCATCTGTTTGCCTTTCTAGATTGAATATTATTATCCAAAACGGGCATCATCCGGAAAGCAGTCCACTGCCCCGTGGTCTCAAGCGGGACGGGCTTCCGGAAAGTTTCTCCCGTAATGGCATACCGTTTGCTTATTGATGTGTCCGAACACACAATTTGAAAGAAGTCGCTCTCTAACAACCTCATTTTCCTGAACGCTCGCTGATGCTGCTCTTCACGTTCGACTCGCGCTGAACTCCAACGCTCTCCTCTTCGACAAGCCGACTCCAAGCGTCCGAATCCAAGTTCCTGCGCCGTGCACCCTGCTCCCAGCTCCTTATCCGGTTTGTTTCCTGTTCGCGATGGTGTCTGTTGCTGTGGATCACTCTGCTTCAGTCTGAGAATCGCCGCTCAAAGCTGATTTCATTCGTTGCTGACCCCTTTCCAATCTCATGCGGAATTCCCTGTTGATCCCGACCATTCTCGCGCGTCTTCAAGCTGTGAAAAACTAGAGAGTCTCTTTCTAAGGACGAAAAGGCCGGAGGAAATATCCTCCGGCCTTTTCGTTTCTCAGGTGCCCCGCCAGGTCGGGCATCCCGCTCCTCGCTGTCCTACCCGTAGGTTTTCCAACGATTGTGCATCCAGAGGTATTGCTCGGGATACCGGCGGATGATGCGCTCCATCTCCCGATTCATGATCTCGGTCAGGCGAATCAGTTCGTCTTTTTCGCTGTCGTGAGGCAGCGGGTGAATCGGGTCTGAAACAAACCCTTCATAGTGATAATTGTCCCACTTGCGGCAGCACGCCACCACCACGATGGGGCGGTGCTGGATCACGGCGAGAAGCGCGGGCACGGGCGTTGCCGTGGCCGGGCGTCCAAAAAAATTCACGGAAAGCCCCCTGATCGTCGCCTGGTCGGGGAGCAATCCGATGGAGATTTTCTTTTGCAGGAGCTTCTGCAGTTTGAAGAGGGCGTTTCGTCTGGGGACCACCATCCGGCCGCTGCCGATTCTGTTGGCATAGAGCAGCTTTTCCAGGAGCGGATTGTCCAGGGGCCGGACCACGACGGCCAAGGGAATGCCGACAATGGAGCTCACAAAGGGCAGAACTTCCCAGTTTCCGATGTGGGGTGTCACGAAGATGCAGCCCCCCGATGCGTCATGAATGGCCCTGGCCTTCCGAAAAAGCTCGTCCACCCCCGCGATCCTCTCGCGCAACTGATCGAGATGATCGGAACGTTCCAGCATGCAGCGAATCTTCACGGCCTCAAAAGGAACCATGAAAAAGGCCTTGAAACTCCGGCGGGCCAGGGACCTCACCTCGGTCTCCCCGCAACGGCCGTTGAAAGCATGGCGGATATTTTCCAGGGCAATTTGGCGTCGTTTGGGAACAAAGGCCCAGAGCAGGGCCCCCAGAAGGCCGCTGAGCCTCTCCAACGCGCCCAGCGGCAACGCCCTGCAGACGGCAAACAGGGAGGCCACTGCAAAATATTCAAGTTTTATGATGAAGTCGCCCTTGCGGTCCACTCAGTGCTCCTTGGGATATGGGAAACCTCACACGGTCATCTGACTTCCACGACCACCGCAGACGATTGCCCGCCGATGCCGTAGCTGACCGAGAGAAAAGAGGATTTTTCCACACGCTGGGGGGAGGGGGAAAGGGCCAGCGGGGCAAATTCAGGCTCCGTTGCCCGAAAATGAAGGGTTCCGGGGACCTCCCCTTCACGGGCCGCCTCGATCCCCAGGATGACTTCAGCCAGATCCGAGGCGGCACTCATGTGCCCCGTGCAGGACTTCAGCCCGCAAATGGGCACCCTGTCCGCCAAATCCCCGAGCACCTCCCTCAGTGATTGCAGCTCGGAACGATCTCCGTCCCGGGTGCCGCTGCCGTGCGGGATGATGAACCCCAGGTCCGCCGCCTCCAGCCCCGAAGCTTCCAAAGCTTTGCGCATGACCCGAACGGTGACGCCGGGGGGGACTCGGATGGAATGGGATGCGGCCGTCTCAATGGAGTTGCCGCACCCCCGGAGGAGCACCCTGGGAGGTCCCAGTCCGGCCGCTGCGGCAGCCGATTCGGACAGGAGCAGCAGCGCGGCGCCCCCTTCCCCGGCGATGAAGCCATCGCGACCGCGATCGAAAGGCCGACAGGAGGCCGCTCCTTCACGGCATGCAGAAAGAAGTCCCAATCCGTGAAGCTCGAAGAGGCTGATCTCGTTGATCCAGCTTCCATATCCCACTGCAAGCGCCATGTCCGCCTGACCACACCGGATGGAGCGCGCGGCCAGCTCGAGGACATGGCTGCCTCCCGGTGAAAAGCTGGCCAGGGAGGTGTTGGGTCCCATGAATTCCAGGGTGGCGGATAGAAAACTGAAGAGATTGTTGTGGAGGGAGTCCAGAAGAAAGAAGGGGTTCACCTTGTTCATGGCGGCGCGGTTGAGCTTGACCTGGTCGGGCTTTTCCAGGGTCAACCCCGCTGATGCCTCTTTGATGGCGGCGTGCATGAATTCGCAGCCGGCCTGGGTGGTGTCTCCCGACGCGATGAACAGCGCGCGCCGCTCGGGGGGAACCCCGTGATCTGCACCCAGAGAGGCCGCAGCCTCCAGGGCGGCATGAAACCCCAGGAGGGCTCCTCGATTGAGAAATTTCAGCTGGGAAAAAAGCTTCTTGGGCATTTCGGGGAGGATCGGATCGAGTGACCGCGCTCCAAACTGCATGTACACCGGGGCATCCCCCCGGTCCAGCCGGCCGATGCCGGTCCTGCCCGCCTTCATGGCCTCACGATTTTGAGCCACAGTCCGGCCGAGCGCCGTGAGAAGCCCTGCGCCCACGATGCGAATCGGATCCGTCCCCTTCAAAATTTCATCTCCCGGGTCAAAACTCTGAATCGGTGCCGCTGCTCCTCAGGATCTTCCAAAGCGTCCAGAGGAAAGACTCGTCCCTGAAAATCGGCTGCAATTTTCTTCTTTCCCCGGACCCTGCCGATGCCGGAACAGGTCCCGGCGGCATCCGCGAAGCCCTCGGACACGGTCAGTTCCAGTTCCAGCTGATCCCCGGGGAGGACAAATCCGTAGAAGCCGCATTTGATAACCCGTTCCAGAAGAAACCAGTCCCGAAAGTCCGAGGAGACCGCGTGGAGCCACCCGGCAAGCTGTGTGAAGGCCTCGAGCATCATGACCCCCGGCATCACGGGATACCGGGGAAAGTGAAACTCAAAGAGTTCCTCGGTCATGGCCACGTTCTTGATACCCCGGATGGAGCGTTCCGGCTCCCACTCCAGAATGTGATCGATCAAAAGGTAACGCATGGTCGTCTCCGAAAAACCGGTCAGGATCCCAGTCTGTCGCGCCCTCGCGCGGCAGCCGGAGAGGGCGCCCCGGCACGGACCCGGATTTGTTTCGAGCCGGCTGAAGGCTGCGTCCGCCACAGGGCGGGCACGGCGGGAAAGCGCCCCCGTGGGGAAGCAGGCCCCCCGCGCGGCCTGTTGAGACTTCCGCCGGTTTCAGACCGCAGCCCGCCGCGACACGTCGGAATCCGCAACGAAAATGACGGCCGCCGCGGCGTAGTTTCCTGAATGCGTGATGGAAACGGTGCCCTGGACGATGCCCCGCCGCGCCGCGACCCGGGCCGCCCATCCTCTGAGCCGGAGGACCGGCTTGCCACCGCCGCCGGCCAGGATTTCAATTTCACCGAATCCCGCTAGAAAACCCGTGGCACCGGCTCGCAGCCCCAAAGCCTTGATGGCCGCCTCCTTGGCGGCGAAGCGGCCCGCAAAATGAACGGCCGGGCGGGCTCGCGACAGGCAGTGAGCACGCTCCCCGGCCGAGAAGATCTCTTCGGTGAAGCGCCCGTGCCGGTCCAAAACCCTCTGAAATTTTGTCAGTTCGACGATGTCGAGCCCCTGGTAGATCCGGATCATGAGATGGACAGGCCCCCATCGACGCAGAAGGACTGGCCGGTGATGTAATCCGCCTTGTCCGAGGCCAGGAAAACCACCAGCGGGGCCACATCACCGGGAACGCCGAACCGCCCCGCAGGGATTCGCAGCAGCAATTCTTTGCTGGACCGCTTGATGACCCGTTTGCTCATGGAAGTCTCCACCACACCCGGCAGGACGGCATTCACCTGGATGTTTCTCTTGGCGAGTTCGACGGAGGCCGCACGGGTGAAAGCCGTCAAGCCGCCTTTTGCCGCGGAGTAACCGGTCATTCCCGCCCGGCCCACCAGTGCCAGAACCGACGAGATGTTGATGATTTTTCCCGACCTGTTCAGGAGCATCATGGGAACGGCCAGCCGGCAGCACAGAAAAGCGGCCTTCAGGTTGACATCCATGACCTGGTCCCATTCCTCGGGGCTCATGGCGGCGAGCAGCGTCTCCCCCGTTCGCCCCGCATTGTTCACCAGAATGTCGAGCCTGCCGAACTTTTCACGCAGGACATCGAACATCTTTTCAATGGCTTCCGGCTGGAGAAGGTCCGCGCGCACCACATGGGCGGCCCCGCCTCCGGCGCGGATGGATTCCATCAGTTCCCGCGCCGTCTCCTCCGAGCGGTTGCAGTGGACCACCACCTCCGCCCCGGCCTCTGCCAGAGCCAGCACCACATCACGTCCAATGCCCCGCGCGCCGCCCGTCACGAGCGCGATTTTTCCAGTCAGATCGATTTTCATGGACACAGCATGTTCTCCGGATGCGCGGCGCCGTTCCATGAAGCTGGTATAGATTCCCGGAACGAGTTGCGCATTTCGACACTCGTCATGCCGGAAATTTTTGAACCGACATCCGTTTCAGTTTTGTGGATTCCGGGTGAAAGACTGCCGGAATGACGACTCGAGTGGTGGACACTGTCATGGATTCAACGATGGCGGCGCAGGCCGACTTCTTTTAAACAACCCTTTTAGACAACCCTTTCAGGGTAGGGAATTTTTTCTCTCCCGACTTTTCCAGGGTGGCCACCCCGGGCTGTCATAATAAAGCCCTTTCAGGGCAGTCAAAAATTGAGAAATCCACGAGGGCCGAGGAAAGCTCTCTTGGGCCGGTTCAAGGGCACATCGTACTTCGACTGGGTTGAGACTTATCCTGCGACATTCCTGAAAATCCCTTCACCCATCGCGTTTCACGCATTCTGTTGCCCGGTCCCGGCCGGTTTCCATGCCGCTGTAATATTGGAACAGTCGCCTGAGTTCCCGGGGTGACATGCGGTCGAAATGGCTGTAAAGAATGCGGTCGATCCCCGCAATTCGTTCCCGCTCCACCCAGATTTCCGCTCTCCCCATGGTGTCGCGGCGTGAGGAGGAAAGGATCTCTCCCCGTATTTCGGCACAAAAGCCCGGGCGCATTTGCGGCGGGACATGAATGCCCTCGATCAGAATCATGGCGGCACTCACCCTGAAATCCTGCGAATAGGTGATGAGCCATCCCAGCAGCTGAGCCATGGCTTCGATGAAGATGACTCCGGGAACGGCGGCGCGCAGCGAAAAGTGGTTGCGAAAAATCTCCTCGGACAGGGCAAACGTCTTCACCCCTTCGATGGTTTTGCCCTTTTCGATCCGTGTGACGGCATCATAGAAAAGAAAACGCATGGAGCTTCCTTGCACGGCCCCCCCCCGGCTCGGTCACTCCCTCCAACCCAGACAGCCGGGAAGAGCATGAGAACCGGGCGCCGCCGGCAGCAGAATCTCATTCCTGAAAAGCACCCAGGCACAGGCAGGCGTTCTGGCCGCCGAAGCCGAAGGAGTTGGAGAGAGCGATTCGGTGTTCTGCATGGCGGGCCTGGTTGGGCACATAATCCAGGTCGCACTTGGGGTCAGGAACTTCGTAATTGATGGTCGGCAGAAGAATGGATCGTTCCATCCCCATGAGCGTCAGGATGCACTCGATGGCCCCTGCCGCCGCAATGGTGTGACCCAGCATGGATTTGTTGGAACTGACCGGAATTCTTGAACTTGCATCTCCAAGCAGTTCCCTGATGGCGAGGGTTTCCGTCAGGTCGTTCTGCTGGGTGGATGTGCCGTGAGCATTGATGTAGTTCACGTCCGCAGGAGACAGGCCGGCGTCAAGGAGCGCATTTCGCATGGCGTACAGGGCACCGAGTCCTTTGGGATGTGTGTCCGTGATGCGATAGGCATCCGCCGCAGAGCCGTAACCGAGAATTTCTCCCAGGATGTTCGCTCCCCGCGACCGGGCATGCTCCAGTTCTTCCAGCACGACGGCACCCGCCCCTTCGGACATGACGAAGCCGTTGCGCTTGCGGTCGAAAGGCCGGGATGCCGTCTGCGGCGTCGTGTACTTTTCCACGAGAGCGCGCAGCAGGCAGAAACCGGTCAGGCCCATGAAATCGAGCGTGGCTTCTGCCCCGCCTGCCAGCATCAGGTCGCAGCAGTCATCGCGGATGAGCTGGGCGGCCTCGCCAATGGCCTGAGAGCCCGCCGCACACGCGGAGGAGATGGACAGAGTCGCCCCTTTGCAGTTGAAGAGCGCGGCCAGGATGCTGACGCCCACATCGGGTTTTCGCCGGAAAAAGTCCAAAAAAGGGTAGCCGCCCGCATCATCGAGCCTTCTCAAATCCCAGCCTCTCTCAGGATCGTAGAAACGCTGCAGGAAAGTCATTCGGTCGATCGTCGGGTTGTCGCCGTGGGAGCCCAGGACCACGCCCATGGGGTCTCGATCTTCCAAGTCGTCCAGGCCCGCCCGACTCAGGGCTTCCTGCGAAGCCATGCGCATGAGGCGAAGCGCACGGGAAGAGATTTTGTGGACGCGGCAGTCCCTGCCGGTCTCGAAGGCGTCGAGCCACCGGTCGTCCACCTGCCCGCCAATGGTGCAGGGCAGCCCGGTGGGATCAAAGCTGCTCAGATGATCGATCCCCGATTTCCCGGCGGCTGCATTGCGGAAAGTCTCTTCAGCTTCTCTGCCGAGGGGAGTGACCATGCCCCACCCCGTCACCACCACCCGGCGCCTGTGAGGGCGACCGCGTTTCAAAACAGGCTCCGTTCCTCCTGGACTTTCCTCAGCCATTGCTGGATCAGGTCGTCTCCGTTGGGATAGGCGGCATATTCTCCGCATGAGCTGCATTTGACCCGGGCGCCGTCCTCAGACGACCAGCCGGCGGCACCGCACTGGTGACATGTTTCCGGGAGCGCGTCGACGATATCGCGAATGCCGGCCACGAGCGAGCCGATGGTGATGAGAGCGGGCACCTCGTCCATGTCCATCCCCGGCTTCAGACCTTCGGTATCCTCCCCGAAGCGAATCTTGAGCAGTTGAACGGCCTTGTCCGTCAGCGCCCCTTCATCGTCGATCGCCGATCCTTCGCCGAACATCTCCTCGACGTGCTCCAGCACAAAGTGCCGCGCCATCTTGATCCCAAAAGCCTGCTCCAGCCGGTAGTTGATATCGAGAAAGTCCAGCGATTCCGCATCCAGGTCCTTCACCAGCGACGTATCCGGGTGGATATCGTCTTCCTTCACCCGCAGCGTCTCCGCGATCGCCTTTTTCAATTCCTGAAAGATCCGCTCATCCGTAATGAACTCGTTTTTCATCCGTTCTCCTCAACAAACTGGACACTGTCTTCCCCACCGGCCGATGGGGGGACGAGAATTCCTGAGTACAGCTGCACAGTCTAAGGTGTCCATTTCGACACGCATCGTGCCGGCAGGTTAAGCCGGGATCCAGTTCTTTTCTGTGGATTCCGGCTATAAGACTCCTGGAACGAGGACTCGAGTGGTCGGCACTCAATGGTGTTCGGAGCTGTGCCAAGGTCATGAAAAGCGGAAATGGAGCGCCCCCACATCCTCTGCAGCAGGGAGGGCGGACCCGGCATCTCGCAATCACGGATTCTCAGCCCGCGGGTCGATTCAAAACCTGTGGAGTGCATTGGACATTCCCCGGTCACAGACAATCGTCTGCCCCCTGATGCCCCTTGCGGCCGGGGAACACAAAAAGAGCACCACGTCCGCAATCTCTCCAGCCTCGACGACGAGCTCATCGGGCATCCGGTCCAGGTTTTCCAGGTGCTGCCGAAGCACTTTGTACGAATCGGTCTTGACAATGCCTCCGCTCACCGCATTGACGTTCACACCTCTGGGTCGCAGGCTCTCGGCCAGGTCCCGAACCACGCTTTCCATGGCCGCTTTCATGCTCCCGAGGGGATAGGCCGGGTTGTAGAACCGGCTCCCGAGGCTCGAAATGAAGACCACCTTTCCCCCGGACGCTTCCAGAAGGGGCAGAGCCTCCTGCACGCAGAAAATGTTGCCCATGTAATTGACCTGCACCAGATCGCGCAGTTCTCGTTCGAGCAACCGCTCGATGGGCTTGAAGGGAGCCCGCGCAGCGTTCAGTATGAGAAAATCGAGGCGGCCGACCTCCTGACGGAGGGTCTCCATCATCTCTTTGACCGCAGTTTTGGATGAGATGTCCGAGGTCATCATCCGAAGGCGCGCACCCATACGTGCCGCGTTCTCCTGCAGTTCTTCCGCCTTGACCCTCGAGGAACCCAGCGCCTTGCGATGGTTGACCACGACTTCGGCGCCCGTTTCCGCGAATCGGAGGGCTATGGCCGCACCGATCCCCCGGGATCCGCCCGTCACCAGGGCCACTCTGTCCTTGAACGCCTCGCCGGTCACACAAACTCCTCAAATTCATTCCGGAAAATCATATTGAGACCCCTCGAATAAGCCGATTTGGTTAACACAACCCATGAGGAATGTCAATGGCGGGCGCCCAGGCCTTTCGGCGGGACGGAACGGGGAATGCACTCTTCCCGGCCGCTTCCGACAAGGTCAGTGGGACCTTTAGAAACCTCCAGCCCCACCCGAAATCGGATCATTTTCCGGGAAAAGTGCAGATGCGAAACGACCCGCAGCCGCCGGCATTGCAGCCGGCAACGATGCGGGTCGTCATCCAAGTACGAGGTGATTGCGGGACGGGTCAGGATTTATCTTTACAAGGTACACACCGGCCATATTCGTCCAGGCATTCCCTGCAGTGTGCCCGATGACACATCCGGCACTCCGTGACCGCGGTCTCCCGGTCAAAATCCAATCCACAAGCACTACAAGCAAACGGGTCCTTTTCCATGCCGGTCCCTTTCCTAAAAACCTAAGGACGCTATTTCGTCCCATCCTGGAAACGAAAGGCCCTTCGTGAGCAGGCAGGATCACGACAGGCCGAACCCCTGCCGGCTCAGCTCCGTGATCGTCCTCACGGCATCTTCCCGAGTTTCACCCAGTTTCCAGGGTTCCATGAAGGAGGGCAGAAATAGCTTCCACCCTTCCTCGTCGAAAAAGATGTCGGCCTCTTCACAGGAAGTGCCGCAGCCCTCTTCGCCGATCAACTTCATCAGGTGCTTCTTGATTTCCAGAACTTCCGTCATCCAACGCCTCCCCCCGGCTCACCCGCGAACGGGCCATCGCCTTGAGAGACACATACCCGCAAAGCTCCTCGTTATGATTCGCGCAGGGTCCTCAGAATTCTCCGAAGTCCCGTGCGTGCCATGAGCGGCCGCCTTGCAGTTTGTCTCGCTAAATATTTATTATCATTATTATTCTACCTAACGACTTAAATCTAAGAGCCCCTCCCATGATGTCAAGCCCCGACCGCCGTCGAGTTTCCTGCTGCAGCAGGGTCGCCGGGTGTGCTATAGGTTTCGTTGCGAGTTTCGGGACGCAGCGCTTCTTCGACCCCCTCAGGCACGGAGGAAGACCTCTTGAAGAGACGGTTTCGTCCCGCATCTCACGATGTTGAAGGCCGGCAAACGCGGATCGTTGGAATTTCGAACATTCCCTGCAGGTGCGGAAGGCACCCGCCGGTTCATGAGACCCTCGCGAGGAGGCATCATGCAGTTTGAATGGCAAGTGGCTCCACTGGATCGCTGGCAGGGAGATGCCCTGCTCTTCTTCAGCTTCGAAAATGCACCGACGCCGCTTCCAGGACTCAAAAAGTGGCTGGAGGCAACAGGATCCCGCCTGACCGACTCCCTGGCCTGGAAGGATTTCCAGGGCAAACCGCAGGAGATCGTCATCCACTACGAGCCTGCGCAAAGCCCGTTTCCAAGGGTCCTTCTCGTCGGCCTCGGACCCCGGGAAAAATTCGATCTCGACAAGTTCCGGTCCGCCATGGCGGCCGGAATGCGCAAAGCGAGAGACCTTCGCGTGACGACACTGGCCCTCTCCCTGGATGCGTTGCGAGACCTCCCCGGGGATCGACGCCGTATTCTGGAGGAGGCGCTCGTTGTGGCCGACACCAGCCTGTATCGTTTCGACGAACTCAAAACGCGCGACGTGGAGGCCACGCCCTTTCCCGAACAGTTCCTCCTGTGCACCGAGGATCGGCCCGATGAGGCTACCGAGGCAATCCCCCGCATTGCAGCAGCGATCGCCTCGGGCATCTGCCTCGCCAGGGACCTGGTGGTGTCCCCCTCCAATCGAGTGACTCCCGCCTATCTGGCCAAAACCGCGCAGCAGCTGTCGGCAACCTACGGATTCAAGCTGGAAGTCCTGGAGTTTGAGACCGCCCAGACCCTGGGAATGGGAGCCTTTGCCGCGGTGGCCCAGGGCAGCAGCGAACCGGCCTGCATGATTCTCCTGGAACATTGCCCCGCGGGTCTGGAAAACAGTCCCCCCTTCGTGTACGTGGGCAAGGGGATCACTTTCGACACGGGCGGCATCTCGATCAAGCCAAGCGCCAATCTTGAAGCCATGAAACAGGACATGGCGGGAGCCGCAGCCGTCCTGGGCGCTTTTGAATCCATCGGCCGGCTCAGTCTCAGGCAGCGGGTGATCGGCATCCTTCCCTGCACGGAAAACATGCCCGACGGCAAAGCCTATAAACCGGGGGACGTGATCAAGTCCCTGTCGGGGTTGACCATCGAAGTCATCACGACCGACGCGGAAGGCCGCATGGTGCTCTGCGACGCGCTCACCTACGCGCTGCGTTACAAACCGGCCGTCATGATCGATCTGGCCACCCTCACGGGCGCCTGCATCATCGCCCTGGGCAAACAGGTGGCCGGTGTGCTGAGCAACCGCGGGGAACTGAGCGACGCACTCCAGAAACTGGGTTTGGAAGTGGGGGAGCGATTCTGGCCCCTGCCGCTTTATGATTTCTACTTCGAGTCCATCAAGAGCGATGTGGCCGACTTTAAGAACGTGGGAGACCGATCGGCGGGAACCATCATCGGGGGCATCTTTCTGAAGCAGTTTGTTCCCGAGGAAATCCCCTGGGCGCACCTGGACATTGCGGGAACCGCCTGGGCCGACAAAGATCAACCCACGTCGCCGAAGGGAGCGACAGGGTTCGGCGTCCGCACCCTCGTGGAACTGGCGAGACGCCCGGACTTGCTGGACCCGATTCTTCCAGGGGAAAGCGCCGCATGAAGGAGCGAAGGCGCGCAGATCCGGGAGAGCTCTTCGAACTCCGGGTTCAGGGAGGGGCGGCAGGGACCGTCCGGGAGATGAGCGCCCCCGGCCTGCGCATCAGGCTTTCAGGAGGCGCAGGGCATCTCTCAGGAGAACCTCCTTTTTGCGTCTTGGAGGAAGAATCTTGTAGACCCTGTCGTGTTCCACATCGAAGCCGTAGATAAAACCCCTTGGTGCCGGCCGTCCATACATGTTGAGGGAAATGATCGTCCCCGTCGTGGGATTTCCCGTTTTGTGGATGCCCGCATCAAAGGGGTGGGTGAACGCCGTTTCGCCCGCTTTCAGGATCAACCTTTCCGTGGGCGCAATTCGAGCGTAACCCTCCCGCGTGCCGTCATCCTCCCGGGAATAATTGATCACCTCGTAGCCGTCCGAGAGACTGCCGATCACGCCCCAGGAACTGTGGTCATGGGGAACCGTGAATTCACCGGGACCCCAGAGATACATCCTGAGCGAGAAGACCCCCTTCCCATCCATATGCAGCAACAATTCATTGTCGAACATGGTGGGGCGCTTGATGTCGGGATAGCCGCCACCAGACAGCGCATCTTCCAAAAGGTTCGTGAAGAGTCCTTTGTCGAGCAGCAGCCGAGGCAGTTGTTCCCGGGTGTATTCGATGCAGGCCGCTTCGCTCTCGATCCTGGCCAGGTCCTCGCCGCACTGCCTGCAAAATTCCGCGATCTCCGTGGGTACAGAGTGGGTCGTTGCACTCATGATTTTCATTTCCTCCGAGCTTCAAATCCAGATCAACCTGAACGTTTGTTTCGCAGCAGCCTGCTCACATGAACAAGCAATGAAAAGGAGTCGAGAGATCCCGTGCGCGGTTTCAGTGAATGAACGTCCTGCAGTCATCACCCTTCGGGGTCGTTTTCCAGGCGCGCACACTGCTGGTAAAAAGGGGCCCCCCGGCCGATGTCGGTCAAACCGGAGCTGATGAGACGGTTGGCGCCTCCGCCAAGTTTCAGCCAGTCGCCGCGCCGGTAGACAATCACTTCGGGATGCAGCCCCTCCAGGGTCTCGACCTGTACCCGCATGCGCCCCAGCGGAGAGGCCAGCCAGGCCGGTTTCGCCCGGTCCAGTTCCTTGAGGCCGGGGTGATCGGGAGCAACCCACACGCGTGGGGGCATCACCTGCCTGTCTTCGAGAATCTGGGAGTGGATGGCATCGCCACGGATGAGCGTCAAAAGCCTGTAGGGGAAACCTTCGGGAGACGGCGGCTCCTCGTGGAGGGCCGTGGGAAAGCGATATTTGCCGTCGGGGTGGTCGAAGTGCATCCCCTCGTAGGCCACCGAGGGTCTGTCGGCCCGCACGTATCCGTTGGACCGCAGTTCCTCGAGGGTTGTCTTCAGAAAAGGGGCCGCGAGAGAACGCCGCAGACAGGTTTCCGCATCGGGGATCTGAATGGGTGGATCCAGCCGACGCCCCAGCTCGCTCAAAATCCAGTGGTCGGTCCGGGCTTCCCCCGGAGGCTCCAGGGCTTTGGGCACGTACTGGATGTAGTCGTGCATGTAGGAAGCTTCGATGTCCTCCTGTTCGAACAAAAGAGCGCAGGGGAGGACCAGATCGGCTCGCATGGCGGTGTCGGTCATGAAGCCGTCCACCACCACCTTGAATTCGATCTGCTCGAAGGCCTGGACCGTTTCCAGACTGTTGGGCGCCTGGTTGATGAAGTTGGAGCCATCGACCCAGATCATTCGAATGGGCGGATCCGCAGCCTGGAGAATGTCCCGTCCGATGGTGGGCATGAGCAGCGTGCGCCCCGGGGCCCCTTTGGGGGTCTTCGCCCAGTGAAGGTTGAGATTCCTGAGCGAATGCATGTGGAAGTAGACGCCGCCGCCCGACAATCCCACATTGCCGGACAGGAGGGCCAGGGCGTTGATGAAACGCACATTTTCCCCTCCATACCGATGCCGCTGGAGACCTGCACCGATGACGGTCGCCGTGGGATGAAAGCCCGTGTAGTGATCGAGGATCTTTTCGGCACTCGCCTCATCCACATCGCAGGCTTTCAGCAGTTCAGCAGGCGACCGGCTCAGGATCAAGGACCGAAAGCGGTCGGGGTTGAGGGTGCGTTCCAGGATGCGCGGTGAAACACCTCCCCTCTCCCACAGACGGTGCAGGAGCGCCGCAGCGAGAAAGCGGTCCACTCCGGGCCGCACCCGCACGCACTCGTCGCTGAAGGTCTCACTGTCATCGCCTCCGGGGGAGATGGTGAGCACCCGGGTGCCGTTTTTCCTGGCTTTGCGGACGAGCGCCGCCGTGTGCACGGAGCTTCGAGGGAAGTCTCTCCCCCAGTTCACGATCGCTTTGGCGTGAAGAAGGTCTGTGATGTCGTGATTTTCTCTGGAACCAAAATCCATGACGCAGGCCACGTAGCCCGCCGCATCGCAGAGCGAGCCCTTCACCGAACTCGATCCCAACGAGGAGAAAAAAAGTTTGCTCACCTGCTTGAGCACGCCTTTGGCCCCTTCCCCGTGAAAATGAAGAATGGAGAGGGGTTCACTCCGGTACTCCTGTATCTTGGCCGCGCAAAGATCGAGCGCCTCGTGCCAGGACAGGGGCACCCAATGGTCACCGCGCCGCAGGAGTGGAACCTTGATGCGGCTGGAATGCCTCAAGCGCTCCACAAACTGCCTGGATTTGCGACAGGTGAACCCCTGTGTGAACGGATGGTTCCGGTCACCCTTGAGCGACACCTTCCCCTGCTCATCCTCTGAGAGAATGACGGAACAGGAGTCGGGGCAATCCAACGTGCACACCGAACGGTTGGGCTTCCTTTTTTGCATGACAACAAAATCCAATTTTTCGTGCCGCCGATCACGCAGGCCCGGCGGGGAGTCAACGGGACACTTCAATTTCTATGGGGATCGACCGGACTTGAATGATCCCCGGAACGGGACTCGCTTTCGGGTTCCCCGAGGGACCGGGCTTGCCCTCTCTCCTTGAATTTTTTGCAAAATTCTTTCAATTCCGCGCCCTCCAGGGTTTCCTTTTCGAGCAGCACCGTGGCCAACTCTTCGAGAACATCCCTGTTGGCGTCGAGGAGTTCGTGCACCTTGCGGTGGGCGCGATCGATGATCCCATAAACCTCTTCGTCGATGTCTTGAGCCGTTTTCTCACTGAAATCGCGCGATCGGGGTCCAACCCCCAGATCCAGGTGAGCCGACCGGGGTTCACGGTGATAGGTGAGGGGCCCCAATTTCTCGCTCATTCCGTATTCCATGACCATGCTGCGGGCGATGTCCGTGGCCCGCTGCAGGTCGTTTTGAGCCCCCGTCGAGATGTCGCCGAAAATGATTTCTTCAGCGACACGGCCTCCCAGAAGGATCTGAAGCCGACTGGCCAGTTCACTGCGGGTCATGAGATACCGGTCCTCGGTGGGCAGTTGCTGCGTGTAGCCCAGCGCGGCGATTCCACGGGGAATGATGGAAATTTTGTTCACGGGATCGGAACCCGGCGTCACCATGGCCACCAGCGCATGTCCCGATTCGTGATAGGCGACGATTTCTTTTTCACGGGGATTCATGGCACGGTTCTTTTTTTCCAGCCCGCCGATGATCCTGTCTGCAGCGTCCTGAAAATCCGACATGGTGACCTCATCCCGGTTGCCCCGCACCGCAAAGAGCGCCGCCTCATTGACAAGGTTGGCCAGATCCGCCCCCACAAACCCCGGGGTCATGGCCGCAATCTTCTTGAGATTCACGTCGGGGGCCAGCTTCACATTTTTTACGTGGATTTTGAGGATCTCTTCTCGGCCGCGAATGTCCGGCTTGTCGATGGCCACATGTCGGTCGAAGCGGCCGGGGCGCAGAAGTGCGGGGTCCAGAATTTCAGGGCGGTTGGTGGCCGCCATGATGATGACGCCGCTCGAAGGGTCAAACCCGTCCATTTCCACCAGGAGCTGATTCAGGGTCTGTTCCCGTTCGTCATGTCCCCCCATGGGGTTCAGTCCCCGGGCTTTCCCAAGGGCGTCCAGTTCGTCCACAAAAATGATGCAGGGCGCCTGCTGCTTGGCCTGAGCGAAAAGGTCCCGAACCCGCGCAGCGCCCACACCCACGAACATTTCCACGAATTCGGAGCCGCTCATGCTGAAAAACGTCACCCCCGCCTCCCCGGCGACGGCCTTGGCCAGGAGCGTCTTGCCGGTTCCCGGGGCACCAAGCAGGAGCACCCCTTTGGGGATTCGCCCGCCGATGCGCTGGAACTTCTCGGGAGTCTTGAGAAACTCCACGATTTCCTTGAGCTCGCCTTTGGCCTCGTCGATGCCGGCCACATCGTCGAACGTGACGCCGACCTCCTTCTGGGCATAGATCTTCATGCGAGCCTTGCCCACGGAGAGGACCCCCTGCGGACCTCCGCTCATGCGACGGATGAGAAAGCTCCAGAAAAAGATCAGGATGGCGAGAGGGAGAAGCCAGGAGAGAATGAGCCCGACCCACCGGCTCTCGAGCCGCCCCGCGTAGGAGATGCCTCTTTCATCGAGCAGCGGGATGAGCTGCGGGTCCTCGATGCGCACCGTCACAAAATACCGCACCCGGTCGGTACTGTCGCGGACTTCGCCCCGGATTCTGTCCGGGTCGAGCACCAGGTTGTCCACTCGGCCGTCACGCACCCATTGCTTGAATTCGGAATACTGGATCTTCTCTCTGGGGGTTTCCTGCACGTAGCCCTGCACCCAGGAGATGAGCAGAAGTGCGGCAATAAAATACCAGATGGAAAATTGCATCTTGCGCTGCGATGGATCCCGCTTCTGTGAATCCCCCTCCTCGGATGGCCCTCTCAACAGGCGATCCATCCACTTGTCCACCAGATTGCGATCCTCATCGCCTTTCTTGGCCATCGCGTCGACCTCCGTGATTCATCCATGAGGGATCTCCCATTTCATTCATCCGGCTGCGGCGGCACAGGCCCGCGCGAGAATTTTCATTCTGCAGCTCCCTGCCTTCCGGATGTTCTTGCAAAGTAGAATCAAATTAACAATAACTCCGGGTTTTTGCAAAATTATAGCACCAATCCTCAAGTCCTCGGCGGGCTCTGACGACTTCCGGAAGGGAGGGGAACTGCGGAGCGGCTGGTGAAGATTTCCGATGATCCGTTTTCTTTTGTTTTCCCATCGGAATCGAGCGTGCTAATATGCGCAGGCGTTATCAGCCATCATGAGCTGTGCTGTGTTCCGATCCGGCTCACATCAGGTTTTCATCCAACTCAACTTGCGAGGAGGACTTCCCATGAAATTCCTGGAGAAGAGACTGTTTTTCGCCCTCTTTCTCACCGCCTTGATCCTGACGGGATTCGGGGACGCCCTTGTATCGGGCACCCCTGCGCTGGAACGTCTCACTTGCCAGGTGTGGGCCTATGAAAACGACTATCTCGATGATCCCTTCGCCGAGCCCACCGTCCAGGTCCGTGATCCCCTGGAAAGATTCAACCGGGCCATGTTCACCTTCAACGACCGGTTCTATTTCTGGTTTCTGAAACCCGTGTCCGTGGCTTACGGCACGGTCATCCCCGAAGGACTGCGCATCTGTGTGCGCAATGCCTTCAACAACATCTTCTTCCCCGTTCGCTTCGTCAACAACGCCCTGCAGTTAAAATTCAAAGGGGCCGGCGTTGAAACGGGACGCTTCCTCATCAATTCGACCCTGGGCGTGGGGGGGCTTTTCGACCTCGCGGCCAGGGACTTCAGACTCCACCCCTACGACGAGGATTTCGGGCAGACGCTGGGACGGTATGGCTTCAAACCTGTTCTCTACATCGTGTGGCCGGTCCTGGGACCCTCCACGGTCAGAGACACCATCGGGATGGGTGGGGACTATTTCCTCAATCCCTTCCTGTACATCGTCCCTGAGTGGTGGGCCAGGGGAGCGCTCCGAGGCGGTGAAATCATGAACGCCACCTCGCTTCGCATCGGCGAGTACGAAGATTTCAAAGAAGCAGCCATCGACCCCTATCTGTCCATGAGGGATGCCTTTTTGAGCTACAGGGCCCGCCAGATCGAGAGATAGTGAGGTCCGGTTTCGGCCCTGTTTTTCGGCACCGCACAATGAAATGCCCCTGCCCCCGGAGCGACCTTCCTGCAGGCTCGGAGGGGGATTCCACCAGGGCTGATGAGATTTCGGATTTCCACCGGGTCCACGGGGCGGTGACGAATTGGCGGTTCGCCGTTTGTCGTTGTGGCCGAGCCGCGGCAGTTTCCCAACGAGCGGGTTATCCACGAAAAAAAAGCCTGACCTCCGAGGTCAGGCCTTTTGGTTTCGTGGTTCCCACGGCGGGCCGTTCATTTGCCCCGGCGGGAAAAATGGTCCTGCAGCGCCCAGACCAGCCCGGGGATGGTGTAATCCGAGGGCGTGATGTGAACCTCCAGCCCATGGTCCCGGGCTGTTTGAGCCGTCACGGGGCCGATGCACGCGATGGTTGTTTCCCTCAAATGGGGAAGAATCGATTCTTCTTCAAACATCTTGAAGAAGTTGATCACGGTCGAGGAAGAGGTGAACGTGATGCAATCAATGGCGCCAGTCCTGAGCAGCGACGAAACCTCTCCTTTTTTGCCCGCCGGGAGCACCGTTTCGTAGGCCGGCACCACATCCACATGGGCCCCCCAAAGGCGGAGAGTGTCCGGGAGCACATCCCGGGCCATCATGGCGCGGGGCACCAAGAACCTCCTGCCTTCCACCGACTCTTTGGACAGTCCCTCCAGAATGGATTCCGCCCGGTATTCTCCCGGCATGAAATCCGCCCGTATGCCATGGGCTGACAGAGCCTCGGCGGTCCGGGGTCCGATGGCCACCACCCGGCATCCCGCAAGGCGCCTCACGTCAGTTCCCGCATGGTCCAGTCGTCCCATGAAGTATTTCACGCCATTGACGCTGGTGAAAATCACATAGTCGTAGCTTGCCAGATTGTTGATGGCCGCATCCAGGGGCTCCCAGCGCGGCGGCGGAACAATCTGGATGGTGGGAAATTCAATGCAGCGGGCCCCGAGTTCCTGCAGATGCATTTTCAAATCGCTCGCCTGCTCCCGGGCTCGCGTGACCACCACCCTCAAACCGAAAAGGGGACGGCTTTCAAACCAGTTCAACTCGGTGCGAAGTCCCACCACCTCGCCCACCACAATGATGGCGGGCGGTTTGAGACCGGCTTGCCGCACCCTCTCGACGATGTCATTGAGCGTTCCCACCACCGTCTGCTGGTCCGGGGTCGTCCCCCATCGGATGACCGCCACAGGAGTTTCGGGAGACCGACCATGCTGAATGAGGCTGGAGGCAATATCCGGGAGGTTTTTGACCCCCATGAAAAAAACGAGCGTCCCCACCGCAGTGGCCAGTTTGTCCCACTGAATCTTGGATTCCTCGGCATCTTCGCGCTCGTGGCCCGTCACGAAGGCCATGCTCGGCGTATAATCGCGATGAGAAAGGGGGATCCCCGCGTAGGCCGGAACCGCAACGGCGGCACTGACACCGGGGACGACCTCAAACGGAATGCCCGCCGCGACCAGTACCTGCGCTTCCTCACCCCCTCGCCCGAACACGAAGGGATCGCCGCCTTTGAGCCGCACCACCACGTGACGCCGGCCTTTCTGCACCAGCAGATCGTTGATCTCTGTCTGGCTCAGCGTGTGGTCCCCGCCCTTTTTCCCCACATAGATGCGTTCGGCACCGGGCGGCGCGTAATCGAGGAATTCCTCATTGGCGAGGTAGTCATAAATGACCACTTCCGCCTTTTCCAGAACTTCCCGTCCTTTCAGCGTCAGCAGGCCGGGATCACCGGGACCTGCCCCAACCAGATACACCTTCCCCTCTGTCACCAAACCTTTCCCCTCTTTGAGAAAACAATCGAGAACGATGCGGTTTGCGAAACGTCAAGCAACCCGGAGCCCAAGAATCATGCGAGGCAAGGCAACGCCTTGTCCGGATCCTAACAGGCACCCCGGCGGCTTCCCCGCTTCGGAGCGCCGCGCACATCACCGGGCAGGGGGAACGCCCCCCTTCATTTCAGCTCCACAAACGGCCGATGAGGAAACTCAGCGGACCCGGTCTTCATCCCTGCCGGAGCCGTAGATTTCTTTTAGAACATCGCGAGCGCCGGCACGCAACAACTCCTGTCCCAGTCGTCGACCCAGCATTTCTGCCTCATGAGGCGCGCCCGTGATCGTCCGGCAGAAAACCCGTCGGCCATCGAGGGATGCCACCAGTCCTGTGAGCTGCACCTGACCGTTCACCAGGCAGGCATGGCCCCCGATGGGCACCTGGCACCCTCCCTCCAGTTCACGAAGCAGGCTGCGTTCGGCCTGCACCGCCACAGCCGTGGATTCAGAATGAAGGGGAGACAAAAGATCCTGCACCCGAGCGTCTTCCCTTCGCACTTCGATGCCGAGAGCGCCCTGCCCAATGGCGGGGACGAATTCCTGCGTCTCCAGGTAGGCGGAAACACGATCCTCCCAGCCCATTCGGTGGAGACCCGCAGCCGCCAGCACAATTCCGTCGTAGAGACCGTCGCTCAACTTTCTCAGCCGCGTGTCCAGGTTGCCCCGCAGCGGTTCGATCTCAATGTCGGGCCGAAGCCGCAGCAGCTGGGCGGATCGCCTCAGACTGCTCGTTCCCACTCTGGCGCCGCGGGGCAAATTGGCGAGGTCTCCGCCGTGCCGGGACACGAGCACATCCCGGGGATCCTCCCGTTGCGGAATGACACCGATCTCGAGACCTTCAGGAAGGAGGGCGGGGACATCCTTGATGCTGTGCACCGCAAGATCCACTTCCCCGGCCAAAAGGGCGTCTTCGATCTCCTTGACAAACAATCCCTTTCCACCCACCTTGGCCAAAGGCACATCGAGAATCTTGTCTCCCGTGGTCTTGATGACCTGCAGTTCCACACGCAGGCCCGGCCACAAAGATTCGAGCGCGCGCTTGATGTTTCCGCTCTGTTGCAGGGCAAGCAGACTGCCGCGAGTTCCTATCTTCAAATCCGGTTTCGTCAAAATGTCCTCTCTGGAGGCAGAGTCCTGCAGGGACTTCGTCCAGCTCCACAGTATAAAGGGTCCATTTCGACGCTCGTCATTCCGGCAGCTTTAAGGCCGCAATCCACAGAAAAAAACTGGATGCCGGCTTGAAAACCGCCGGCATGACGACTCGAGGGGGTGGACACTCTATTGTGTTGAGCTGTTCTCGGTGACCCCGCGGCCCCGCCGCAACGAACCGATTCGGCCGCCGCGAATCTCATCCCGGCCGCAAGTTCATAAATCAGGATCTCACACCCATTGCGTTTCATTCGTCCCTGATCTCCGCCCTCGGGCGAACATTGGGACAGTCCCCCCTGGATTCGCGCCTGGAGCGGGCAGGAAGGCAGGGTTGAGTTCAAGAGCACTTCGCGATGTGCGTCTCTCACCAGGCTCCTTTGACGGACGACGGTGCAGTTCAATGGCAGGAACTGCAGTTCCCCCCACTGCATCCGGCGCAGGACGAAGCTCCGGAACCCATTCGGCTGCTGGCAGCTCCCTTGTCGCCCCCACTTTTGAACCCGAACACGGACAATACGCGGCGGACCTGTTCCGAATGGCATTGAGGGCAGGAGACGCTTTCATCGCTTCGAAAGACGAGCGTCTCGAACTTCTCGTCACATTTTTCGCATTCAAACTCGTAGATGGGCATCCTAATTACCTCCAGAGATGCAGAAGGGTCCAGTCATTTTCCAAAAACCACCGGCGACGGCCCCGCCGGTGCAATCCTCAACGGGCGATTTCTCTCCGGACTGCATCCGGAAAGCGCCGGGGCGGGTGCAGGTTTGTTTCGCCCCACATGAGACGAAATGCGAGGGGATTTGGCAGCAGCCCTCCCGGCATTTCAATCCCGGAACGTTTTTCGGGCGATTCGCCGCAGAGAGTCCATCAGGTCTTCTCTCTCAGCCGGATGCGTGCTCCGGGGCGGACCTGCTTGAACGCCACGGGGTCACCGAGCACTTTTCCAACCACATTCACGGCGCTTGCAGGCCTTATTTCCTCACCCCGGCTGGCCGGCGTCGGACCAAAAAAGATGCAGAAGGCGCTGCCGGTCGGCCAATAGCCCAGATCTCCCATTTCCACGATTTCCACGGCGGTTGCGTCGAGGGGCATCTTCACGGGAACGGCAAAATAGATTTCATCGCCCCAGGTTTGAACGTCGGCCTCCAGGGGAAGCGCATCTTCGAGAGCTTTGGCCGTTGGAGAATCGTTCCACTCGGCATCCATTTGCAGTCCATCCAGTTCAATGGAAAAGGTTCTACCCATCCGTTCGCTCCTTCTTCAGGCTTTCCAGGTTCTCCAGAACCGCGGCAGCAAACAGAGGAAACATGATCTCATGATGGCCGATCAGCGTGAGGCCGCGTCCTGTCGAGCCCGTAGGCCTCTGAACCACATTCACCTCGGGTCGGTAGTGTCTCTGAAAATCCATGTTGAGCGTCGTGATCCCCTCCAGCGAATAGCCCAGGTTATGGGCGACGCTGACCGCCTTGAGGAACACTTCGGGAAGAACGACTGCAGACCCCAGGTTGATGTAAACTCCCTCTTCGAGAGAGCTGACCACCCGGCAGAATACTTGAAAGTCCCGGTGGGTGAGTGCTCCCATGGCGGCACCGTCCATGGCCGGGCTCATGTGGATGATGTCGGTCCCAAAGGCCACATGGACCGTGACGGGAATTCCATGCCGGTACGCGCTGGCCAGAATGCTTTGAGAGGCAAAGGGAGCCCCCGATTCCACGAGAGCCTTGCCGATGGCTTCTCCCAGGCCGAGATCACCGGAATCATAGGCTGCGGCCACGGTGCCGTGGATGAATTCCGCCGTTTCCCTGGCGGCGCCGAACTCCCCTTTTCCCAGATGGGCCGCCACGTCCTCGGAGGTTTTTCCCGCGAGTGCCAGTTCCACATCGTGGATGATCCCCGCTCCATTGAGAGCCAGGGCGGAGAGGACACCCTCCTTCATGAGACCGGCAATGACGGGGTTGAGGCCAACCTTGATGGGGTGCGCGCCCATCCCCAGGAGCACGGTCCTGGAGCTTTTCGCCGCCCGGGCCACGGCCTTCGCCGCGGTCGTGAACTGATCTGCAGCCAGAAGCGAGGGAAGGGTCTGAAGAAAATCTCTCAGCGTGCCCCCGGGAATCCAGGGCGTGGCGAAATCGTCCACGCCCACCTTGCTGGGCCGGTCTTGAAGCCCATAGGTCCGCAACCCTTCAAAACTGAGCGGCGGCCACTCCCGCCTCTTTTCACCCATGCCGGAAACCCCTTTCCCATTGCCGGTCCGCAACAGACATTCCCGCGCCTCGCCCCGGATGCATCAACGGATCGCGGGAGAGGCAGGGGGAACAAATCCCCTCACGAATTCTGTCCCCCAAGACCTTCCACCGCCAGCATCTCGTCCACCAGCGCGCAGAGGATATGGCCCAGCGTGATGTGGCATTCCTGAATCCTGGCGGTGACCCTGGAGGGAACGTGGATGGTCATCTCACAGCATTCATCCAGAAGGGTCGAACCTTCGCCCACCCATGCCCAGGTGTGCAGGCCGTGCTGCACCGACCACTGGAGGGCTTTGACCACGTTGGGAGAGCGCCCGCTCGTGCTGATCCCGAGCACCGCATCGCCCTCACGGGCCAGCGCCTGGAGTTGCTTGAGGAAAATGTCCTCAAAGGCGAAATCATTGCTGATGCTGCTGATGACCGAGGTGTCCACCGTGAGGGCAAGGGCTGGGAGTGGCGGGCGTTCCCGTTCAAACCGGTTGACGAATTCAGCGGCGATGTGCTGCGCATCGGCTGCGCTGCCGCCGTTTCCCATGAGAAAGAACCGGCCTTTCCGGTGAAAAACCTTCACGAGTTTTTGGGCCATGGAGGTGAGGGGGACTTCCACTTTGCCCAGAAGCCGCTTTTTGACCTCGATGCTCTCCCTCAGTTTGCTCTCTGCAAAATTCAACATGATTCCACGGCCGCAAATCAAGTGTTCTTCTAATGTTCCACGTGGGTCAGCATGCCCTCACCGCTGCGCATGTCCTCGCGCAGCGCGTCGAGAAACATTCGGAAGCATGGGCCGGGACGACCGTCCCCGATCACCCGGTCGTCGTAGCGCACCACGGGGAGCACATCGAAGGTGGTGCCGAACATCATGAGCTCCGCCGCCTCGTACGCCTGTCGGGGAGTTATATTCATTTCCCCCACCTCGGTCAAATCCCCGGACGCTACCATTTTTTCAGCGAGCTCCAAAACCCGGGTCACCGTGGTGCCCCTCAGGATGCGCTCGAAACGCGGCACAATGAAACGCCGATCCCTGGTGATCAGCCCCACATTTTCCGTGGGACCCTCCCCCAGATGCCCGTGTTCGTCGAGGGAGACCGTGAAATCCACGCCCGCATCCTCCGCTTCCTTGCGCATGAGAACGTTGGGCAGGTAATTGCAACACTTGATTCGGGCAAAATAGCCCTTCTTGACGGGGATGAGACTCGTTCGCATGGTCGTCCCCTCCTCGTATTTGATCGATGGCGTGGGATGAGACCGGGAGACCACTACGTAAAACTGGGCCTCGGGACATTCGTAAGGATTGACGGAAAAGCCCCCCGGACCCCTGGAAACAAAAATTCGGATGAGATTGTCGGGTGCGTTCCCCGCCCGAATTGTGGACAAAATTGTATCGGTCAATTCCTCCCACCCCACCGGCAAGCTGAGGGAAAGGGCCGCCAGAGAGGATTTCAAACGTTCCAGGTGGCGTTGGAGCATGTAGATGTTCCAGTCGACACATTTGAGGGCTTCGAAAACCCCGTCCCCCCGGTGCACGAGATGGTCGTCTATGGGAACCATCATCAAGGCCGGATCTGTGACGATGCCCCCGTACCAGCTCGAATACATGGCCAGGTAATCCCGATGAAAGGCGGGCTTCAAGGAAAGAAGCCGATCCACGACTTGATCAAAACTCAGGCTGCGAACACGATCTTTCATGACGGCTGACGCCCATTCCTCCCTTCAGTCCCCAAAGCACTGATTTCTTGGTGCTTGGCACAATAGTTGATCTCTCAAATCACGAACCTTCAGCTTGGCCTTGTCCGGAGCATCCGAGCACATTAGGATAGACTTTTCGGCAGTCCAGGAGGCAAACCCGGTTGAAAATAACTGTGAAACCCCTCTTCCGCAAGGGAAAAGGGAGATGAAGCGGGCCTGAGCATGAAGACCGAAGAGAGATGCAGACTCCAAGCGATCGTTTTTGACTTCGATGGGACTCTTGCGGAGTTGAAACTGGATTTCGCTCACATGAAGCGGCAGGTGCACCATCTGGTCACGCACCATTTCGGCCTGAACGTTGAAATCCCCGGCCTGCCGGCTCTTGAGTGGATCGAGAGTCTGTGCGCTGAACTCGAAGCTCGCAATGGAAAGAATCCGCAACGTTTTCGTTCCATGGCGTTGGAGATGATCGTCGCCATGGAACTGGAAGCTGCCCGGCGCGGCCGACTCTTCCCCTTCACGCGGCCGATTCTGCGTGACCTTGCCCTCTTGGGCGTGAAGATCGCCATCATCACGAGAAATTGTGAAAAGGCCGTTCGTTGCGTGTTTCCGGACATGGAGGATTATTGTTCCATTCTGCTCGCGCGCGACCATGTCCCCCGTGTGAAGCCCGACCCCGATCATCTCCTGCGGGCTCTCGACCTTCTGCATTCCTCCCCCGAAAGGTCACTCATGGTGGGGGACCACCCCCTGGATGTGGAAACGGGTCGCCGCGCGGGCGCCATGACGGCCGGCGTCTGCTCGGGAAGGACAACGGAACAGGACCTCAGGGCCAGCGGAGCAAAATGGACAGCCCCGGACTGCCGGGAATTGCTGCGAATCCTCCGCGAGGGGCAGTGGGTGAAGAGTCCTCATGAGAATGCGGGCCCTGCCTGATCATCTGTTCTTCAAAAGACATCTCAGCACGCTCAGGAGCACTGGACTCATCCCATTTTATGATTAGAAGTTTTCTATAGGCACCGAGGATATAATTGATAAAAAAAACAGGCTGCGGGGAACCCGTATTCCTCCGGTTGTTTGGAAAGGCTGTGTTCATCATGCGCATCGATACATTTATCAATCCCATTCAGATTGAAAAAGCGCTGCTGGGATTCACCGGCTGGCCCGATGCGGGCAAAGTGATCCAGCAGTCGTTCGCGGAGATCAAGAAGGCACTTCCCAGTGAGCAGATTGCCGTATGGAATCTGGAAGGCTTCTGGCACACCGACTCGTCGAGGCCCCTCGTGTTTGTGCGCCACGGCCGGATTCGGCGCCTGGACTGGCCCGAATATCATTTTTTCCTGGTTCGGCTTCCATCCTCCGAGGACATTCTCCTGGGGCTTGGTCCTGAACCCACCACAAACTGGGGGGCCTTCTCCTCCGAACTGGTGACTCTTATCAAGAGCTGGGGCTGCAAAGAACTCTATATGCTGGGAAGCGTTTACGACCAGGTCTTCCACGATGAAGTCCTCATATCCGGGCTGGTCCACGACAGTCGCGGCATCAACCAGGTGAGGGACCTCGGCCTGGAGCAGGTCGAGTATGCAGGGCCTGCCGCCGTGCATTCCGTCATCATGGAAGCAGCCCGCAGGGCCGCCATTCACAGCGTGGGCCTCTGGGTCCATTACCCATCCTATCTGAGCGCACCCCACGAACTGCTCATCGCCAGTCTTCTGAAAAAGCTGGGCCTTCTGCTGGATTTTGAGATTGACACGGGTTCGCTGATGCGAGACTGGAAAAAAAGGGAAAAGGAAATCGAACACCGGATCGAACACGACCATGAACTGCGAGACGACCTGCAGTCGGTGGTGAGAGAAAAGGCCCCGGCCAACGCTTCTTCACTGACACGCGGCAAGATCCTTCGCATGGACGAGTTCGTCAAACGGCATCCGAGGGTGCAAGAAGAGCAGGAACACGGGAGCTGAGAGAGGTAGGACCATGAGAACCAGGCAGGCGCAGTTGATTGACGCGACCGTGGCTCATTTCCAGGAAATCGCACGACAAAACCGGTTCGCAGAAAATGGGCAGATCCCTCATGATTCAGAAAAATGTGCCATCTGCCACCCGGAAAAAGTGGAGATGAACCCCTTTCATCTCTACCTGCACGTGGTGACCCAATCGATCAAGGTCCGGCGCCCCCGCCTGGACGCAGATCTCCTCGCACAGATGAATGAGGACCTCTCCCTCATGGGTGTTACGGAAAACGTTTCGCTCGAACAGCTCCTGGCCGGGGAACAAAAGGCGCTTCAGGTCTGGGAGGAATGGATTCGGGACGCCTTGAGCACCGGGCTTTCACTGCTTGCCGTGCACAGCGCCGACAGCCTCGAATTCGATCTGGAGGCCGAGGAGGAAGCGGGTTCCCGCGACCTCATCGATTCGAGCATCCGCGAAATCATGGAGCATCAACGCCATGGGCACGGGCTGTGACAGGGCCGGGAGGGGAACACCCGCATTTCAGCCCATCAGGTCGGCCAGGGCCTGGTCAACAAAGGGAAACTTGAATTCGAAACCCGCCTCGAGCAGGCGCCGGGGCACCGCTCGCTGCCCCTTGAGAATCACTTCGGCAAAATCTCCCATGGCCATCCGGATCACGAACGCCGGAACACCCGGCAGAATCACCGCAGTGCCCAGGGCGCGAGCCAGGGCCTTCCCGAATTCCCTGTTGGTCACGGGATTGGGAGCCGTGCAATTGAAAGGGCCCTGCAGATGGGGCTTCTCCAGCAAGAAGTGATAAATTCTGAAAAGGTCCTCCATGTGAATCCATGGAAACCACTGCCGGCCGCTGCCCAGATAACTGCCCACATAGCGCTTGAAGGCGGGAACCATTTTGGCCAACGCCCCCCCATCCCGTCCCAGAACGATGCCGATCCGACACAACGCCACGCGAGTGCCCGAATCTTCAGCTCTCAGGGCCTCACGCTCCCACTTCTTTCCAATCTCCGCCAGAAAATCATTGCCCGAGGGGCTGCCTTCATCTAGGAACTCATCATCGAGATGGGATCCGTAATACCCGACCGCCGAAGCGCTCAGCAGCGAAATGGAAGGGCCCGCACGGCGCAGGGCGTCCACGACGTTTCTCGTGGTCAAAACCCGGCTTTCCTCGATGACCTTGCGCGCTTTGGGCGTCCAGGGGGTGAATATGCTCGATCCCGCCAGGTTGATCACAGCGTCGTGACCGGCCAGAGCATTCTGCCATGGTCCGGGGTGCACGGGATCCCCCTCGATCCAGGAGATTCCGGCGGGCTGATCCCCATGCCTGCGCAAAGATCGCGTGAGGATGGTGACCACATGCCCTTCTTCCAGGAATCGCTTCGTGAAGTATTTCCCCACAAATCCGGTTCCACCCGTCAGGAACAATTTCATCGAGTACCCTCCTCTCGAGAAAAAATCGCGATCGAAGGCTCCACCGCGTCAGGATTCGCCGTTGAGGGCCATGGCCGCCAGTTCGCGGACTTCATAGCGCACCACTCTGCCCGCACTGAAAATAGGGACGACCGCCCGGTCGTTCAAGAGCGGAGTCAAGGCCTCTCGGGCAGCCGCGCTTTGAATGCGGCTCAAGACCCAGCATGCGAGGCCGCGATGGTGGGGATCCTCGGAGGAAAGGTAGAGCACGAGGTCCTTCACCGTGTGCTGGACCAGCTCGGGCCGGACCTGAGCCAGTCTCCCCAGACCCCAGAGAATTCCACGCTCGAGAGGACCATTGCCCAGATGATTGCCTTCATGACTGATGTAAGAGGCCAGGATCCGGTAAAATTCCCTGGCCAGGCCTTCGTGAGCGGCCAGAATTTCTCCCATGGCCTCCCCGGAGCCCCAGCCGGAACACCCCGATTCGTCGTTCAAATTCCACATGAGACGACGCACGATGTCCCGCGCCTGTTCCATGTTTTCATCCGCCATGCGTTTCATGACGATGCCGATCGCCGTGACCGCCCGCCCCTTGAGCAGTTCATCGAGGCTGTACAGAAAGGAGAGCAGGGGGTTGATGACCTTCCTGGGCGCAAACCGGGCCCATTCCTCCAGCCGATCGTCGAAATCCTCGGCCCGGAGGAGACCCTCCACCTGAGCCCGAAAGCCCTTTCCTCCATGCGTCCTTGCTTCCAAAGATGATCACTCCCCAAATTTGAACCGTGTCCGCTGCGGGACTGCGGGCGTCGGCGTCAGCCGCGCCATGATGAGCAATGCGGGTCAGTCGTTCTCCCACTGGATGCAGTCGGTCGGGCAGCAATTGATGGCTTCCTCGACGCAATCCTCGGGATACTCCGGAAGATCCGCCACTTCGATGAAGCCGGCGTCGTTGCGAAGAAACACGTGAGGGCAGAGTTCCAGACATGCGTCGCATTCCACACACCGGCCCAGGTCGATCACTGGTGCTTTTGCCATGGTTTGAATCACTTCCCTTCAAGGTTGCCCACAAAAATTTCCAGGAAAATCTCAGTTTTGGTTCAGAAGGTAGTTGTAGGCCGAGAGCGCGGCCTTGGCCCCTTCACCCACTGCCACCACCACCTGTTTGAAGGGCACGTTGGTCACGTCGCCGCAGGCAAATACCCCCGCCAGGCCTGTGCGGCATTCCATGTCCACCAGGATTTCACCCTTGTGATTCGTGGCGAGCGTGTCGATGAACAGGCTTGAATTCGGCAGGGTCCCGATTTCCACGAAGACGCCCTCCACGGGGAGGGTCCGGATTTCCCCCGTTTTCAGGTCGCGCACCTCCAGGCCTTCCACCATCTTCCCCCCCAGAACACGCGTCGCTTCCCAAAGGGTCAAAACGGTCACGTTGTCCGATCGGTAGATCTTGTCCACATAAATGGGATCCGCGGTCAACTGGGTGATGGACACCAGGTGAACGTGGCCGGCGATGGGGATGAGGTCCAACGCGGCCTCCACCCCCGAGTTGCCGCCTCCCACCACCGCAACGTCGGCACCTTCGTAAAGGGGAGCGTCACAGGTCGAACAATAGGCCACGCCTTTCCCCACCAGCTCCCGTTCCCCCGGGATGTTCAGCAGCCGGTGCCCGCCGCCGGTGGCGATGATCAGCGTCTTTCCATAATGGATCTTCCCGTCCTCGGTGGTCACGGCCTTGACCGGCCCGGCAGGCTGCACGGAAATGACTTTTTTCCCCAGCACTGTCTCGATATTGAACGACTGCACATGGTGTTCGAATTTCTTGACCAGCTCGGAAGCGTTCACCTGGCTGAATCCCAGGTAATTGTCGACATCGCTGGTCCAGGTCAGCTGCCCGCCCACATCCTCGCTGATGACCAGCGTTTTCATCAGTTTGCGGATGGTGTAGATGGCCGCACTGAGCCCTGCCGGGCCCGCGCCGAGAATGATGACGTCGAAGATCACCGTCGCCGCTTTACGACCTGAAATTCCCAGCTTTTCGTAGAATTCCCCGCCGGCCTCCAGTTCGACCAGATGGGAGTAGCCTCCCAGAGGCTCATCGTTGATGACGACCTGGGGCAGCACGCCGGTTCCGAACCGCTCCCTCATCTCGAGCCACTCACTCGAACCGGGAGGCGCGTGCACCTCCACGTATTCAACCCCCCGGTCACGGAGAAAGCTTTTGGCGCTCTCGCAAAAAGGGCATCCTTCCATGGTGAAAATGACGACTCCGGCTGAACTCACAATCCGCATCCCCCTCAGGAAGGTCTACCCCAGAGCTTTCAATGCCCTTTCCATGTCGGCCTTTTCAAATCCCACAATGACTTCCTCGCCAATACAGACGACCGGAACGCTGCGGGCCCCCGATATTCTTTTCATTTCGGCAAGGGCCTCTTTGTCGGCCGTCACGTCAATGGCCTCAAAGACAATGCCCTTCTCAGTCAGATAGTCTTTCGCCTGCTGGCAATAGTGGCAATTCGGCGTGGTGTAAACCCTCACGGTGGCGCCCATGCCTTCCCCCCTTTCCTTCACCGGCTTCGATCCTTCGCACCGGGCCTCCGCTCTTATCCCTGAAAATGGGGTGCAGATTTCACCAAAGCACATCGAGGGGTACGAACGGGACGGGAAGAGCCCTGGAGGCAAACCCACGAGAGAAGTTGCCCCGTCGGCGGCGATGCGGCGCCGATCCTTGAGTTCGGCATGGACAACGCGGCCACCGCCCCGGCTCCTCCGGCGAAAGATGTACGAACACGGCGTGATATCGCGTGATGATCACAGGACCGCCGCACCCTGAAACCCCGCGAAAGGTCTCAGGAGCGCGGCAGCCGCACGGTAAACTCTCAAATCCATCAGGTGGTGAGCCCTGACAATGGCCGGTCTGCGGCACGATGCCGGAAGACCGGGTCTCTCAGCGCTGCCGCTTGTACTGGAGGGAAAGTTTTCGCAGGTGCTGCTGTTCTTCTTTCACCAATTCACCGATGAAATCCTTGCCCTTCTGACCGTCTGTTGCGTCTTGAATGGTCAGGAAGAAGATCACCGAATCCTTCTCGAACTCCATGGCCATCCTCAGGGCCGATTTGGCATCCTTGATTTCCGCCAGTTTGGCCTCGAAGTCGCCCTTGATGAAAACGTGATTGTCTGCAGTGACCTGAACATAGGCGCTCATCTCGTTATTGGGATCGAACACCGTGGGCTGAGTCGCCGAAGCGGGAAGCTCCTTTTTGAGTGCGAGAAATTTCTGGCGGTGATCCACTTCCTGCTCGCCCAGTTCCTTGAACAGCGCCTTGACCTCCGGATCCTCGACCACTTTGACGGCCGCATCGTAGAACTTCTTACCGTTCTCTTCAATTTTAACAGCGATATCGAACACTTCGGCTGCATTGAAATTAAAAATCATCGATTCAACTCCTTTTTTGCATTTCTACAGTTCGTTGTGGAAGTTCCATTTCAAGACTCGCGTTCAGACAGATTGCCGGTCGGTCACCCTTGGACATTTTCGCATGAGCAGTGGTGGTCAAACGGACGCAACAGGAAAGGTTCGGAGCCTGGTGAAACAGAATCGTGCCTATTCCTTTTCGAAGTCACTTTTTCCCGCGCCGCAAATGGGACACTGCCAGTCATCGGGCAGCGCGTCGAAAGAGGTTCCCGCAGCAATGCCGTTGTCGGGGTCGCCCTTTGCCGGGTCATACACGTAACCACACACTTGACACACGTAACGAGCCATTTTTTCTCCTTTTTTTCTCAGGGTCCTCAAAAGTGCACCAGTGGATCTTCTGAAATACCGAGACTCTTTCTATCACCAAAACATCCAAAACTTAAGATGTTTGAGCGCGGGATGGCATCGGCTGTTTCCTGCGACGGCCCCAGACGTGTTTCAGCCGAAGAGCGTTGCTCACGACGGACACGGAGCTGAGGGCCATGGCGGCTGCGGCAAACATGGGATTGAGCAGGATGCCCCATAGGGGGTAGAGGACTCCGGCAGCCACCGGAATTCCAAGACTGTTGTAGAAAAAGGCCCAAAACAGGTTCTGTTTGATGACCCGCATGGTGTCCGCGGACAGTTGGATGGAAGAGGACACCAGTCGCAGATCATCGCGCATGAGGGTGATGTCGCTCGCTTCCAGGGCCACATCGGTTCCCGCGCCGATGGCGATGCCCACATCTGCGGCGGCAAGCGCGGGAGCGTCGTTGATCCCGTCCCCAACCATGGCCACGACACGGCCCTCGTTTTGGAGACGCCGAATTTCCTTGGCCTTGTCGCCGGGCATCACCTCGGCCATGATGGCTCCGATGCCGACGCGCTGAGCAATGTGTTGGGCAGTTTCTTCACGGTCTCCGGTCATCATGACCACTTCCAGATTCATGTCCTTGAGCAGCCGGACCCCCTCCACCGCTGAAGCCTTCATCGCATCGGCGAGAGCGAGAAAGCCGACCGGCTGATTGTCAGAAGCAACATAAACACCGGTCTTACCCTCGGCAATCAACTCCTGAGCTTTTGATTCCAATTCGCCCCAAACGACCCCTTTTCCCTTAAAAAATCTGCGGCTGCCGATGAGGATTTCCCTGCCCCCCAGGGTCGCGCGAGCCCCCAGGCCCGAGAGGGATTCAAAGCTCTCAACGGTCTCCGGCACAATTCCCTCGGCCTCCCCCGCTTCCACGATGGCCCTGGCGAGCGGATGCTCCGACAGGGTCTCCACGGACACCGCCAGCTTGAGCACCTCTTCCCTGGAAAATCCCGAGGCAGCCACCACATCGGTGACCTCCGGCCTTCCCTTGGTGAGGGTTCCCGTTTTGTCAAACACGACCGTGTCCAGCTTGTAGATCTTCTCGAGGCTTTCCCCGCCCTTGATGAGAATGCCCTCGTCGGCCCCGAGCCCCGTGCCCACCATGACCGCCGTGGGGGTGGCCAGGCCCATGGCGCAGGGGCAGGAGATGATGAGCACCGAGACGAAATTGAGCAGCGCCCGGCTGAAGTTGGCATCGGTAACCCAAACGTACCAGATGAAGAAGGTCGCGATGGCGATGACGATCACCACGGGCACGAAAATGGACGCCACCTTGTCCGCAAATCTCTGGATGGGAGCTTTGGACCCCTGGGCATCCTCGACCAGTTTGATGATTTGCGCCAAAGCGGTCTCGGCGCCCACTTTGGTCGCCCGGAAGGTGAAACTCCCGCTCTGGTTGATGGTTCCCGCAAAGACGCTGCTCCCCGCTTCCTTGACCACCGGCATGCTTTCGCCCGTGAGCATGGATTCGTCCACGGAGGAAACCCCGGAAAGCACCACGCCGTCCGTGGAGATGCGCTCTCCCGGACGAACCTGGAGAATGTCCCCTTCCAGGACTTCCTCGATGAGCACCTCGACCTCGCGGCCGTCCCGCAGGACCCGCGCGGTTTTGGGTTTCAGGCGCATGAGTTTGCGAATAGCCTCGGAGGTCCTGCCGCGTGTCCTGAGCTCCAGGTAGCGTCCCAGGAGCACCAGGGCAACGATCATGGCCGCTCCGTCATAGTAGACGTGAACCTCGGCGGCCACTTCGCTGAAGAACTCGGGGTGAAGGGTGACGAGCGCCGAATAGAGATAGGCCGAGAGGCTCCCGACGGCCACCAGCGTGTTCATGTCCGAAGTCTTATGACGAGCCGCTTTGTAAGCCCCGACGAAGAACCTCTCTCCCACCCAGAAAACGGCCGGCGTGGTCAGCAGCAGAAGGATGAAAAGCAGGGTCTGCTGCGGGATGACTCTGACAAAAGGAAACCAGTGCGGCATGGACCCGACCATCACCACGGCGCTGAGAACGATTCCGACGACGACGCGAATCCCCAGGTCGCGGAGTTCCTCGCGGCGCCTGATTTCCATCGGGTCTTCAGCCATCTCCTCCGCGATCCCCAGGTAGTCGTACCCGGCGTCTTCAACCGCCTGGCGCAGTCCGGCCATGTCCATCGCAGCGGGCGCAAAAGTCACCGCAGCCCTGGAAGTGGCCAGGTTCACCGAGGCTTCTTCAACACCGGCCACATTTTTCAGCGCAGATTCCACCCGGCGCACACACGCCGCGCAGGTCATGCCCCCGATCAGGACAGAGATTTTCCTGGGGCCTTTGGAAGCCTTTTCTTCGACGGCACTGGCCTCATAACCGGCTTCCCGAATTCTGTTTTCAATGGCGGTCAAATTCTGGGTCTGGGGGTCATAGGTCACCGTCGCTCGACCTGTCGCGAGATTCACCGAGGCTTCCTGGACTCCGTCCAGGTCCTTGATGCCCTCCTCCACCCTTCGCACGCAGGCGGCACAGCTCATCCCCTCGACCTGGACGACCCCTTTAACCCATTTCATAGCCCGCCTTCACAATCCTTTCCCTGAGGACCTGATCGTCGACGGGTGAGTTCTCCACAATGGAGACCCGGCCTGTGGCCAGATCCACATTCACCTCGCCGACTTCCTCGATTTCACTCAAGGCTTTGATGACCGCTTTCACACAATGTTGACAGGACATGCCCTTGACATGGATGGTTTTCATAATGTTTCACTTCCTTTGCTGAGGTTTGTTTTGCAGCGTCCCGAGACCTGCAGTCCCCCCTTCAAACGTTTGCGGCCTGCACCTCGCGGCGCCACCCCGCCGGCCGGGTCATTCCGTCGGAAAGGTGAGATGCGCCCCATGCCATCCGATGACGGTGATCAGGGGGGCCATGGATGAGACGAGCAGGAAATAGGCGGTGCCCACCCAGGAGAAGGAATCCAGAATTCCGGGGTCACTCAGGCGCCAGGCGAAGGCGACGAGGGCCACGAAGAACAGGATCAGGGAAGCGAACAACTTGATGTGGACCGCCTTTACCGGCTTGGCCATGTAGTTGAGCCACCAGGTGAAAAGACCCGTGAGCATCACGACGGGCATGAAAAGAATGCCGGCCGCGAGACAGTGCAGCGCCGTGGTTTCGAGGGATTTTTCCCCCGTGAGCAGATAAAGCACCGTGAAACCCACTGCTGAGAGCGAAAAAACAATGGGGAAATGAACCGTCATGGGATGGGGATGCCTTCGGAGCATGGGAAAACGCTCCAGCAAGCGGGCCAGTGATTCCGGCATCCGCTGCCCTTCCTCCCCCGGTTTCTCCCGAAGGACCCCGATCTGGGGGTAGCGTTCCAAAACCTCCTGACCGTGCGGTGCGGCCTGAATGTCGACACTCAGGTCTCCCCCCGCATGGTGGCGCCGCATGTGAAAGCCGTCCTTCCAGAGTCTGCTGCCGCTGACATCGTAAACTTTGCCCTGATGGGCGATGTAAGCCGGCTGCCCGTCTTTGCCGTTGTAGTCTGCCAATTCTTCCGGATGGAACTCACGCATGATTGGGTGCTCCCCGTGCCTGATTTGCTCCTGTGTCGAAGGATGTGCTTCCAAGCCTCACAGCCGCCCTCAAAAACGCAGCAGAAGCCACCTTCCTGGTTCTGTCACCTTGGACGAGCCGCTTTCGAGCGAACGCGCCCGTTCTGAAACCCACACGACACTTCCCGGACCGAGTCTCGATTCCCGTCGGCATGTAATTAACACGGTCCCTCTGCTCGACGCAATCCATGTGGAAAGCGTGAGGGTTTTCAGGACCCGGTTCAACTCCACAGCGTGAGGTGCTCAATTGGGCGCTCGTCATGCCGGCAGGTTCCAAGAAGCCAACCGGTGCCGTTCTGTGGATTCCGACTGGGAGGCTGACGGAATCAGGTCTTGAGTGATGGGCAATTCGCCGTGTTGAGTCGTCCCCGGAAACGACACCGCACGCAATGATTTCAGAACAGAAGATAAGGGCGAATGAAGTCGAACAACAGAAGCGAAATGCAGAGTTTTTTGAACTTTACCTCAGGCAGGCGGGCCGAGGGTGGAAAATTCATTTGTGTTCGTCCCCGCCATCCTCTATGATCGAGCAGGCGTCGGCGATGAGGCGCCAAGCTTGGAGATTCCCCCTTTTGCCGGATTTGTTGCAGGCAACCCTTCGTTTCAACTCTTTCGCATTCCACCGTGTTTCGCCGGTGCACTTGAGCATTGTCCGGCCGGCGCGGGATTTTCACCAGGTCATGCCGCAAGGACGCCAGGTTATGTGAGCACCACGCTCCAGTTGATACAGGAAACGAGACATGGCAGGTTTCGATCGTCGGGATTTCTTGAAGATCATGGGTCTGGCGGGGACCACGGCCGCCGTGGGTTGCTCTTCCGAATCGAGCCGCACCCTGGTCCCCTACATTGCCCCTCCGGAAGACCTCATTCCCGGTGAATCTTTCTGGTATGCCACCACCTGCAGGGAATGCCCCGCCGGCTGCGGCGTCCTGGCCAAGAACCGCGACGGGCACATCATCAAGCTCGAAGGGAACCCCTCGCATCCCATCAACCGGGGGAAACTCTGCGCACGGGGGCAGGCCGCCCTTCACGGCCTCTACAATCCTGACCGACACAGGCAGCCTCTAAAAAAAGGCCGCGGCACCCAGTGGGAACCCGTATCCTGGGAGGAAGCCGAAACATTTCTGGCGGACCACCTGGCTCGACTGTTGAGCCGGGGCCGGGGAAAGCACATCGCCTTTCTCTCCGACCTGCAAAACGGCACGTTGGCGGACCTCACCAACCACTGGCTTTCTCAGCTGGGAGCTCCTGACGCCTGGATTTATGAACCTTTGTGCTACGAACCGCTCAAAGAAGCCAACCGCATCGTGTTCGGGACGGCTGCGCTTCCCCACTACCGGATTCAGGACGCGGATTTTCTCATCTCCTTCGGCGCGGGTTTCCTCGAAACCTGGCTTTCCAATGTGGATTACGCGCGTCAGTTCGCCGGCTTCCGCACCCCTCGGGAGGGCCGAAAAAATCTCTTCATCCATGTGGGGCCGCACCTCTCCCTCACGGCTGCCAACGCAGACCTCTGGATTCCGACGGCTCCGGGCGACGAATTCCTGGCCGCTCTGGCCATTCTGAAGCTGGCCCTGCTGGAGACGTCTTCCGGGAAGGTGCCGGAAAATCACCGTCGCCTACTCGAGGCCGCTGCTGACGAAATTCCCCTGGAAACCCTTCTGGAACGGACGGGATTGAACCGGGAGATTCTCCAGAGGGCAGCCACCGCCTTTGCCCGGGCGGAAGCACCCCTGGCCCTGGCGGAAGGGCTCTCTTTCACATCCCCGAACAGCCTCGAAACTGCCGTGGCCGCCAACTTTCTCTGCCTTGTGCGGGAGGGGAGCCTCAGGGCGCTGGATTTCGAACGGACTTCGGCCCTGGGGGATTGCGGTTCCGCCCATTCGATGAAGGAATTGACGGATCGCATGCGAGGGGGCGGCATCGAACTGCTGCTGGTGCACAATGCCAACCCGGCGTTTTTTCTGCCGCAATCCTGGGAATTTGAAGAGGCGCTCAAGAAGGTTCCCCTGGTCGTGAGCTTCACCGCGGCCCCCGATGAGACCTCACGGCATGCCCACTGGATCCTTCCGGCTCACACCCCCCTGGAATCCTGGGGCGACCACGTTCCCAGGGCAGGCGTTCGAGGGATCCTGCAACCGGTGATGGGCCCCGTCTTCGACAGCCGCCACCTGGGAGACATTCTCCTGGCGCTGGGGCGCAGAGTCAGAGGCCCTGAGGCGTTCCCCGCCGAGAATTTTCAACAGGTGCTCCGAGGAGCCTGGCAAAAAATCGGGGAAAAAGAGTCGCCTCAGCTCACGGCCCTCTCTTTCTGGCAGGAGTCCCTGCAGCGCGGCGGCGTCTGGCCGGAGCAGGAGAAACCGCCGGGACCTCCGTCTCCAAAACCTTCCTCCTTCTCATTTCGCGATGCACTGAGCCCGCAGCGGTCCCAGGAAGGGTTCCACCTGGCGGTCTTTCCGACGGTGCAGTTTTTCGACGGACGGGGAGCCAACCGTCCCTGGCTTCAGGAACTGCCCGATCCTGTCTCGCAAATGACCTGGGGGGCCTGGGTGGAGGTGAACCAGACGACCGCTCAAAGCCTCGGCATTCGAAAAGGGGATTTGCTCCGCATCCGATCTCCCCATGGGGAAATTTATGCCCCGGCGCTTCCTCTCCCCACGGTTCCCGAGCATGTCGTGGCGGTTCCCATCGGACAGGGGCACGAAAGTTACGGCCGCTACGCGGCGATCGACTACGGTCATCCCCTGGATCTGCTCGCGGCTGAAATCGACAAGCGGGACGGCAGCATGGCACGGTCGCCTTTCCGGGTCACCCTGGAAAAACAGGGGCGATTGCTTCCCATGGCACACGTGGATGGAAGTCTTTACCAGCATGGTCGCGAATTTGCCCAGGCAGTGGACCTCGCCGAACATGCAAGGGAAATCGAGGCGGGAACCGTCCCCCATCTGTATCTGCCCCTCCCGGAGGGCTACGACGCCACCAGGGATTTCTACCCGCCCCACGATCACGTGGACTACCGCTGGGGCATGGTCATCGATCTGGATCGCTGCATCGGCTGCGGCGCCTGTGTGGTGGCCTGCAATGCCGAGAACAACGTCGCCCTGGTGGGGAGGGATCAGATGATCAAGGGACGGATCATGTCGTGGTTGCGCATTCAGCGCTACTTCGAGGAAGACCGTCCCGAGGCGAGATTCCTGCCCATGCCCTGCCAGCATTGCGACAACGCCCCGTGTGAATCGGTCTGTCCCGTCTATGCCCCCCACCACAGCAAGGAGGGACTGAACAACCAGGTCTACAACCGTTGCATCGGCACGCGCTTTTGCGCTCAAAACTGTCCCTACAAGGTGCGGCGCTTCAACTGGTTCACCTTCACCCGACCGGAGCCGCTCAACTGGCAGCTGAACCCCAACGTCACCGTGCGTCAGAAGGGGGTCATGGAAAAATGCTCCTTCTGCGTGCAGCGCATCATCGAGGCCAAGCACCACGCCCGGGAACTCGGCCGCAAGGTTCAGGACGGCGATTTCACCACAGCGTGCGCCCAAACCTGTCCCGCGGACGCCATCGTCTTCGGCAATCTCATGGATCCCGATTCCCGGGTCCGCCGGCTGATCCAGGACCCTCGCACCTACCAGGTGCTGATGGAGCTGAACACCAAGCCGGCGGTCTTCTATCTCAGGAAACTCACTCAGAACCTATTTGAAGCGTGATGGGCCGCCCATGGAGAGTCTGACCTACCGTTCCATCGACGAAGCCGTGGTGCGCAACATGTTTGCGCCCACAAGGGCCTATTACTACCTGCTGGCCGTCTGTGTCGCGGGCGTCGCGCTGGGCGGTTACTGCTGGGGCCACATGATTGCGACGGGCATCGGGGCGGCCGGCATGAAGCATCCCGTGTTCTGGGGAACGTTTCTCATCAATTTCGTGTTCTGGGTCGGTATCGCCCACTCGGGAACCCTCATCTCCGCGATCCTCTACCTGTTTCGAGCGCCCTGGCGGACCGCCATCGCACGAAGCGCCGAAGCCATGACGGTCTTTGCCGTGGCCACCGCGGGGCTGTTCCCCTTCATCCATCTGGGCCGCGTCTGGATCGTCTACTGGATGCTGCCCTACCCCAATCAGCGCAATCTCTGGCCCAACTTTCAATCGCCCCTCGTTTTTGACGTGGTGGCCATTTCCACTTACCTGACCGTGAGCGCCCTTTTCTGGTACACCGGCCTCCTTCCGGACCTGGCCGTGGTTCGGGACCGGGCGACGGGAATCAGGAAAAAGATCTATGGCGCACTCTCCCTGGGGTGGACGGGATCCCACCGGCGCTGGAATCATTACGGCAAGGCCTATCTGCTCTTCGCGGCCCTCGCCACGCCCCTCGTCATTTCCGTGCACAGCGTCGTGTCCTGGGATTTCGCCCTCTCCATCGTCCCCGGATGGCACAGCACCATTTTTGCCCCCTATTTTGTGGCGGGGGCCATCCATTCGGGCCTTGCCATGGTGCTCACGCTGCTCATTCCCATGCGGAAACTGTTCAGGTTCGAACACCTCATCACCATGGAGATTCTTGAAAACATTGCCAAAACCATCATCCTGACGGGAATCATCGTCGGATACGCCTACGGCACGGAATACTTCATGGCGTATTACAGCGGCAACGTCTTTGAACGCGACACCATGATCTGGAGAGCCATCGGGAATTATTCCCTGGCGTTCTGGATCATGGTGGTCTGCAACACCCTGGTGCCGCTCCTGTTTTTCCTGAAAAGATTTCGCACCGACGTGCGGCGGCTCTTTGCCATTTCCATCCTGATCAATGTGGGCATGTGGTATGAGCGGTTCGTTATCATCATCACGTCGGCCGCGCATCAGTTCGACCCTTATTCCTGGACGCACTACAGCCCCAGCTGGGTCGAGTACGGCATCATGATCGGATCGTTCTGCCTCTTCGGGCTCCTGTTTCTCCTTTTCGCCAAATTCCTTCCCACCATCTCCATGACGGAAATGAAAGAGAGCATCGAGCCGCCCAGGCGTCACGCCCGATCCCGGACCCCCCGCGCCGAGGATGAACCGCAATGACACGGAAACATTCGCTGCTTGGCACTTTCAGTCACCTCGACGAACTGCTGGACGCCCTGGGAAAAGCGAGGGAAAGGGGTCTGCACGTGGACACGGTGTATTCGCCCTGCCCGCGCCACGAAATCCTGGAGGCCATGTCCGCGAAGCCGAGCTCCGTGAGGTTTTTCACACTGACGGGAGGCATCCTGGGGGTGCTGACCGGTGTTGGTCTGGTGATTTACACCTGCCTGCAGTGGAAGTTCATCGTGAGCGGCAAACCGGTCGTTCCGCTGGTGCCCGCCGTGGTGGTCGGTTTTGAATTTTGCATCCTGTTTTCGGTGCTGTTCACCATCACGGGTCTGCTTTTCAAAACGCGGCTTCCCAAATTGCGGCTTCCCGCCCATTACCGGGAACGGCTTTCTCAGGACGAGTTCGGGCTGCTGCTCGTCTGCGCTCCCGAGGAAAGCCAAGCGGCTTCCCAGTTTCTGACGGAAGCCGGCGCGAAGGAGGTCCATGAAGTCAAACCCTGAAACCCTTCCCCCCTGGTTGACCAGCCTGCTCGAAAAGGACCGCCGCGCGTGGATGGGTGCGTTTGCCCTGCTCCTGCTTCTGGGAGCCGCTGTGTTCTGGCGGGGGATCTCCGGAGAAGACGCTCACCGTACCTGGCAGGCCTTTCTCATCAATTTTCTGTTCTGGACGGGGTTGTCTTTCGGAGCGGTCATGTTCGCCGCCATTCTCAACATGACCAACGCGCAGTGGGCGCGGCCCTTCAAACGGGTTGCGGAAGCCCCGGCCATGTTCCTCCCCTTCTCGCTCGGCTGCTTCGCGCTCCTTTACCTGGGACGGGAAACTTTTTTCCACTGGATTCACGAACCGATCCCCGGCAAGGAATGGTGGCTCGAAGTGAACGCTCTTTTCGCGCGCGATGGGGCAGCTCTGCTCCTCTTGACGCTTGTCTCCCTCACCCTGGTGTACTGCTCCGTCAAGTCCGACCTGGAAGTGAACCGAAATTCCCAGCCCGGAAGCGATTCGCTGAAAGCATCACGTTACTGGAAGACCCAGGTATTTCTCTCGCCCGTTTACGGCATTCTCTATGCCGTGGCGCTCACCCTGCTTGCGGTGGATCTCATCATGGCCCTGGACGCTCACTGGGTGTCCACCCTCTTCGGGGCCTATTATTTCATGGGCAGTTTCTATTCGGCACTCGCGTTTCTCTTTTTTGTCCTCATCCTCGTCATGCGCCGGGAGCCCTTCAAAACCCACATTCACGGCAAGCACATGCATGACCTGGGGAAGCTTCTTCTGGGCTTTTGCCTGGTCACCGGGGATTTTTTCTACTCCCAGTTCCTGGTCATCTGGTACGGGAACCTCCCCGAGGAAACCCGCTACATCATCCTGAGGATCCGGCAGACTCCCTGGGAGATGGTCGCCTGGACCGTTCTTTCGGTGTGTTTCGTGATCCCCTTCCTGACGCTTCTCAACCGTCGGGTCAAAATGAAACCGCTGCCCATGCTCCTTCTCACGGGAGCGATTCTTGTGGGCATGTGGCTCGAACGGCTGCTTCTGGTGGCCCCTTCCCTCTGGAAAGGGAAGGCTCTGCCCCTGGGATTCCCGGAAATCGCCATCACACTCGGTTTCGCGGGGCTCATGGCCCTGTGCACGATGTTTTACCTTCGAACTTTTCCCCCCCTGCCCGTGTCGGACCCATTGTTCCAGAAGTATCTGGAGCGGCAGGATGCAGAAACGTGACCCTTTCCGGCGCATGAAGCGAATGGCCGGTTTTGCGATGTGACACAGGATTCAGAGGATTTATGGGAGAGACAGCGGGCAAGAAAAAACACACGGCGAGAAGGGTTCTGTGGGTGGGGGTTTCTGCCGCCATCCTGGGAACCACCCTGTTTTTTTTCTACCAGTACACCGTCGGCGCCATCGGACCCGTCCAACCAATCTATTTCAGTCACCGCGTTCATGCGGGGGTGAAGGAAATCAGCTGTGATTTTTGCCATCCGTTCGCCGCGCGATCCCGCAATCCCGGCATTCCCGAGATGGAAAAATGCTTTTACTGCCACAAGTACGTCATCCCCATGCATCCCCAAATCATGAAGGAGCGCGGGCACTATGAAATGAAGGATCCGGTGAGGTGGGCCAAGATTTATTATGTCCCGGACCATGTGAAGTTCACCCACAAACCCCACATCAAGTGGGCCAAACTCGATTGCACCGAGTGCCACGGCAACGTGAAGACCATGGACCGGCTACAGACTGTCGAGTATCAGATGCAGTTTTGCATCACGTGCCATCAGCAGCGCAATGCGCAGTTGGATTGCTGGCTGGCATGCCATCACTGACTTCGGGAATCGCTGCGGGGCAACGCGACCTGAGCATACCGGCCGGAGCGCTTTTCCGACCGGCGAGGCCCGAGCAGACACACCCGAATCTGTTCACCGCAGAAGACACGCACCAGGAGGCCGGAGAAACCGAGGATGGGCAGCGTGAAGCTTGAAATTTTAAAAGAAGAACCCCACGGCACCACCAAAGCACTCTTTCTGAGTTCAGCCGTCTGGATGGTCATTGGGACGACCTTCGGGTTCATCGGCGCCATCCAGCTCGTTGCCCCGGAATTGCTCTCCAATATTCCGTGGATCGTCTTCAGCCGCATCCGTCCCATGCACACCAATGCGGTGATTTTTGGGTTTGTGGGCTCCGGGCTCATCGGCTGCGCCCATTACCTCGTCTACACCCTGGTGCGTGCGCCGCTCTACAGCGAGAAGCTGGGCAAACTGACGGTCTGGATGTGGAACCTGGCCGTGGTGCTGGGATCGCTGACGCTCTCCTGGGGTTATTCTCAGAACCGGGAGTATGCCGAATGGATCTGGCCCGTCGACATCCTGGTGCTCACCACCCTGGGCCTCATGTTCTACAATCTCTTTCAGACCGCACGCCTGCGGCAGGAACGGCTGCTCTACGTGTCCGTCTGGTACGTCTTCGCGGGACTCGTCTTCACTTTTTTCATCTACTTTTTCGGAAACGCGGTGTGGAACCCCGCCACCGGGTCCATCACGGGCATACCCGACGGCATCCTGGCCTGGTTTTACGGCCACGGGGTTGTCGGGCTCTTTTTGACCCCCCTGGCCGTGGCCATCGCCTACTACGTGATCCCCATCGTGTGCCGGACCCCCTTGTACAGCCACACTTTGTCGCTCCTCGGTTTCTGGTCCATCCTCATGATCTACACGCACATCGGCGCCCACCACATCCTGCAGGCCCCCACACCCACCTGGCTCAAGGTGATCGCCATCACGGGAAGCATTGCCATGCTCCTTCCCGTTTCCGCCGTGCTGGTGAATCTGTGGCTCACCATGAGGGGGCGTGTGGCCAACCTCCACGGGGATCTGGGCGGCAAGTTCGTTTTTGCGGGAACCGTGTGGTACCTGCTGACCTGCCTTCAGGGACCGCTCCAGTCGCTGCCCTCCATCCAGAAGGTCACCCACTTCAACAACTGGGTCGTGGCGCATGCCCACATGGGGGTCCTGGGATTTTCCGGCATCATCGCCCTGGGCGGCATTTATTTCATCCTGCCCCGCATCGCCGGGCGCCCCCTCCACAGTGAGTTTCTCGGGGAAATGCAGTACTGGCTGGTTCTCCTGGGCATGTCCGGTTTTTTCACGGTGCTCACGGCCGCCGGGCTCATCCAGGGGCACGGCTGGCTCCATGGTGAAACGGTTTACCGCATCCTGCCGCAGATTCACAGCTACATGGTGGTGCGCCTGGCCATCGGAATCCTCATTGTGGGAGGGGCGCTGCTCGGTCTCTACAACATTTTCATGACCCTTTACGGCGCCCGCGGAAAGGAGGGGCTCTCATGAAAATGACCCCTTCGCTCATCGTCGGCGGAAGCGTCGCCATCTTTGCGTCGGTGCTGTTCATCGCCGTCCTCCTGCCCTGGTCGACCACCACCCGCGAACCCTCCGAAACCTTCCGGTGGCGGACGCCTCTCGAAGAAAAAGGCCGCCGCCTCTACGTCAACAACGGGTGCTCCTACTGCCATTCCCAGTTCATACGGCGCATCGACTGGGGGCTGGGGGCGGAAAGGATCGCCCAGGCGGGAGATTACATCGACGAGCGGCCTCACCTCCTGGGCACCCAGCGAACGGGTCCCGACTTGTCCCAGGCAGGCGGCGAACATCCCGACGACTGGCACCTGGCTCATTTCGTCAACCCCCGCTATGTCCGACCCGAATCGCTCATGCCCAACTGGGAATTTTTGGGCCGGGACAACATCCTGGCCCTCACGGCCTATGTGCAGAGTCTGGGCTTCAAGCTGGCCGATTATCGCATGGAACGCCAGCATCACTGGAAACAGAAAGCCATCGAGGCCTTTGAGGCGGGAACCGATGCCAATGTGGCGTGGCTTCATTCCATGGTCCCGGAACCCTGGCGCAACCTGCCCAACCCCTACGGCACCACGGAGGCGGGTTTGCAGCGCGGCCACAAGATTTATCAGGGATTCTGCATCGGCTGCCACGGGCCCATCGGCGACGGCATGGGACCCGCGGCCCCCTTTCTCTATCCGCCTCCGCTCAATTTCACCACCCTGAAGGACAGGGGCGTCTCGGGGGGCATTCTTTACTATTACATCATGAACGGCATCACCGGGACGGCCATGCCCTACTTCAAAAGGGAACTGGAGTCCGAGAAGATCTGGGACGTGGGCAATTACGTGGCCACGCACTTCATCGGCCAGACGGATGCGGGAAAACCTCCCAAGGGCATCGAAGCAGCCTATGAACCGCCGCCGTCGGCAGACCCTTACGGGAACATGGAAAGCCAGGAAACCGGCTCCACAGGCAGCCGCCCCTGACGACCAGGGACGAACCTCCCCGTGGCGCCTCGTTAACCCTGCATTTGGGGGGGGAACATGGAATATTATTTCGGTTGGATGGCGTTGGTGGCTTTCAGTCTGTGGGTCAGTGTCCTGGCTTTCGTCTGGGCCCTCAGAGACGGGCAGTTCGGTGATCAGCAGAGGGCACGGTATTTGCCCCTGAGTCACGAACCGAGCCCGAAAGCCTCGCCGGCGGATTCCAGGAAGGGCGCCAGGGAAAAAGCCGCACTCCTGATCATCTCCGGGCTGGTGATGATGGCGCTGGTGGCGGCGTTGCTCCTGAGCCGGCTAACGGGACATGTGGAGGGAATGCCATGAGATTTTATCCTCTGCTGGACTTCCAGTACGTTATGGCCGCCATTGTGTTGGCCCTTGGGGCCCTCGCAGCGATTCTCCTCTTTTTCAAGACCTATTCCCAGGCGGATCGGCAGGAGCCTGAAGAGCGGGAGCTGGAGAAATACACCCAGGGGTTGAGAGCGGCCCACAACCGCATCCCCCTGATCATCGTTCTGCTCATCGCGGCACTGGTTGTGTGGGTATTCAATTACGTTTTGCACATCGGCATCAGGGGACCCGCTTTTTAGCCCGCACGGTCGGGGCCCCTTCTGCCCGCTGGAGGTTGAGAGGCGTCACATATGGACCACAAGGACATTTCCCCGGAAGATTTCAAGACGGATCTGCGCAGCTGGATCGTGGTGCTCGCCATTGCAGGCTCGTTTCTCCTCTGGGGCCTGTTCATCTTCAAGAATGTGGGCAACAAAGGCCAGCCGGGATGGGACTTTGGCGTGGTGGCGGACATCCCCGGCGAATCCACCTATTCCACCTACCGGCATGACCCCATCTTCACGACGCCTCCGGCTCTGACGCCGCAGCACATTCCCGGCGTCACCCGAAATCCCATGCCCCCCGTGGAGAACATGGAAAAGGGGAAACAATGACGCGCCACATTCGGAACACATCGCCCATGGGGTTCCTTTGCCTGCTGGCCGCCTTCGCGCTCGTTCTCTCGGGGTGCGACTACGCGCGGATGAAAGAACAGGAGGCGGTGAAGACTTACAAGACCCAGCTGCCCGAGATGCCGGGGGAAAGCATCCCCGTCGGGGGAGGCATCGCCGTGCTGAGAGCCTCCGATCCCCGAAGCCTTGAAAACCCGCATTCCTTTTCGCCGGAACTGGTCCTGCAGGGTGAAGCCGCCTACCGCGCCTACTGCATCATGTGCCATGGGCCGAAAGCCAACGGCAGCGGCACGGTTGGGCAGAGCTTCTATCCCCTGCCCACGAATCTCCGGGACCCCCACGTGCAGGAACAGACCGACGGAGAACTTTTCTACAAGATTTCCTTCGGCTACAAGCGGCACCCTCCTCTGGGGTACACCGTTTCCCTGGAGGATCGCTGGGCGATCGTTCATTTTATCAGGTCCCTCGCCAACGGCCAGGGGGGCTGATCTTTCCTCGAGTCATGCTCGATTATTTTCCGCTTTTCATCGGATTTTTCGGGAGCCTGCACTGCGTGGGCATGTGCGGGCCCCTGGTGCTCGCCTACACGCTGCACATGAAACCCGCCAGTGCCGCTGATTCCCTCGGCCGCACGCTGCTGAATCCGCTCGGACTGGTGCATCACCTGCTCTTCAACGCGGGAAGGCTCTTCACCTACGGCATCCTGGGAACTGCCGCGGCCAGCCTTTTTCGGGCGGCGGATCTGCACCGCTTTTTCTTCAACTACCGCATTCCCCTGACGTTTGTGGCGGGACTGCTGCTCATCGTCATGGGTCTGGCGCTGCTGCGTGTGGTCCCCATGGCCGCTTTTCTGACCACCCTCCCCATGAGTTCCTGGATGGGGCGCCGGATCCAGGGACTTTTTCAGTCGCGGGGAGCACATCACAAGTTTCTCCTGGGGCTGGCGGTCGGGACACTGCCCTGCTGCCTCTCCTGGGCGATGATCCTCACCGCAGCCGCAACCCGGGATCCCCTCAAAGGGCTGGCAACCATGCTGCTTTTTGGCCTGGGAACATTTCCCGCGCTCCTCCTGGTGGGGGTTTCCACCTTTTTTCTGTCACAACGGGTGCGAATCCTCAGCGAGCGCGTTGCAGCTCTGGCCATCATGGTCACCGGGCTGGTGGTCGCCCTCAAGGGAGCAGGAATTCTTGACTGATTCTCTCGGTGAAGGTCTTGAAAACGTGGAAAGCCCCGCCATCCAAGGGGGTGCGCGGGAAAGCCTCCTCTGCGAACTCTGCGGTCTCCCCATCGGCCGGTCTCGTATTTCCGCCATGTTGAACGGCCGACTGATGCGCTTTTGCTGCCCCGGATGCCACCACGTCTTCCAGATCCTTTTCAACGACCCCGGGGTGGAGCAGCGGAACTACAGGGAGACGGATCTCTACCGGGCCTGCGTGGCGGCCGGGCTCATCCCGGCTACAGAGCAGGATCTGGCAAGGCTCCAGGCAGGCAATCAGGAAGAAACGGAACGAGGCGAAGAAAACCAGGCCTACGAAAAGGAACTCAGCCGCACCATCGTCCTTCACATCTCGGGCATGTGGTGCACCGCCTGTTCCTGGCTGATTGAAGAGGTGCTGAAGAGGACCGGGGGTGTCCTGGATGCCCGGGTTCTTTTCCTGACCGATACGGCCACGGTGACCTACCTCCCGCACCGCGTGCAGGTGGAGACGCTGCAGAAAAAGATCGGGAAGGTGGGATACCGGGCGCATCCCGAATCCGAGCACACCACGGAAGCGGCCCGGGAAAAGCGGGATTGGCTCAAGAGATTCGGCGTTGCGGCCATCTTCACCTGCAACATCATGATGATCTCCTTTGCCCTCTACTGGGGTTTTTTTCAGGAGCTGGAGAGGGAGGGAGTTTCCATGTTCTCATATCCGCTCTGGGCCATGGCAACGCCGGTGGTCTTTTACAGCGGATGGCCCATTCTGAAGCGGGCTGCAGCGGGGGTGCGCCACCTGAAGCCGAACATGGAAACCCTCATTGCCGTGGGCAGTTTGGCGGCCTATGGCTACAGCGTCGCAGAGATCTGGACGGGGGGCCTGCACCTGTACTTCGACACGGCCTCCATGCTCGTGACGCTTGTGCTGCTCGGCAAGTTCATCGAGACTCAAGCCAGGGAAAAGGTTTCCCGGGGAGTCAACGAACTGTTTCAGCTTTCCTCGGGCAAAATCCGCCTGTGCGGGACGGATCGTGAACGGTGGGTCACGGCGGAAGCGGCACAGGTGAACGACCGTTTCACCGTCGACCCGGGGCTGCGTGTTCCTCTCGATGCCGTTGTGACGGAGGGTCGTGCCACGCTGGACCAGTCGTTTCTCACAGGAGAATCCAAACCGGTGGAGAAAGGCCCTGGAGAGGAAGTGCCTGGCGGTTCGCTGCTCCTGGAAGGCCGCCCCACGCTGCAAGTGAAACGGTCGGCCCCGGAGAGCTCCCTGGGGCAGATGATCTCGCTCATGATCGAGGCGCTGCGCGCCAAGGATCCTTATGAAATCTTCGCGGACCGCCTCACCCGGGTGCTGGTTCCGGCGATTCTCATCCTGGCCGGAATCACCGCGGCAGTCCTCCTTCAGGGGAATCATTCCGCGGAAGAGGCTTTCCTGAGAGCCGTCACCGTGCTGGTCATCACCTGTCCCTGCGCGCTGGGGATCGCCACCCCTCTGGCCAAGGTTGCAGCCATCGGCCGGGGACGTCTGGAGGGCATTCTCGTGCGTGACGCGGGGGCACTGGAACAGGTCAAGGACCTGGACACCCTGATCTTCGATAAGACCGGGACGGTGACCGAAGGGTCCTTTTCACTGCGCCATCACGTCTCCCTTGCTTCGAGCCCGGACGAGGACCTGCGTAGAGTGGCGTCGCTCGAAATGCATTCCGACCATTTCCTGGCCCGGGAAATCGTGCAGCAGGCTCGTGAAAAGGGACTGGAACTGATGACCGTCTCCCGGTGGGAACTTTTCGAAGGGATGGGCATTGAAGGGCGGGTCGACACCCAAAGCGTGGCGGTCGGGAACCGGATCTTTATGGCTGGGCAGGGGTTCGACATTCCGCCGGACCTGGAAAAACAGGCTGCCGAGCATGAACAGTCGGGACTGACCGTGGTTTTTTACGGCCTGGACGGGAGGGTGGCGGGGTATTTCGTTTTTGGGGACAGCGTGCGGCCTGAGGCGGTCCAGCTCATGGACACACTGAGACGAGGCGGGGTGCAGGTCCACCTCCTTTCGGGGGATTCCCCCCAGACCACCGGGGTGATCGCGGGTATCCTGGGCATGGACTCGCACCATGGGGGAGCGCTTCCAGAGGACAAGGTCCGGTTTGTGAAGGAACTTCAGAAGCAGGGGCACCGTGTGGGCATGGTCGGGGACGGCGTCAATGACGCTGCAGCTCTGGCCCGGGCCGACGTAGGCATTGCCGTAGGGACGACCGCCAATCTCCTTCGAGACGCTTCGGACATCACGCTCGTCTCGGCAGGACCGAAAAAAATAGAGACCGTTTTCCGCCTCTCCGCCCTCACCAACCGGGTCATCCGCCAGAACCTCTTTTTTGCATTCCTCTACAATGCCCTGGGAATCCCCCTGGCCATGACCGGTATTTTGAACCCGCTGGTGGCCGTGCTGGCCATGTTCGCAAGCAGCCTGAGCGTCATCGGCAACACCCTGAGGATCACCCGGGGGAAGTGGGAGGCGAACACTGCGGCCGTCGACCATAGGGCGGATGCATCGCCGAATCGATGACACGTGTCGTAATTACTTGAAAAGGAGGTCAAATCACCATGCGCTGTTTTCAGATCGTTTCAGCCAGGACATTTTGGGGGATCGGGGTGATCGTCGTCACCTTGTTGTTTGGATTTGGCGGAACCCTGGCAGCGGAGGAAAAGACCCCCTCCCAACAGGCCGGCCCGGTCGTTGTGCTGGAGACATCCGAGGGTCCCATAAAAATCGAGCTTTGGGCGGATCAGGCCCCCGTCACCGTGGAAAACTTCCTGCGCTACGTCAGCGAGGGGTTCTACGACGGGACCATTATCCATCGGGTGATCGATGATTTCATGATCCAGGGCGGAGGCTTCACGCCCGACATGAAGCAGAAGGCCACCCATGCGCCGATTGAAAACGAGGCGGCGGCAGACCGGCCCAACCGGCGCGGGACCATCGCCATGGCGAGAACGAGCGTCGTGAACAGTGCAACATCCCAGTTCTTTATCAACGTGAAGGACAACGACTTCCTCAATCACAAGAACAAATCGACCCAGGGGTTTGGATATGCCGTGTTCGGAAAGGTCGTGGAGGGGATGGACGTGGTGGACCGGATCAAGAAGGCACCCACCATCACGGCAGGGCCGCATCGTGATGTACCCGCCAAACCCGTCGTGATCGAAAAAGCCAGGCTTCTGGAGTGAGGTGCGGCGGTGTCGGATCGGATGCTGGGACCACACTGACGAGAAAGCACGTGGGAGGGGCATTGACCATTGACCGGAGAATGGCGGGTGTTGTAAGGTTCATTTCTCTCGGCACGGATTGCCCCGAAAATCCCCGTGGATCCGATTTTCCCGATTCCGCCCCGACACCTCCCCTCACCCGGCCGAAAACAGGCGCGGGGGAGCGCTTTCGTCGCCCGGCGGTCGGCATTCTTTTCGGATCCGTCCAGACTCGCAAGAGCCTCCAGCACAGGAACAGAGGCCGGGAAGCAGAGCGCCCGGCGCGCGCGGCCTTCGTCTCACAGAGGATGATCGAACATGTCCATCATTGCCATTTCAAGAGGTTCTTACAGCCGGGGCAGCGAGGTGGCTGCGAAGGTGGCCGCTGTCCTGGGGTATAAGAGTGTCTCCCGTGAAGTGCTTCTGGAGGCGTCCAAAACGTTCAACATTCCGGAAGTCAAGCTCATCAAGGCCGTTCACGACGCCCCGTCCATCCTGGATCGCTTCGGCCACAGCAAGGAACGCTACGTGCTCTATATCCGCACGGCCCTGCTCCGCTACGTTCAGTGCGACAATGTCGTGTATCACGGCTTTGCCGGCCACTTTTTCCTCCAGGGAATCCCCCATGTGCTCAAGGTGCGGATCATCGCAGACTTCGAGGAAAGGGTCCGGGAGGAGATGAAGCGCGAGGGGTCGACCGCCGAAAAGGCACGCCAGAGAATCAAGCGGGATGACGAAGAGCGCCGCAAATGGGGCCTCACCCTTTACGGGATGGACACGTCCGACCCGAGCCTCTATGACCTGATCCTGAACATCAAGACGCTGACGGTGGACGATGCCGTGAAGACCATCGTGGATGCAGCCCGCCTGCCGTCCTTTCAAACCACCCCGGAATCCCAGCAGTTGCTCGACGACCTGGTGCTGGCATCACAGGTGGAATCCCTCCTGGTTCATGAATTTCCAAAGATCAAGGTGACGGCCAAAAACGGCCACGCGTTCGTCCACGTGGACACCTCCCTGTCCATGCTGGTGGGTTCCTCCAAGAACCAGGAGATCATCAAAAGGATCGAAGGAATCGCCATCAACCTGGGAGGGGCTGAAAAGGTAACCGTGAGCATGGGGCAGAACATCAAGTCTTTCTGATGCTCTCGCAGGCCCCAGGAAATTGCAGCAGGTTCATGATGTTGCGCCCTATTGCTGTTCCCACGGCGAAGAGGACCATCACGCTTTCGAGCAGGCCCCCACTCCCCATCGAAGTCTCGGATCCATCCAGACCGCTGGTCTCGGCAAATCGGCACCTGATGGGGCGCTGAGACCACGGACATTCCCGCCCGCAAAGCCTCACACGCAGAATAGCCCCCTATCCCAGAAAATCCGCGAAGGAAGCTCAAGAGTTGCCTCAAGACTCATGAGCAATGTTTTCTGAAAAAAACCGCCGGGCGCCGTTTACTCAGTCAAAGAGTTCGAGACGGTGGGACGGATTCGTTCCGCCATTCCGTGAGAAGACCTGTTGAGGAGGCGGCGATGACCAGAGATGCCGGTGCAAAAGTCCTGACATTCAATCCGTTCCAAAACCTTGACCTTCGTCAGAACCATCCGCAGGTGGCCAAAGCTGATCGGCAACCTGTGAACTCGGCTCTTTCCAACTCAAGTGAAGCGGTATCGACCAAGGATTCCCCGGCGACCCCTGAGAGAGTCGACCTCGCACACGCCGGCTCAGAACCGGAAGAGGACCTTCTGCTTGACCGTGGATTGCTCCCCTGGGTGGCCCAGCATGCCCACCAGGAACAACAGAGAGCGCTCTCGGAAATTCATGAACTCATGAGCGAAAATCGCTGGGAAGATATCGTGGCTCTCTTTCACCCTGTGGAGGAAAGTTCCGGGGATTCCCGGTCTGGAAGGGGCAAACGATTGGGTCAGCCATACGCCTTTCGTGCCTCCACGGTACTTGAAGCCGCGTGGGAAGAATGATCTTCAGGGGCAAGTCATGGCCGAACTTGCATCAAGGGGGCAATCCACAGCGGTAGAGGTTACGTTCCTTGATCCTCGATCAAACATGGAGTTTCTGGGACATCGCCAGTTCCGCCGCATTCGCAACAGTGGGCCTCCTCCGCCCGTTGACTGCGGATTTACACTCCAGCTCAAACTCGATCAGCCGGTGCTCGGCCCTCTTTGTCTTGGCTACGGCAGCCATTACGGCTTGGGACTTTTTGCTCCCGCAAGATGTTCCGGTGCAAGATCGTTTTGCGAATGGCACAAGACTTCTGTGACGGCTGGAGTGTGAGAAGAGATGCAAGGCTCAGATCATCCGTGCTCCGGCACGGCCACCAGTCGAATTCCCAAGGCCTTGCAAACGCGGCTTATCGTGTCGAAGCGAGGATGGGCGTTGGGACGCAGAGCTTTGTACAGCGCCTCGCGGGACAGGCCGGAAGCCTCGGCGATCTCGGTCATGCCACGAGCACGCGCGATGTCACCCAGGGCGGCCGCAAGCATGGCCGGATCACCAGCCTCCAACATAGCGGTCAAGTACTCGGCAATGGCCTCCTTGCTGTCGAGATATTCTGCAGCATCGAATTCCGGGAGTTCTGAAGTGCGGATTTTTTTCATGGGTCATTCCTCGATCCTGTCCGCAAGCTGTATGGCCTTTGCGATGTCGGTGGCTTGGTCGACTTGTCGCAGCCGCCGAGCATCACGATCAACGTTGTTCCATAACGGCAATAGTACATTCGCCATCCTGGACCAAAATGTTCACGCATCTCGAACACACCTTCTCCAACCGGTCTCACGTCGCCCAGGTTGCCCAACTGCGCTCTGCGCAAGCGGGCCAGGAGACGGCCTTTGGTCATTCCATCCTCGATCCGTGAAAACCACTTATCAAACTCGGGGGTGCGCTTGATCGTGAACATGGTTTCATTGTAATCGAACGACTACAGAAATCAATTCTTCTGCGTGCTCCTCTTTTGGAGCTTTCGTCAGATTGTTTTTTTTTCGGCTGTGGATTCACCCACTGTGTCGAGGTGCGACCATGCAGGAAATGCCCCTCATTCCCGCCCGCATGCTCAACGAGCATGTCTATTGTCCCCGCCTGGCCTATCTGATGTGGGTACAAGGGGAGTTTCGCCACAACGAATACACGGTGGATGGGGTCATCCGGCATCGCCGGGTGGACAAGGGCGGGGGAACTTTGCCTGTGGAACCGGAGGAGAACGCTCACATCCATGCCCGGTCCGTGAGCCTTTCATCTGAACGGCTGGGATTGATAGCCAAAATGGACTTGGTCGAAGGTGAAGGCATGGTTGTTGCGCCGGTAGACTACAAGCGCGGCAAGCGTCCGCACAAAGTGGCTTCAGGGGTATATGAGCCGGAGCAGGTTCAGATTTGCGCCCAGGGGCTCCTTCTGGAAGAGCACGGTTATTCCTGTCCCGAAGGACTGATTTATTTTGTTGCCTCCAAGGAACGGGTACGCGTGCCCCTGGACGGATCCCTTCGAGAGCGCACGCCGGCAGCTCTGGCGGATCTGCGCCGCACCGCCGAAATCGGCCGGATTCCCGCCCCTCTGGAAGACAGCCCGAAATGTCCGCGTTACTCTTTGGTGGGAATTTGTCTGCCGGACGAGATCCGTTTTCTTGCCCGGTCGTCTGTGCCTCCCCGCCCCATGCTTGCTCGACGGGACGCGGCCAAACCTCTGTACGTGCAATCTCAGAGGGCCTATGTGCGCAAGAATGGAGAGGTTCTAGTCGTGGAGCAGGAAAAGGAGCGCGTGGCCACCGCCAGGCTCGACGAAGTTTCCCAATTGGTTCTCTTCGGGTCGGCAACCCTGACCACGCCGGCCCTGCACGAATGTCTTCGCAGGGAAATCCCCGTGACCTGGCTCTCCTACGGCGGCTGGTTCATGGGCCATACCATGAGCGTCGGGAATCGCAACGTGGAAACGCGGACACATCAATACCGTTGCAGTTTCGACGAGGTGCGCTGCCTGGACCTGGCCAGACGCCTGGTTGCCGGGAAGATCATCAATTGCCGTACGATGCTCCGCCGCAACTGGCGAGGAGAGGGAGAAGAGACTCAGGCCCCGAAGGATCTGCTGGTCGGGTTGCGGGAAGACACGCGCCATGCCGGACGGGCTTCATCCCTGGCTGGGTTGCTGGGAGTGGAGGGCTCTGCGGCAAACCGCTATTTTCGAAATTTTCAGAACATGCTCCGCCGAGACTCGGGCGCGATGGGTTTCGATTTTCAGACCCGCAATCGCAGACCTCCCAAAGATCCGGTCAATGCCCTGCTTTCCTTCGCTTATGCCATGCTCACCCGGGAGTGGACCACGGCCCTGTCTGCAGTGGGATTGGATGAATACCGGGGGTTTTATCATCAGCCTCGCTTCGGCCGGCCTGCCCTCGCCCTGGACCTGATGGAACCGTTTCGACCCCTGGTCGGGGATTCCGTCGTGCTGACCGTGATCAACAACGGTGAAGTGGGGCCTGAATATTTTATTATCGCTGCCGGCAGCTGCAACCTCAAAGATGCCGGTCGGAAGAAGTTCATCAAAGCCTTTGAACGGCGTTTGGAGCAGGAGATCACGCATCCCATCTTCAAGTATAAGCTCAACTATCGCCAACTATTTGAAGTTAAGGCTCGACTGTTGATTCGACATCTGGCAGACGAGATTCCGACTTATCCTGTTTTTGTCACCAGGTAGAGGCGTAGAGCCATGGATCGACTTTATATCGTGTGTTACGATGTGCAGGACCCACGCCGATGGCGCAAGCTGTACAGAGCC
>CAZZHS010000020.1:0-63853 GCA_964654275.1 uncultured Syntrophobacteraceae bacterium
GGACAAGGTGCGGATTCTCGAATTTTACCTGCGGAATGTAAGATTCCCCATTCCTGCCGACATTTTCTCAATCTCATCACCGAGCCTTTCGGGAAAAGCTCAGGCCATGCGTCAACCGTCGGCTTGACCGGAGCGGCTCAACCATTTGCGCAAGGCAATTCCGAGCATCAGCATGACCGCCAGAACGATGAGGGGTGCCACTGTCTGCAACCCCAGGGGTTCCTCCCCCAGCCCCGATGCGACCAGGGTGTGCACGGCCTCGCTGTAGACGAACCATTTGATGCTCAGCCCCAGTGTTGCCGCCGCCAGAAAGGCCCTCAGGGGCAAACCGAGGACCCCGGCCCCATAATTCAACACCGAGTGGGGAAAGCCGGGAAGAATCCTCAAGATGAGCTGGGTCGCAAAGTCCCGGCGCCTGGAGAGGAAAGCCATGACCGGCTCAGTGCGACGCCCCGGTTTCCAGTCCGCACCTGCCCACCGCGCCAACACGTAGGCGGCCAGAGCCCCGGAAACGCTCCCGATGGTCAATAGGGCCGCTGCGACCTCAGGCCTGAAAAGCGGGGCGAAGACCCAGAGCATCAAGGAACCCGGGAGCGCGAGGGCATGAAGGGCAGTCTGAAGTGCAACCAGGGCCCCGACCGTCCATGGCTGTGCCCTGAGATCCAGCGCCCAGTCCATCAAATCCTCCGAAGACAGAGGCTGCCAAAGGGCAAGCCCCAACCCGATCCCCAGCAGAGCGCCCACCACTGCCAGCCGACACCGGTTCCACCACATTTTTCCCCCCTGCGTCGCCCCGCTTTCATCTTAGCCTGAACCGGTCGGCCTGTTCACAGCCATTTGGCCGAAGCCCTCATTCAGATTTCGCCGAAGCGTTTTTCCACGATCGTTCCCGGAATTCCCCGGCGTTTGACTCAGGGCACTCGTCTTCCCCAGCAAACAGCATCGCGGAAGAACCTCCCATCGCCTTCTTCTCGGGTTTCCTTCAAAAAGGGTATGCTCTTCGGCCAGGAAGGCAAGTCCGGGGAGCAAGAAAAGGAGAGCCATCGATCATCGGAGTGTCAGGCTGATGCCGCGCAGCTATCCTTGAGCTCACAGTGAATGGAATCAGGCTCCTTGCTGAGTGAAATGGCCATGGTGTTCGAGAATCCATAGGGATCTTCAGGTTCAGGAAGCATTCCACCTCGCCCGGTCGCCCCTCCTGGCCGGTTCATTCATCCACCGGCAGTTCCACCCGAAACGTAGCCCCCCGCAAGGAATTGTTCAGAGCCTGGATCCGGCCTCCATGCGCCTCATGATCTTCCGGACAATGGGCAACCCCGGACCGTTCCCATGAACCCAATATCTCTCCGATCTCCCTGGGTGTTCTTCCTGTCGAATCCACCAGGGAGGGCTGAGATTGTGCCCGCAGTTCCCCAAGTGACGGCTGACGGCTGGATGAAAAGTTCGGCAGCAGGATCTCCTGATGCCGGACAATACCCTTTTCTCCCTTCCGTAAACAGGCTTATGGGGAACCAGCGAACCCGGAAGCCCCAGATGCCCTGTCGGGCCGGCGCTTTCATGCGGGGATCCCCCGGGAACTCTAACCTTTCAATATTGTGCGGTTGCAAAGGCCATACAGAGGTTGAATAACAAAATCGTTCCATTTAAGTGCCGATAACATGGCCCCTCCCACTGGGGATCCACAGATGTCCCCAAAAAGAATTCCTCTCGATCTGCAGAATAATATCATTTCGTTTCAATCAGTTATGGATGACACGGATTCGCCTCACGGCTTCTTTTTGCTCGTGCGAATCTCTCACGATGCTTGAGGGATCATGTCTGGCTCATGCAGTGCAAAAGGTCCATTACGTGGGGCAAGTAAATCCGGCATACCGGCATTTCGAACGTCCGAGACACGCGAGGTAAGGAATGCACCGTGAAAGGAGGTGAACCACAGTCTCTCTGAAGATTTCCCGCATGGGTCTATCCGTTGCGGATGCCGGTATGGAAAGGATCCCGCAGGTTTTTGCAGGGACTGTCCAGGGTTCGGGCAGTATCATCAAAACTTTTTGGAAAAAGGGGCTTTTGAGTGAAACCACATTGGATGATTTCAGGAAAACATCGGGTTTTTGCATTGTTTGCGTGCGTCTGCCTGCTTCTGTGCAGCACACCGGTCCTGGCAGAAAATGAAGAAAAACCGCAATTCGATCTCTCAGTGGATATCCTGAGCCAGTATATCTTCAGAGGAATTGCGTTCAGCAAGGACAGTGCGGTCATTCAACCGTCCATGACGGCCAGCTACCGGGGGTTTTCCGTCAATATCTGGGGCAATTTGGACACGCGGGAGGCCAAAGGCTTCGGAGAAGGCAATGGAGGCGCTAACTGGAACGAGACAGATTTCACGGCCTCGTACTCTCATGAACTGTACAAGGGCCTCCAGGGAACGGCAGGCGTGGTCTACTACGCCATTGTCGGCGACGATTCCTGTGAAATCTTCGCCGGGCTCTCCTACGACCTTCCTTGGCTGACAGTGGGATTCACCGCCTATCGAGAAGTCTCTCATTACCCCGGCTGGTGGCTGCAGCTGGAACTGTCACGGAACTTGGCCCTTCCCTGGTACGGCATGAGCCTCGACCTGGGAGCCAATTTTGGCTATCAGACGCTGGAGGACGATGACACCCTGCTCGACAAATCCGGAACGGAAGGGGATTACTCCGCCTTTACCGCAGCTGAGTTTTCAGCCGCCCTCAATATTCCGCTGGGAAAATACGTCACGGTCTCTCCCAAAATTGGTTTCACCACCCCCCTTTCGGACGCCGCCGCCGCGCGGATCGAGGCTTCGTCCTGGGATGGCAAAGAGAACCACATTTTTGGCGGACTTCAGATCTCGGCCTCCTTTTGAGGCTTTGCGGAAGGGACCCAGAGCCGGCAGCATCGACACGCAAGCGAAGCACGCCGGACTCCGGGCTTCATGAAAAAGATCGGAGCCTTCCCCCCGGGTGCCGGAAGGGGGAGGCTGTTGCGAGGGAGCGAATTGATCCTGCGCTCCCTCTGCACTCCCTACAGCTGCGATTTGGTCTCCTCGTAGGATTTGGACAAATTTTCAAGAACATTATCCAGGGCGGTTTTCAGCTCCTCCCACCTTTCTTCACCGCTCGCTCGCGACTCATTCAGCAGGGCCAGCATGTTGTCGCGTTCCACTTTGAGCCTGGAGAGCGACTGCTCCGCTTCGGCCTTCTTTTCTTCAGTGAGTTCTCCAGTCCTGGCCTGCATCTCGTCGAGCTTTTTATCAAAATCTTCCAGCCAGGTCTCCACCTGCTGGAGATAGGCCTCCTTCGCCTTGGCCATTTCCGACTGAACCGCTTCCGTCACTTCCGCGGCTTTTTCTTTCAGTTCTTCGGCTTCTTTCCGGACTTCGCCCGGGGCCGCCTCCTTGGGAGCCTCCGTGGTTTGTTTCTGCTCCCCACACCCAATGAGAAAACCCATGAGCGCGACGCTCAGAAAAATCAAGCCCAGTTTGCGAAAAGCCTTCATAGAACTCCTCCTGATTCAGTTTTAGGCTTCGATTTTCAACCCACCGTGAAAAACCGCCGGAAAACATTGCAGGCGGCCTTCACCTCCTGCAAGCGAGGCCGATGAGGTGAAGGCCTTCCGGCAACGGCGCGAGTTGCTCTTCTCTCATGGAACGGAAAGGTTCCGCCTGCTGCTTTCATTTGCTCATTTGAACTTGGAAGCAGCCTTTTCAATCGCACTTTTGAGATCCGCGGCGGCTTTTTCCACCCCGGCCTTGATGGACTCCATGGCTTCACTGCCTGCACTCTGCCATTCCGCCAGTTTGCCTCGGAGCGCATCTCTCTTTGCTTTCAAATTTTCGATGTCTTTGGAATATTCAATCTTGGCCTCGGCTTTGGCTTTTTCGGCCTTGGCCTTCAGAAGGTCGATCCGAGCGTTCCATTCTTTCAGTTGAGCTTCCAACTTTTCCCGAAATGCATCTTTGTCTGCCATCGGTGTTTCTCCTTTTTTTTCGCTCTCCCTCGCTTCCTGAAGCGCGAGCGCGGTCCCGCAAAACATCCGCAGAACGCCTCACGTGCGGCGTCAGGCTCGGGTGCGGAAGGGATTGCGCACTGAAAGCGGGCAGAGGAACCTTGTAGGAATGAGGGAATTTGCCGAAAGTTTACCGTACATGCATTTAAATTAGCCCATGCAGGGGGCATGATCAACCCCGAGGCTGTTCCCCCTCGGCAGAATCCTCCACCGAGGGGCCGGGAAATCAATGGGCAACGCTCAGTCTGTGGGAGAGCATTCCCACCGGGGCCGTCCTGCAATGTGCCGCCGTCCCGCCTTGACGATATTGTATCAGGCCGCCGTGACACAAGCCGTTGGAAAACTCCCGGCGCAGAGGGATCAGTCGGGGATGAGGTCGTAGTAATAGATCATGGCGTCCGACCGGGAGATGATCCCGATGACGCGGTCATTTTCCACCACCGGCAGCCTTCCGATATCGTGTTTGATGAGGATGCGCATGGCTTCGGCCACACTGTGCATGGGAGTGACCGTGATGACCTTTCTCGACATGAAAGCTTTGACGGGAGAGCGCCACTGGATTTTTTTGTTGAGCTTGTTGATGTCCCGTCGGGAGATGATCCCCACAAGTTTCTCTCCGTCCAGGACAACCATTCCCGAATATCCCTTTTGATCGAGTATGGAGGCCACTTCCTCCATGGGGGTGTCCGGTGAGACGCTGTCCACGGGAAAGGACATGAGGTCGCTGATCTGGACGGGCAACTGGCGATAATCCTTGATGACCTCCGAAAGCCAGGCTTCGATGCCGTCGGGGGTGGCCGATTTGATCATGGCCGATCCGGCACCCGCATGGCCGCCTCCCCCCATGATGCGCATGACGGCCCCCACATCGAAGCTGTCCACTCCGCTTCGCCCGATCACCATGCAGCGGTCATTGCGCGCGTCCCTGAAAATTCCGAATGCGACATCAACATTCACGACATTGCGATACATGCTCACGACCTCGGCAAGACCGGGAATGTGGCCCTCGATGTCCATCTTGCTGAGGCTCATGCGATAGCCATTGAGCTTGATCCGCTTGGTCTCGGCCAGCATCCGGAAGAGAATGTCCTTCTGTTTGGGGCCGTAAGTGGGGCGGAGGATGGTCTGGATCACCTTCAAATCGGCATGTTTTTCCAGGAGGAACGCTGCGGCGCGCAGATCCCGCGCCGTCGTTGCGGGAAACGTAAGATGACCGGTGTCCTCATAAATTCCCGCCAGAAAGAGTGTGGACTGAATGGGGGAAAAGTCCAGATTTCGGCGCCTCAATTCCTCCACCAGGAGGGTGGTTGCCGCCCCCACGGCATCCTGGCAGGCCAAGGTGGGGTGGATGTCCCCGATTTCGGGGTGGTGATCCCAGACGTGGACTTCAAGGTCCTTCCGGTCCATGAGAGGTCCGACTCCTTCCAGTCGCACCCACCGGTTGGCATCCACCACCACGAGGCCGTCGACAGTGGACAAATCCAGATTCTTGACGGCATCAAAGATGAATATGTCCTTGTGAATGGACAAAAAACTGCGCACATTGGGATTCACGCTGGAAGGCAGCAAGGGTGTGGCATCGGGATACAGCAGAGAGGCGGCAACCAGAGACGCCAGCGCATCGAAATCTACATTCTTGTGAGGGATGATGATCTGCAAGGCTCGAATCCTCCTTCAGTGCCATTGGTCGGGGGAGACGGGGATCGCTGAAAAGGGGAATACCAGGGAAGCCGGGCAGAAAGCTCCATCTCATCCGCCCTGTCCCATGCCGTCGATCGGCGGTTGCTTCGTGGAGTGCTCCGTCAAACCAACAAAGCGGGATTCAACACCCCCTTCTACCCTATGAGGAGGTAATCGGAGGAGGGTGTCCACGGTGAAACACATCTGAGAGCACTGCACTGCTCGGTCCACCCTGGTCTCGGGAACGAGTCCTTTGGGAACCACTTGAGTATATCGTCACTTTGTAATGATACCTCAAGTCAGAGTGCAAGCCAATGGGAGGGTTTCAAGGGTCGCCCCGCCCCGGAACGGGAATTCCGGGAACGAAACCCTGGCAAGTTGAGGAAAGCTCCTGGAACCCGCCGATCGTGCTTCAAACGATTCCGTTTTTCCTGGAAAATTGAAAACGAGGCGTGTAGATTCAAAAACTCGGTACAGCTCCACACTGCAAGGTGTCGCTTCTGACACTCGCCATGCCGGGGATCTTAAGCCGGCGACCAGTTTCGTTCTGTCGATTCCGGTTGAAAGACCGCCGGTATGACGCTCGATCGGTGGGCATTCTATTTGTATTGAGCTGTACTCTGTGGCGCCTGTTCGGGTCAATCCAGTGCAGCATCCTCAACTCAAAAGTCCGCCAAGAACATTCCTCAACTCCTGTGGTCTTTTCTCAGCGAGGACCCGGGGGGGTTGCTGAGGGCCCAAGCTGCACCCGCGACCACAATCACGGCCTCCATGTCAAAAGTTCTTTTCCGGAGACTCTGTGCCGAAACAAATGGCACACCTTTGGCTTTTAAAGCCCATGCACCTTCACCCCGGCGGGATGCTGCAGATCAGCAAGGGAAGGATCTGATGCAAATTCTTTTTCAATGGCTGCGCCGTCACTTTTCCGACCCCCAGGTGGTCGTTCTGCTCCTTTTCCTGGTCATTGGAACTGTGGGGATCATCGTGCTCGGCAAAGTGCTCGCGCCCGTTTTTGCGAGCCTGGTGATTGCTTACCTCCTGGAAGGGCTCGTCTCTATGCTGGAGCGCGTCAAGGTGCCGCGCATCTTCTCGGTGCTATTGGTTTTTCTCGCTTTCATGGCCTTTGTGCTCTACCTCATGATCGGCCTGCTCCCTCTCTTATGGCAGCAAATCCAGCAACTATTTCAACAGTTGCCCGGCATGATCCTCTGGGGACAGAGGGAGCTCCTCCAGTTGCCGGAACGCTACCCGGAGTTCGTCTCCGCGCAGCAGGTCATGGACGTCATGAACGCTCTGCGCGCCGAATTGACCATCATGGGGCAGAGGGTCCTCTCCTTCTCCATCGCATCGGTGCACATCCTGGTCAATTTCACCCTGTACACCTTCATCGTTCCTTTCCTCGTGTTCTTTTTCCTCAAGGACAAGAACCAAATTCTCGGCTGGATCGTGAATTTCCTCCCCAAAGACCGCAGTCTGGCCGAGGAAGTCTGGCAGGAAGTGGATGCGCAGATCGGGAATTATGTGCGGGGAAAAGCCTGGGAGATCTTGATTCTCTGGGCTGCAAGCTACGCGACCTTCGCCATTCTGCAGCTCGATTTCGCCATGCTCATCAGCCTTTTCATCGGCCTTTCCGTTTTGGTTCCCTACGTGGGGGCCACTGTGATGGCTTTCCCCGTGGCTGGAATCGCCTACTTCCAGTGGGGATGGGGGCCTCAGTTCACCACGGCCGTCATCGCCTACCTGGTGCTTCAGATCCTGGATGGAAACGTTCTGGCGCCTTTGCTCTTCTCCGAGGTGGTCAACATTCACCCCGTGGCCATCATCATCGCCATTCTCGCCTTTGGGGGGGTTTGGGGATTCTGGGGCGTGTTTTTCGCCATACCGCTCGCCACCCTGGTGAGCGCTACGATTTCCGCACTCTCCAGCCGAGTGCTGGCAACGGCCGAGAGCGAAAACATCCATCCTGCGGGGGACGACGGCACCGTGTGATGCAAACGCTCCGGGAAGCCATCAAAAGTCCTCTTTCCGGGATTCCGTGACGATGCTGAAGGCATTGCAGCCGGCAAGTTTCACCTCGTCCACCACCCGGATCAGCACGCCCACGGACGCTCCATCATCCGCCTTGATTTTGACCGAGACTTCCTCGGTTTCGGCAAGCCTCGGTTCCAGCAGAGCGACCAGCCCTTCCACAGCCACAGCATCATCCCCCACGTAAACCTGGCCTTCACGGGTCAGCGTGATGACCACCTGCTCCTGGGACAAAGCCTCGGCTGTCCTGGATTCCGGAAGTCTCACGTGGATGGCCGGATCGGTGGTCACATTGTAGGTGATCACGAAAAAAAGAAGCAGATTGAACACAATGTCCACCAAGGGGGCCACATTGATGTGGGAATGCTTCCTCTTTCGCCGCTCAAACTCCATTCCTGACCCCCTCGTACAGGGTGATGGCAAACCCTTTCATGCGCATCGAGATTTCATCGAGCCGCGCCTCCAGGAAATGGAGGGCAATGTGCGTCGGGATGGCCACCAGCAGACCACCGGCCGTGGTGATGAGTGCCTCATAAATTCCCCCGGCCACCATCGAAGGGTCCACCCGGGCACCGGTCTGCTCGGCAATCACCATGAAAGCCTGAATCATTCCAATGACGGTTCCCGTGAAACCGAGAAGAGGGGCAACGGTGGCGACGAGGGAGAGCACGCCGAGGCCCTTCTCCAGTTCGCGCACCTTTCGCGAGCCCATGAAGGAGACTTGCTTTTCATCGAGCCCCTGGAGGATGCTCTCGACGATGGAAGCCATTTCCGGAGGCTTTTCCTTGAGCAGTTCGCTCGAAGAGACCGAGAGACGCCTCAGGACTCCCCAGAACTGCAGGCTTTTGGCGATGGTGAGCGCCAGCGCCACAACGGAGCACATGAGAATGGGCCACATGAGTATTCCGCCCTTCATGAAAAAATCGATCATGCGCGTCACTCCTTGAGCATGAAACGTATGGGCAAAAGGGCGATGCTCGCCACCGCCTTCCCATCCCTTTTTGCAGGGGTGAACGTTGAACTTTTCACGGCACGCACCGCTTCCTCATCGAATCCCGACCCTGCCTTCTGGACCACTTGAACGCTGGTGAGTCGTCCCTGTGCATCGATGTGGAGCCGCAGCACCACGGTCCCCTCCTTTCCCAGCTCCCTGGCAAGCCTCGGATATCGCGGCAATATCCTCTTGAGAAACTTGGGACCGTCCCTTGTGCCGAATGCCGTCTCGATGGGACCGACGTGTTCCCTTTTTTCCTGAGAGGTGGGCGGCGGTGGGCTGTCCACAGCTTCCGGCTTCCCCTCGCCTTCGAAAACACTGGGGGTTTGTCGGGGCTCTACCGTCCTGGGCTTTGGAGACGTCGGCGGCTTGCGGACCGTTTTCTCCCGCTTGGGTGTGGGAGGTTTCGGAACTTCCCTGGCAGGAACCTCGGGCAGAGGCTCCTCAGGCGGTGGGGGTTCGGGAGGAAGCTCCTCAGCAGGAGGCTCCTCAGGAGGAGACTCCTGGGCGACAGCCTGCGGAGGGGGAGGCTCCTCCACCCCGGAATCCTGCTCCTGCGGCGCCGACGCCATAAAAATCAGCTGCAGTTCCTCTCTGGGCGGCACCCGGGTGGTATTGACCTGGATCGGGATGATCAGCAGCAGGAGGTGAATGAGGATGGAAATCAAAAAACCTTGCCAAAGCATCATGGCTCCGGTCGCTCCCCCCTGGACCCCATCGTCGGCGCACGCGCGGCAAGATCCAGAACCGTCCGCCCCTCTGGCAGAACGGTCAGCCAAATAAAAAGGCCGCAAAACACCTTTCGTTTCCCCCGTTTCAGGGATCGGAGTACAACACCACAGGTACCGGCGGTCCACTGACTTTTTACCGTCATCCTCCCAAGCCTGGCGGGAATCCGGGTGATCCGCAGCGGTTCGGCATTCCCCGTTGACGCTTTCGGGAATGCCGCCCTGAAGTCAGGGTCTCTGTACCTTGTGGACGCGTACCGAAAGGCATTCGCGGCCTGATTGTCTGTTCAACCCACATCAAAGGAATGAAGAGAAAAGCGCACAATGACCCACGGTCGCAGTGCTCTTCTCTGCAGGACACCCTCACACCTTCCTGGTGTGCCTTGATGAAGCGCCGTGCATCTTGTTATTAACGGCCACCAGGAGGGCGTGTCAAGTGCTTTGCATCCCCCTGAGGCGGGCAGAGCACCCCGGCAAAAGAAACGAAATATTCGGCACATCCAGCCAGGTTTCGGGGGTCCGCTGCCCCCCTGTGGATCAAGGATATTGCTCGAAGCAGCAGGCTAGGCCCCGAGGTGTTCGAAAACGATCTTCAGATGATCCACCCAGATATCGACCACTTTGGGTATTTCCGCCGTTCCCTTAAGAATCGTTTCACAGGTGAAACCCTCTTTTTCCAGAACGGACTTCCAGCTGTCCGGCTCCTCCCCCGCCATGTCGTTTCGCGCGTGATCGCCCGCCACCGCCATGAAGGGCATCAGGTAAACCTTCTTGACCCCTCGCTCACGCAGCTTGGGGAGCAGATCGTCCAGGGTCGGATAACCGGCGACACTGCCCATGAACGCATTGGGGTCGCGATCCTGAAGCACCTGCCCCATCGCCAGATACAAGCCGTCGGCGGGGTGCTTTTCAGAACCGTGTCCCATGAACAGCACCGCATCTTCTTTCCGGCGGTCTGCAGGAAGGCTTTGAAGCAGGGCGTCGGCCGCGCGGAACATGTCCTCGCTGGAGGACAGGAGGGGCCGGGCGACCAGAACCTGCGTGAATCCCCGGACCATCTGCTCGAAGAGATGAGCGTTCTGGTGAAGCCGGTGGAATTCCTCCCCCGGGATCGTGTGCAGCGACAGAACCGCGAGGTGGGTGTAGCCCTCGTCCATGAGGCGAGCCATGGCCGTCTCGGGCGACTCGAAAACTTTCCCCTCCTGAGCAAGGCGCTTGCGCACAATACCCGACGTATAAGCCCAGCGCACTTCCACCTGCGGGAAGGCTTCCCGGACGCGTGCATCGATGTGGTCCAGAGCCTTTCGTGCTTCGGGCACGGTGGTTCCGAATGCGGCCAGCAGGATGGCTTTTCGGGGTTCACGTTTTTCCCCATGCCCCGCCAGGGCCTGCCCCGACATCATCATGCAGATGCTCATGATCAATCCCCACAGTGTCAGTGATCTTCCCTTTATCATCGCAACTTGTCCTCCATCTTGTCTCCAGGTGCTCGCCGTTTGCCCCTGCCTTCCCATCAACCATAGAGTCGAAGCGGTGCACCGCAAATTTCATAGGCCTCCCTGACAGGATCGTAATCCGCCCTCACACAGGCGATGTGCTGCACGCCCCTCGTCAGCAGGCGCCACCACTGATCATTGATGTCCGACTCCGAGGTGGCCACACAGACTTCATCCATTCCGAGGGACAACCGATGAGATTCCAGATCCGGCCAGGCCGGCAGCTTTTCCCTGCCTTCCGTCACATAAAGTATCATGCCTCGTTTCATGACAGACCTCCCGCATGTTGGAGTGAAGCGCCCGGGAGCCACCATGGAAACTCCCGGGCGGAAAAGGGGTTGAGAAGTGTTGAGGAGGGCAAAAGGTTTCCGCGCCGAAGGCGAAAGGTGCTTGCCTCAAGCCCAAAAAAAAATCCTCAGAACTGGCGTTCTGAGGATTGCACCCTGATTCACTTGATCCCAAGACCGTTCATCCGGTAGATCCGCGTACCGGCAAAAACCATTCCGTCAGGCAGGTCTTCTGACTCACGGATCTTCCTACTCTCTGCACCTTCCCTCCCAGACGTTTCCGGGAAGTGGTGTCCGCAGATTTCGTCCCCGTTCACAGCGGCGGGACCGTTCCCGATTTTCACGGGATTCCCTTTTAAGCCCAGCGGCTCCTGACAGCTTATTCAAATTGTGTGAAAACCCTTAGCACGAAAATCCGAAGCGTGGCAAGCCTTTTTTGTCTCAATCTCTCAGAGGTTTTTCAGGAGAACGTTTTCAGGAACACGCTGCAGGTGTGCCTCCATGCTCGCCACGAGCCGCCCGATCTTCCCGTGCTCACTGTCCTCAGACCAGACGAGATCCTCGCGCCCAGAGTGCTCCAGAGCGCGCAGCACATACTCGACGGTGACCACCGAGGAGTCGACGGACGGCTGGAAAGCAGGATTTCGGTTTCGGCCGGTCGTGACCTCGGAGACAATGCCGGCCGCCACAAGTTCTCTGAGGGCTCGCTGCACGTAGACCACCGGCATGTGAAGCGCCTCCGCGAGCTTCCGTTCCTCCAAAGGGGGTTCTCCCTGAGCAAACCGTTTCACCAGCAGTTGCATCACCGACAGGGCGAGGACCTTTCTCATGTGAGGGCTCGCTTCGTCCAGATCGATGTCGTATTCGTGTAAATCCACATGCTGATGCGCACAGGCAAGCTCGGCACCGACCATGACGATCATCCAGCTGGTCTGCAGCCAGACCAGGAACAGGGGCAGCGCTGCGAAACTGCCGTAGATGGCGTTGTACTTGGACACCCCGATCTGAAACGTGATGTAGATCTGTTGGAAGACCAGGTAGAGGGTCCCGGCAATCACCCCGCCGAGAAGGGCCGAAGTGAGCTTGACCCGCGTGTTGGGCATGACGACATAGAGCAGCGTGAACAAGAGCCACAGGACCACCATGGGCACCAGTTCCAGGCTGCGGAAAACAACCGGACCCAAAAATTCCAACAGGTGAACTTTTTCAATGAGACCGGTGACCTCCGCAGTCACCAGGACCGTTACCGCACCTGAGAGGACGAGCAGCGCAGGGCAGACAAAAAAGAGCGGGGGATAATCCGTGATTTTGCGCAGGAAACTCCGTCCTTGAGTCACACTCCAAATTTCGTTGAAAGATTCCTCGATGTTTCCAAATACTTTGATCACGGACCAGAACAACACGAGAACGCCCACGCCCGCCAGAACCCCTCCCTGAGTCGTTTCCAGCAGTTTGTGAGAAAAACCGATGAGCATGGAAAGAACTTCTTCCTGCCCCTGCAGTCTCTCCATGAGCTGCCTTTCCAGCACCCGGCTCAGCCCGAAACCCTTGGCCGCCCCAAAAAGCATGGCCAGAATGGGAACCACTGAGAGCAAACTGTAAAAGGTCAGACTGGATGCGCGCAGGTAGGTCCTGCCCCTGGACATCCCTTCAAACGCAAGCAGCAGCACACGGAGCGATCTGACGAAAAATGCTCTGGTCCTGGAGATTTCCGAAGTTCGAATCCTCCAGATGTCTGTCTTGAGGAAATCCTGTGCTTTAGCCATCATGCGTCCCTCACGCGCGAATTCAGGGCCGGCGGCACAAGCGCATCGGACCCGCCGTCCCCCGGCCGCTATACCCGGGAAAACTCCAAGAAGGAAAAAGCAAGCCGAATCCCGGCTCGACGAAAACATGTTGATTCGATCCTATTCACAGACGGCATCCAAATGCAAACCTAAAAAGGGCACGGCACCCGGGGCAACTCAGGGTTCTCGAGATGCTGGGCCACGTTTTGGGTGCCTCAAACGGACGCAGGCAGTCCCACGCATTCCCGTCAGGAACGCCACGCCGGCCTTTTGCAGCACTGGGGGAACGAATTTCTTTTTTTCAATCCGGCTGCACCGAAAATACTGATTCTGCTCTGTTGCGCTCTTGCTTTTTTATTTTTTGAGTCTATAATGCTTCGAAATGAAGGGAGTTCGGTATTTTGAGTCAAGCAGGAAATCGGTCTTTCGCTACGAACAGAACGCTTCCACATTCGCCTCAAAGTAACGCACTGCACAACAAAAATGAACAAATTTGAAAGGATTTAGAAAATGGCGGAAGGCCAAGTGAAGTGGTTTAACGACCAAAAAGGTTATGGTTTCATCGCGGCAGACAGCGGCAAGGAACTCTTTGTGCACCACAGCGCCATTGAAGGCGTTGGTTTCAAAACCCTCGAAGAAGGCCAAAGAGTGAGCTTCGACGAAGAAAGGGGCGCCAAGGGCCCTCAGGCTGTACGAGTCAAAAAACTCTAGTCCAGCCATAGAAAAGCTTCCAGAGCCAAAAAATGACATGAGCCGGAGTCCACCTCCGGCTCATTATTTTTGTGCACTCGGCACCGGCTCGAAAATGCAGCGCCAATCCGGCTCCTTCAAAAGATCGAAAGGATTCGACGATGAATATTTACGTGGGGAATCTTCCCTTCAACATCACGGAAGATGACGTGAAAACCCTGTTCGGGGAATTTGGAACCATCGAAAGCGTCAAACTCATTTCCGACAGATTTTCAGGGCAGAAGAAGGGGTTCGGATTCGTCGAAATGCCGAGCAATTCCGAGGCGGATCAGGCCATCAAGGCGTTGAATGGGCGATTGATCAACGGGAAAAACATCAAGGTCAACCAGGCGAATCCCGGCGGAAAACGTCAGTCCCGGCCCAAGCGCTACTAGACTGTCCCAGCCCCTTCAGCCGGCCGCCGGGCCAAGGGAGCGGCCCCCCTCTCTCCAGCCCCCACCCGGCCCTCCACCAACAGGGCCCCCCACGGGGGGCATGATGAGTCTGAAGCAAAACATCCGCGACATATTTCGGAGCCTTCCGTATCCCCTCAAAAACCCAGGAGGCGACTGGGAGAGCCCCCTTGCACGTTTTCAGGCTACAACGCTGATGCGGCTGAATCCCCCCGCCATTCTCTCCACCCTGATCTGAGTGGGAATCTCATCCGCCAGCCGCTTCACGTGAGAGATGACCCCCACCATCTTGCCGTTGGCCCGCAGGCTCTTGAGAACGGCAATGACCCTGTAGAGCATTTCCTCATCCAGAGTCCCAAATCCCTCGTCCAGAAAGAGGGACTCGATTTTTCGATGTTTTCCGGCCATGTCCGCCAGGCCCAGTGCCAGGCAGAGGCTCACCAGAAAAGATTCTCCACCGGAGAGGGTCTCTACGGACCGGAGAGCGTTTTCCTGAAGAAAATCCTGGACCACCATGCTGAGGCCGTTGCCCTCCTCGCATCCAAGCGAGTAGCGCCCGCTCAGCGTGTTCAGGTAGTGGTTGCTCTGATCGATGAGGCGTTCCAGCATGAGACGCTGTATTTTGCTTCGACGTTCCGCCTGGTCTTTCGACAGGAGAGCCCTCTGTTCCCCGATCACATCGCTCCAGACTTTTTCCTGCGCGGCAACCGCCTGGAGAATCTCCCGATATTCTCGCTCAGCATCTCGATAGCGGCTCAAGGTGGCCTCCACTTCCTCCAACCTTTCCTGCAAATCTTGCCTGCGCTTGGTCGCGTCGGCGATTTTCCATTCGAGCGCTTCAGGAGACTCTGCCCTCAGTTCGCGGCCGCCGATCGAATCCAGCGCTTCGCGAGCTGCAGCGGCCTTTGATTCGGCTTCTTCCAGGGCTTGCTGTGCGGCGACATGCCGCGCCAGCACATTTTGCTCTTCCTCGAGCAATCGGACATGCTCGCGCAATTCATCCAGAGAGTCGAACCCCGCAGACCTGGCCTTGTCCACCATGGGACGCTCCTCGACTTCATAGACCTCCAGAGCCTTCTTCGCGTTTTCCCGCAACTGCGGCAATTGCCGTTCACATTCCTGGAGCCTCTGAAGCAAAGAGCCCTTCTCTTCCTCGAAAGCACTCTCCTGATTGATGCACCGCGCGATCTCTTCTTCAACCGCCTGACGTTTGGCCCCTGGATCCACCGTCGAAGAAAGATTCTCACGCTCATGCGCCAGGGAAGCCAGAAAGCTCTGAACCTCCTCGATTGCATGAGTCAGCGCTTGCGTCTGCCGCTGCAGTTCCTCCAGTTCACGCGGCAGGGATTCTTTTCGTGCCTCGAGAGACAATAGCTCCTCGCCAAGGACTCGATGCTCCTCTCTCTTTCCGCTGTAGACCTCATGCCGTTCCCTGAGGCGTGACAGTGCGTCGGCCTCTTTCCAGGTCGACTCCTTCCCGGCAGGCAGTGTCTCGGCACAGAGCCTGAAGTGCCCTTCAATCCCCTCGCGAGCGGCTTTCTGCTCCTCCTCCAGTCTCTGAACCTCTCGGGAGACGGCAGCCAGTTCAGCATCGGCGGCCTCATGATAGCTCAGCGCAGCCTCCCTCTCCTGGTCCCTGACGGTGAGTTTTTCTGTTTTGCGGTCCAGTGAGCGTCCCACAAAATTACCCCAGAACCTATTCCACCGGGCGGAACGAAGCCTCGATCTCATGCCCCGGACTTCCTCCCCGATGGTCCGAGTTTCTGCAGCCAGTCCCTCCATGTCGGTGATGAGCCATTCCATTTCCGCTTCTGCACAGGCCTTCGCCCATTCCGCCTGGAGCTTTTCAGCCGTCTGGACGCCCGTCCCAAGCTTCTGAACCTTTTCGTCCACCGCGGCCCGCTGCTCTTCGAGTGCTTCAATTCTCCGATTCAATTCCTGAACGGTGCGATCCAGCTCGGTGAAGTCAGGCAAGCCCTCTTCGACATAGGGGTGGTGCGTCGAGCCGCACAAGGGGCAGGGCAGGCCACCCGCGAGCTCCGAACGTTCCGGGCTGAGTCTTCGAACGGTATCCCGCAACCGGATCTGCCCGCCCAAGTCCGCCAGACGGGAACGCTCCTGATCCAGGGCTTCCCGCAGGGAACTCTGCTGTGATTTGAGCTCCTCCAGTCGCTTTTCAAATTCTTCGCCGTATCCCTGCTCCTTGTATCGGGTGCTCATCTTGAGCAGCTTCTTGCAGGCCGCCAGCCGCGTCCTCCGCTCCTGAAGCAGACTCTTCAGAGACTCGGCCGTCTCTCCCTTGAGCGCTTCCTCGACCCCGCGGTCGCGCGCCGCCTTGCGACGAAGCAGCCGATCCGTGGCGTAACGGACCTTTTGGGCCGCAACCTGGGCGCGGTGCAGTTCCTTGGCCGCAACCCGCTCCCTCTCTTTGGCGACCGCCCTTTTCTCCCGTTGTTTGTCCAGTTCCTGCTGGAGGGAGACGAGGCGCTCCTGAAGCGCCACGATGGCGTTCACGTGCTCCTCGAGCCCGCTGTCCCGGGAGTGTGTCTCCAGCCACTGCTCAAGCACCAGGCGCTTCTCTTGAATGGCGGCGCGGTCGGTTTCGACTTCCGCCTGCTCCTGCAGGTTTTCCCTTTGAGCGCGCTCTGCGGCCTCGTAACGGCCAACGAGGTCCAGAAAGCGTTGCCGCTCCTCCTCGATTTTCCGGTCCAGCAAAGCGGCTTTCTCCCACTCTTCACCACGGTCGTCCAGACGGGTGCGTGCCTCCAGCAGGTCCTGCCGAACCTGCGCGAGCAGCCCCTCCAGTTCGATTGTGCGTTTACGCCCCGATTCTATCTCGCCTTCCAGCCGAACCACTTCTTCGTGCGCGCTGTCCTTTCGGGCCCTCAGGGCTTCGAGAGCCTTCATCTCCTCCCACAGGGGTGTGGCTGAAACCTTTGCCCGTTCCAGGCGCTTGACCAGTTCCTGCGCCTCCTGGTGCTCGGATTCAGCCTGGAGGAGCCGACCCGCCGCTTCAACGTCTGCGGCTTCCAGGGTCTCCAGGCGGGCCAGTCGCTGGGAGAGATCCTCGAGCTCCTGCAACAGACGCTCATTTTCCTGGAGATCATCCTGAAGCTGCTCTCGCGAATCTCTGGCGGCCTGGATTTGGTCCTTGTCCGGGGAGGGAAACTCCGCGGCACTCTCCCGCAGTCGCTGCAGTTTCTCGCTCTCGACGGCAGCCTGTGTACGGGCGGCTTCTTCCAGCTCCTGAGCGATTTCCGGGCCGATGATCCGTTCCAGAATTTCGGCGCGTTCATTTTCAAGCGCGTGGAGAAGTGCGGAAAACTGACCCTGCGCCAGCAGAACCGAGCGGCAGAAGCGCTTAAAGTCAAGCCCGGTGATTTCCGAGATCCGGTCCCTGACCTTGATCACCCGGTCTTCCAGGAGTGAATCCTCCCCATTGAGACTGATCAGCTGCATTTGGGCCGCGTCCTGCCCCCCAGCCCCCCTCTGCAGGGCCCAGTTGCTGCGGTAGTGACTCTCCCCCACCGAAAAGGTGACCTCCGAGTAGGAATCCTCGGCACTCCAGTTGATGACGTCCAGGCCGGGGCTTTTCAGTCGCGCGGTCTCTCCGTAAAGAGCCAGAGTGAGCGCATCCAGGATGGAAGACTTGCCCGATCCGTTGGGGCCGACGATGGCGAACAGGCCCGTGTCGGACAGGGGCGGCTGATCAAAACGGATCTCCCATTCCCCTTGCAACGAATTGATATTTCTAAATTTTAGGCCCAGTATCTTCATCACTTTCCTCTTTCAAACAGAACCACGAAGACGCCGAAGCAAGAGCCGAGGCAACAGATGAGTGCGCCCGAGCCGGGAACGTTTCTCCCTAAACTTCGTGATTGGAGGCAGACCTTCGGACTCCGCCCAATACCCTCGGAACCGATCGATCATGTATCTTACATGATTTTTGTCGATCTTTTCGACTCAAAAACCAGCAAACCGGAGACCAATGAGCACGGTTTCAAGGAGAGTTTCAGAGCAGTTCAGGAGGGGGACTGCAATAAAACCTCACGGCTGAACCCGTTGCCGGATGTCTCAGAGACAGACTTTCTGCATGCAGCAGGTAACCCGCGTCACCGGGAAGGGCTTTGCCCGTGCCCGCCGGCAGCCCTCCATGCGTGTAAAGGGGATCGCCGACGAGCGGGTGACCGAACGCAGCCATATGAATTCGAATCTGGTGCGGCCTCCCCGTCTCGATGGTGACTTCGACCAGAGACTCCCCGTCGCGGCGGTCCAAAATCCTCACCCGGCTGAGAGCCTCCCTGCCTCCGGGACAGGCGGCATGAACCGTTCCCAGGCGCGGGTGAAACACCGGCCCTATGGGAACATGAACCTCGAAACAGTCCCGGGTGGGATTTCCCCGGACGAGTGCACGATAAACCTTGGTCACCGCCCTGTTGCGAAAGGCCTCGGAAAGGCTGGACCGAGCAGCGGGAGAGAGTGCAAAGAGGACGATTCCCGACGTGCCGCGCCCCAGGCGATGCACGGGGACGGCCTGCGGATGCCCTTTGCGGACCAGCGCAAGAAGAGTGTGATCCAGATAGCCTCCCGCAGGAACGGTGGGAAGGCCGCTTGGCTTCTCCACGACCAGGAGCTCCTCGTCCCGGCACAAAACTTTATAGAAGAGGGGCACTTCAGGCTCATGCCACGGAGGGCGCCGCCAGGAGAGCCGCTGGCCCGCCTTCAGAGGGCAGTCCCGGTTCACTGGAAGATCATCGAGAAAAATTTCGCCCTGCCGCAACCGCTCTTCCCAGGTTTCGCGCGTCGAATGGCGGTATTTCCGGCTCAGGTGGCTTAGAACAGTGCATCCCGCATCGCGAGCGGCTATCTGCTCCCTGTATTCAAATCCTCCATTGAGGGCCAAAGATTCCTCCCCCTTTCCGACGATCTCCTCATCCGGCCTTCGCCGCTGCTTCACCGGGGTGCAGACAGTTCCCGCCAAAAAACCCGAGCAGCAACGAACTCTTCCGGTTCGTCCGCCCAAGTCGCCGCATCGAATCTAACAGACTCGATCCGCCCAGTTCCAAGAAAATCAAAGGCTGCGCTCAAAATCTTTTTCACTGACCCGAAAGGGGACACTTTTGTTATACTGCTGCCGCATTTGTGCTCCCGGAGCCTTCAGAGTCGCCGCCGCGAGCTCCCCACAGGAGCGCACGCCGCGGTTTTTATCCCGGGACGGCCTGACATCGCCGGAAGGTTCTCAGGGGCCGCAGCGTCCACACCCTGAAACGAGAGACTGATCATGACGGAAGAAAAGAGAAGCTTGAAGATAGCGATCGCCGCCTGGGAGCCTGGCAGGGTTGAAACGGGTCTGGGAGCCAAGGTGGGAGGGCTTGGAGTCATCATCGAGGAACTCCCCGCGGAACTGGTCAAGGCCGCAGCCAGGCTGGGACTCGAACTCCAAGTGGAAATCCTCACCCCCTGCTTCGCGCATTATGACAAGAGCAAGCTGAAAAAAATCCACGGCCTTCTGCCCGTAACGGTGATGCACACCCCTTTCCACGTCGAAGCTTACGAGCATGTCTTTCCCGACGGGCAAAAAATCGTCTATTTTTGGGATGACTGGCAGCTGAACTGGACCAGCGCGACCAGCATCTACCCCAGCGACCCGCAGATGGGGCTGCGCCTCTACGCATCCATGTCGCAGGCCATGGCGGCCTACATCCGTGAAAACCGCTTCAACACGGTCCACCTGCACGACTATCACGTGGGCCTGATTCCCTTTTATCTGGGAGACGATGTTCTCCGGAACCTCCCAGTCCATTTCACCATCCACAACGCCACCTACCAGGGGATCACCCCCCTTGTGGGCGGCGGCTACACCTCCCTCGAGCGCATCAATCTACCTGGGGAGAAACTGTTCCACAAGTATTTCGACTTCTTTGACAACCTCAATCTGATGAAAGCGTGCATGCTCAAGGTCCATGAAAATGGGGGCAAAATCACCACGGTCAGCGGAGACATCGAGGGCACCTGGGGATATGCGGCGGAGTTGCGACTGAGCCATGCCGATGTTCTTGCCCGGGCCTACGCCCAGAAAGGAAGCCCTCCCGGAGAGGTCTTTGTGCCAAACCGCCACCTGGATCTGTTTGAAAAGCTCCCCATTGCGGGCATCACCAACGGCATGAGCGACAGAAACCGTGCGGAGAATCTTTCCGAACTCAAAGCCGATTTCCTTCAAAAACTTCAGGCCCGCCGGGGCCCGGAAAATCCCATTTTCACCAATCCCGTCACCCAGGAGGAGATGCTCTCCAGGGACCACAACTTCGAGGTGAACAGCCTGGAGATCAAATCCCGTCTGAAGCACCTGCTGCACCTGGAGGCATTCGGTTCGGAACCGGCCGGAGACCCCATCCTGTTTACGGCCGTGGGCCGTCTGGTGGAGCAAAAAAACCTGGGGCTGGTGGCCTCCATTGTGGAAAGGACGCTGGCCTACGATCCGCAGGCCAAGTTCATTCTCCTGGCTTCGGCCACCCCCGGTGACCCCATGGGCCAGGCGGACGAGGCCCGGTTCATGCGCCTGGCCTCGCTGCACCCTGGACGTGTCTATTTCAACAACGCCTTCAACCAGCCCCTTTCCAAGCTCATTCTGGCGGGCGGTGATTTTTCCCTCATCCCCTCACGCTTCGAGCCCTGCGGACTGGTGGACTACGAGTCCTGCCTGGTGGGCAACATCGTCATCGGACGGGCAACGGGCGGTCTCACCAAAGTGGCCCACTGCGCATACCTCTACGAGTGGCTCGACATATCCGACCCCGCCGGAGAGGCCATCGCGTTTTTCGGACAGATCAAGGCCGCCATCGACACTTACCGCCACCATCCCGAATGGCACCGGAGCCTGATACGGGAAGCCATGAACATCGATGCCAGCTGGGACACGTCCGCGCAGCAATACATCAAGATGTATCAATACGGTTTCCTGGTGAAACAGTGGCACGGAAAACGGCGTGAACTGGTGAAGCGTTATGTGGAGTCCCTGGACCAGGATTTTGAGCTTTTCAAAAAATTTTTCTATCCGGGAGCCATGGAGTATGGGGACGCCCTGGATTGGGACCTGAGGAGAGCCCTGGAGGGAAGAAATCTTGCCGAGGGAGTAAAGGCTTGAGAAGATTCCTCGCCGTCAACACCTCCCGAAACTGCCGACAACAGGAAGCGGCCCCCCCGGGGTGAAACAGGCGCTTCGCCGGACCCGAATGCGTGAGGCGGTCTCTCTGGACCTCAAGAGAGGAAGACATGGATCTGAAAATTTTTGACGACATGGACACCCCTGAACTTCGCAGCTACCTTGAGTTTCTGCTCTGGCATTACCGAGTAGTGGACGCTTTCTGGTTCCTCAAGACGGAAGAAAAATACGGTCTTTCCACGGCCGAGTCGATCAATCAGCAGGTCTGGGGCAAAGCGGCCGGTCTTGCGGCTCGGGATCTCAAGAAACGCTTCAGCCTGGATCAGTCGGGATTGAGGGGTTTTGTGAGGGCGCTGAGGTTTTTCCCCTGGACGGTCATCGTGGGCTACCAGATCGAAGAGAACGAAAGCGAAATCCTCCTCACCGTTCCCCACTGTCCCCCGCAGGAGGCCCGGATCAAACACGGCCTCGGCGAGTACTCCTGCAAAGACATGCACCACGATGAATTTTCCCATTTTGCAAGGGAAATCGACCCGGCGATACAGGTGGAGTGCCTCTACGCCCCTCCAGACCCCCACCCGGAAGATCATTTCTGCAAATGGAGATTCACCCTGAAGCCCGAAGCTCAGGAACAGCGAGGGTGACTCCATGGGAGCTTTTCAAATTCTGCAGATTCTTCCTCCGGATCGAGGAGTTAAGGGGATGCGGGCAGGCGGGACAATACGGCAGGGCACGCGGCGTGCTGGAGCTCAACGAGGTCTTGCTGCCGGCGAGCCCGGAGACGATGCAGAATCACAGGGCCTGGGGGTCCCGATCTGGAACGCCGCCCGATGAAGGATTCAGAGGATCAAGGCGTCCTTTCCCAACGTCCCCCGGAGAGGTTGACGGATTGGTAAACGGTCATTGAACTGATTAACATTTAACAACGACACGGAAGGTCAATGCGGATCAAGTTGGAATGGCTGGGAGGCGATTGATTTGATATTCTTACAAAATCAACCAGCCGGAAGGAGTTGCAGATGAACTTACAGGGTCTTAAGCGATGGTGCCTGACGGTGGTGCTCATTCTTGGGTTGTCCGCCTGCGAGACCGTCCCCTACACCGGCCGCAGTCAATTCATTCTCATGAGCCCCCAGCAGGAGCTCGCCCTCGGACAGCAAGCCTCGCAGCAGGTGCGGCAGCAGTATCGCATCAGCACGAATCCCCGCTATACCAGCCAGGTGGAGCGCGTGGGGCGACGGATCGCGCAGGCCGCCAACCAGCCCGATTACCAGTGGTCCTTCACCACCATAGAGGACAAGAGCCTGAATGCCTTCGCGCTTCCCGGCGGCAGGGTCTTCGTGAATACGGGAATGGTTGATTTTTCCAGATCTGACGCGGAACTCGCAACGGTCATGGCTCACGAAGTGGCCCATGTCATCGCCCGGCACGGAGCCGAACGCATGAGCCGTGTGCTCATGGCCCAAATCGGTGGTGCGGCCCTGGCAGGGGCCTTGAACATCCAGACGCCGGCAGGACGGCAGGCCTTTGACTCGGCTTACGGCCTCGCCACCAACGTGGGCGTGATCCTGCCGCACAGCCGGTCGCAGGAACTGGAGGCCGACCGCATCGGCCTGATCCTCATGGCCAAGGCCGGCTACAATCCGTCAGCGGCCCTGGCCTTCTGGACTCGAATGATGAATGCCAAGGACGGGGGTTCCCCTCCCCCATTCCTCTCGACCCACCCGGCAGATGCAACGCGACTCAATGAAATACGGCGACTGCTTCCGGAGGCCATGCAATACTATGCACCCTGAACGAAGCAAGCCCCGCTTTGGCATGGCAAGGTGACCGACAAGAAACAGTCATTTTTTAGTGATTTTAGGAGCTAAAAACTCTCCAACTCTACGTTCGCCCTGAGGTATCGAAGGGCGGCATGGCAGCCAGATCACCGGCGGTTTCTTGAGAGGAATGAGGAACGGAAGCTTCCCAAAAAACAGTTGGGTTCTATTCAATCGCCTGGGGGATCATCACGGTGAAGATCTTCAGGGTCAAAAGACCGCAGTGTGCACACCGACGGCGCCCTCCAGGGAACGACATCACAAGGTTGTATCGGCTGGGGGAGTCATTTTTCGCGCTCTCACCGCCAGGCTCAGGTACCGCTCTTCCTCCTGGTACATGAGCCTTTTTCCCACGAGCATCTGCAGGAAAGATTTCACCGTCTTCTCTTTGAGCAGAGGAAACCGCTCCAAAATCTCTTCCAATGCCCGATGCCTGGTGCAGAACAGGTAGATGGCGCGGGAACTTCCCGTCAGACGATGAACAACCGGCTCCTGACCCCAGCGTCTCTGAGTGAGGATCAAAAAATCCCCGCCCTCGCGGTAGCTCAAAATCGGCCCCTTGTTCCCTTCCCTGTGCAACCGTCCATACTGTGTCCGCCACAGCGCGATGGCCCGCTCCACGGGCCTCCACAGCTTTTTCTGAAACACCTGATCCCCCCGGTAGCCCTGCACCATGAGTCGCATGCGGCTCACCATCTCCTGTGGAAAAAGTTCCCTGTAATGGGGATGGTTGAAAACCGCCTCGATGTTGAAGGATTGCGGCGCGTCCTGCACGGGACTTCCAAACCCCAGCCAGAAGAAAACCTTCCGGAGGGGTTGAAAGGGAAGAGCGAATTCCATCGCCCGCAGGGTCTCGTTCACGTCCCTTTCGTCGCTGGTGGGAAAGCGCAGGAGCAGATTGGACACATTGAGGATTCCCAGCTCTTCGCAATCGCGCATGATCTGAAGGTTGTCCAAGGCTGTGGTGCCCTTGTTCATCTTTTTGAGGAGATTCGTGCTCAAAGCCTCGATGCCGATTTGAACCTCTTCGAGGCCGGCCTCACGCATAATTTTCAAAACCGGCCGAGCCGTCCGGGCACGAATTTCCGCAAAGAGCCTGAGATCCTTTCCGCAACCGGCAAGCCCCCGAAACACCTCCGCGCTTTCCCCCGACGGCACCACATTGTCCGTAAAAGCCACCGATACGAGCTGGTGACGGGACGTCAGCTCTTCCACTTCCCGGACGACCTGTTTCGGCTCCTTGGAGCGGTACCCCTCCCACTGCAAATTGAGATTACAAAACGCACATCCCTTGAAATGGCCGGCCCCCTCCCGTTTTCGCCACCAGCATCCCCGGGATGCCTCCGCGAGGAGCGTGGGGAAAAAACGTTCTTGAGGTTCGAACTCCTCAAGGGTCCGAAAATAATCGGAATAGTCAGGAATGGGCAATGCCGTCAGATCCCGCAGCTGCTGAAAGTCACACCCGCTGTCGCAGAGGGGCTTCCCCCCTCTGCTTACGACGCCGGGCAGAGCCCCCAGGGACTCCGAACCGGAACGATCGAGAAGCGCCCGGACCAGTGCGGTGAGCGGAAGTTCCCCTTCACCCAGAATCACAAAGTCCACTTCAGGAAACACTTCCACGAGGTCAAAGGCAGACGGTCCGGCAAAATTGGAACCGCCAACCACGGTGGGGAGTCGGGGGAAGCGTTTCTTGAGCCGGCGGATGGCATAGAGGGATGAGGTCATCTGGCACAGGCAAACGGAGAATCCCGCCAAAAGAGCGTCTTCCAGAGGGAGTCCATCCAGGTAACTGTCCGTGGACGCCTTGACCTCCCGGGTCAACTTCTCAAAGGAGAGGTTTCGCAGTTCCGGGATCTTTCTCCCTTCCCTTTCAAAAAGGGCCTGGGCCCTGTCCGCAATTTCCGGGAAGAGCAGCGCCCCGTAGACCGATTCGGCCGGCCACGTTTTCTCGCAAACGGCCTGATAGCGAGAATACCCCAGAGCTTTGGCAATCCTCAGGTAAAAGTGATGTGCCTCCACCCCCACCTCGGTGCATTCTGATTCCAGGTAGGCTTTCAAAGCCCCCAGCTGTATGGAAGGACGATTGAACAGGGGCCAGGGAGCCGAAAAGAGATGAACACGCGGAGGATTTGTTCCCGGGTTGTCCATGTATTTCCTCTCAAATCATCATCGCGGTTGCTGTACTTCCGGTGCAGCAGGATGCTCGGCGAATCCCCGATGAGGTCTCAGACTGGATTCGAATCATTGAGGACAGAAGCTTTTGGGGCGCAGGCCGAGTTCAGGGACTTCTCGCCAGGAAAATGGCCCTTTGAGGCGCCGGGTAGCCCTCCAGGGTGCGTTCAGGATTCCGGGGATCCAGATATTGGGGAAGAGACTCGAAAGTCATCCAGTCCGTGGACCGCTGTTCCTCGATGGTGGTGCGGTTCACCGTCACCAGGCGCACCTCTCGGTAGCCACAGCGCCTGAGCCAGGATTCCAGGGTGGGAGGCGACGGAATGAACCAGACGTTGCGCATTTTGGCGTAGCGCCCTTGAGGCACCAGCACCCGACCCTCTTCGCCGTCCACCACCAGAGTCTCAAGAACCAGTTCTCCGCCTGGACGGAGGCAGGATCGCAGTTCCAGCAGGTGATCCATGGGGGAGCGTCGATGATACAAGACCCCCATGGAAAAAACGGTGTCGAAAGCTCTGAGGTCCTGGGGAACCTCCTCGATTCCCAGAGGAAGCAGAAAAACGTTGCGAGCCCTGATGAAATGATTCATGGCAAGGAACTGCATCACATAAACCAGGTAAGGGTCGAGCCCGATCACCCATGCAGCCCCGGCCCCTGCCATGCGCCAGCAGTGGTATCCGTTTCCACACCCCACGTCCAGAACCAGCCGCCCTTCCAGCGACTCGATGTGGGGGCTCAGGCGCGACCATTTCCAGTCGGAACGCCATTCGGTGTCGATGTGGATGCCGAAGACCTCGTACGGGCCCTTGCGCCAGGGGTGCAATCCCCGAAGCAGCCTGAGAATCTCCCACCGAGTCGCGTCATCGCAGTCCTGGGGAAGCCCCACTTTTATGGCGTCGGCATTGAGATCCACGCATGACGGGATCACGGGAGGCAGGGCGTTCAAAAGCTCCATCCATTGAGGGAGCCGACCATCCTGAGAGGTTTGGAAAGCGGCCTTGACCTTCTTTTCCAGATCGGAAATCCATCCGGCCGGCGAAACCTTTTCAAGTGCGTTTCCGAGTGCTTCCAGGTCGATCATTTCTGCGCAACCAGAGAAGCGAAATTGAAGCATTGGAACCACACACGGGAGCTGCGAAAACCGGCCGTCAACAGCCTCTCCCTGTGCTGCTCGATCGTTTCGGGCACCAGGACTTTTTCAAGCGCCGCCCGCTTCTGGCTGATCTCCAGTTCACTGTAGCCCATGGATTTCTTGAAGGCATGGTGCAGCTCCATGTGGAATTCCCGGCAGGAGTCGTCCCGAAAGTCGATCTTTTCCGAGAGCACCAGGACGCCTCCCGGCCGAAGACCCTCATAAATCGAGGACAGGAGTTGCTGACGGGCACAGCGGGGAATGAACTGCAGGGTGAAGTTGAGGGCCACAATGGAAGCGTTGCGGACCCTCACGTCCTGGATGTCCGCACAGATGATCTCGACAGGCACGGGGGATTCGTCCCGGCGAAGGATTCGGCGGCAGCGATCCACCATGGCCGGGGAATTGTCCACGGCGATGAGTCTGCAGCCCGGACGGCGAATTGCGCGGCGCATGGCAAGGGTCACCGCCCCGAGCGAACAGCCCAGGTCGTAGCACAAGGATTGAGGCTGTGCAAATCGATCGGTGAAAACGCCGATCATGTGCAGGATGGTGCTGTATCCGGGGACCGACCGCTCGATCATGTCCGGAAAAACTTGTGCCACCGACTCGTCGAACTGAAAGCTTTCAACAGCGCTGAGGGGTTCTGCATACAGCGCATCGTGGAACTTTCCGCACGAAGGACAGGGAGAACCCGCAAGGGTTGAATTTCGCACGGGTGTCATGGCAGTGCTTTCAATGGAGTGAGTTCCTGAAGGTGAGGAAACGACTCAGTTGTCTTCAGGACGGCCTCCCCTGCCCCCGACCAGAATGCTTTCGAGCTCCATCCGCGCCCTTTTGTAGAACTCCTCTTCGTTCATTTTCCCCTCGACAAAATCACTCCAGCTCGAAAAATCCTCGAAGAAAAAGAGGCCCACTCCCACATCTTTGCAGACCTTTCGATAAATCTCGTTGGCCTTGCGGGCACGTTTGCGCTTTTCTTCCTTTTCCTCGGCCCCTTTGCTTTCGGCCTTGGAGTCAATGACCACATATTTCCCGAAAGATTTTAGAAGATCGGACATCTCCACCTTGGCACGGTCTCCCAGCTGTCCCTCTCCGATGGTGCCCTCCACATACTCTTTCCAGGCTTGAAAACGGTGCCACGCGGCGAAATTGACGCCCCTCTCCTCACAAGCCTGCGTGTAGAGTTCATTCGCCCTGATGATGCGTTCCGCCCTCAAAGACACGGCCTCCTCCTTCCTCTTTTTCAACGGGTCATGAACCATGAGCCACCTTCTTCTCCGGGATTGAGCTGAACCCGGCTCTCTCTCAGTCTTACGGACGGCGTTTCTCAGACTTGGTTTATTTTGCCACGTCCGGACCATCACAGACAACTCTCAGACCCCCATGTGCGGCACAATCGGTGAAAAAACCCGCAGGAAGCCCAATCAGTAAGAAACATAAGCCTGATTCTGTCGTCCGGCCGCAAAATGTGAAAAAAAAACTTCCCCGGATTCTTGCGGGCTCAGGCCCCTTCCCCCCAGAGTGCATCCGCCAGTCCGGACAGCCGACGGGTTCTCCGAGACACGGCCTTCTCGAAGATGTCCTCGTCGGTCCAGACCAGGATCTCTTCACGGGCGCGTGTGATGGCTGTGTAGACCAACTCCCGCGTCAGGACCGGAGTATCCCGGTCGGGGAGCACGAACAAGACACGGTCAAATTCCGAGCCCTGGCTCTTGTGAACGGTCATGGCATAGACGGTCTCGTTTTCCGGAAGTCGCAGCACGTGGTGCGCCCGGAAGGTGCCATCCTCGCGAGGGAAAAAGACCCTCAGTTCGCGGCCGGAACTCCCGTCGGGAAGGCAGATGCCGATGTCCCCGTTGAAGAGCCCGAGCTGGTAGTCGTTGCGCCGGATCATGACCGGTTTTCCCGCATACCAGCTGCGGCGACTCTCCGCCCAGCCCCAATCCCCGATCAAGCCCTCGACCTGCCCATTGAGACCTGCCACGCCCCTGGGACCCTCGCGAAGTGCACACAGAATCCGGAAGCGATCGAGAAGCAAAAAGAGAACGCCGACTTGCGCGTGGTCGGCCTCCCCCGTCACCCGCCCAATCCTTGAGATCCCGTCGAAGTAATCCCCATAGCCCTCCTTCACGAGGCGCTCCAGGTGATGTGCAAAGCCCCTCTCCCTTCGACCGGGATCGAGCCACCGGACATCCCCCCGGGAACCTTCCTTCAGGATTTCCATGGCCCGGTCCCCGCCGAGGTCCCGCACAGCGCGGCTCAGCTCGGCAATGCCGCTGTGAGCGGAAAACCGGTAGTTCTTCTCCAGCTGAATGATCCCGTCTTTGGGCTTTCGTTTTCCTCCCGGCTTGGATCTCAATTCCAGAACGGACGCTGCGGTTTTTTTGGGGACAGGGCCGCAAAATATCTCGATTTCCTTAAGAAAGTCCGCCGAATGATCCAACGGCCGGCCTGCATCGCAAAGGTCCCCCAGCACGGCCCCCGCTTCCACCGAGGAGAGCTGGTCCTTGTCTCCCAGGAGGATGAGGCGCGCCTGGGGTAAAAGAGCCTGGACGAGTTTGGACATGAGCGCCAGGTCGACCATGGAAGCTTCATCGACCACCACCACATCCAGAGGCAGAGGATTCCCGGCGTGGTGACGAAAATAGGGGGAATGCAGGACAGTGCCCAGGAGCCGGTGCAGCGTCGACGCCGTTTCGGGCAGGGATTTCAACACGTCGGCTTCCTGGGGCAAGTCCTTCCGAGCCTTTTTGATGGCCTCCTGAAGACGCGCCGCCGCCTTGCCCGTCGGGGCCGCGAGAGCGATCCTCAACTCCCGAGGTTTTGCCATGGCCGCAAGGAGAAAAAGGATGCGCGCGACCGTGGTGGTCTTTCCCGTTCCGGGACCACCCGAAATAACACAGAATTTTCGGGTGGCGGCGGTGAATGCGGCAATTTTCTGCCAATCGGCTTCCCCGCCGGATTCAAAAGAGCCGGCAGCAGGGAAAAGGGTCTCCAGAAGGCTGCGGAGAGTTGCTCCCGAAGACTCGCGCAGGCGCAGCGGCGCAGAAACACGGTCGAGGATGCGTCGTGCCAGTTTGTCCTGATAATCCCAATAGCGGAACAGGTAGAGACGGCCCTCGTCATCGAGGACCATGGGGCGGAACATGCCGGGGCGGCCCACCACAGAGCAGGCGAGGAGAGCTTCCCGCCACAGCGGCGCAGGGGGGCAGGTCATTCCCTGCCCGGTTCCCGAAGCGCCCAATTGACAGGCCTCTTCGGGCAAAGCGAGATCCAGGCAGATGTGCCCCTGGCGCGTGACCGAGCTCAAGAGCGCCGCGGCCAATGCCAGCTCTGACGAGGGCGATCCATTGAGTCTCTCCATGAAACGGGAGAAGTGGATGTCCAGGGCAGAGAGCGCGCCTGCGTTTTTCATTGGCACGAGAAGGTCGGCTGTCACCGGGAATTCACTCCCATACCCATGAGGCCGGCGCATAGAGCCTCCACCGTTTCCCTCGAGGGGCGATCCTGGAAAACGCCGCAGCGGGAATCCCCGGTCGGATCGATGCCTCTCAGGAAGAGGTACGCAACACCGCCGAAGTGGGTGTCATAGTCATAATTTCTGATCCGCCTTTTCAGATACTGGTGCACGGCCACCGTGTAGAGGTGGTATTGCAGGGTGTAGAGGTGTTCATCCATGGATCGTTCCAACACGGCGGGGCTGTAGTCCTGCGGCTGATTTCCCAGGTGGTTGGACTTCCAGTCCACGATGTAATAACGCCCTTCGTGCTCGAACACCAGGTCGATGAAGCCTTTCATGAAGCCGCTCAAGGGTTCCAGCCGCAGCTGTTCCCTCCGGGACCCGCCTGAGGAACCCAACCAAGTCGTCGCTCCCCCGGGTGAAGCGGTGTCCTTTTCACCGACGTTTCCATCCCCGGGAAAAGGTTTCCGCTCCAGAACAGGCGCCAGGATCTCTTCAAGACGTTCTTCTCCCAGATGCTGCAATGGAAAGTAGAACTCGAGCTCGTTCAGGCGCTTGTCATCGGGCACTTCACCCAGCGTGAAGCGGCCGTCTCGTCCCTCCAGCGGACACTTCAAAACATTCTGGACCATCCGTTCGATCACACCCGCCCACGCCTCTTCAAAGCCGTGCACCCCCAGCTTGCTGCGAACCAGGTCTCTCAGCGCCGAATCATCCCGCTTGACGAATGAGACGGTTTCAAGAATTTCGTGCATGAAAATCCCCGCTGCCGCTCCCCGCGGAAAGGAAAAAATGGTTCGCTCCTCCGCGCCCCCCGTCTCCCGTCGCCGCTCCTCCTCTTCGTCTGTCTTCGCCGCGGTCAGCTCGTCATAATCCTGGAGCTCCGCTTTCTTCGGTTCTCCCAGCACCAGGGAAGAAAAACTCGAAACACGCCAGTCCCTGGGAATATTCCCCCCAAAGACGCGACACACGGGCTCCCGGCTCTCACTGGACAGACGGGAGAGAGTGACCGGTTCCCCCGACGGCATCTCTTCCACGGCGATGGCATGAGCCGCTCCTGCCCGCACCGCCTCCAGATCTGCCAGCAGTTCCTCATGGGAAAGCGCTTTCAGACTTGCTGCCATGTCGGCCACCAAATCATCGGGGAGAGAGCCGTTTCCCCCTGAAGCCTGCATCGCTCTCTGCTCCCGTGCGTCGGAGGGAGCAGACTTCTTTATGTTTCCGTAATGAAACAGATAGGATGGGGCTGAAGTTTCCGCATCGTTGAACAACCCCCAGACCAGATAGCAGCGGCTTCGGGCCCGCGTCACAGCCACATAAGCGAGCCTGATGTTTTCAGCCAGCAGTTCTTTCTCTTTGAACGGCAGCGACTGCTCCAGATCCGGAGAACCCAGGTCCAGAGTGAGCTGCAGGTCTGCGCGCGGGTCATGAAACAGGGCTGGTTTCTTCTTTTCCGCTGTGGAAGCCCCCCACAGAAACGGGCAAAACACCACGGGATATTCAAGTCCCTTGCTTCGGTGGATGGTCACGAGCTTCACCGCGTCCTCATCGCTTTCGAGGCGCAGCTGGTGTTCCTCGAGACGCGTGGCTTCCTCCTGCCTTTGAGCAGTTAGCCACTTGACCAGCTCGAACATGCCGAGATGCTTCTCCGTCGAAACCCGGTGGAGCACTTCCGCCAGGTGAAGGACGTTCGTGCATCTGCGCTCCCCGAGCACTTCCCCCATGAGCCGCGCCAGGACTTGTTCCTCTTGGAGCAGCTTTCGCATCATCACAAAAAAGCCTTGTTTTCTCCAGACGTCGTGGTAGGCATGAAACCGCACGAGCCAGTCATCCCAGGCGGCTCCGTGCTCCTCCAGGGCCACGACGGCTTCCCCGCTCAGGCCAAAATAAAGGCTCACCAGAGCCCGTTTCACCAGCCGTTCGTCCGACGGGTCGGACAGGCTGCGCAGGAGCCATTCCGTGTGGAGGGATTCCTCCGAATCGAAAAGATTTCCCGTGCTGTAGAGGACGCTGTGAATGTTCGTGCGGGCGAGTTGTTCCTGGAGGTCGGCCGCTTCCCTGTTGGTCCGCACGAGCACCGCAAGGTCCCCTTCCCTCAGTGCCCGGTCACCCAGCCTGATCTTCCCTTGCCGGCCTCCTTCCACAAGGCGGGCAATCTCCCGGGTCACCGCCCTTGCGATCTCCTCCCGGGCCGACGTTTTGGGAATCCTTTTCCCCTCCGCCCCTTCCTGGGGCGGCATGACCCACAGGCGCACAGACGGCTCCATCCGCCCATCCATCAGCAGCGGTTCCTGTTTTTTTCCCACAGCCGCCGACACCGGAAAAAAAGGGATCTCATCGTAGATAAACGGGCGGTGCACACGGTCGAACAAAGCGTTCAACCCGTCGACGGCATGAGGTTCCGACCGCCAGTTCTCATGGAGCGTGAATCGTGACGAGATCGACCGCGATGCCCGCATGTACGCAAAAATGTCCGCACCTCGAAACCCGTAGATGGCCTGTTTGGGGTCCCCGATGAGAAACAGGGTTCCCTCGGGGTGGTCAAAAACTTTCTGAAAAATCTCGTACTGAACGGAATCCGTATCCTGAAACTCGTCGATGAGAGCGGCCTTGAACTTCTGCCGAAGGATGCCCACGAGGGATTCCCCGGCTTGCTCCCGCAGGGCGGCGCGAACCCGCAGGAGCAAGTCGTCGAAATAGAGCACATGACGTTCTTCTTTGCGGCGGGCCAGTTCCTGCTGCAGCCCGATCACAAGCCTCGCTTTCAAGGCCAGGATGCGCTGTTCGAACGCATCCGCCAGGGCCTGCAGCGCGATTTGAAAACGTTCGCACACGTGGAAAAACGGATGTTCGGGGGAAGTCTCGCCCTTCTTCGACGCCCCGGCAATGGAGGTGGTGGTGAATTTGGGGAACGATTCGGGGAGGACCACTTCCTTCCCGCCTGAGGCGACCAGTTCATCCATTTCCTCGACCCACGTCGGGACGCTGCTCACGCGATATTTATGGCGGTTTAGCCCCTTGCTCTCCAGCAAAATCCGCTCGACGTCGGACCGCCAACGCTGCCAGCCTGAGCTCAGCTGCTCGAAGCACTCCAGATAAGCCTGCTCCAGATCGGACGTTTCAGGCGGCTCCGTCTGGGGAACGACTTTGAGCCCGGGATGGGGAAGCGTCTCCCGAACCGTTGCCCGCAGGAACTGAGGACTCAACCCCCGACTCAGTGCATGAGCGACAAAAAGGGCCGAACCGCCATAAAAGTGCTCCCGCCAAAAGTCCTGCACCACCTCCGCGACAAAATTTTCCTGGTCCGTGACCAGTTCCAAATCCAGGAGTGCTCCGCTCTCGAAGGCATTTTCGCGCAGCACCTTGTGGCAGAACCCGTGAATGGTGAAGATGGAAGCCTGGTCGAAATCGTTGAGCGCCATTCGGAGGCGATGCAGGTGGAGTCCCTTTTCACCGGAAAAGTCGGTTCCCTGCATCAAGTCGCGCAGGGCTTCCTCCAGCTTCGTGCGGATGCGCTCCTTGAGCTCCGCTGTGGCGGCTTCCGTGAAGGTGACCACCAGGATTTCCTGGATGGGAATCCCGGCCTCCAGCACCAGCCTCAGAACCATCCCGGTGATGGTGTAGGTCTTCCCGGTTCCCGCGCTCGCTTCGATGAGATGCACCCCGGTGAGAGGACTCTTCATCAGGTCAAAAATTTCGGGAACAGCCATCGTGGGTTTCTCACGGTGTTTTTCGGAGGATCCGTACATAGGCCGTAAACTTGTCAACAGCGACATTGCTCGGACGATTCATCGGGCAAAACTCCCTCAGACCCCGGGACACCTGCCTCATGAGTTTCCGTAAAGCCGCCCCCCAGGTCCTGGAGCCACACGCGCTTCCTGGACTGCAGGGGTCGGCATCGGCACGGACAGAGATCGCTGCACCCCGGTGGTTTTCGGCACAGGCTGCGAGACCGAGGGTTCAGCCGGCCCCGAGGAGACCGGCCGATTCCTCCAATCCGTGCATTGCAGCAATGGAGCGGATCGATTTCAGATCGCATGATACACAAAAAGCCAGCCTCAAGGTTCTGAAAAAAAGTTGTGGAGGCTCGGAGCATAATCTATAAAATAACCAGCATATTGCAAAAGCCCCTGATGCATTCTACGCAGAAGATGATCCTGCATAAAGCGAACCGCCCATTGTCAGCGCACTGGAGACTTCTTTCTCGAGTTGACCGGAGAAAGCCGGCGCCGAAGCCCCGAACTGCTTGACCGATGACCGGCAACGTCCGCTGCTGTTCAAAACCACGAGGAGGCAATCGACATGACAAATGACTCGACCCGTGAAAAATCCTTTCCCCTTCGCAGGGAGGATCCCATCTTTGTTCAACTCAAGGCACGTACTCCCCTGCTTTTCGCTCACCGTGGCGGGGCCGGAGAGGCGCCCGAAAGCACCCGGGAAGCCTTCCTTCATGCAACGAAAACCGCCCGCGCTGAAATCCTGGAACTGGACGTGCAACTCACCAAGAAAGACCGGCGCGGGATAGAGGAATTCGTCGTCTGGCATGGACCTGATCTCGATAATGTCCTGATCGATCTTCCGGGGGTGCCCACCCTCCCCAGGGCGAGAAGGAAGCTACAACGCTATGAGATCGGGCATTTCACCTGGGAAGAGCTGCGCGACAGGGCCTGGGTGGTTCATCCGGATTATGGGCAGGAGGACCTTGCGGCAGTGGAAAGGCTCCCCGACCGCAGGCTTCTACGACTGGAGGACCTGCTCCTGGACCGGGATTTTCTTGAAACACCCATGAATATTGAAATGAAAGAGTGTTTTGAAATCAGGCATCTGGACCGGTTCATCGAGGTGCTGGAGAAGGGAAGACAGGCGAGTCCCAAGCGGGACATGGTGGTGGCCGGCAACAGGAATGGCGCGTTGCTTCAGGAATTTCGAAAGCGGACGGCAAACCGCTATGCCACGAATCTTCCGGCCGGGGAACTTCTGAAACTTTATGCAAGGTCACTCGTGGGCTGGTCCAGCGGCATTGATCTCCGTCAAAGGGCCGTCCAGTTGCCCTACCCCGCATGGATGACCCCGCGATCGCTCATCGAGACGGTGAGAAGAACAGGGGGAGGAGTCTACGTATTTCTCTCCCGGTTCACCACTTTGATTCCAGCCATAGACGCCGATCCGAAGAAACCGGATGAGAAGACGCTGTTCGCCATTTTGGACCGCGGCGTGGACGGCATCATGACCGACAGGCCTGAGCATGTGCGAACGCTGATGGATCGCTGGAAAGCCCTTCACCCTTGAGAGGGGCTGTGGGGGCACTGCTTGCAAGAATTTACCCCCTCCCTACCCCCCTTCGAGGGGAGAATCGCCGGTGAGTGAGGGCAGCCGGATTTGGAAAACTTCATTTGGCGGGCGTGCACTCAGTGCCATTCCGCAGTATCAGGCGTCCCTTTCGACCCTCGTCATGACGGAAGTTTTTGAGCCCGCACCCGGTTCTTTTCTGTGGATTCCGGCTGAGAGACACCCGGAATGACGACTCGAGTTGTGGACACTCTACGGGGCTGAGCTGCACTCAGAAGTAGTCTTCTTCACAGGGATTCCTCTGCCGGTAGCGCACTTCCGGTCCGCTGCCCACGAATACGAGGGCGAAAGGTTGAGCGGGAAACTGGTAATCCGGGTTGACGCTCACCGTGTGCCCGATGACCTCCACCAGGTATTCCCCCGAGGGCGGAAAGGAGATCACCACCTGTTCGATGGTGTTGGCGGTGTCGAACGCATCGCCCGCCGCGAATACACGGCTTCTCCAGCCATTGCCCGGGCTTGTGTCCCAGCTGTTGCCGATGTAGACCCGACCCGTGGCGGCGGCGGTGACCCGCAGGTTGAGGTTGTTGATCACCAATGGACCCGGCGGGTCGGTCCATGCGAGGGTCACTCGCAGCAGGTCCGTGCCGGGCGGCAGGCTGAACCGGTAGCCGGCGGTACGCCCCTGCCCCACCGCATCCCCGTCCCGCACGTGGAAGGTCACCGGCCGGGAGGGCAGCAGGGACTGGCGCAGGTTCACGCGCCCCCACCCGTACCCGTCGTTGCGATTCGCGTCGGTGATGGGTGCCACCGGGATGTTGGGAAGCGTGGTGTCCCTGATGTTGGTTGCCCCGTTGATCAGAGCGGCCTTCAGGAGGGCTGCGCTGGGATGATCGTGAACCCTCAGACTGCCCTGACGTGTCACCGCCGTCTGCATGTGCCGAATTCGGCCATTCTCGATTTCCGTCCAGGTCAGCCGAAAAAGCCGCCCGTTCCAGATGAGCTTAAAATCCGCCACGTCGACTTCCGGCCTGCTCAGGGGGATGATCCCCGCCATGGGGGCCGCGGCCGGCGGCGTGCGGTCGAGCAAGACTCGATTGCCGTTTTCATCCAGCACGGTAAAGTAAAGAGTGCGGTTGCCTCCCGCCACAGGCTGTCCCAGCCAGGCGAGCCCAAATCCCGGGCTCCACTGTCTCCACGCATTGGCGAAGGCGCCTGCGGGAGCCGTCGTCTTCCAGGGTGCGTCGGTGAACGTGCAGACGATCTGGGGATGTGTGGCGTGCATGGCGGTGCCGGCCACGGGGGGCCAGATCACATTGCCGCCCGCGTCGGTGAGCCCGGGAAAGATCACACGCACATCGCTTGCCGGAGGAGCCGGAGCGGCGGGATTTGCCTTGACCCGACCATCCCGTTCCAGACGGCTGAAGCGGATCTCCCAGGGCTGGGCGTTGTCGGCACGGTACTGCCAGACCGCCACATATTCCCGTTGCGTGCTGTTGCTGGGGATTCCGGAAGGGTCTGCAGGCCCTCCAATGCCCACGGGTCTCGGCGCAACCACTGCGTTGACCGAATCGCTGTGGTTCCCCGCAGGTCTCGGGAGAAGCATGGCGGGCGCCTGAGAGGGGTCGGGGGGCACTCCCACGGCGACGCCATTGGGATTGAAACGATTGATCATCACATCGGAATTCCCGGCGGGGCCCGTCTTTTGATGCCACACGGCGATGGAATGACCTTCCTGTGAGACGAAATGGAACCATCCATGCTTCGCCGTGCCGATCATGCCCATTGGATCCGTATGGGTCACCAGATCGACCGGACCGGCGACTGCGGCTCCCGTGCTGTCCACAAAGGCGCCAGAACGATTCAGAATGGTGTATTTGATGGCGTTGCTGAAGGGAAAGCCTTCGCCGTAAACAGCCACGGTGCCGAAATCGGGCGCCGGCAGATCCATGTGACTCAGCTGCGGGCTGATATCGTTGACACCCAGAACTTCAATGCGCCGAACACCCGCCGCACCGAAAGCCACCGTCCCCGGCTTACTGCCGTCCAGCGGATGCCCCGCATCGTCGAAAAGGTGGACACTGGGGGAGCTCAGACCTCCTGACAGCATGCAGGCCAGCACCCGGCCGGTCCAGTGCATCTCGCAGCGCCTCGTGAAAAGGTCGCTGGAGAGCGTGAGTCCGCCATTGACGCCGAATGTGTCGTCTTTCTTGCCATCGGCGTTGGTCCTGACCAGGGTCAGGCGGGACGGCTCGAGCTCCTGACCTCCTTCCCAGCGAAGGAGATAATAATCGCCGCCGGTCCACGCCATGGACACCGTGTCCAGGCTGGTGATGGGGTTGCCCTCCGAAAGCGCGTGCGGGACATACCGGCCGTTGTGTTCCAGGGGGGTGAGAGGGTCGGCCTGAGCATAAAAAACTCCCTGGAGGGTGATTTTCACCATGGAGACATTGAGGTTGTCCGAGTTGACCTCATCGAGGCTCTGCCAAACGATGAAGGCACCGTCCTCGACCATCGAGACCGAAAACCCCTGTGTGTCCTGAGGCGTGTCGGATACCCTGACGATGCGCCGGGCGGTCGGGTCGCGGGGATCTTCAGAAATATGCCCGGCATCGGGCAGCCCTGAGTCGTCCAGGAAACTGAAATAGACGTCGTACTGCCCTCCCTGGGCATCGTCTTCCCAAGCCAATAAATAACCAGCCGAAGGATGTACCGCGATGAAGGGACGCCGGATTCGGCGGCCGGCGGGTGCGGTCGTCGCCGTGATCTCGCCGTCCTGCAACGCTCCGTCGTCGGCCAGGAATTGCAGCTTGATGCTGTCACCCTGCGCTCCACCCACCTCGCACCACGCAACCACGAAGCGGTTGTTGCGCCCATCCCACGCCAGATGGCTCGCGCGAATTTCCGTGGAACCGGTCTTCACCGTGACGGGACCTGTCCCCTCGCCGGGGATCCGAAAGAGCACGGAATGGTTGCTGCCCGACTGATTCACCCAGGCGGCCGCGAAGCGGTTTCCTGTGTGCACGAGATAAGCGTGGGTCGAGGTGCGCGAAATGGTTCCCAGAACTTGGGATCCCGCACCCAGCGCGTTTCCGTTGGCGACGTCGAAGGCTCGAAAGTTCAAATCGCCGGCGCCGCTCTCACACCAGACGACACCAATTTCGTTGTTCGCGACGACCATGGCTGGAAGCCGATCTTCAGCAGCATGAACGTTGGAACTGACACTGACGGACCCCGTCGTGTTGAAACCGGTGTCCAGGGACAGGTTGTAGGGCGGGGCTGCATTCTTGCGGTACTTGCTCAGGAGCAGGCTGCCGTCGCGGTGACGGTGGAGCAGCAGCGCATGATCCCCCGAACGGGCCAGAACCGGCGCAGGATGGTCGCCAACGTCACCCTGCAATTGAATGAGAGCCGCATTGAGTTGCGTGGTGTTGGGCGAAAACACCGAAGCCACAATCCTCTTGGTGTCCGGCGGCGCTGCCGGCGACACCCATGCGAAAAGGGCACCGTCCACGTGCGGCGCCGTTGCGGGTAGATCCACAAAATCGGGTGGCGGTGAAACCCTCGGGGACACGCTTTCCAGCAGGATGGGGTGGCGCAGCAGGCCGAACCGTGTGCGAAAGAACTGCCTCACCAGCAGCGCCGTTCCCGAAACATGCGGTGCAGCCATGCTGGTCCCGTGAAGGATCTGGTAGAGATTCTTGTCTACAGTGGAAGGTTCCTGCCAGTCGCCGGTCAAGGGAACCTGGCTGGACCTGAGAGACAGGATGTTGGTGCCCGGCGCGACCACATCAGGCTTGACCCTTCCGGTGGGGGCAATGGCAACGGGCCCGGGCGGGTTGTGGTTCACGATGCCGCGTGAACTGAACAACGCCATCTGGTCGGCGCTGTCCGACATGGTGTAGCCGTCGCTCGCTCCGCCTGCCAGCGCATCGAAATCGGCGTGATTGTAACGGGTTCCAAAATACGACCGGTAGGTGTCTTTATAGCCGTCATCTTTGCGCTCGCTTTCCACCGCTCCAACCACCAGGACATTCTTGCCGCCTTTTTCGATCTTGAGCGTGTTCATATCGAGCACGCCGTCAGCACCACCTGTGGCGTCGGTTTCATCATTGCCCGCGGAGAAGACGACCAGACTTTCAGGATAGAGATAACAGAAACGGTCGATCTGGCTGGTGATGGCCAGGTTATACAGGTTGTTGCTCGGGAGAGCCCCGATGGTGCTGCCCCACGAGTTGCTGTGCACTCGAGCGCCATTGTAATGGGCGCGCAGAAAGGGGATCACGGCGGCAGTTCCGCTCTGAATGGGTCCCTGAAAAATCACGGAAGCGGCGGGCGCCATGCCCTTGGCTCTCCCTCCGGATGCCGTGCCGTCGCCCGCGATGGTGCCGGTCACGTGAGTTCCATGGGGTGAGGTGTCCGGCACGGGATTGCCCAGAGGGCCGCCGCTCACGTTGAAAATTCCGAGCACCTTGCGCTGGGCCGCCGTGCCCCGGATGTCGGGATGGATCGTGGCCAGGTTGGTGATATCGCCATGATCCAACCCGGTGTCCATGACCCCGACGATCTCTCCGGAGCCGTCCAGGTTCACCAGAAAACCGCTGATCCCGGGATGGCTGACCTGATTGATGTTGAGGATGATGCGTCCGCGGTCATTTTCGGGCTCGGGCGGCATGAAGATCTCCACGTCCATGACGCCGGGAAGCCTCAGCAGAGCTTCCACGCCTGCTGCGTCGGCATTGACGATGAACCCGTAACCGGTGGGATTGATGACCGTGACCCCCGTCGCTTCCACAGCCGGTTGTATCGTCACAGGATCCACGTCATCGAAGAGCACGACCTGAACATTTCCATGGCTCCCGCCGTCCGGAAGGCTCCCGGCGGCAAGGCTCATCCCCGCAAGGGAAACGGCTGAAAATGGCTCCCCGCGGCCTGCCAGGGCGTAATGCAGGGCGTAGGCGGGATGATAGAGCCCCACCCAGCGGACGAAAGGCAACGCCGCCGCTGCAGTGATCTGGTCTGAAGTCATGCGGAACACGGAGACGCTGATGGGGAGATTCTGGATATAAAAAGCGCCCAGCTTGACAACCGCCTCCAGCCACGCTGCATCCGGCGGCACCATGAACTGCACCAGGGTGTAAGCCCTGTCACCGGCGACCGGTGGAACGGCCTGCAATGAGGGCGGCGGGGCAGGAACCCGCTCTGCGGGGTCGAAACTGACGGACGGCAGTTCGATCCAGTCGACACCCTCCTGAAAGAGCACACTGACGCCCTGTGCCGAAAACCGCTGGGCCTGAGTCTCGGAGATGTCCACCCAGACCTGGTCTCCTGCGTTCCGCAGGATGGCGGTGCGATCGGTCACGTACTGCAGCTGTTCGGGACGTCTGTCGGGATCAAATACCAGGATGGCTTTCATGTCGGGATCACCTCTCCAGAACCCGCGGCGTCAGACGTCCACACCGATGTGCACGTCTATCACACGGTTGGGATCGATGGGACGGCCCTCGGTGATGATACGAGTGATCACGGCACCCTCGTCCTCATGCAGCGCACGGTTCGCTTTCAACTCGATCTCGGCGCCGTAGAGGATTTCCCGCACAAGCTCACCATTCACCACCTGACTGTTGCCCTCGACGATTCTGAGGCTCTTGGCCGCCACCGTCACACTGTAATCACCTGCCTCATAGGTGGCCGCAGACTGCCCGGTGAGCTCGGAGAGGTTCAACTGGATGACGCCTGATGCCAGAGCCTCCGCCCGCTCCACCTGCTGTGCATCCGCTCCCTGCATGCGGACGGAAATCACCTGCTCGGCTTTGAAGGTCGTGAAAACGGCGATGACAGCGTAGAGCACCCTCAGGCCGGTCACCCCCGAAAGATCGCGGTGGGGTTCCAGAGCCAGGGAGAAGACGCGGCTGTCCTCGGGATCCCAAAGGACTTCCTTTTCCTTCAGAACAATCCTGTCGCCCGCATCCGTCGTCAGCCAGATGCGTTTCGGCCCCGGATACGGAGGTTGCGTGAGGGAAAAAGACACCGGCGGGAGATTGGGGTCGAAGGCGAAGGTGTCGTGCCGGTCGTCAGGGCGAGCCTCGCTGACGGAACCCTCGGCCGAATGCTTGTCGACGGTGAAACGAAGGCTGTCGATGCTCAGAGACACCGGTGGAGCCGCTCCACCGAAAAGCGCGGGCAGTTCCGACTCGAGCAGCGTTCTGATGGCTTCGTCCAGATTGCCGGTCATTGTCCGACTTCCGCTTCCGAACCGGCCACCGAGGCACCGGGCAGGCTGCCGGCCTCCGCTCCGTTGCCCGACTTGGATTCCTCTGAACCGAGCAGCTCCTCCAGCACCTGGATGGCCCCACTGATTCGCAGGACCGTCTGCTGCACATTATTCCGCTGGGCATCGAGGTCGGCCAGCATCTTTTGACCCGACTCAAATTCCATGCGCAATTCTTGAAGTCTTTCTTCCAATTTTTCTTTCATGGCCTTACCCAATGATTTTTCGAACGTCACTGCAACATGACCAGAATGGGAATCTTGCCCTTGCCGGACTTGAGCCGGCCCAGGGCCTTGCCGATGACGGCGCCAAGAGGATTCACCTCGGGCACCGCGGCAGTTCCGGTTGCTGCGGGAGCCGGTTCCTCCCGGAGGACGGCGGCACCCGTGGGGCTTGCCACTGCAGCCCCGACACGGCTCTTGACAGTCAAGACGGTGCCCGAAGGAGTCACCCCGACACCTGTGGGCGGCGAAGGAGCAGCCCCGCCGGCAGGAGGACCCACTTTTTGAGCATGACCCCTGGTGGGGCTGGTCGTCAGCAGATCGCCCACCTCGATGGGGGCGATGTCCGCATCCACCTTGCAGTAGGCGTAGCAGCCGAGAACGGCCATCTTGCCCGCCTGCCCGACCGCCACTTTCTTCCGGTTCAGTTGGGGCAGTTCCTCCTTGCGGAAGACCTGCAGCCGCTTCACGTTGTCGCCAAAATCCCTGCGGGCACGCGCCCTCGGCAACGGGAGGTTTTCGGATCGCGCCGTTTCGAGCACCCGCCTGGACTCTTTCACAACAACCAGTTTCGATGCCTCGCGCGCCGCAGGGGTTCCAGGAGCCGTCCCCACTGCGCGCCCGGTGTCCACATCGATGCGCACCTCCTCCAGTTCCTCCCCGTCTCCAGGCCCAAGCTGAGCGGATTCCGGAGCCGAGGGCTCCTCCTCCACCAGCACCTCCACGACAATGCCGCAAACACGCCGGTCGTAAGCTTTCGTCGTGAGCCCGACTTCCGGCACGGGGATGCTGTCGTTGTCCCCATAAAAGGTTGTGATATCACTGCCTTCCAGCACGACCACATCGCCCTCCTCCAGGACGTCCCCGGACTTGTTGATGAAATGATCCACCACAAAACCGGACTTGCTGCCGCTGGCCGTGATGTTTCCCTGAACGCTGAGGTTGCCGTAGACAAACATGCCCCCGGCATCCACCGTGCCGAAACCGATCATCACCTGGCGTTTGGAATAAAAATTGAGGAATAAGGTAGAATTGTTGCACTCGACTTCATTGTTGTCCATTCTCAGGTAGGTCCCGCTTGTCCCGGCCCTGACGATCAAGCCCCCATCCTGTGCGGTGCTTTGCAGTGGGCCGTAAATCGTCAGGCGACTGGTCGAGGTGTTGGTGGCGCCTATTTGAGCATCGCCGTTCACGTTCAGGGCGACATCGGGGGTAATGTTGTTGATCCCTACGCCTGTGGGGGTGATGCTCAGAACATTGGCCGTGCCGCCACCCATCATGATGCGGTTCGTTCCGCCCTGGGCGGAGATGCGCACATCCCCAGCCCCGCCCCCGGCGGTTGCGACGCCGATTTTCAAACGGTGGGCGGCGGTGCCGATTTTGAAATCGCCTTCAGTGCCCACCGTGTCCCAAATGCCCCCCGCCACGTGCAGGGTGCTCTGCCGGGCACCACCCAGGTTGCCGATCCCGGCGCCTCCATTCATCGCGGTGCTGCCGGCGACTGTGAGAGCACCACCTGTGGAAAGATTTCCGTTGACGGTACAGCTCCCGGTGACCACGGCATTGCCGCCCGTGGAAGCATTTCCCGTGATCGTCAGCGGCCCGCTGACGGTTCCGCCCGTCAGGTTCAACTTGGCGTTGTCCAGTCGGATGACTTCGTTGACAACCTGGTTCCAGTCGCCGGATCTCAGCTGGTCTCCCGGCCCTTTGGGGAATGGAGGTGCTGGTGTGATGGGCATGGCGCTCTCCTTCGTTCAAACAGGTGATCAGACCCAGAGGATCCGGTGCAGGGCATCAGGGAAGCCTGTTTTCCCGCACTGTCCCCTCGAGACCGAAACCCGACAGCTTCAAAAGATGATTTCCCAGAACAGCGTCAGGCGAAAAGCGCTGGTCTTGGTCACCGGCTCGAACACAACCCGGTTGTACATCACTCCGCCGGCAGCCGCAGTGAAGACACCGGCCTCCCGCAGGGGCACGCTGGGGTCATTGGCTTCATTGAAATCGAATACGGTCTGCATGGTCACACGGAGTCGCATCACGCCTGCATCCAGGAACGGTGTCAGCACCACGTCCGTGATGGCGTTGCGGCCCCCTCGCTGCGCCTCCAGCGCCACGTTCGCGTCCGAAGGAGCCGTGCCGCCGCTGCCCACCCCGATGTGACTGACCGGAGTCGGCGGCGGTCCCGCAAAGATTCCGGTGAACATCTCCGAAACCAGCCTGCGCCCACTGGTGACAATCCGGTTCGTGCGGTCCTGCCGATGAACAACACGGCCCGTCTTGTCCGTCAGCTGCAGGGTCAGCTTGCCGCGCATATCCAATGTTTCTCTCATCGCTGTTGCTCCGAATGTCGTGCGCTAAACAAATCCAAAGCTCCCGTCAAAGCGGGACACGTCAAACACTGCGCCCAGAGAAAGACGCTCGCTCACGTCATGGGGTTCGACCAGCCTCGCACCGCTCGCAGTGGTCAGAGCGTCTCTCTGGCCCCCATCTTCCCTCAAGCGATGGTCGCCATGCACCCGAAAGACTTCGTCCTGGTCATGCCGCTCCACATGGGTCAAAGAAAACTGCACCGTGCCCTTGACGCCTGCCGCCCTCGTCTGATCCACCACCTGTTGAATGGTGCTGTAGTCCAGGCCTTCGAAGACGAAGATCTCCCCCGTAAACCCGTGCAGGGCCTTCAGGTGATCGATGGCCTGCTTCAGGAAGTAGGGCACGATCACATCAAACGTGAGCGGTGTGAAACTGCGCCAGTTCATCTCCACACTGAACAGGGGCAGATCGAACGTGTCTGCCTCGTCAAATGTGCTGATGCCGAACAGGCCGCTCTGCGCCCTGAACTCCCATGTGCCGGCGAAGCGGGGGATAGAGGGCATCACGGCGGGAGTGCCGCCGTCCAGGTTCGTGAACAGATGGGCGATGTCCGTTGTGCCGATAAAAGCGGTCAGCCTGTGGTCTGCAGCGGCCCCGAGCCGCAGCACGGCCCCCTGAGGAACGATCAGAGAATCCAGAGACTTGACACCCTCTCCCGAATCCATGCGTTCCAGTTCCAGCCGCCTTCCGCCGCCCCGGGTGAAGATCCAGGTGATGCTCGGCCGGGTCTCGAACACGGAGACCACTGGAATGTCCAGCGCAAGCCGGCCCGCCTGGGCAGGGTCGGTGATCTGGTCGAAAAACCGTTCGGGTTTGGGGGAAAATTCCTCCAGCACGATCAGCTTTTCCAGATCCTGCAGCAGGGCAGCCGGAACTCCTTTCAGTCCCGTCAGGTGAAAGGGCAGGCCCAGAGCCGAGCGCACCGCTCCCAGAACAGCCTGCCGCGTTCCGCCGCCCGTAAAGAGGCTCACCACCGATTTGAGCCTCAGGCGAAAAGCACCGTCGGGCTCGGGCGTGCCGTCGGGCAGACGGCGACGCTCCACCCTGAAGATCGCTCCCAGGCCATCCAGCGCCGCCCCCTGAGCATGCTCAATCCAGTGGGACTTCAGGAGCCGCTTGATGCTTTCATCGGCCTCCATCAACTCCGCACCCAGGGCGTCCAGCAGCTTGTACAGCAAAGAAGATCTGCTGCGGGCAGCCAAAACGTCCGGGAAGAGGTCGACGAGTCTTTCTGTCTTGTAGGACATGGTCACGCCAGATCTATGATTGCGTTAACGGTCTGTATCCCGGGATAAACAGCCGCGCCAATGGTCACCTCCAGGTCCGGTGCATGGACAGCGGGATCAAAATTGGTCGCCGTATCCTGAAGGATGAGGGTCGCCAGGTTGCTGCCCCCGCTGAAGGTGATTCGGGGCAGGGGCTGCACAGTTCCGATGAAGGTTCGGGGCTGCGTCGGCGCGGTGCTCAGCCGCGCCTTCACGGAAACCACAAGATCCAGGGAGAAGTTCTGGAGGACTGCCGGCCCCGATGCCGTCAGAATCTGCAGGTCGATTTCGTTGGTGTTTCCCACCCGCCGCACGGGCCCGCCGACGGCAAGGGCAGACAGAAGAATCACATTGAGGTTCGTTTCGTCGGGCCGTATCAGCTCCGTTCGCGTGACAAGGAGAGGATCGTCGAAGAGATTGCCCCCGGCATCCTGAACTTCCGCGATCTCTGCAAGTCCGGTGAAATCGTACACCATGGCCGACAGCCTTCGCATGGAGAGCGACTGTCCGATTTCCAGCGCCCGGATAGCCTTGAAGACGGCTTCCCTGAAACTCTCCACGGCCGTGGCCGGCACGACCTTGTCGGGAATCACGTAGAACCTTCCGGCAATGAGCACCTCGCTGATTTCCAACAGTTCGGCCAGGACACCCGCCGCACGCGTCTGCTCCACCACATTGCGGATTTCCTCGGCATCGCCGCCAAAATGGCTGACCTGAATCTGTCCCAGAGGTATCGAGCTGTCAACCGTGTGGTCCAGCACCTCCACACCCTCCACTCCGTTCACTTCCAGCACCGCAAACTTGATGGCATTGCGGGTGGCGTTGCCCAGCCGCTCCAGATGGAATTTGGCCCGTTCCCGCAGCTGGGTGTCCGACTCGGGCAGGGTGCCCCCCGAGATGGGTTCCTCGTTGAAAACGCCCTCGATGCCCGTGGGCGGCGTCGGCATGAGGGTGATGGTTCGCGCGTTCACGTTGCTCTCGGGGCCGGGCTGCACGGCCTGAACAGGGACGGTGACGCTCTTGGCGACGTAGCGCACTCGAAGCTCGCCCGTTGGATAGGGCGTATTCACCAGTTCGATGATGCGTCCGGACTCGCCGAAAAGCGGGTCCGGAGGGTTTGAGGACGCATCCTTCGTGGCCAGAGGCGTGGCTGTGGCAGGATCCTCGCTGCCCGGCCAGACACCCACCAGGGTTCCTATCTGGTTCGTCACCTTGAGGACGCCGTTTTCATGTCGGAGGAACTCATCCATCGGATCCTTGTCGATGATCCCCTGGGCCGTGGTCGCGAAAGAATGCCCGAACTCATCGGCAACCTGGGTGCCCGGCGGGATGACAAAGCGCTGGGTTCCCACCGTTCTCCTGAAGAAGGTCACCAGCCCCTTCGCGGGCAAGGCGTCGTTGCGCTGGAGCCCCAGCAGAGCCACCACGGCGTCCAGGGCTTCGTTTTCGGCGTAATCGATGAAAGCGCGGCGATAGACCTGGTCCATCTGCTCGTAAACCAGTTTCAGCTCACGCGCCACCGCGCGCACGAGCATGCCGATGACGCTTCCGGGGTTGAAATCCGTCAAGCCTGCCGGCTGTTCGAGGTAGGTGTATTCCACATCGAGGCGTCCGCCGTTGTTGGGCCCGAAGTTGTCGTCCAGCCACGTGAGGATGTTGCTGCCCTGGCGATGCTGGAAGTGGACGCCTGGAGAATAGACCAGGAAACCCAGATTTCTGTCGAGACCGCTGACCCGCACGATCCTGTAGGCTCCGTGCCGGAGAGGATACGTCCGCACTCCCGACTGGAAGATGAGCCGGTCCTGAACCGGTTGTTCGACCCCTTCGCGGATGCTCTTCTCCAGGGAATCGATGAGGTCGCGGTAGGGCACGGAAAAGGGATTCCCCAAATCAACCATCACAACGCCTCCAGGTTTACATCGACAACAAGGTTCAAGGGATTGGGTTCGCTGATGAGCTGGATGTCCATTTCCAGGCGCACCAGGCTGCGCTCTGCCTGCTCCGCTTTGATGTGCGTCACCTCCACCACGCGAGGATCCTTTTCGACCGCGGCACGGGCAAAGGCCATGAGCCGGACGCGCGTGCGCAGGTTATTGGGCTCCCCGATGAGTTCATGGACGCGGGAGCCGAAATCGGGCCAGCCAAGCCGCGCCAGTTCTCCCTGCCGCACCAGAATCCGCAGCATCAAAGCCTGGGAGATGTTGTCCGTGCCCTGCGTCAGGGCAAGGTCGCCCTCGTTGTCGGGCACAAGGTCGAACTCACCCGCACGCGGGGCCAGCAGCAAATCGGTTCCGAAAAGCTTCAGTCTCTCTTGGGTCATCGCCTCAACCTCATGCCACGATGGAAACCACCCTGGAAACCTCGTGGCGCATGCCGTCGTTGTCGCGATGCTGAACCCGCAGAGTCACGCGGTAGCTCCCGCCCACGGTCACGAGCGCATCGGGAAGAGAACCCATGACCCTGAGCCTCGCCACCTCCCCGGAAGCGGCTGGCGGGATCAACTGCAGGAGCGAGTCGCCCCCCAGGTCCAGCTCGACATCGGAGGCGGGCGGAGCCGCCGCGGGGCGGAAAAACCACCGGTAACGCACCCGGTTGACCGTGTGATACTCCGGGTCCTTCTCCGTGTAAGCCGGGTACCTGGCCCACTGCAGCGGCGCCTGGGCCTCCAGGAGAGGTGCGGACTTGCTGAGAGTCAACGTGCCCGGCGCAGGCGAAACCATATTGGCGACGAGCACATGGACGATGCGCGGGTCGCCGGCGAGGGGCGGGGGTGGAGGAGGACCTCCCGCGCTGCCCATGTGTTCCATGCTTTTGTAGAGGGCGCCCAGATCGGCGGGGTCCACCCCCGCATCGCTCTTGTCCTGGGCCGTCAGGGTGACGACGTGAGAACCGACCGGCAGGGCCGCGGTGATCGTCCAACTCCTCGGGCCCGTTTCGGGCATGGGCGCCATGGCAAGTTCGCTCTGGAGGCTCGAATACCATTTGAGGTACAGCGTCCCATGCCCCGTCGAAAGCACCTCGCCGGTCAAAGTGACGCTCACCGCAGTCTGCACGCCGGCACCGGCAACGGTCGTCTCCTGCCCGGGCGGGACGTTGATGCGAAGCTGCACCTCGGTGAGGGTCGTCATGGCTATTGCCCGCTGGATCCGTCAAACGTGGCAACACCTCCGGACGGGAAGATGGTGGCCTGGTCGTTCATCACGTTGACGGGAACTCCGGCGATGGTCACAATCTCCGTGTTGCCGGTGCTCGGCAGCATCATGCCGGGCCACATGGGCGTGTTCCCCTGCAGCACAATTCCCAGGGCCACAATGTTTTTGTTGTCGGCCTTGACCGTCTTGTTGAAACTGCTGACCAGGTAGACGGAGGTGCCCGCATCCACAGGCGATGCCGGCGGCGGCGGCTGAATGACGGGCACCGGTGAGGTGCCCTGGGCGCCATCGGTGGGGGAAGCGCCCTCCACGAGCACTTCCGCGCTGCCGACGAGAACCTTTCCTCCATCCCCCACCAGGTTCAGGTTGCCCATGAGCGTGAGGTTGCCCTCAAGGATCAGGTCTGCCATGGATCATGCCCCTGTGATGACGTTGCCGCTGATGGTCGTGGAGGTCCCGCCTCCGCTCACCTGCAGATCACCGTTGATGGACACATTGCCGTTCACGGTCAGGGTGTCGCAGGCCACCTCGATGGGCTTCCCATCAGCTTTGATCTCGATCCGGTCGTCGTTTTTCAGCGAAATGACGATGCTGTCTCCCGCTTTGATCTCGATATTTCCATCCGGATCGATCTTGATCCCCGCCAGGGACGCGGAGTTGTCCTCCGGGCTGGTCACGTCCCGCTGGATGAAAATGGAGCCGTCCGCGTTGAACCGCAGGTGGTTCAGCTTGCCGTCCGCGATGCGCTGTTCGAAGAGGATATCGCCCTCCCGGTGCAGAGGCGGACGCTCGTCGGCGTGATAGAATCGCCCGGTCACCACGGGCTGATTGATGTCGCCGTTGATGCACTGAACGATCACCAGGTCGTCCACCCGGGGCGGCACGGCGATGCCGATGTGTCCCACCGCCATGGGCACCCGGCGCAACTCCAGGTCCTCGTGTTTGAGCCGCACACTGACCTCATAGTTGTGGTCATCGTCCTCGGACTCGTGAGGGAAAATCTCCGTGACGACCCCCAGGAGACTGCCCCGCTGACGGGACATTTCCTGGCGCACCACCTGCTGGATGATCTCGAGAAGCCGGCCGCTCATCGGGATGCGCTCATTCCTATCCTGAATTCGGTCAGGAAGCCGTGCACAATGCTGAATCGGTGTCGGACGGCCCGCACATAGCCATCGCCGTTGACCAGCCCGTCGGGAACGTCTCTGACGGTGATCGAGTCGCCCAGGTCCAGCTGAGGGCGTCCCAACACGGTGATCGTCACCTGTTGGGAGGTCCGCTGCCTGGTGGCCAGTTGCCCCGCAGCAAAGCGGTCTGCCAGATCCCTGGTGCGTGCCGCGGAATCCAGCAGCAGGAGAGCGGGGTCCCCGGAGCCTGCAGCGCCCCGATAATCGGTGTCTTTGATGGTCAGCCAGTGAGACGTGGCATCCCCATGCCGTGACGTGGGGCTCTCGCCGCCCACCTCCACACGCGTCCAGGCTGGGGGCTGCTTCACCGCATTCGCTGCAATGAGGTGACGGCCAAACCCATAGCCCTCGCCGCCCCCCAGGAGGCCGGCGACGGCACCCGCCGCCGCACCCCCCAGGCCGCCCGCGGCATCCAGATTGGCCGCATCGCCCAGGGCGTGGAACATGATTTCGCCCTCCCTGTCGGCGTAAAATTCGTAGCCCAGACGATCTGCCAGCCCTTTCGCGTGAGCGTAGGCACTCTGAAACCGGTCCACCGTGAAGCGGGGAAGGTCCGGCCCGTCATCCACCGTGCCTGCGGTCAGCCCCACCTCGCTGAGGAAATGGCGCACGATGCTGCCCGCAGTCTGCTTCTCGAAAGTCAAGGCGGTGAAGTGATTCAGGAGACCGTTCATCGTGCCGAGTGCAAGTACGGTCACACCGCTCAGGGCGGGGCGAAGTCGGACCACCCTGCCCGTGAAGACCCGCTCGTTGCTGCCGTCGTGGCCGAGGTCGAGCGTGACCGAATCATCCAGTCCGAGGCCGGATCGCTCCATGAGTTCCATCTGAAGGCAGTCCGCGGCCACATCCATGTCGCGTTCAACCCTGAAACTCCGTGGCCCGGCCACCGGATTGCCGGTGGTGCTCCGCAGACTCCCGGCGTTCAATTCAAATGTGGGCTGCAGCATGGCCATTCTCAAAGCCCCGCGTGTTTTCTGGCGTCGCGTTCCAGCCACATGTCGCAGTAGGAGAAACCGCTGACCATCCAGTCAATCAGATAGACCAGGAAAAAGATGGGACCGAACCAGCCGTACTGGTTCGTGTGGCGCAGTTCGTGCTCATAGAGCGCTTTGTTTCGAGGGATCGCCACACGTCCCTCGTAGGCTCGAGGAAAGACATCGCCCGGCCCACCGGTCGTGGGATGCTCTCTCCAGGTCTTGGTCACAAAGAACACATTTCCGAACGTGATGCCGAGCAGCGGCAACGACCCCAGCCAGCCCCCTTCGAAAACCAGTGCAAAAGCATTCAAGCGGCCCGAGGCGGCCGCATCGAACCCGGGCGTCTGCCAGCTCACGTTGCCGATGCTCACCAGCCAGACAATCCACCGGATCACCTCCCCCACCAGGCAGGTGATCTCCAGGAAGAGACCGATCAGCGTGTTGGGCAGAGTCCAGACGACGCCCAGAAGTGTCAGGAGCACCCCTCCAAAAGACCAATGTCCATCGGGATCCACTCGCCCGATGGGGTCGTTGCAGCAAAACACGACATTGTTGCGAAGCCTCGGCTGTTTCAACCAGCCTCCGAGGAGTTGCGACCGAGTGAATGCCTGGCGGCTCGGCGGGATGATGGGATTGACGATTCGGGCATCGTCGGGCCCCCCCGTGAACGTGTCGGGAGTCATGAAACGACCCAGATCGGGATCGTACCACCGCGCTCTACAGCAGTACAACCCGACCTCGGCGTGCCACACGTGCCGGCCGAGGTGAGGCCGGAAGTTTGCGGCCTCACCTCCGGGAGACTGCGTTCGACTTGCCCCGATGATCGCCGGCTCCCGCGGACAGGGAGTAGCGCCCGCAGAAGCAGTCGGAAGCCCGAAAGGATCGAAGCTGAATCGAGCGACCACTTCCCCTGACTCATCGGTGTAAAGCCGGGTCGCACCCCTTGCGTCGCTGTGGAGATAAAAGACAGGGCCGCTTTCCAGGGCGCCATGCACCTCCGCGACACATCCAGGTGGCGTCCAGACCATCAGGCGAAACGGACGCCCGTGGGCGTCCGTCACCGCAAGAAGTTCATCCGACGGACCGTAGAGGTAGCGTTCCGTGCGTTGCTCGTATTCCGCCAGGACCAGCCTCCCTTTATGGTCATAGAGAAACGAGCCCACGCGTCGGCCCTCACAGTTCGCCTCGATGAGCCGCCCCCCGTCGTCATAGCGGTAAACCCGGGACTTGCCGGCTTCGATCTTCTGCGTGAGCCGCCCATGCCGGTCGTGGACCAGTTTCATGGGATCCTCTGCGTCAGCATCAATGGCGGCAAGTCGGCCCTGGGCGTCATAGCGGTACTGCCGGGTCACCAGTCCGCGTTTGGCCCCAGCCCCTGAGACGGCGGGTCCGGAGCTCCACCCGCCCTGTTCGGGGGACTCACCGTTCTCCTCCCCCCCAGGGTCCACTTCGAGGGAAACGCGGTTGTCCATGCTGTCATGAGTGTAACGCAGGCAGCGACCTGTGGAACATTCCCGGGCTTCAGAAAGTCGGCCCAGTCTGTCGTAGCCGTAGCGATATTGCCCGTCGCTGACAACCTCCCCCAGAGAGTTGAACTCCAGGTGCTGTTCGAAGAGGACCTGCTCGCCGCGCGTGACGACTTGGCTGGCTGGACGGCCATCCTCCGGGTTGGACCTGGTCTCGACGGACACACCGTTGCCGAGCACCGTCCTGGTCTCATTGCGGCGGTAACTGAAAGCGGCAATGTTCTTCTCTCCAACTCGGACCGCTGCCGGCCGGCCCTTGTGGTCCCACGCATACCGGATCGGGCAGCTGCTGCCGGGCAGATGCAGCGCTTCCAGGCGCCCGTGAGGATCGTAGTCCAGCCGGAGTGTGAGGGTGACTCCGTCCACACTCTGCCTCGTTTCGACCATCCGCCCCTCAGCGTCGTAGCCGTATGCAGTGGAAACGCGGGAAGTCCGGGCTACACTCACCCGCCCCGACTTGTCGTAGCGGTAGATCACCACCCCCGTCCGGCCCTCGCTGATTCGAAACAACCGATTGCAGTCATCGTAATCGTAGCGGGTCACGGTACCCCTGTCATTGACTTCCGCCAGTTGATCCTCGTCCCCATACCGGTAGCTTGTCGCCGTGCCGTCCGGATGAACTGCCTGCGTCAAACGATGCTGCTCGTCGTAGGTGTAGCGGCGGCCCCGGCCGTTTGCTTCGAGGATCTCCACAAGATTGCCGCTGCCGTCATAAGAATACCGCGTGCAGGCCCCCCCCGATTCAATGACGGCATCCACCCGCCCGTCCACTCCCTGGATTTGGCGACGTTCCTGTTCCCGACGCAGCCAGGTCTCCAGGCGTTGGACAGCCATCCGCGACGCCTCGTCCGATTGCGGGCCCCTGCGGCTTTTCACTCTGCCGGATTTTTTCTCCACATGCAGGTACATGGCTCACTCAATTTTCTTTATAGAGACACGCCGACACCGGCACTGCCCTCGAGGGGAATGGCCGCAAGCATCGCATTAAAAGCATTGACCACCCGGGCCAGTTCTTTGTCGAAACTCTTGCCGAGGTTTTCGATGACCTGGCGGAGCCTGCGGAATATCTCCACGAAAATGAGATTGTCGAACCGGCCCACGAGTCCCTGGAGTAACAACGTGATGTCCTTCAGGGCGATTCGCACCGCGTCCAGCAGCGCCTTGAGAGTATTCTTGATGCCCCTCAGCTTCTCGTTGATGATGCCGACGAGCAGGTCGAGTATCTCCTTCACATTGACGGTCAGAGTGGTCACCACGTTGGAGAAGGCTTCATCCAGGAGGTTTTTGATGTTGGTGGGATTGAGGGTTTCCACCAGCCCCTGGAGGGGTGCGAACAGGGTGTCGATGGCCTCCTTGAGGTCCTCGGGATTGATGACCTGGACTTTGGCCCGGATGGCATCGTAGATGGCCGCCACCGAGTCCCTGAGAGCCAGGGGGTCGACCATCATGACGGTTTGCCGAATCGCCCCGAGCATGTCGTTGATGGCCGATTCCAGAGAGCTTTCCAACGGCTCGAACTCTCTGAGCAACCGGGAAAAAACATCCTCGAACCTGCGCGCCTTCGCACCGGGCCGCATGGCATGCACGCCCGAAAGGATGTCCGCGTGGGTCAGCGGAACGGGCTGCTTGAGAAAATCGGGAAGCAGTTTGTCGAGATTGCGCTGCACCTGGCGATAACTCTCACCGGCCCCGGAAGTTTCCAGCGCGTTGAGGTGCGTGCGCAGGGATTCCAGCGCGGCACCGTGCTGCTGCATCAACTGCTGCATCCGGCCTCCGCCGACCGATGGGCTGACTCCCTCCAGCACCAGGTCGAAGCGTGCCGAAACGGCCTGGATGTCGTCCAGCATGTCGCCGGGCGCGGAGGCGGCGCGGGCCTCGAAGGCAAGTCTGACCGCCGGCAGGCTGAGGGACATCCCCAGCAGGTTCACAGGACTTAGATCGGCCAGACGCCCGTAGCCGCCTCGCAACACCCCCAGAATGTTCTGGGGATTGAGCGCGTTCATTCCCACCCCCAACGACACCCGGATGGTATTCATCGTGCCGGTCAGTTCCGCAGGAGGAATCGATTCCATGAGATGGATCAATCTCAGGAAAAGCGCGTCCAGCGGAGCAAACAGATCGCTGAGATCGACCCGTTCCCGGAACTCCAGGTTCAATTGACGCAGGCCGGTGTCCGGATCGTCGAAGAGTGCGTCGGTGATGAGTTCCAGCAAAGGCTGGATGCGGCCCGGAAACGCATTGAGGGGCTCGGGCAGGTTGAGGCCGTCCAACGCCTCGATGATACGCGAGCGGGCATCTCGCAGAAGGGCCTTGCGCCGGTTGTCCAGCTCGTCCATCAACGGAGTGATGTCCACCAGATCAACGAACGAGTTGATCTGAGCATAAACCGCGGTGAGCGGCTGAACCACCCGGTCGGAGCTCAGCTGATCGAACGTTGACCTGAAGCCGTCGTAGGCAGGCTGAAGGGGATCGACCAGACGCCCGGGAGCGATCAGTTCAAGCTTACCCTTCAGGATATCGAGCTGGTCGTAGAGGGTTTTCAGCAGGAACTGACCGTTCAAGTCCCGGATGGCGCCCTCCACTTTGTCCAGGGCGTTTTTGACCGGCCCCAGAAGTCCATCGGGCGAAAAGACCAGGAACCGGCCGCGCACACGGCCCAGCGAGGCTTCAATCTGTTCCAGCAGAGCGATGACCTCGCGTTCGGCGCTGTGGTACCCTGTCTTCAGCTGCGTCTCGATGAGTCCGTCCAGGTCAATGGCTTCGACGACGGCGAGCGCACCCTTGAGCGCCAGTTTCTCGGCGTCGGAAAGGGCATTGGGATTGATGGAGGCCAGACGCCCTTTGAGCTCCTCGATCCTGGAAATCGCTTCGTTGCTGACGGGCTCGAAGCTGAGGCTTTCCAGCCGGCCTGCAATGTCCTCCAGGTTGCTCAACTCGGTGTTGAGCGTTGCCTCGATGGTGTCCATGATGGTGGACAGCTGCCCCATAGCGGCGCCCAGTTCGCCCATCAGGGTCGTGACGGCAGGAAGCTCGAAATCGGCCGAAAAGGTCTCCAGCTTCACCCGGATGTCGTCTCCCAGCGCCGTGTTGACATGGTCCGTGATGAAGGTTTCGGCCTCCTGAAAAGCTCCGACGATGCCGTCCTGGATCTCCTCCAGGCCCAACTCGTTGACACGATCGGCCACGCCGGTCAGCAACCCCAGAACCAGACCCTGAACTTCTTCCGTGGGAATGCTCAGAATTGCGTCTCGGATGCCCTCCAGGAACCCACGAACCGTCTCCTGGATCTGTCCCATGGGAGAACCGAGCGCCCCATCGCGGATGCTTTGACCCAGAAGCTGGATGCGTTCCTCCAGATCTTCAACGCTGAAGGCCATGAACAATCGCGCGAGGACATCCTCCAGCATCTGAACCATCAGGTCCACGATGTCGTCCACCGTCACGACATCGTCAATGGCGATGGCATCCAGCAGGCCGGAGTAAAGACCGAAGATGTCGCCCCAGGCATGGTGCGAGATGAGCGTGTCCAACTCTTGATACAGGCTGCCGACCGCCGTGAGCATCAGGTTGTTGGCGGCTTCCAGAGCATCCAGGCGTGCCCGGATTTCGAGGTAGGCGTTGACGTCGGCGGGATCAAAGGACTCAATCAGCAGCACCAGATCCTGGTAGGCGTCGCGGATGGACTGCTGCCTGGGGAGGATGTTGGCGTTCAGAGAGGCCGGCTCCAGGGGAGCGAACACGGAAAGCGAGCTTTGGAGATGCCCGAGAGGAGCGTCCAGCAAATCGGGAGCGACCCCCATGAGGTAGTGGGTCACGAAGGGCAGGAACTCCGCCTCGTGGGCGGGGAAATTTGTTTCGAATTGCTCCAGGGAGGAGAGAGCGGCCTGCAGTGCCTGAAGGACGTCCGGATCGACCAGGTTGGCCGTCAGCTCCGAGAGCCTGCCGTCGAAGAGGGCCAGGACATCGGCGATGACGGCCAGGGCCACATCCTGCAGCGACGCGCCGGAAGCGGCCACCGCCTTCACCAGTTCACTGTTCTGCAGGAAGTCCCTGGCGGTCCCATACGATTCACCCAGGGACGTCACCGTTTCGAGGGTGTTGGCGGGCAAAGCGTTCTGAAGGGCCGCCAGGGTGTTCGGCAACTGTTTCGAAAGGCCGCCGACGTCGATGTTGAGGCGGCTTTCCAACCCAGCAATCGCCGTGAAGGCCCCTCCCACCGGTGAGCCTGCATCGCCTGAAACCAGGGACTGGATGTTGGAGAGCAGCGCGGTGACCTGCCCTTCGGGGTTGCCGGCTACGCTCAGCACAAGGGTTGACAGGTCGGGAACGCTTTGAATGATTCCGGCCATTGCTGTTCTCCAGGGCTAATGAAGGCCACAGGATTTCACGATTTCCGGCTTCACCGGAGCGGCTTGATCACGTGGAAAGCCGACAGCACTCGAAACCCCTTCCAACATGAGCTGCTCCTGATCGAGAGGATTGGGGGAGCGGTGGATACCACCTCGTTAGGATCAGGGCCCAAAGAGGTCGCGAATGCTTTTCAGCGTGTCGATCGCTCCGCCCGAGCTTTCCACGATACCGCTGAAGCCGTCGAGGATGCTCTCGAGAGGCTCCGTGGGATTGCCGAAGGCGGGGAAATTGGCGATGAGGTCAACCAGTTCCGAGATCTCCGCCAGGGCCGACTGAATGTCATTGACAAAACCCATCGCCTCTCCCAGAAGCTCGGTGTCCAGAGCGGCGAAAGGATCGGCCGCGACGGGTTCCGGGGGCTCCACGTATTCCATGACCTCGCACTCGAAATCGAACTGGTCCACGTGCCCCACCCGCTGCGACACATCGAGCCGTGTGATGAGCACCTGGGAGAAATAGCCCTCGCCGACGGCTTCCGTGTAGAAATCGACGGGGCGGTGTTGCAGGTAGGACTGTCTCAGCCCCTCCAGGTCCTCGGCGGCAGCCGGTCCGTAAAAGATGCCGCGAAGGCGGACCTCCACCGAGGATCTCCCAAAAGTCTGCGACAGGTCGCCCTCCAGGCCGGGCACTGCATGGCGCACGATCCTGGCGCGCTCCCGCACGTCAATTTCCGTGAGATGCTGTAGTGTGAGGCTTCCAAGTTCTACGGCCATGGCTATCTTCGAACCGTTCCATAACTGCGGAGCAGCGAAATTTCCAACTGCTCGGCCAGAAGGTCCATGATCTGTTCAATCTGTTCGGCGCTGAACCGAAGCGGCGTTCCGCCGTCTTCCGGGGGACCGCCCGCATCGCGACGCTGCCCCACGCTTTCGGACCCTGCGGAGGGTTCGAAAGGTCCCTCGGCAACGCGAATTGAACGGCCGCCGGCTCCTCCCGGATGAGCAGCCGCACTCCGAGAAACCTGGGCGCGACGAATTTCCATCTCGTGGCGCGGCAGCGCACCATCATCTCCCGATGCGCGTTCGAGGCTTGACGGAGCACTCCCACCCGGGCGTTCGTCACGGCTTTCACGCTGGAAAGCGTGGCCTCCCAAAAGCCCTTCCACGCTTTCGGCCATTGTCTGCCCGCGGTGACCCAGGTTTTGCCGGAGTATCGAGAGGAGCCCCTCTCCTCCACGCTGCAGTCTCACACTCCCCGATTTATTCGGAAACGGAGTTGCGAGTGAAGACGGACCCTCTTCACGCGGTGACATGCCTCGGCGATCGCCCGCATCCTGCCCCACCATCTTTCTGAGATCCTTTGCAATCCCGAGGGATTGCGACATCCTTTCGCGCCGCGCCGCCCCGTAAGGAACGCTCGTGGGTCCCGGTGCCGGTTCTCCCGGCTGATCACCAGGATTTGAGAGAAGATCCGAAGGTCTCTCTTGAATGGTTTCTGAGCGGATTCCAACGGCTCTGCTTCCGGTGGCATTGCCCTCAGACCCGCGCCGCCGTCCCACCGGTGACATCAGGTAGGACTCAGGCAGGAAAGCCGGTCCCTGCGGCGGCGTCGAGGCCTGTGTTCGCCGGGAGCCGGAATCCACACCGTCCGGCATCCCCTCGATGTTCTCCGCCGAGTCATATCCTTGTCCAGCAACTGCCGCCTTGAGCCCGTGAACACTCCACCATCGCTCTTGCTTTCCTGGAGCCCCGGCATTCAAAGTCCTAGAAAAAGAGCGTTGCAGGGCAGGGGCTTTCCCCCCCACCGAAATGTCAGGAAGGGGAGGGCTCAAAGTCTCCAGGATGGAATTCAGTCGGGACAGTGGGGGGACCAGAATGCGCTCATAACCTGCCAGCACGCCATCGAGGCTTCCCATGCGCCCCAGGGACCGGCCGGTCCACAGGAGTCTGCGGCCGGTCCGCAGCAGCTGTTCAAAGCGGTTTTCCGTCATGGTGCCTCACGGTCCGTCTGGAGGAATCTCTCGATGCCGGCCAGATACACGGCCACCTGGCCGGGTGTCAGCCGGCTCACCTGCTCGGGCGTCCAGCCAAAATGCTTCGCCAGCAGCAGCTGCGTGCGGCCGAGGGGCGAGCAGGCCGCGTTGGTCAGGGTCTCCCCGTCCTCGCTCAGTCCGGAAATGAGGTTGATCCGGCTCACCAGGAAGTGCACCAGCCCCACATGCAGTCGCTGGATCTGATTCACCTTCATGGCCGGCTCAACCATCGCCTCCTGGATCATCAGGAGCGGCACAAGACCGGGATCGTCCTGCGCCGCCCTCGAAATGAGCGTCAGGGTGGAAAGCGTCAGGGGGCGAAGGCGGACCTGTCCCGGCTCCAGGGAGGCTTGAGCCGGGTCATTGCCGGGATGCAGGACGGCCGGCGGCACGACGACGTCGTGAATGGCCGCGCTGCCCTGGAGCAGGTCCTCCGCTGAGAGCATGCGAATCCGATTTGTGAATTCAGTTGCCGGGGTCTTCATCTGCCCACTCGCTCCTGGAAAACTTTGATGGGCTGCCTGTCGGCGGGCTCCGGGCAAAGGGTTCTCCTGCCGCCCTTGCCGGCGGCCCCGCCGGGCCGGGAGCTCACCTCACCAAAACCTCGGAAATCATGGCGTCCACGCCCGCGTCCCCCGCAAACCTCCCGGGGATCACGCCTCTTCGAAAGCGACCCGCATGGCCTGGAAGGTTATGGACTCCATGACGAATTCCTCCGCGGGGATGTGGTAACTCCACGAATCGAATTTGACTCCGAAGACGGTCATCTTGGTGAACTCGCCGGGCCTTGCCGGATTGTTGAGTGAAGCCACGATGTTGAACGCAGGCTGAACGAAGTTGGCCGATGCGGGCGGGCTGACGGCTCCATCTCCAAGCAGCAGGCGCAGCAGGGCACCATTCACATGGGCTCGCCTGGCGCTGCCGGAAACCCGGACAATTCCCGGGCGCAGGTGAGTCGGGTATCTTCGCCCGATCTCGTAGAAAGCCCGAACATCGCTGCTGATGGAGACACTCACGTCTTGCAGACGGCCTATGGTGTTGCTGAGGTCGTACTGCCCCACCAGCGCATCAGCAGCCTGCCCTTCAGGGACACTCGAATCCTCCACACCCATTACCAGAACGGCGTCAATGGCCCTGAACACGTCGTTGGGCATGTTGCTCCTCCTCTAAAGTGAGCCTCCAGCGTTCAACCCTTCGGGCCCCCGGGCACCGCATCACAGGCTGAAAGCTGACGTTTGACGGCTGATTTATCTCAGATTCATGACCACACGGATGAAGTCGATGCTGAACGTCGGTTGAATGGTCATGATGACACTGACCTCACCGGCAATTTCCTGAGCACGAGTGGCCGACACCTGAAGCTCGAACCCCGTGAGCGCCTCCTCATCCACCATGCGCGTGAGCAGGGCTTCGAGGGTCGACTGGAGTGCTGCGCGCACACGGACGTTGTTGAGACGGCCGATGTAAGGGTTCGCCGCCGAGCGCACGCCGTATTTGGCGGCATCCACAATCCTTCGCGTGGGGATGGCGGAGAAGGGCTGTCCCTGGCCCTCTGTGGTGATGCCCTTCAGCACGCGCAGGGACCCCTGCTTGAGCACGATGCTCAGCACATTGCGTCCGATGAGCTGCATCTGCTGCCCACGGTTGAAGTGGACATCCAGACCCGGAATGGTCAGTGCCTTGTTGGTCAGGCTGGTCTGCACGGACAGGGACGAAATCAGGCCTGCCACCGCAGCCGCTGTGTACGCAGACGGAAGAACGCTGCCGTCCGCATAGCGGATGCCGGGGGCAACCACAATGATGCGGTCGCTGGCCACAGTGTGTCCCAAGTATTCGGCCAGGGTCTTGCCGGGAGCCCCGATGACGCCGATGCGCTCGTAATCGGTGAGCGCGGTGGCATTGAGATGGCTCTCCAGCACCGATCCCATCGCGTTCGAATCCTGCCCGGCAAGGACGACAATATTGACGAGCTGGTTGGAGATGCTCTCCAGTCCGGCAGTGTATTCCGTCGCCCCGGCCTCGGCGCCGTTGCTGCCCGGGCTGTTGCTGCCCGTTCCGAAAAAGCCCTGCACCCCTGCAGCCGGCAGATCACCGCCGTTTCCTGCGTCCGCCACAGCCGTTGCCAGATTGGACCTTGCATTGACAAGTTGAGCGAGCAGACGGCCGTCGGGAACGACATAAACCTCCCGGTCGGTTTCGTATTCCAGCGTCACCTGCACGCAGTTTGCCCTGGCGACCAGATAAGACGCCAGAAGAACGTCGCCGTTTCCGGAACTGGGAGCCTCGCCGGCAGCGAACTCCAGGGACCCGTCCCATGTTGTGACAAGCACTTCGCCGGCGGCCGGAGGGGCATGCCCCGCGGCATAGGTGGCTCTCACCGTGTCACCGGGGTTGGGGGCCGTCCCAAAAGTCAGAACTCCCGTGACCGTGTTGATGTTCAATTCACCGGCTCCCGGCGGCGTGCCGGAGTTATAGAGGATGTCGTCGGCGTCATAGACCGTCACCGCCCCGGTGCTGTCCTCGACGGTGATCACGTTCACGGCCGCGACCTGCACGATGGGCGTGCGAGCCAGTTGATAGTGGGGAGGAGCGGGCACGCGCACCACTTGCTCATTCCGGATGGTCTCCCTGTAAACGAGGTTGAGCCTCCGAGCCACATGAGTGATGCCGCTGACGACACGCAGCTGGTTTTCAGGGGAGGGGACCACCGGGGCGTAGTTCAGGCTCGTGAAGCCGGTGCTTTGAGTCTCTCCCTCGATGCGGCAGTCGTCCTCAGCTTCCGCCACGCTCACACGGATGTTGTTTCCCCAGGAACCGGGAGTGTCGGCCGTGAGCACCGCGACTGCCTGCGAGCTGCTGTTGAGAACGGCATAGGTGGCATTGGAGGCGGTGGATCCGGCGACGCGCACGCCCACGACCGTCGTTGCGCCATTGTTGTAGACCTGCTCCAGCGCCCTCACGAGGGTCAGGGGATTGGAGCCGTCTTCCGGGTTGTTGAAATTGTCCGTCAGGCCGAACCGCTGCCTTGCGTCTGCAAAGTCAGCCAGGGTGATGGGTTCGGCCACAGGGCCACGCGCTGCGGTCCCAATGACGCCGACGATGCCGACCGGCGTACGTCCTGGCGAAATGAGACCTTCGGCGCGAACGGTGATGTAAGTCCCGGGGATGATCATCTCTGCCATGAAAATACCTCTCAGTTTTTTGAAACCAGTGCGTTGACACCGAATGCCCGGTGTTAGCGCGTGACGTGGGTGGTCCCCATGACCAGTTGCACAGGGTTCCAATCAAGGAGCAGGAAAGGGCAGTGGAGGGAAGGGAATAAGATCATCAAATCCAATGTGTTCAAAATACACCGGGATTTCGCAGGGTGCAATGACATTTCAATGGCCCGTATTTTTTCAGCACCCATAGGGTCCAAAAGACACTTCGCAGCCGCCACGCATCGCAAAAACCCGGCAAAATCTCCCAGCTCGACCCCCTGCATGCGATCCTTCGCAGCATGGAGGCCGAGACGCCGCCTCAAAGGCCCAACCAGCGTCCCGGATCACCGCTTCCCCTCCACCACCGGGATGATGAGAGCCCGGTTTCCATGGGGGACGCTGCAGACCTCCATGTCATACACGGTGCTCAAAAACTGCGGGTCCCAGGGTTTGAGCGCCGGATCGAGGCTGTGAATGCATCCGTTCTTGAGAAAAAAGAAATGGTCTCCGTGCAGGAAGGCTGCGTTGGGATCGTGCACCACTGCCGCCACCGTGAGCCCCGACCGGACCAAATCCCTGACCAGTCCGAGGAGCCGCGCCTGGTTGAAGAAATCGAGGTGCGATGTGGGTTCGTCGAGGAGCACGATTCGGGGTTCCTGAGCCAATACCCGTGCGATCATGACCAGTTGCTGCTCCCCTCCTGAAAGCTCCGTGAAGGGTCTTCCGGCAAGATGAGAGATCCCCGTCTGCTCCAGGACCTCTCCCACCTTTCGCCGATCCCGTTCACCCGGCAGGAACCGGATATAACTGGCTCTTCCCGTCAAAACCACATCTTCGACGGAAAAGGGAAAAACGGGGCGGTGCTGCTGAGGAAGGTAGCCCACGACCTTGGCGCGCCAGGACGGCGACAGGTCTCGCAGGTCCTTTCCAAACACGGTGACGCGTCCCTCCCAACGATCCGCAACACCGGCCATGATGCGCAGCAGAGTCGACTTACCGCTCCCGTTTCTACCCAGGACCACGCTGAAACCTTCTCGGGGAATGGTCAGATTGATGTCGCGAAGGATCGGCGTTTTCCCGTAACGAAAGGACAGGCCCTCCACCTCAATGGCCGACTCTAGACCTCCCATCCGAGCCTCGACCTTTTGAGAAGAAATATGAAAAAGGGCCCACCAGCCAGGGTGGTGAAAACGCCCACGGGGAGTTCGAAAGACATCAAGGTCCGGGACAAATTGTCCACCACAAGCAGGAAAGACCCCCCGAACATGAAAGACGCGGGGAGAGACCGGGCGTTGTCGGGCCCGATCAGCATGCGCACCATGTGAGGCACCATCAGGCCCGCCAGTCCGATCACGCCCGCAACGGCCACCGATGCCGATGCCGCCAATGTGGCCGGGAGCAGCAGGAGAAGCTTCTCCCGCTCCGGATTGAGCCCCACGGCCCGGGTTTCCTCATCCCCCAGCGAGAGGACGTTCATGCGCCACCGCATGAGGAAGAGGCAGGCCACACTGACGAGAATGAGAGGACCCGCCGACCGGACCTTCTCCCAGGTGGCGTTGTGCAGGTTTCCCATGGTCCAGTGGACTATGGTCTGCAGCTTGAAAGGATCGGTGAGAAATTGAAGCACGGTGAGCAGCGATGTGAAGATTCCCGACACGATCACCCCCGACAGGATGAGGGACACGGTGGCCACGCGTCGTCGGGTCCGGGCCAGAAAATAACTGGATCCCACGGCCAGCAGTCCGAAAGCGAAAGCTGCGGGCTGAAGGGGCACCCAGGAGGTGGTGAGGGCCAGGGCTGCGCCAAAGGCACCTCCGGAAGAGAGCCCCAAGAGGTAGGGGCACACCAGTGGATTGCGGAAGAGCGCCTGGAGAGCATTTCCTGCAGCAGCAAGGGCACCGCCCACCAGAAAGGTCAGCAACACCCGGGGAAGACGCACATCCCACAGAATGGTCCAGGCGAGCGTCTGGGTGAAACCTTCTGCACCGCGTGAGCCCGCGAGGTATCCGCCCAGCCGGGAGAAGACCGCACCTGGAGAAACCACATCGGACGGGCCCACGAAAAGCGAAGCTGCCAAAACGGGAAGAGGAAGCACATAA
>CAZZHS010000021.1:0-63194 GCA_964654275.1 uncultured Syntrophobacteraceae bacterium
TAACGCGCATCACATCGGGCATACGCCGGGAAGGAACGGATGAGATCCGTTGGGGGCTTCCGGAGGATTCGGATTATAATGCTCCGGGCAAATCCTGGGACGAATACAAGGACTGCCCCGGAAGGCCGCTCGAGGCCATGGCCTGGTGTGTGGAGCGTCAGAAGAGCTGGACGGCGGACAACCCTCACGAGGATGTCCGCAGTGTGGGGAAGCAGCTCCACGGTTTGGTGGAAGATTTTCATCACATGGAGCCGGTGCTCGTCAAAAAGTCCGACTTGTACGATGACACCCTCAAGCCTGAAAATTATCCACTGGACTCTGCCGGGAACCCTATCTGGACCCATTGCGATTATGTGGTGGTCGCCGTGGTCAAGATCCATTTCAAGGCGAACACAATCCAACGCGGGGATCCGTCCACCAAAATCATCAAGAAGCTCTCCAGAAGCCTGGGCACGGAATTCATTTCCTGGCACATTCGTGAAACTCTGGCCGAGGAGCAGAAAGCGCTCGCGCGCCAGAGGCTTCAGAGCTGCAATGCTCTCGCCCATGATCTGAGAAATACGCTCATCAAGCTGGGATTTATTTTTTCCGCCATCAATGTGGAGATCGGCTATCTTCGAGAGCAGTGGGAGGCGGAACTGGAGCGTGCCTTTCCCGAAGTGGACGGGAAGAAGGAAATTTTAGAACGGCTCAGCGAACTCATCCAGAGGGGGCTAGCCGGCAGCAACGGCTCGCTGGGGTGTGCAGAACTGGGGCGGAGGTTGCTGGCGGAACAGCGAGAGCTGGCCGAATTGCCTCTGCTGCCTCAGGCGACCAGCAACTGGCTGGAACAAAAGATCAGGCCCAAATGGCAGCAGCTGCTCCTGGAATCCGACAGGTGGGAGGCCAGTCGGGAGGAGGTGGCGGAACTGCTGGAAAAACTGGAGCGAAGGATCTGGCTGGGGTACGACAAAGCCCTTGTGAATCAAATGGAACATTTGCCTGAAGACCTGAAAACCCTTTGGCCCACCATCGCGTACGTGGATTTCAATGTGGACAAAATGACCGTGCTGGATGACATTCTCAGGCTCCTGGAACATCCCAACCTCAAAATCCCTCACAAATACCAGAGCAGGCGCATCCTGACGGCGCTCAAAGCGCTGGCTGAAATCATTCCCGAGATCGAAAAACGAGCCAACCGAATCATGTTTTCCCTCAAAAACGGCAACACCGACCCAACCTGTGAATGTTGAGCCCGAAGTTCAGTTTCTCTCTTCCAGGACGAAGTGAAGCGTCACTTTGTCGGGGGAGCCGGATGCGAATTTGAGCGAAGGGGGGGTGAGCACCAGGTTGGCCGTGACGGACCCGGACCGGGTGAGGTTGTCCAGGCGAACGGGCGTCGTGTAAATGGTGTTCACGCGCTCCAGAATTTTGCTCCCGCCGATGACCCGCACTGTTGCGGGAGTGATTCTCATTTCCGTCATGATGAGGTGCTCGGGCAGCTTCCCCACCCAGTCGGCCTGTACGGCGATTTCCTTGGTCACGGGAAGGTCCAGTGTGACCTCGATGGTCGACGGCTCCACCCGGTTGAGAAAAACTCCCGGGGGCAGCGCAATGTTGTCCTGGGTGATGGGAAAACTATTCTTGCCTTCCGTGGCTTTTCCCAGATCAATGCGCGCCTGGACCTGGCCCTGACGCAGCGATTTGATGAGGGCGCTCGAGCCGTATAGCTGAAGCCGGACTTCGTCTGCGGACGTGTCCAGGATTTCGAGGCTCGGGGGGCGGTTGACGTACTCCAGGGGGACATTCAGGGCAATGATGGTGTCGTGACTCCGCGTGAAGCCGAACCACACGCCGGTCATGATGAGAAAAGAGAGAACCGCGGCAATGGAGAGCTTGAGCTTCTGCCGCTTTTTTTGACTTTCCGATGCGCCGTCCGAGAGGTTGAGGTGCTGCCGGAGCAACTGGCAGAGTTCCTCCGCCTGGGCGATCGGCTTGATCCAGTTGTCCTTGGCGACGGTGACGCGGCCTCGTTCTTCGGAAACCACCACCACCATGGCGTCGGATCTTTCCGCAAGACCTGCGGCGGCCCTGTGACGCGTGCCGTAGAAAGTGGGCAGATCCTGCCTCTGGGAGAGAGGGAGAAGCACTCCGACTTCGGCGACCTTGTTGTCCCTGATGATGATGGCGCCGTCGTGCACGGGGTTCTTCGGCCAGAAGATGCTCACGAGCATTTCCTGAGAAATGTTGCCATTCCAGGGGATGCCCCCGTGAATGATTTCGGAGAGATCTTCCTTGCCGGGAAAAACGAGCAGGGCCCCGATGCGCTTTTTCCCCATCTGAAAAGCGCTCTCGGCGATCACTTCCACGGAAGACGCCTGCTCTCGGTGGGGGGATCCCCAGAGAAAAGTTTTCAGGTTGCGGGCCTGAAGTGCCGTGCGAATTTCGTTGCGAAAAACGACAATGATGATGATGGCCGCGGCCGCAGTGATGCCCCGGACGGCCCAGCTGGTGAGAATGAGGCCCAGAGAGGCGGCCACTTCCTGCAAGATCCACAGGGAGGTGATCCCCACGAGGACGCGGAAGGCGTTGGTGCCCTGGAAGAGAACATAGACGCGAAACAGTATGTAGCTGTTGATGACGATGTCGACAACGTCCTGCCAGCGCACTGTGGAGAGAAATGCAATGAAATTGCTCATGGATCAGTCTGTGATGCTGAATCGAAAGACTTTGAAAACTTGACCATTTTGATCGGTCACCTCCACTCGCCAGGGTCCCTTGTCCGTCTCCCTGAGCTGAATCACACTGTAAGTGGCCCACTTGGGGGGATAGAGACGCAGCCGGGTCTGAGTGCTCAATTCGTCGCGATGATACCACCGATGATAAATCAAAGTGGGCTGGGGCACGGGATCGAAGGCGGTGAAAGCGCAAACCTGCCCGACCGAAGCGGAAAACACCGTGGCGGAACGCACCGGAATGAGATTCTCCACGCGTTCGCACATGGTTGCCCTGACCAGGGTCAGGGACTGTTGAGATTCTCCTGCGTTGGGAGTTTCACCGGGAACGGCGGAGGACTCCTCCTGTGCCTGCAAAACAGGGACTGCGACAGGGAGAAGCCAGAGGCATGACAGTAAGCAAAAGAGCAGCGGCCATTTTCTCGAGAACAACATGAGAGTGTGTCCCTCCGGAAGCTTCGGCTGAACTCTGAGGTGATTTCAAGACGGGATGAGACAAAATTTGCCGGAAAGGCTGCGAGGTTTCAGGCTGTCTACCATCAGGGTCTTGCCATCTTTGAGCAATGTGCGTAAAGAATAGCATGACGCTAAGGTTCGTCAAGAAATTTTGTTATAAAAAACAGGCTTTCAGCGTGAGCGAACAGGCTGCGCACCCTCGAAATACATGTCTTCTCGACCATCCCTGTGCCAACGGTTTTGGCCGGTCGAGGATGGCTCCCGAAGGCCCCTGCGCTTGAAGGGAGAATGGGGCTGCGTCTAAAGGGTTGACTTGCCCGTGATCATGGATTAATTAGGAAGCACTTTATTAAGAGAAGCGAGGTCATCCAATCATGAACAGAACTCTGTGCGTCATCGCAGCGGCCGCCGCGCCCAGTTCAGCCTGTGCGACGGTCGGAACACGGATCTTTTAAAAGAGATTTTACCGACGCCATGGGCCGGGACATCGCTCATGGCGTTTTTTTTGAACCCTGAGCCGATGGCCCGGGGTTTTTTGTTTGGACTTGGCACGATTTTGAGCAATGGGAGTGCACAATGCCTGAAGATTCCATCATTCGTTTTGCGCAACGCATGAATCAACTGCCGCCGTATCTCTTTGGCATGATCAACAACATTCGCATGCAAAAGCGTTCCGAAGGTCACGACGTCATCGACCTGGGCATGGGTAACCCCACCGACCCGGCTCCCGATGCCGTCACTCAAAAGCTGTGCGAAGTCGTGCAGGACCCCAAGAGTCATCGCTATCCCGTCGCTGCAGGATTGAAAAGTCTCAAACGCGAAATTGCCAAGTACTATCAGCACGATTACGGCGTGGTGCTCGACAGCGACACCGAAGTCATTTGCACCATAGGGTCCAAGGAGGGCATCTCCCACATCTGCCTGGCACTCCTCGGGCCCGGAGACACCGTGCTCGTGCCCACTCCCGCCTTCCCCATTCACATTTATGCCGCCATCATCGCGGGTGGAAATGTCATTCGCATTCCACTCGGGGATGAAGAGGCGTTTTTGAGCCGCATTGCCACCATGTGTCAGTCTCTGTATCCCACACCCAAGGTTCTCATCCTGAACTATCCCCACAATCCCACCGCCGCAGTGGCCAGCCCGGAGCTCTTTCGTGAAGTGGTCAAGCTGGCGAGGAAGTATCGGTTCATGGTGATCCAGGATTTCGCCTATGCACGGATAACCTTCGACGGGTATGTGGCTCCAAGCTTTTTGCAGGTGGAGGGTGCTCGCGACGTGGGTGTTGAATTCGGCTCCTTTTCCAAGTCCTACAACATGGCCGGCTGGAGAATCGGTTATTGCGTCGGCAATCGTGAAATGATCGCCGGGCTCGCAAAAATCAAGGGCTACTATGACTATGGCATCTTTTCGGCCATCCAGATCGCCGGCATCGTGGCGCTGCGCGACTGTGCGTCCGAAGTGGAGGTCCAGGCCAAAATCTACGAGCAGCGGCGCGACGTGCTCTGCCAGGGGCTTGCGCGGCTGGGCTGGCCCATCACCGTACCGAAGGCGGGTATGTTTGTCTGGGCCAGGATCCCTGAGCCCTTCGATCGAATGGGATCCATGGAGTTCGCCATGCAGTTGCTGGAGCATGCCAATGTTGCCGTGGCGCCCGGCATCGGCTTCGGTGAGGAGGGTGAGGGCTATCTGCGGCTCGCACTTGTGGAAAATGAACATCGCATCCGCCAGGCCGTCCGACAGATCGGGAAGTTCATGCGGTCGATAGACCGGGACGCTCAGACTCGCCCAGTGCAGAAAGCCGCATCTCTCGCGCAGGTCTGAGGAGGTGCCTGTGGGGGTTGAGCCTGGGGGCGTGAGCGGCCAGAACAGGCGCATCGATTGTGGTTCTGACGCTCCCCTTCCGCTGTGGGGTTGCGCCCTTTGAACACTGCCGCCGGGGTGGGCTGCCCGGCGTGTCGAAAAAGTCTCGCTGCGGGGAAAATGAACCGACGTTATCCGGAAAAGCCGATGGTGGGGGTGGGCGCGATCATCTTCCAGGAGAACCGTGTGCTCCTTGCGCAGCGCGGCCGTCCTCCCGCTTATGGGAAATGGTCCTTGCCGGGTGGGGTGGTGGAGTTGGGAGAATCGCTAAAAAATGCCGTTCAACGGGAAGTCCTGGAGGAAGTGGGACTCACTGTTCGGGTGGAAGACCTGGTGGCGGCTCTGGATCGAGTGATTCTGGATGCTCAGGGACGGATTGAATATCATTATATATTGCTGGATTTTTTGTGTGTGGCCGAGGCGGGCGAACTCCGCCCCGCGAGTGATGTCCTGGCCTGTGACTTTGTCCCTCTCGATGTTCTCGCGGAATACGGGATGACGGAAGGCACTGAAGAGGTCATTCGCAGAGCCTACCGACGTTCCCGGGGCTCGTCCTCTCCTGTCTACGACGCCTCCCTCTGATCCTCCGCCCTGTGCTTCCTGCCGGGCACGCCTTCCCCGGTTCTCCTCGTGCGGCGTGCTCGCGCCCCGGATGGCCTGGAAGACTCAACATTTTCGCCTCCCAAAAGCTCCAAGCGCAAGCAGGGCCTGTTGCCTGGACGCCTGTCTGCTGTGCTCCGGCGCCGCCGAACAACCCCGCTCCCCTCTCGGGGACATCCTACCTCCCTGTGCGAATCACCGACCTCAATAATCTTTGGCTCGAATTCCGCCCGGAGAAGGCACAAGCCGCTTGACTTTGCAGAGGCTCTGTGGTTTATGACGGACCAGTCCGTCACCGGCGACCAACAGGGAGGTGGAAGGGTGTCGAGAGAGCAGAGGCTCCAGACATTGAGAGGGCTCTACAGGAAGGGAGGGCCCGGCAAGAGGCTTGCGGCCGGTCTCCACGACCACTGTGAGCGCCAGATTCCTCCGGACACGGATCCTGATTCGGCCCTGGAGGAAATGGTTCAATGGTATCTGGCGCTCCGTGAAATGGCGCGCCAGGGAGAACTGCCCCCTGATTTCGCCCTTGCGGACGTGACTTCCCGTTTCCTGGAAACGGCCCGGTCCCGGGGCATCGAGCCCGAGCAGTTCTACTCCAGGGTGATCGAAGGGGTGACACTCGAACGCAGTTCCTCTGAGTCGCCGCAGGGTCCCAGGAGGTCCACCCGGAACAAGATCCTGGATGCGGCCCTGGATGTTTTTTATGGGAAAGGATTTCATCTCGCCACGGTCGATGAGATCGCCGAGCGCGCAGGAGTCGGGAAGGGAACCCTGTACCGCTACTTTTCCAACAAGGAAAAGCTTTTCAACGAGTTGGTTCAGGTGCGGCTCCAGGAGCTTGAAAAACGGGCGACGGAGGTGCTCAACGGTGATGACGATGTTCTCACCATGATCACCAAATACCTGCGCATCTATTTTGAGTTCTTCGACCGCAACAACCGTTTGTACCGGCTCATTGTCCAGGAGCGCATGATCGTCGGCAGTGCAGTGGAGGACCTGTATTTTCGAAGGGTCATGCGACGCATCCCCGTCTTGAAGCGGAAAATCCACCTGGCCAGTCAGCAGGGGGTGCTGAAGGAGATAGATTTTAACACAGTGTTTTACGGTGTCATGGGATTCATGCATGGGGTCATTCAGAAATGGTTGGCCCGGGAGTGTTCGTACTCTCTGGTGGAGGAACTGCCGGGGGTGGTGGAAGTGCTTTTTTATGGTTTTGTCAACACGTCTAAGGTGGAAAACTGTCAAAAACTCTGGGAGGTTAACTCAAAATGAACGAAAAGCAGAAAAAAGTTGTCGATATCATTGCCAATCAACTGGGTGTGGAAAAGGATATCATTACCGCTGAGGCCAATGTGGTGGATGATTTGGGGGCGGACTCCCTGGATGTGGTCGAACTGGTGATGGCCCTGGAAGAAGCCTTCGATCTGGAAATCCCCGACGAAGATGCTGAGAAGATCCGCACTGTGAAAGATATTTTCGACTATCTGGAATCCCATTCCAGCTGATCGAAAGGCCATGGCAGGGGGGGCGATTCCCCCCCCGGTAGAACTCTTTCGATCCGTGCTTCCCTCCATCAGATGCCCCGCCTCACTCCGAACGCCCTTCGCCCGCGGGTTCCGGCTCATCCTTCAATTCCGGGACCCTGGCATTCACGAGAGTGCTTTTCAGGGTCCAAAAAATACTCTTGAAGTTTTCGTCAAAATTGCCCGGGGAAACTCTGCCCAACTCGATGAATTTGATGATGATCTCTTTGGACAGGCGAAGAATTTTTTCATCGTCGGGATGCATGTCCTCACCTCGGTTGAATTTCTGGGGTTCGTGTCCAAGGGATGTGCACAAAACGGCGCAAGATGTTGACCGCCCGCGCATCGACTGTTTCTCCTTTTCCCCTTTGAGTCTTGGCCGCACGAGGCACGTGGTGGATTGAGGGGGCGGAGGGAGGATGCGATGCGGAAAAAGCCTCTGCTCCTTGGGGAAGGCCGCGGAAATGTCGCAGAGGCTTTTTGTGGAGGTTTTGAAATACCCCTGAAGGCATTTCGGTTTCCACGAGGATCTCCTAACACGAATCGGCGGATGGAATCAATGGAGTTGGAGGCACGTGGGAAAAGCCCTTGTGTTCAAAGTTAGGGGTTCAAGCTCATAAGATATGGAAAAACATGAAGATTTTTTTATTTTAGTCTGATGGGGAGAATATTTGTTTTGGGGGCGCAATAGGGTTTGACACGAGCGAGTTGGGGGTGATAAATAGGGGCAAAGTGGGAAAAAGTGGGAAAGAGGGGGACGAGGTGGGAATTCTCAAAAAACCGTTTTTCAGGGGTCAATCAGAAAATCGGCTGGATGCGAAAGGACGGTTGAGAATCCCCACCAAATACCGTGAAGTCCTGCAACAGCACTTCACGGATGCCCTGATCCTCACCAACAGAGATGTGTGCCTGGTTGCTTATCCTCCTGAAACATGGGAGCTGATTGAAGAAAAAGCAAGCGAACTTTCTCTGGCCGCGCGCGATTCCCACGATTATCTTCGAATGCAGATCTCTTACGCCGAGGAATGCGAGTTTGACAGCAAAGGCCGCATTCTGATTCCACCCGCCTTGAGAGCCGAAGCCAAGCTGGACACTGACGTGGTGCTCCTCGGAACTTTGCAGGGCTTTGAAATTTGGGACAAGGCGACCTGGCATTCCTACAAAGAGGAAATGAAGCAGAGGGAAAACTACCAGCGATACACCGACTACGCAGCCTCTTTCGGCCTTTAGAACATTATGCGAGAGACGCCTCCCTACACACATGTGCCCGTCCTCCTGGACGCGGTCATGGAGTTTCTGGATTGCCGGCCGGGCGGCTTCTACATTGACGGCACGCTGGGGGGTGGTGGGTATGCACGAAAGATTGTCGATTCCATCAAGCCCGGCGGTGTCTTTCTCGGTGTCGACTGGGATGCCGAGGCTGTGGCTCGGGTGGGAGAGGAACTCAAAGAGTCTTCAGTCCGGATATTACTGAAAAAGGCCAGTTTCGCTCAGCTGGCTTCCGTCGTCGAGGAGCTGCGGCTTGGGCCTGCGGACGGGATGGTGCTCGACCTCGGGGTTTCCAGCATTCAACTGGAGGACCCTCAGCGGGGCTTCAGTTTCCTCAGGGAGGGCCCGCTGGATATGCGCATGGATGCCGACCTTCCTCGTTCCGCCGCAGATCTTGTGAATTCCCTACGAGAAGCAGAGCTGGCCAGGTTGATCTTTCAACTGGGTGAAGAACGGTGGGCCAAGCGCATCGCCAGAGCCATCGTTTCCCAGCGGAAGGCTCATCCCTTCACGACCACCCTGGAGCTGGCAGAGCTGATTAAGGGTGTCACGCCCAGGGTGGACAAGAGTTGGCGGATACACCCGGCAACCCGAACCTTTCAGGCCCTCCGCATCGCGGTGAATGGGGAGCTTGAAGCGCTGAAACACTTTCTCGACCATGCCCTCGATCTCCTGGCGACTGGGGGCAGGCTCTGTGTCGTGTCTTTTCATTCGCTGGAGGACCGGATGGTCAAGGAGAAGATGAGACACTGGGGCAAAGCCTGCCGGTGCCCCGTTCGGCTGTTGAAGTGCGAATGTGAGGGGCGCCCTCTGGTGAAGATGCTCACCCGGAAAGCTGTGAAGCCGACTGAAAGCGAGGTCCATCACAATCCCAGAGCCAGGAGCGCGAGGCTCAGGGTTGTCATGAAGCTGTGAAGCCGGGCTGCGTCGGTGCAGCTGCCCTGAATTCAGAGACCCTGCCCGGCCGCCTTGACCGCGGGGTTCAGCCCGCGCAGATCATTCACCGAGATGCACACGGACCCGAGACGTCTTGAAACATGGATCAGAGCCCGACCAACGACCCTTTGAAGAAAGTGACGACGGCGCTGAAGGCCATCCCGCCGCGCAAGGGTCTCTTCCTTCTGAGCGTCCTGGGGGGGCTTTTCGTCATCCTGAGCGTCTTCTATGTCTGGCTCTATGTTCAACAGGTTCAGTTCAATTATCGCCTGGCCCACCTGTATCAGCAGCAGGAGTTGCTTCTGGAAACCCAGCGGAAGCTCCGGTTGGAATGGGCGCGGTTTGAAGACCCCTACCTGCTGGAAGAGTTGAGTCGCGAACGATTCGGGTTGAGTCCTGCCGCCACAGCCCGCAGGTATATCCTTCAAGATGACGTTTCCCCATGATGGGGTGACCATGAGGACTCCAGTGACGGACCAGGACCAGACCACGAAGACGGGGACCTTCTTCATGAAGAAGACTGCTCCGGCAAAGGCGTGTCCACAAAGATCTCGATCCGTCAAAATTGTCCGATGTGGCGAGGGGGGCCACCGGGCATATGCCCCATCATCCGATGGGAAACATGGCTTCAGACTGCGGAAGGATGTGAAGAAATGGACGAGTCCAAGTCTGGAAAAATCCTGAGCCTGCGTTACTGGTTCTGTCACTGGCTGCTCTATGTTGCTGTGATCTCAGGGTTTTGTCTTGTGGTTTGGAAGGCCGTTCATTTGCAGATTGTGGAGCACAGCACCTGGGCTGAACGAAGCAGGGCCCAGGTTCAGACCACTCTCAAGGTTCCCAGCTACCGAGGTTCCATCTACGACAGCCAGGGACGGCTGCTCTCCTACTCGGTTCCCCAGCCTTCACTTTATGCCGATGGCCAGTATGTGGAAGATGCCGCATCTCTGAGCAAACAGCTTTCGGGAATTCTGGGGGAGTCGGAAAAGTCTCTTCAAGCCAAGCTGCAGTCCAAGCGAAGGTTTGTCTGGCTCAAACGTCACCTGACGGATCAGGACGCCATGCGCGTGGAAGCTCTCAAGGCCCGTGGGCTGGGCTTGATCAATGAATACAAGCGATTCTATCCCTATCGCCAGTTGGGTGGACAGGTCCTGGGTTTTGTGGGCCTGGACGGGGAGGGGTTGGAGGGCCTCGAAAAGAGTTATGATCAGCTGCTTCGCAAGGACCCCCGGCTTTTTTGCCAGCTGAGGGACGGCGGCAGGAGGTGCCTGTGGGTGGGCGCCGCACCCCCCCCGCAGCCGCTTGAATCTTCCGGGCTGCAATTGAGCCTGGATGCTTTTCTGCAATATGTTGCGGAGCACGAACTGGAAAAGGCTGCGCTGAAATACAATGCTTCAGGCGGACAGGTCGTGGTGCTGAATCCGCGCACCTTTGAGATCCTTGCCATGGCCAACTGGCCGCCCTTCGATCCCAATCTCCCTGGAAAGGCCAGCGCCTCGCACTGGAGAAACCGGGCCATCACCGATGCCTTTGAACCGGGATCGACGTTCAAGGTTTTTCTCATGAGCGCGGCTCTGGAAGAGAAAGTGGTGAAGCCGGGGGACCGCATTTTCTGTGAAAACGGCAGGGGCCGCATTGCCGGCCACAACATCAAGGACACGCACCCGTACGGCTGGCTGACCATGCCGGAAGTGATCAAGTTTTCGAGCAACATCGCCGCGAGCAAGATCGCGCTGGAACTGGGGAAAGAGCGGTACGGGAAGTACATCAGATCCTTTGGCTTTGGAAGTCCCACCAATGTGGAATTGCCTGGGGAAATCAAGGGGCTGCTTCGTCCGGAGAAGAACTGGCGACCCATTGATCTGGCAACGACCGGGTTCGGCCAAAGCATCGGAGTGACGGCTCTCCAGTTGAGCGTCGGCATTGCCTGCATTGCCAATGGCGGTGAATTTGCGGAGCCGGTGATCGTGCGGCACCATTTGGATGCCGAGGGCAACGTGGTGGACACCGTCACTCCCAAGCCGCGGCGCAGGGTGCTGAGTGAAAAGACGGCTCGGCAGGTGGCCCAAATGATGCGCCTGGTGACCGAGGAGGGGGGGACCGGGGTGAAAGCGGTGCCCGAGGGCTATACGGTTGCGGGCAAGACGGGGACCGCTCAGATGGTGGATCCCGAGACACGTCGATACGCAGCGAACCGTTACACGTCGTCTTTCACGGGCTTTGTGCCCGCCGAAGATCCCAAGCTGGTCATCACGGTAGTGATCCAGGAGCCGCGCGGAGCGATTTACGGAGGCACGGTGGCCGCTCCGGTGTTTCGCGAATTTGCCGCCAAGGCTCTGCCCTATCTGGGCCAAATGCCGACGCAATCCGAGGTGCCTCCTGCGAAGGGGTTTCAGTCGGTCAGGGCCACGGAGGGAGCCGGACCTTCAGTAATACCCAGGAAGGCCTCCAGCGCTGAAACACCGGGGCTGAATACCTCAAGCCCGGGAAGTGTGGGCGAGACGACTCGCAAGAGGGACGTGGCGGCACCCCCGAAGCAGCCTCTGGGCAAAACAAAGATCAGTCAGCCCATGCCGAGCAACGTTTACAGTTACAAAAGAGAAAAAAACGTCAGCCGTTCCGTGGACTGACTCCAACGCCTTTCGATCGAGCGGGGGCTCAGGATTCATTGACCGTGAAAAACCTTCGACATCTGCTTGACCACTTGGAAATCATCCAGAGCCGGGGTGCGCTGGATGTCGCTGTGGGCGGAATCGCCTACGACAGTCGCAAGGTGGGGCAGGGGGATCTCTTCGTGGCGATCCGCGGCGTCAAGCAGGACGGGCACCGCTACGTGGCACAGGCTGTCCGGAGAGGCGCTGTTGCGGTGCTGCTCGAGGAGTATCCGCCTGAGGACCTCCCGGTGCCCTCCGTCCAGGTGCCCGACACCCGCCGGGCTTTGTCCGTGGTGTCTGCCGGCTTCTTCGATCATCCTTCCCGGAACCTTACCCTCATAGGCGTGACGGGGACCAACGGCAAAACCACCACGACCCTCCTGATCGAGGGAATTCTCAAGGAGGCGGGGTACAGGGTGGGAGTCATCGGGACCCTGGCATACCGTTGGGACGGCAAACAGCGGCCCGCGCCCATGACGACACCAGAATCCCTGGATCTCCAGGCGCTCTTGAAAGAGATGCTTCAGGACGGCGTGACCCATGTGGTCATGGAGGTTTCTTCTCATGCCCTGGCCCTGGGCCGCGTGGATTCGTGCCTCTTCAATGCGGGGGTTTTCACCAATCTCTCCCAGGATCACCTGGACTTCCACGAGACCATGGAGGATTACTTCGCGGCCAAGGCTCTTCTTTTCAAGGAGATTCTGCCCGCGGGAGGGGACGATTTCGTGGCGGTCGTCAATGGAGATGATGCCTTTGGAAGCCGTCTGGTGCAATCGCTGATGCAATCCATGGAGAGGGGATTGTGGAGCTACGGTGTTACCAGTCCGGAAGCCACGGTGCGGGCTCAAATGGTCGAGTTGAGCAGCAGGGGGATCCGCGCAGTCATCGCCAATCCCGGGGGGGAACTGGAAGTGACGTCGCTTCTTCTGGGGCGTCTCAATCTCTACAACGTTTTGTGTGCCGCGACCACGGCTCTTGCCCTGGGAGTTCCTCAGGAAGCCGTCCGGAGCGGCCTTCTGAAGGTGGATGAGGCGGATGGGCGTCTGCAGAAGGTGCGTGTTCCCGAAGACTGTGGGTTCGTCGTCGTCGTGGACTACGCCCACACCCCCGATGCGCTGGAAAAAGCCCTCGAATGCCTGAGGGAAATGACCCGGGGAAGGCTCTGGGTGGTTTTTGGCTGTGGTGGCGATCGCGATCGAAGAAAACGCCCCATGATGGGAAAAATCGCCGCCGCCCTTGGAGACCTGGTTGTTCTGACCACGGACAACCCCCGCAGTGAAGTTCCCGAGCAAATCATTTCCGACATCGAAGCCGGAATCGTGATAGAAGAGTTTCCCCGCGTCGATCCCCAAAGCATCTTCTCAGCCCGAAAGGGATACCTGGTGGAAGTGGATCGCAAGAAGGCCATCGAGCTCGCCCTGTCAGGTGCCAGGCCCTACGACGTGCTGCTCATTGCCGGTAAGGGCCATGAAACCTATCAGCTGGTGGGGGATCAGGTGCTGCACTTTGACGACCGGGAGGTTGTTTTGGAGTATTTCGAGAGGCTGAAACGTCCGGCTTCCTGAGAGGATCAACCGATGGCCTGGACTGTGGAAAATGTTCTGACCGCGACAAAAGGACGCCTGCTGCGAGGAGACGCCGCGCGGACGCTCACGGGAATCAGCACCGATTCCAGGTCGCTGCGTGCCGGGGAGTGCTTCGTTGCGCTCAGGGGCGAGACCCATGACGGTCATCGGTTTCTCGCCGATGTGGTGGATCGTCAGGCGGGGGCGATCGTTGTGGACGGCCTGGGGCACGAGGCCGGCGGGCTTCCGGAAGGAGAGACTGCGGTCATCGAGGTTTCCGACACCCTTGAGGCTTTGGGGGCCATTGCGGCCTTTCATCGCCGCCGTCATTCCCTGCCCGTGGTGGGGATCACCGGGAGCAACGGCAAGACCAGTTCCAAGGAAATGGTGGCCTCCATCCTCGCGCAGAACCACAACGTGCTCAAGAATCAAGGGAATTTCAATAACCTGGTTGGGGTTCCCCTCACTCTTCTCTCGTTGACGCCTCAGCACGATGTGGCGGTTGTGGAAATGGGCATCAACGTCCCGGGAGAGATGGCCCGACTGGCGGAAATGGCAGCACCCACCGCAGGCCTCATCACCAACATCCATCCGGCTCACCTGGAGGGTCTGCGGTCCCTGGAAGACATTGTCCATGAAAAGGGGCTTCTGTGGAAAGCCCTGCCCCCCGACGGCCTGGCGGCTGTGAATCTCGATGACGAGAGGCTCGTGCACTTCGCCCGGCAGATTCCGTGCAGAAAAATCACGTTTTCCCTGAACCATCCTTCCGCGGAGGTTCGGCTTCAGGGAGATGTGAGCATGGACGAGGGAGCCAGCCGATTTCAATTGGTAATTCAGGGCCGCGTGGCGCAGGTTTCCCTGCCGGTGCTCGGGTTGCATCAGGTTCGCAATGCTCTGGCGGCTGCGGCCGTCTGCGCCGGACTGGGAGAGCCCCTCGAGGTCATTGCTGCAGGGCTGCACAGCCATCAGCCGGTCCGGCAGCGCATGCAGACGCACCGCCTCCCGGGAGGCGGCCTCTTGGTGGACGATTCGTACAACGCCAATCCTGCTTCCATGCTCGCCGCGCTGGAGACTCTCGCTGCAGGACGAGGGTCCCACCCCGCACTGGCCATTCTTGGAGAGATGCGGGAGCTCGGGGAAACGGGCCCGCTCCTTCACAACAAGATTGGACGAGAAGTGATGCGGCTGGGCATCCAGCGGCTCATCACGCTGGGACGGCTGGGTCGCTGCATTGCCGAGGGGGCCGTGGAAGCCGGCATGGACCCATCCCACTGTTTCCATGCAGAAAGTCACGAGCAAATCGTGGAGTTTTTGAGAACGAGCGGATTGGAGGGGCACTGGGTTTTGGTGAAGGGATCCCGGGGCATGCGGATGGAGCGTGTGGTGGAAGGAATTCTGACGCGATGAGCCCATTGGATCGGCAAGAGAACCGGGCGATGAAACCCACCCTGGTTGTGGGGCTGGGAGTGTCGGGACTGGCGGTGTGCGAACTGCTGCGCCGTCAGGGCCGAGCCGTCATGGCCACGGATCTTCGAAAAAGAGAGCAGTTCCTGGGGCTGCTGGACCGTCTGGAGTCCCAGGGTTGCGAGTTCCGCCTGGGCGAGCACCGTGTGGAGGACTTTCTCCATGCGGAGCAAATCATTGTGAGCCCAGGTGTTCCTCTCGACATCAAACCGCTTGTGGAGGCCGCAAGCAGGGGGATCGAGATCATCGGAGAACTTGAATGGGCCTGGAGACAGGTGGATCTGCCCACGCTGGCGGTGACGGGGACCAACGGCAAGACCACCACGACCTTTCTTGTCGGGGAGATCTTCAAGGCCGCAGGCAGAAGAGTGTTTGTCGGGGGAAATTTGGGAACCCCCTTGAGCGAGTGGATCTTGAGCGGCGAAACGGCGGAACTCCTCGTGCTCGAGGTGAGCAGCTTTCAGCTGGACACCGCCTCGACCTTCCGTCCTCAAGTCGGCGTTGTGCTCAATGTGACCGAGGATCACCTCGACCGCTATGAAAGCTTTGAAGCATACGCCGCGTCCAAGTTCTCGCTTTTTTCGCGCCAGACAGAAACTGATTTTGCGATTGTCAACGGGGATGATCCCGTTTGTCGGCGGTGGGTCGACTCCATTCCCGGGCGGGTGCTGCTCTACAGCAGGCAGGATTCGCGCAAAGCCGGACGAATCGACAGCGGGCATTTGCGCGCGTCGGTTCCCGGTCGGCCGACGGTGGACCTGGATTTGAACGACTGTCGCCTCAAGGGGGTCCACAACGAGGAAAATATCCTGGCGGCCGTCCTCGCTTCTCTCGCCATGGGCGCCCCGGTAAATGCCATCGAAGAAGTGGTGAGAAACTGCCGGGGGCTTCCGCACCGTGTGGAGTGGATCCGCCATTGGAGAGGGATCGATTTTTATGACGATTCCAAAGGAACCAACGTGGGAGCGGTCATCAAGGCGGTGGAGAGTTTTGATCGGCCGGTGGTTCTTTTGCTGGGAGGCAGAGACAAACTGGGCTCCTACGAGCCGCTCGCCCGACTGCTGAAGGAGCGTGGCAGAGGAGCCTGCGTGTTTGGTGAGGCTGCGCCCCGCATCACCGCCGCCCTCGACGGATACCTGCCCACTCGGTCTTATTCTGATTTGGAGGCGGCCTTTGAGGGCGCATTGGAAGCGGCGAAGCCGGGAGATGTGATCCTCCTGTCTCCTGCCTGCTCGTCCTTCGATCAATATTCCGGTTACAAGGAACGCGGCGATCACTTCCAGAGGCTGGTCGCTCGTCTGCCGTCCTGAGCGGACGAAAAATACCCACATGAGGCTGACGCAATGAGCCGGACCCTGGGCACCATGGAGAAACCTTCGAACCTCACCCGAGAAGGGGAAACTGCGGCACTGAGCCGGGAAGCGGTGTGGCCCGCGTTGCCGGCCTCCATCCAGCTCTGGCTGGAGGTTTCCTCCCTGATTCTTGTGGGGCTCATCATGATCTATTCGTCCAGTTCGCTCATGGCGCTGAACAAGTACGGGGATTCCACATTTTTCCTGAAGCGCCAGATGATCTGGGTCGCCCTCGGTGTCGGGCTCATGATGGTGATGTCGCACATCCCCTATCGACAGTACAGAAACTGGATCGGCCCTCTGCTCCTTGGGACTCTTGCAGCGTTGATCCTCGTTCTGGTTCCCTCCCTGGGCGCGGAAATCAACAATGCCCGTCGATGGTTCCGGTTCGGCTTCTTTCAGTTTCAGCCGGCCGAATACGCCAAGGTCATCTGGGTTTTGTACCTGAGCGTGTCTCTTGCCAAAAAACAGGAAAGGATCAGGAAATTCAGCATCGGATTCCTGCCTCATCTACTCATGTGTGGAATTTTTTGCGCTCTCCTGCTCAAGCAGCCCGACTTCGGAACGACCGTTATCCTGGTCTTCATGACGGCCGTGATGCTCATGGCGGGCGGCGTACCGCTTCTGTTCCTTTTTTCCATCGTTCCCATCGCCGGGCTGGGCGCTTACAAATTCGTCTATCTGGTGCCCTATCGCTGGGAGCGGGTCACGGCCTTCCTGGACCCCTGGACCGATCACCTGGCTTCAGGTTACCAGCTCATACAGGCCTGGATTGCAGTGGGATCGGGGGGCCTTTTGGGGAAAGGGCTCGGTGCGAGCCAACAGAAGCTCAATTACCTTCCGGAAGCCCACACGGATTTCATCCTCGCGGTGGTCGGGGAAGAGACGGGGTTTGCCGGGATCGTTGTGATATGCCTGTTGTTCCTCTGCCTGTTTCACACGGGTTTGAGCATTTCCCGTCATGCGGGGGATTTTATGGGAAGCTTGATGGCATTGGGGTTGACCGTACTGCTGACCGTCCAGGCGTTGATCAACATGGGAGTGGTCTTGGGTCTGTTCCCCACGAAGGGGCTGACGCTGCCTTTCATTTCCTATGGAGGCAGCGCCTTCACAGCCAACTGCCTGGCCGTGGGGGTGCTCATGAACATTGCACGAAAAAGCCAGAGATCCGGATAAGAGACATGTACAAGCGGTATAAAAATATCCACTTCGTCGGCATCGGCGGCATCGGCATGAGCGGCATCGCCGAGCTGCTGCTCAATCTCGGGTACTCGGTCAGCGGCTCCGACCTCAGAGAGTCGGACATCACGCGCAGATTGGAACAGCTCGGCGCAAGAATCTGCATCGGCCATGCAGAGGAGCATGTGAAAGGGGCGGATGTGGTCGTGCTCTCCTCCGCCATTTCCGAGGACAATCCCGAAGTGCGCGCAGCAAGGGCGATGGGAAAGCTTCCCGTCATCCGCCGGGCGGAAATGCTCGCTGAACTCATGCGATTGAAATATTCCGTTCTTGTGGCGGGGGCCCATGGAAAGACCACGACCACCTCCATGGTTTCGACGGTGCTGGCCCGTGGCGGTCTCGATCCCACGGTGGTCATCGGCGGGAAACTCAATGCCTGGGGGACCAATGCCAAGCTGGGGCAGGGCGAATTTATGGTGGCGGAAGCCGATGAGAGCGACGGCACCTTTCTTCTTCTGCCGCCGACCATTGCCGTGGTGACCAATATCGACCTGGAACATCTCGATTTCTACCGGGACCTGGAACACATTCAGGAGACCTTCCTGCAGTTCATCAACAAGATCCCGTTCTACGGGCAAGCCGTGCTCTGTCTCGAGGACGAAAACATCCAGACCATCATCCCGCGAATCAGCAAGGGTTTTGTCACCTACGGGTTCTCCCCGCAGGCGGATTTTCAGGCACGCGACGTCAAAAGCGACGGCCTGCGCACCTCCTACCGGGCCTTTTGCCAGGGGAGAGAGCTGGGGGAGATCCATCTCCAAATACCCGGAAGGCACAACGTGCTCAATTCCCTCGCCGCAGTGGCGGTGGCGCGGGAACTCGACCTGGAGTGGTCCGCCGTGCAGGATGGACTCCAGGACATGACGGGGGTTCAGCGAAGATTTCAGGTGAAGGGAGAAGAGGGGGGCGTTCTCGTCATCGACGATTACGGGCACCATCCCAGTGAAATCCGCGCGGTTCTGGAGACTCTGGCTCAATGTTTCCCTGACAGGCGGCGCATCATCGCCTTTCAGCCGCATCGATATTCTCGGACCCAGGGGCTCATGGAACAATTTGCACGGTGTTTTTATGAATCCAATGTCCTGCTGCTCACGGAAATCTACGCCGCCAGCGAAAAGCCGATCCCCGGAGTGACGGGAGAGGCGCTCCTGGAGCGCATAGCCGCTCATGGACACCACGACCTTCACTTTTGCCGGGATCTGGAAGGGCTGCTGGATTGTCTCCTGCGAAGGGTGCAGCCGGGTGACGTGGTCATGACTCTCGGAGCCGGAAACATCTGGCAGGTGGGGGAGTCCCTTCTGAACCGGCTCAGAGCTTGAAATAATTGAGGATAGTGGGAAGCGGTTTCACAGGGAGCGGTATGGATCGGGCATCTGTCGAGCGCAGTTTGGGAGCGGAAAATTTCCCTCGCTTGTTCAGCCACAAGGAATTTCTGGATGCCCTGAAGGATGTGATCCTGAGGTGGGGTGAGCCTTTGAGCCGCCACACCACCTTCAAAGTCGGGGGGCCGGTTGCCTGTTTCGCGTTGCCGCAAAGCTTGGAAGGTCTGGAGCGACTTCTCGCCGCGCTCGCTGCAAAGGCCGTTCCCTGGGTCATTTTGGGTGGTGGAAGCAACGTGCTGGCTCCCGATGACCCTTGGGACGTCATGGTCATTCAGCTGAAGAAAGCCTGCTCTCAGTTGGAACTTTTGGATGACCCTCTGCCGGCGGGCCGGCGACCCGTAAGGGTTCAGGTGGGCGCGGGCGTGCCGCTTTCCAGGCTGCTCCGCTTTTGCGTTCAACGGGGATTGGGGGGGGGCGAGTTTCTGACCGGCATTCCTGGAACCATGGGCGGGGCTCTCATCATGAATGCCGGTGCGGCAGGGAGGGCATTGTCAGACATCCTCAAATGGGTCGAGATCATGGATGGCAACGGGCTGAGGGAGCGACTGACGCGAGAGACGCTGCCCTGTGCATACCGGTCCATGGGGATTCCGGAGGGAACGATAGTCCTGGGGGCCTGCCTGGAGCTGCAACCGAAGGCGGTGCATGCCGTCAAGGAGGACCTGGCCCGCAGAATCGCTCAACGCAGGGTGACTCAGCCCCGTGGTGTGGCGTCGGCGGGCTGTGTTTTCAAAAACCCTCCAGGGCTGTCCGCCGGTGCCCTGATCGACCGGGCCGGTTTGAAAGGCCTTGAAAGGGGCGGCGCCAAGATATCGGAGAAACATGCCAACTGGATCCTCAACACGGGGTCGGCGACGGCGCGGGATATCCTGGAGCTTATGGAGCACGTGGAAGAGTCGATTCTACAGAACTTCGGGGTTCGACTGGAGAGAGAGGTCCGAGTGTGGAGCCTCAGGGAAGCCGGGTCGAGAGCCGGGTCGAGTCTGGACAGCTGAGAGATGGTCGTGAAGCGAAAAAAGAATCGCTACAACCCTGACAAAGGAGACCGAAGGGGGCTCATTCGCGGCATCCTGAAACATGCGGCCGGACTGACCGCATTCTTCACAGGGGTTGTCCTGCTCAGTGCAGGGCTCGCTCACAGCTATCATGCCCTGCTCGGGTCACCCTGGTTCGTGCTGCAGGAAGTCCACATTTCCGGCCTGCAGAATGTGGATCGTTCTCAGGTGTTGAACGCCATGGGGGTTCCAAGGAATGCAAGCCTGTTGCGCCTCAAAATGGCGGCGATGGCGGAAAGCGTGGAGAAGCTCCCGTGGGTCAAATCCGCTGTGGTCCGACTCGATCCTCCCAGACGCCTTGTGGTGGAAGTGGAGGAGCGAAAGCCCCTGGGGATTGTGACGGCGGATGTCTCCTACCTGGTGGATCAGGATGGGAAGATTTTTCTGAACGTGAATCGGGAGGCCTTCCCCGGCCTGATCTGCCTGCAGGGATTCGAGGAACTGGCGTTGCGGCTGGGGGAGTATCTGCCGATGGAGCCTTTCGAGACGCTTCAGGAGCTGCAGTCTTCCGTCGCACGGCAGGAGCATCTGGGAAAGGGGGAAGGGGTGCACGACTTTCGCTGGGATCCTGTGGAGGGCATTTCCTTTCAACTACCAAGCAGACCTGTCCTCATCCATTTGGGATCGGACGCGTTCGACAAGAAAATCCGGCGTCTCAAGAAGGTGCTGGGCCTGCTGGAAGAGCACGGATGGCAGGATGCAGTGACCAGGATCGATCTCGATTATCAGAACAGGGCTTACGTGGAAGGAAACTTTCCAGCGCCTGTGAAAAGCTGACCCCTGGGGCCGGGACGGGTCCGGTTTGGGGGATGGAGGTTGAGACGATGGGGCGGCGACGGGGCAGGAGCCGCGATCCAAAATGTTTCTGACTCTTGGAGGCACCATCGCTGGGGAGTCCTCAGGCAAAGGGGAAACAATGGGTAGACGAGAGGAACTGATTGTCGGTCTGGATTTGGGGACGACCAAAATCTGTGCCGTCGTGGGCGAAGTGACCACCGAGGGCATCGATATCGTCGGAGTCGGAACTTATCCCTCCATTGGCATGCGCGGCGGCGTGGTGGTCAACATCGACCAGACCGTCAACTCCATCCGGAGAGCGGTCACCGAGGCGGAGTTGATGGCCGGCTGCGAGATCAGGTCGGTGATTGCCGGTGTGGCTGGAACGCATGTTCAGAGCCTCAACAGCCACGGGGTCATCGCCGTGAAAAGTCGCGAAGTGACGCAGCCCGATATCGACCGCGTTCTGGATGCCGCCAAGACCATAGCCATGCCCTATGATCGCCAGATTCTTCACGTGCTTCCTCAACAATACATCGTGGACGATCAGGAGGGCATTCTGAATCCCATCGGGATGTCGGGAGTCCGTCTGGAGGCAAAAGTCCACATCATCACTGGTGCGATTTCCGCTGTCCAAAATATCGTCAAGTGTTGCGAAAAAGCCGGGCTCATGGTGGAAGACGTCGTTCTCGAATCCCTGGCTTCCAGCGAATCCGTGCTCGACAAGGACGAAAAACACCTCGGAGTGGCCTTGGTGGACATCGGTGGTGGCACCAGTGATGTGGCGGTATTTCTGGATCATGCCATTCGGTACTCCTGTGTGGTGGGGCTTGGAGGCAATCACATCACCTCGGACATCTCCGTGGGGTTGAGAACCTCGATGGAAGAGGCGGAAAAAATCAAGAAGAAATACGGTTGCGCGCTGGTGGAGCACGTGAATCAGCAGGAAGTGATCGAAGTGGGTTCCGTGGGAGGGCAGAAGCCTCGACAGCTGGCCCATTCGGTACTGGCGCAAATCATAGAGGCCCGTTCAGAAGAAATCCTCAAAATCATAGAGTGGGAACTGGTGCGATCCTCCTACATGGAATCGCTCCACGCCGGCGTGGTTCTCACCGGAGGCGTTGCGCTGCTTCCGGGGATCCGTGAACTGGCTGAGAACATCTTTGATCTTCCCGTGCGCGTCGGGGTTCCCTACAGGTTCGGCGGCCTCAAGGAACTGGTTCGAAACCCCATGTTCGCAACCGCAACGGGCCTGCTGATCTACGGTCAGGAGCATGGAAAAAGCAAAGTCACCCTGGAAAGTGGCCCGGGTTTCTTTGAAAAAGTTTTCACGGCCATGAAGAGGTGGTTCAAGGAGTTGTGGTGAGGATCTGCGGGAGCAGGTCTCCCGCGCAGCGTTGCTGATCGATTTGGGCAGATCGGGAACACTCCGGTTTGTCCTGATGCTACTTCTCAAACTCCCCTCTCGAAGAGGGGATGGAAAAAACGAGCAAACATTTCCATTACGATTTCGATTGGATGATTTTGGGAGTGCAAAGGACCTTAACGATGGGGAAGGGTGCAGACATGGAAAACAGGACTGAAGACAAAAGAGAAGCGATGGAGAGCTATTCCAATGGCGCCAGGATCAAGGTCTTGGGAATTGGCGGCGGCGGCGGGAATGCCATCAACAACATGATCAAAGCGGGCCTGGATGGTGTGGAGTTTATCGCGGCCAACACGGATTTTCAGGTGTTGGAAAAGAGTCTGGCGCCCCAGCGGATCCAGCTGGGGGTCTCCCTCACCAAGGGGCTGGGTGCCGGCGGCAATCCGGAGATGGGCTCCAAAGCGGCCCAGGAAGACATGGACAAGATCCGGAAAGCCGTGGAAGGCAGTGACATGGTGTTCATCACCGCGGGACTTGGAGGTGGAACCGGTACGGGAGGGGCTCCCGTGGTTGCTGAGATTTGCAGGGAGATCGGGGCGCTGACCGTGGCCGTCGTGACGAAGCCCTTCGGATTTGAGGGGAAGGTGCGCGATAGAAACGCGACAGAGGGGCTCAAAGCTCTCGAAGCGGTCGTGGACACGCTCATCACCATTCCCAACAACCGTCTCCTGTGCCTTGCCGACAAGAGGGCCACATTTCTCGAGATGTTCCGGCGGGCCGACGACATCCTTCTTTATGCCGTGAAGGGAATCTCCGACCTGATCGTCCATCCCGGCTACATCAACGTGGATTTCGCGGACTTGAGAACGGTCATGGGTGAAAAAGGGCTGGCACTCATGGGAACGGGTGTGGGCAGCGGAGAAAATCGCGCCTCTCAAGCCGCTCAGCAGGCCATCTCCAGTCCGCTTCTGGAAGACATCTCCATCCATGGAGCACGTGCTGCCCTCATCAACATCACCACGGGCAAGGACCTCGGCATGCACGAGTTTGAAGAGGTCGCTTCACTCATCCACAAGGAAATGGATGAAAATGCGAACATTTTCCTCGGCATGTCGCTGGATGAAAGCATCGGCGAGGAGGTGCGCGTGACGGTCATCGCCACGGGAATCGGCAAAATCGAACAGCCTCAGAAAGCCGATGCGACGGCCCGCATTCGGAGAATCCGAAACGACAACATTGTTCCCGATCTGAACTATGAGTATCTGCAGGTCCCCACCGTGGTTCGTCACCGTTCCACACGGGAGCCTCGTGAAGCCCCTTCACAGGAGGGCCAATCAAGAAAAAAAAGGTTCCTTCAAAGACTTACTGGAGCCAATCTGGAAGAGGAAGACCTGAGCATTCCCACTTTCATTCGGCGTCAGGCCGATTGAAAAGTCGCTGCGGCCGGGTTAGATTGGCCGGGAATCCTCCATCAGTTTGGAGAAGATGTTTTTCGGGTTTCGAGGCGGTCTCGGGGCGCACCGACTCCCATAAACACTCGAGGGTTCCTGTTCCCGCACGGGATGGCTGATCTTGCCGAAGACCAACTTGAACAATTTCCCTGACTGCATGAACAGGGCGGCTGAGGTCGATGAGGCCCCGCCGTCTCACCCTGCTCGCGGAGAACCCGGTCGGCCCTCGGCAGGCCGGATCTCCATCCCAATGCTCTCCCGTCAACATCCGTTCAAAAAACCGTGGGGGAAGCCCATCACTTCTCCCACAGGCTTTCTTTTTTGCCCATGAGCAGAAAGTTGAAAAGGCGAAACCTCCTGTGGCTGTCCCAGGAAAAGGGAACGATTTTCAAAAGGTGGAGCGGTCGGTTCGCCATCGCTCTGGCCTATCCCAACCGCTATGCGGTGGGCATGTCCAATCTCGGGTTCCAATCGGTCTATGCAGCTTTCAATGCCCGTGAGGAAGTGGTCTGCGAGCGGGTCTTCTATCCGGAAGCCGAGGACATGTCGGACCTGGAGCAGGACGGAAGCACTCTGCTTTCGGTGGAGTCCCAGTCGCCGCTGGACCGTTTCGACCTGGTTGCTTTCTCCGTCTCGTTTGAAAACGACATCCCCAATGTTCTGCAGATGCTCCGGATGTCCAGGATTCCTGTCCGGAATGAAGCGCGGGCATCCCACCATCCCTTTGTGGCGGCGGGCGGCGTGGCGGTTTTTCTCAATCCCGAGCCGATCGCGCCCTTCATGGATTTTATTCTGGCGGGGGAGGCGGAGGCCCTGTTGCCCCTTTTCTGGCCGCAGCTGCCGCGCCTCTCCCATCGCGACATCCCTCGTTCTCAGGTCCTCCGAGACCTCGCGCGGCACATGCCCGGGGTCTATGTGCCCTCACTTTACCAAGTGACCTATGCGGAGGACGGCACTCTGGCTTCCATGGAACCTTTGCCGGGAAACGAAGTTCCTGAGAAAGTCCTGCATCAGCGGGCGGACCTGTCCCAAAGCACGCCCTCTCGCACGGCGATCACCACCCCCCATGCGGAGTTCAGCGGAGTCAATCTCCTGGAAATCGGCCGCGGTTGTGGGCGGGGTTGCCGATTCTGTGCCGCTGGGTTCATCTATCGCCCCATGCGGTGCCATTCCGCCCGCTCCCTGGTGGCATCGGTGGAAGGCCGGATGGCGGAAACGCAGCGTGTGGGCCTGGTCAGTGCCGCGGTGTCGGACCATCCCGAGATCGGACCCCTTTGCAGGACACTGCTGGACCTTGGCGGTTCACTCTCGTTTTCCTCTCTGAGAGCAGACAGTCTGACGTCCGAAATCGTCTCGGTGCTTCAGGAGAGCGGGCACCGGTCGGTAGCCATCGCCCCCGAGGCGGGTTCGGAGCGCCTGAGGCGGGTGATCAACAAGAATCTCCACACGGACGAAATCTTCAGGGCCGTCGATCTGCTCACGGAAAAGGACATCCTGCACCTCAAGCTCTACTTCATGATCGGCCTGCCGACGGAGGCTCAGGAAGATCTGGAGGCCATGGTGCAGCTGGCCAAAGCCGTGAAGCACCACGTGCTGCAGATCAGCCGGGGGAAAAAAAGACTGGGCAACATCACGTTGAGCGTGAACAGCTTTGTGCCGAAACCATTCACGCCCTTTCAGTGGGTTTCGTTTGCGGGAGTGAGGGAACTCAAAGAGAAGGCGCGATGGATTCGAAGAGCCCTGCAGAAGGTGCCCAATGTGCGGGTCCACTTTGACCTGCCCAAATGGGCCTACCTTCAGGCGCTCCTCGCCCGCGGGGACCGCCGGGTGGCTCCATTGATCGAGAAGGTTGCCCTGGAGGGCCTGTCCTGGACCGAGGCCATGAAACATTCGCCGGTGAACGCGGATTTTTGGGTGATGCGTGAGCGTCGGCGTGATGAGCTGTTTCCATGGGAGATCATCGACCACGGCATCAAGAGGAGCTTCCTCTGGGAGGAGTATCAGAAAGCTCTGGCAGGCAGTCCCACGGCTCCCTGCGATCTGGAAAGCGGCTGCAGGCGCTGCGGAGCCTGTGGTCCTTAGATCGCCTGGCGAATCGGCCTGCGTCGGGGACTCCGAGATGAGTCCCGCCTGTTGGAGGGAAGCTGCGCCATGAGTGAAGGAACAGGTGTCCGGCATGAATTTTGCCCTTCGAGAATGCACTGCTTTCTTGCTATGAGGGGACATTGTCTTTATATTAATGCCTCCGACTCGAAAGGATGTCCGATTCCACTGAGGCCAGGCCTCGTCATCCCTGCTGCGGAAGCTTCCCCTGCTGCAGGTGAATCAGGAGATTTGAACTGAACATGTCTGAACACGACTACTATGAAACCCTCGGGGTGTCTCCCGATGCGTCGGCTGAGGAAATCAAACGCAGTTACAGAAAGCTGGCTCTGGAAACTCACCCTGACAGAAATCCCAATGACCGTGGGGCTGAAGACCGTTTCAAAAGGATCAGCGAAGCGTACGGCGTCCTCATCGACCCCCAAAAACGGTCGCAATACGACCAGTACAGACGACTGGGAGTTCACAGCTCTGCGGGTCCCCGATCTCAGACGTCCGCAGGTTTTGGTTATAGCCAGGAGGAAATCTTCAAGGATTTCTTCAACAGCCGTTACGCCCAAGACATCTTTTCGGAAATGCAGCAAGAGTTTCAGCGGATGGGGTTCCGTTTTGACGACCGATTTGTGAATCGCGTCTTTTTCGGGGACAAGAACATCTTCTTTCAAGGCTTTTTCTGGGGGAACCCGGGAACGACTCGTGTCTATCGCTATACGGCCAAATTCGGCAACGGCTCACGCCTGCACAGGCCCCACGGGCGGCCTTATTCCGAAAGGATGCAGCACGTTGAACCCTCGCGGCCCAAGGGTTTTCTGGAGCAGAGTGCGGAGTTGCTGGGCAAAGCGGCCAAAAAAGTTGGCGGCTTCCTGCTGAACAAGGTGGCGGGTTGGCTGGGAGGCACCCCGGCGCATCGCGCGGGTTATAAAGGCGATGAGCATTCGATGGACATGACCTACGAACTCATCATCTCCGCGACCGATGCACTCCATGGTGGGGTGGTGGAAGTGGAGTTGCCCCACATGCCTGACGGCAATCGCGTGTCGGTACGCATTCCCCCCGGCGTCAAAACGGGCACCAAGCTGAGGCTCAAGGAAATGGGGCGGCTTCTCTCTCAGAAATCCGGGCGACGGGGAGATTTGTATCTCAACCTCAGGGTTACATGAGCCCTCAGGAATCAAAGGGAAAGTTCCGCCAACATTTTTTTGAATGCCTCCCCAATGATTTCCACATCACCCGCCTGAAGGGTCCTCACATCCATGAAATAGCGATCGGACTCAATGCGCCCGATGATGGGGGGACTGTTTTTTCTGAGCGCATTTTCGATCTTTTGTGTGGGTATTTTGACCGATCGCACGGAGACCGCCCAGGTCTTGAGGTCTTTTGCAGGCAGTGCCCCACCCCCGACCTGCGAGCTGCTCTCCTCTTTTTGCACATCCAGAAGGTGTTCCGCATCGACCACCTGGAGGGCCGATAGGAGTTTCTCTGCGGTTGCTTCGAGACTTTTCAGGGGCACGGTGATCATGCGGAGGGTGGGCACCTTCAGCAAGGCATCTCGTTCGTCCCGGTACAGCCGCAGAGTGGCCTCCAGGGCTCCCAACGCCATCTTGTCCACGCGCAGAGCACGGGTGAGTGGATTCTTCCGGCACTGCGCCACAAGATCGGCGCGGCCCAGGATGATGCCCGCCTGGGGTCCCCCGAGAAGTTTGTCCCCGCTGAAGGTCACCAGGTCGGCTCCGGATCGCACGGCGTCCTGAACGGTGGGTTCCCCGGCGAGGCCATACGGACTGAAATCGATGAAGGAGCCGCTTCCCAGGTCTTCCACCACGGGAAGCTGGTGTTTTCGTCCAAGTGAGACCAGTTCTCCCAGGGAAACTTCCGATGTGAAGCCCAGGATGCGGTAGTTGCTGGTGTGGACTTTCATGAGGAGTGCCGTTGCTTCGCTGATGGCCCCTTCATAGTCCCGGAGATGGGTGCGGTTGGTGCATCCCACTTCCCTCAAAATTGCCCCGCTGCTGCGCATGACATCCGGAATCCGGAAAGATCCCCCAATTTCCACCAGCTGTCCCCGTGAAACGATCACCTCCCGGTCCCTGGCCAGAGTGCTGAGGACCAGGAGGACCGCTGCCGCATTGTTGTTGACGACCAGTGCGGCTTCCGCCCCGGTGAGTTCGCAGAGAATGGATTCCGCATGGACATATCGGGAGCCCCTGCGGCCTTTGACCAGGTCATATTCGAGATTGTTGTAGCCCCTGCAGATAATTTCCAAACGTTCCAGCGCTTCTCCGGCGAGGAGAGAACGTCCCAGATTTGTGTGGACGACAATTCCCGTCGCGTTGACCACAGGACGCAGAGTGTGGTCGCTCACCTGCTCGATGCGCCGAATGACGCGCTCCTCGATGCCCTCGAGACCGGCCGGTGTCTCGGGGGTGGCGGCCGCATCCTTCAAAAGCAGGGTTCTGGTTTCTTCAAGAACTTGGCGGATACTGTCCAGGACCATTTTGCGAGGGTGGGCGGCGAGGAGATTTTGAATGGCTTCCGTCTGCAGCAGGGCGTCCACACTGGGAATGCGCCGCATGAGATCTTGAATGGAATGGTGGGGCATGTCGTCCTCTTCTCTCTCCGTTTCAAGTCACTTTCGCCGGCGTCGTGATAAAAACCGGGAGAGTGGCTTTTTTTATTCATGAGCCTTCGCTATAGTTTTCATTTGTTGTTGTCCGGTGTCGTCTTCTGCACCGCGCTCCGGAATGAACCCACTGATTTTACGCATTTTTTGAAAAAGTGCAACGAAGAGAGGCCCTTGCCTTTGACCGACCCGAAGAGGGTTTGAGGGCTGTCACGAGGTGAAGCAGCACTGGCGAACCGGCCTCTTTTCTTTTGTTCGAGGATTTGGGATTGCAATGGATTCAGACACCGTGAATCAGACCTCAGTGGCGGTAATGGAAATCGATGGGGACAAAAACGGCCCTCGGCTCACGTCCAAAGACGTGTGGGAATTTCTGAAACAGCGAAGGGGTTCGGTCGTCGTCCGTGGGGTGCAGGAAACGGCCCTGGCTTATCTTGCCGCCCGGTGTTTCAGCCAACTGCGACGTCCCATCCTTTTCATTGCGCCCACGGATGCGGAGGCCGAAAAGTTTTCCGAGTCCATCAGCTTCTTCCTGGGAAAAGATCCCGAACGACTTGAGAAATCATCAGAAGGCAGAGTGCGCTCTTTTCCTTCCCGATCTCTTCACAAGGCACAGTCGCTGAACAAGAGTGAGGCCATTGCCCGCCGTCTGGAAACGCTCCACGCCCTGCGCATGGGGCCCGGTCCCTGCATCGTGACGACTTCTGCACCGGCCCTCCTGGAGAAGCTCCCTCCCCCGGAGATCCTGGATAAGGAAGTCGAGTACCGGGTGGTCGGGGAAAGCTTCAGTGTGGAGGACCTCGCCCGTAGGCTGGTGGAACGCGGGTACTACCGGGTTTCCCTCGTGACGGAGCATGGGGATTTCAGCCGCAGGGGAGGCATTGTGGATGTCTACAGCCCCCTTTACCCGTGGCCGTGCCGCCTCGAATTTTTTGGGGATGAGCTGGAGTCTGTGCGGCTGTTTCATCCCACCTCCCAGAGATCGCTGGGATCCCTGGAGGACGTGGTGCTTCTTCCTGCCAGCGAAATCATTCTCAATGCCGGTGCGCTGGAGCGTGCCAGGCAGGCACTTCTCGACGATGTCGAACGGGAGGTGTTGACCCCTTCCGCAGCCAATGTTTGGCTTGAAAAGCTTCAGGAGGGACATCAATTCGGTGATTTCGAGAACGTCTTGTCGGTTTTTTACGAGAAGCTGGCGAGCCTGTTCGATTATTTACCTGCGGAAACCCTGATTTTCTGGTCTGAAGAGAGCCTCATTCGCAAGGAGATGAACGAGGTCTACTGGAAAGCTCTCCAGACCTGGAAGGAGAAGAATTCCCCGCAGGAGTGGAGACGGCCCCTTCCCGAGTTGTCTCTTGAACCCCGGGAACTGGAAACTCTGCTGGGGGCACGGCCCTTTCAGCATGTCCGGGCGTTCCCGCTCGAGGTTTTGCCTCACATGGGCCGGGTTTTCGATCTTGGAACCGAGGGCCACCAGGAGCTGGCGCTGGCTGTTCGTGCACACAGCCACAAAGAACGGCTGCTGGAGCCGCTCGCCGCTCAGTTGCGAACTTGGGTCGAGGCGGGCAATCACGTCTATCTGGTCTGCAGGCAGAAGGAACACGCCCGTCGGCTGGCCGAACTCTTGCCGAGCTACGAACTGGAGGTGCAATACAGCCGGCACGCTTTCGGGGAGGAATCCTACGAATCGAACGCGGTCAAGATCCTGGCGGGAGCCTTGACGCGGGGGTTCACGTGGTCGGCGGAGAAATTGACCGTCGTGGCCGAAGAAGAAGTCTTTGGCCGCCGGTACCGAAGGCGTTCGGTGCGCAAGCCCATTTCCGGACTGTTTCTCAATTCGTTTGAAGACCTGCGGGTGGGGGATTACGTGGTTCATGTGGACCACGGCATCGGCGTCTACAAAGATCTGGTGCATCTGGAGGTGGGAGGCATCGAGAGTGATTTTCTTCTGCTCGGCTACCAGGATTCAGATCGCCTCTACGTCCCCGTGGAAAAGCTGCAGAAGGTGCAGAAGTACCTGGGCGTCGAAGGCCAGGAGCCCCGTCTGGACAGGCTGGGCGGCAAATCCTGGGAGGCTGCCAAGCGGAAAGCCAAGGAAACCACGGAAAAAATCGCGGAAGAACTCCTTCAGATTTTTGCGGCCAGGTCTGTCAAAGAAGGCTTTCGCTTTTCCCCTCCCGATGACCTCTATCACGAGTTTGAAGCCAAATTCGTCTACGAGGAGACTCGAGACCAGCTGCACGCCATCGAGGATGTTCTGAGCGACATGTCCTCTCCACGGCCCATGGATCGGCTGATTTGCGGCGATGTGGGATACGGCAAAACGGAAGTGGCGTTGCGCGCCGCCTTCAAAGCTGTCATGGACGGCAAGCAGGTGGCCATGCTGGTTCCCACCACCATTTTGGCGGAACAGCATTACCAGGCCTTCAAGGAGAGGTTCGAGGGATTTCCTGTGCACGTGGCTTCTCTGAGCCGCTTCAAAACATCCGCCCAGCAGAAAAAGGTGGTCGACGACCTGAAAAACGGGGCCGTGGATGTGGTGATCGGCACCCATCGGCTCCTGCAAAAGGATGTGGTCTTCAAGGACTTGGGGCTGGTCATTGTGGATGAGGAGCACCGTTTCGGGGTGAAACACAAGGAGAAACTGAAGCAATTTCGAGTCTCCGTCGACGTGCTCACCCTCACGGCCACTCCCATTCCAAGAACTCTGCACATGTCACTGTCGGGAATTCGAGACCTCTCGACCATCGAGACTCCCCCTGAAGACCGCCGCGCCATCGAGACCTTTGTCTGCAGATACGATGAGTTCACCATCAAGGAAGCCATTCTTCGCGAACTCGCCCGCCACGGGCAGGTCTTCTTCGTTCACAACCATGTCCAGTCCATTTACCAGATGGCGACTTTCCTCGGTGGACTCATCCCTGAAGCCCGTATCGCTGTGGCTCATGGTCAGATGAAGGAGCGGGAGCTGGAGAAGGTCATGCTGGACTTCATCCAGCGGAAAGTCGATGTGCTCGTCTGCACGACCATCATCGAATCGGGGCTCGACATTCCGGCGGCCAACACGATCGTCATCAACCGGGCCGACAAGTTCGGCCTGGCGCAGATTTATCAGCTTCGCGGGCGGGTGGGGCGATCCACGGAGCAGGCCTATGCCTATCTGCTCATCCCCGACGAACACCTCATCACGAGGGATGCACAAAAGCGGCTGCGGGCTCTCCTGGATTTCAGCGCGCTGGGCGCGGGTTTCAAGATCGCTCTCAACGACCTGCAAATTCGAGGGGGGGGCACGATCCTGGGGGCATCGCAGTCGGGGCATATCGCCGCTGTGGGCTACGAGCTCTACATCGAGCTTCTCGAACAGGCCGTGAAGGGGCTCAAAGGGGAAAAACCGGAGCGGGAGGCGGTCGACCCCGAGATCAATATCCCTATTTCGGCCTTCCTGCCCCAGACCTTCATTCCCGATAACGATCAGCGGCTTCTGGGCTACAAGAGGCTGGCCACGGCTTCACAGGAAGCGCAGATCGAACAGCTCGCCAGGGAGTGGCGGGATCGCTACGGTCCCTTTCCGGAAAATGTCCGCAATCTGGTGCTCATGGCGCAGTTTCGTCTCCTGTGCAAGCGGCTGGGCATTGTGAAAGTGGATGGGCAGGAAAACAATTTTCTCATCCAGTTTGAAGGTCCTGCCAGGCTTTTTGAGATCATTCCTCTGCTTCAGCAGAAGAGGTGTGAACACCTGGTGGATGGGGAGGGCAGATTGAGGATTGAAATCTGGGGCAAACACATGGCGCAGCGGGTGGGTCGCCTCAAAAGGATGTTGCAAGAGCATCTGGAAAATGATAGTGATATCCAGTGAATTCAGTAGCTTATAATGGCAGTGTAAGTGTTTGATGCCGTTCATGAAACGCACAAAGTGGTTCATTTGCCGGCGGAGTCTCAAACACGGCGTTTGGCGTTGACAGATCTCAGGAGCTTTTCATGCACCGATATTCAAAGGTCATGTTTTTGTTGTTATGCTTGATGGCAGTGGTGACCCGGGTGAATGCCAACACCATCGATCGCATTGTGGCGGTGGTGAACGGGCAGGTGATCCTGTGGAGCGAGCTGCAGGAAAAAGTTCGGCTGGCCGAGAGGGAGACCCTCGGCCTGGACCTTACGGACCCCGCCGTCAGAAACCAGATGGAACGGGCTGTGCTGGAACAGATGATCCAAGAGCAACTGGCGGATCAGGAGGTCAAGCGGCTCAATATCACTGTGAGCGAGTCCGAATTGAACAACGCGGTCGCCGGGATCAAGGCCGAAAATGGTTTCACCGACGCTCAATTTGAACTCATGCTTCAGGAGCAGGGCCTGACCATGGAACAGTTCCGCCAGGAAGTCCGGAAGCAGATGGAGCGGGCACGCCTGGTGGACCGGGTTTTCAAGTCCAAGACCATCATCACGGACGATCAGGTGGAAGCCTACCTGAAAGCAAATCCCAGGGCGACGACAGCTTCAACCGAGAAATACCATCTGGCGATCATTTTTCTGCCCTCTTCCCCGGCTGCGGGTGGAGCCGACCGGGGCACCGCCGACAGCATCCTGGAGCGGTTGAAGAAGGGAGAGGACTTTGCAAAGTTGGCGGCACAGTACTCCAAGGGACCCGCTGCTGAAGAAGGGGGCGACATCGGGTTCATTGCGGCGGAAGAACTGGCTCCCGAAATTGCGGCCGCCGTCAGTGGTCTGAATGTCGGCCAGGTTTCGCCCGTTGTCCAGGGAATGGGGGGGCACTACATTCTCAAGGTTCTGGACGTGAGGAAAGATCAAATGAAGCTCTCCGACGCGGATGTCCGTGAGAAGGCGAAACGCGAACTCTTTCAGCAGGAAGTGAGCCGGAAGCTTGAACAGTGGGTCCGCGATCTGGAGAGTAAGGCTTTTGTGGACATTCGCCTGTAACCCCTAAGTCGAGAGCCGGGATATCATGCGAGAACTTGCGGATCATTTGAAGTCGCAACGAGAGCAGCGGGGTCTGACGCTGGAAGACGTTTCCAGGCAGGTCAGCCTGAGCCGAAACGTCCTCAACGCCATGGAGGAAGGCAATTTCGAGAAAATTGGCACTCCGCTGCTCATCCGCAAGTTCATCGCATCCTATTGTTCCGCACTGGGGATAGACTCCAGGGAGTTGCTGGAAAAATATGCTGCAAAAATCGATTCCTTTGACTCTCAGCGTGAAGGGATTCAACGCTACAGCGAGGCGCAGAAAGTTTTTCGATCCAAGAACCGCTGGGGTTTCTTTCTTTTTGGAGTCACTGTTGCCGTTGTAGCCCTGGCCTTCTTTGGGGGGCTGCACATCTATGAAAAGCGTCAAAGCCTTTTGAGCCTGGACGCTCTGAAGACGGCCGGTTTTCCGCAGCAGGAGATCCCCGCCGATCTCTCCAGCAAGTCAACGCTCATGACCCGAGATGGTTCGGAAGCTCCCTCCGTCAAAGAAAACGCCGTCTCTGCCGACGGGTCGCTTCCCTCCGGGGATGCCCGGGAACGTGCAGGAATCGCTGCAGGGGGAGGAGCGGATCAGAGGCTTTCTTCCCTGACTGTCCCGATGGAACGATCGGATTCCGGGGAACCCATGCAGAACGCCGTATCCGTTCCAATAGGTGCGAGTGCGGAAAACCAGCTTCCACAGGTCGCAGGGACTTCCCCACCTGCTGCCGCCGAGCAACTGCAGGCTCACGGTGAAAACGGGCTGAATCGGTTGACTGTTCGAGCCCTGCAGGAAACCTGGATTCAGGTGAGAATCGACAAAACGACCACGCAAAGCGCTCTCTTGAAAATGGGTGACAGCAGAGAGTGGACGGTCAGAGAAACCATCCAGATCGTTCTGGGGAACGCGGGTGGAGTGAACATGGAATGGAATGGCCGTCCTTTGAAGCTCCCGGGAAAGTCAGGGAGTGTCCTCCGGTTTCGCCTCCCCGATCCCAAATACATGGCACAGGAATGAACGTCGCCGGCAGGCTGCACCAGGATTCCGTCGAGGGTCATCGAACGGGCCTGTTTGAGGTTTGCCCATGGACTTCGCGTTGTTGCGGGCCGGATTTTGCACACCCGTGTTCCTTTTGTTGAGAGGGATCGTCGCGAACGGGAGTTATGAAAAGCATCACGACACGCGCAGTCATCCTGAGGACACGGGATTATGGGGAATCCGACCGGCTCGTTTCCTTTTTTTGTGAAGCCCAGGGGCGGCTGACGGGCCTTGCCAAAAGCGCCAGAAGGAGCCGCAGACGGTTTGTGAACTGCCTGGAGCCGTGCAGCCTGGTTCAAATCACCTTCAGGGTCAAAAAGTCCCTGGTGTGGATCGAAGCCTGCAAGCTGCTCGAACCGTATTCCGGCCTGCGCACCGAATTGGATCGCTGGCTCCTTGGGATACTGGCGTGTGAGATTTTCCTGGAAATGGCTCCCGAGGGTCAGTCGGAAAAGAGTTGGCTGGATCTGCTCGAGGAAGCGCTTGAAAACCTTGCGGGGGGGCGGGAGCCGCTGAATGCGGCACTTTTGTTCGCCGTTCGATTCCTGGACGGCGGCGGCTATCTCCCGGCCTTGAGGGAATGCTCCCTTTGCAGGGCGCCTCTCAGGTCCTCGAGGCACTGGAAATGGCAGGTGCGCAAGGGGATCCTGGCCTGCAGAAAGCACGCGTTGAACGGCGATGCCTCCTTGCCCCTGGATCTCGGGAGCCTTATGCTTCTGGATCTCTGCAGGAGATTGCCCCTGGAAAAAATTTGGCGTCATCGATTTGCACCGGACAAGAGACTTCTCCTGTTCCGTGGGCTCATGGACACCATTTGTGCCCACACGGGCAGGGATCTCAAATGCTTCCAGATGTTAAAGCAGCTCCGAATGGTCTGACTGGAGGCAGAAAGGACTTGAACGTTGGAATGGCTGGGGCAGTTTGAGACCCTCGTCACGACCAGACCGTTCTTCGCTCTGTTTCTCTCGTTTCTGGGAGGTCTCCTGGCGGGATTCACTCCGTGCACCTACCCCATGATCCCCATCACCGTGGCCTTTGTGGGTGGCAAGGCACGGGGGAGCAAGTGGAGAGGATTTGTGCTCTCCTTTTTTTATGTCCTGGGGCTGGCGGTGGTGTATGCTTCTTTGGGAGCGTTTGCCGCCCTCTCGGGGCAGGTGTTCGGCTCCATCTCCATGAGTCACTGGACCTACCTGATTGTGGGGAACATCTGTCTTCTTTCGGGACTGGTCATGCTGGACGTGGTGCCTCTGCAGCCTCCGGCTTTTCTAAACCGGATCCGTGTGCGTGATCTGCCGGGGCATGATATATTGACAAGTGTGCTGCTCGGTGGAGCCTCCGCTCTGGTCATCAGTGCGTGCACCACCCCCATTCTGGGGGTTCTTCTGACCTTGGTGGCCACCCGGCAGGATGTGCTCTGGGGGATAGGGATGCTCTTCGTTTTTTCCTTTGGCCTCGGGGGGCTGGTGATCGTGGTCGGCACCTTCACCGGCCTGCTGACCTCCCTGCCCCGTTCGGGAATCTGGATGCAGCGTGTGCAGAAATTTTTCGGCCTCCTCATGATTCTTGCGGCTGAGTACTTTTTTATTAAGACAGGAGAATTCTGGATATGACCACGAAACGTTTGGCTGTTCAAACCTGTGTCCTCATGCTGGTGGCAAGTGTCCTGGCGTTTCATTTCGTGCTGAGGGGAACAGGTGTTGCCGTGGAGGATGAAGAGAAAACCGGGCTCATGGCGGCTCGGGGAGCCACTGAGAGGATGGCTCCCGATTTCGAACTTCAGGATCTGGAGGGAAACACGGTCAAGTTGAGCGGTTTACGTGAGGAGAAGGCGGTCCTGCTCTACTTCTGGGCCACCTGGTGTCCCCACTGTATTTCCGCCAAACCGAAGCTTGCCAAGTTGCGGCGGGAAGTCAGCGAAAATGACCTGGAGATTTTGGGGATCAATGTCGGATCCGGCGACTCCCTCGAGCGTGTGAAGCGATTTCAGAAAGGTCACCCGGCCACTTGGCCCATTTTGTACGACACGGACAGCAAGGTGTCGCGGGCCTACGGCGTTCAGGGTATCCCGCTTTTTGTGATCGTGGATCAGAAGGGCCGGGAAGTGTACCGGGGGAACGATTTTCCCGAGGCTCCGCTGGAATACCTCCGCCAGTGACACGAAAATTTTGAACAGCGCCCCGACGGGCTCTCGAGAAATCCACGGGAAACAGGATGAGGAACCGCGGTCTGAAAAGGCATGGTCTTGATGTTCCCATGATCCCGAAGGGCCGGGTTTCTCCTTGATGGTTGTCCCAAAAAGCTAGGAAAAGGGGGGATTATGAAGGATGTGCTCACCGTCATCATGGCAGGGGGCAAGGGACAGCGGCTGCTGCCGCTCACGGAGGACCGCTCCAAGCCGGCGGTGCCTTTCGGCGGCATTTACCGGCTCATCGACATTCCCCTGAGCAACTGCATCAACTCGCAACTCTACAAAATCCTGATCTTCCCACAATACAAGTCCCAGTCCATGGTGGATCATCTCGAAGAGGGATGGAACATCTTTTCGGGCGACCTGGGGCACTATTTGCGCATTGCCGCGCCCCAACAGAGGACCGGGGAACAGTGGTACCAGGGCACAGCCGACTGCGTGCGCCAGAACCTCTATCTCATCGAGAGGGAAAACCCCATGCATGTGCTGATCCTCTCGGGCGACCACGTCTACAAAATGGATTATGCCGCCTTCCGCGAATACCATGAACAGACGGGCGCCGATGTGACCGTGGGTCTTTTGGAGGTGGATCGAGCGCAGGCTTCCGAATTCGGCATCGCAGGGGTGGACGGCGACCTGCGCATCCGGGCCTGGGAAGAGAAGCCCGCCGACCCCAAGCCCATTCCCGACGACCCGGACCGTTCATTGGCGTCCATGGGAATTTATCTTTTTAAGACCAGCCTCCTCCTGGAGCTTCTCAAGAAGACCGATGCCGATGATTTTGGGAAGGACATCATCCCGAGACTCATCGAGAACTATAAGGTGATGGCGTACCCCTACCGTCGTCTGAACAAAATCAAGGACTACATCTACATGATCGATCCCGACGGCATAAGGCGCCTGCGCCTCGTGGACGGCACCCGGGATTCTCAGTACTGGCGGGATGTGGGCACGCTGGATGCTTATTGGAATGCCAACATGGATCTGACGGGTGTGGATCCCTTTTTCAATCTGTACGGCTCCCTGTGGCCCATCCGCACCTTTCAGAGGCAGTATCCTCCAGCCAAGTTCGTGTTCAACCAGCCCGAAGCGAGACCCCCCCGGGTTGGAAGCGCCCTGGATTCCATAGTTTCTCCGGGCTGCATCATCAGTGGGGGAACCGTGCGCAGCTCCGTCCTTTCCTACAAGGTCACGGTGCGCAGCTGGGCCCAGGTGGACGAATCGGTGATCATGGATGATGTGGAAATCGGGCGTGAATGCCGCATCAAAAAGGCCATCATCGACAAACACAATGTGATCCCACCGGGAACTCAAATCGGTATCGACCCCAATGAAGATCGCAAGCGCTTTCATGTGACGCCCAGAGGGATCGTGGTCGTTCCCAAGCGTTATTTCCCGCCGGAAGGCTGACGCGAGACCTCTTGTCATCCCGATGCCCCACTCCGGTTTCCTTGCGGGGGCCATGCCCGGTCGGGCAGCGCACGGAGAACTTTTTGCGGGATCGGCTTCGACCGCTTTGGGACCTGAAACCCTTTTTCCGGGCTGGTCAATCCAACCGAGGTCTTCTCTGATGGTGATCCGTTGCCTGCTCAAAATGATGGGCCAGGCGGAGTATGAGGTCCTCTCTGAAATGGGGTCCCAGAATCTGGAGCCCGATGGGCAGATTTTCCGACGAAACCCCACAGGGAATGGAAATGCCGGGGATTCCCGCCAGACTCGCCGGGAGTGTGAAGACATCGCTCAGGTACATCTGGAGGGGGTCGTCCGTCTTCTCCCCGATTGCGAAGGCTGGTATGGGCGCCACGGGGGTGAGGAGTGCGTCACACTTTTCGAAGGCCTGAACGAAATCGCTTCGAATGAGGGTCCGCACCTGGGAGGCTTTCTTGTAGTAGGCATCGTAATAGCCGGCGGAAAGCACGTAGGTCCCGAGCATGATCCTCCGCTTGACCTCCGCTCCGAATCCCTCTGATCTGCTCCGCCGATAGAGGGTCATGAGGTCCCTGGCGTCGGTGCTCCGGTGGCCGTATTTCACCCCGTCATAGCGGGCGAGGTTTGAAGACGCCTCTGCCGGGGCGATGATGTAATAGGCGGCCACCCCGTAGCTGGTGTGGGGCAGGGATACCTCGACGGTTGTTGCTCCGAGTGCCTGGAACTGCTCGATGGCCTTTTGCACGGATGCCGCGACGTCGGGGTGGATTCCCTCGATGAAGTACTCCCTGGGAATCCCCAGTTTGAGGCCCTTGATGGGCTCCTTGAGAGCTGCGACGTAGTCGGGGACGGGCAGGTCCACGGAAGTGGAATCTCGGGGGTCGTAGCCCGCGAGGGTTTGCAGGATGAGGGCAGCATCTTCCACGTCGCGGGTGATGGGGCCGATTTGATCCAGGGAAGATGCAAAGGCGACCAGCCCGTAGCGGGAGACCCTCCCGTAGGTGGGTTTGAGCCCCACCACACCGCAGAAGGACGCCGGCTGCCGGATGGAGCCTCCTGTGTCCGTTCCCAGTGAGGCGGCACACAGTTCAGCGGCAACCGCTGCTGCGGATCCTCCACTGGAACCGCCGGGAACCCTGGTCGGATCCCAGGGATTGCGGGTGGGGCCGAAAGCGGAGTTTTCAGTGGAAGATCCCATGGCGAACTCATCCATGTTGGTTTTCCCCAAAAGCACGAAACCCGCCTTCTGAAACCACTCGATGACCGTTGCATCGTATGGCGGCACGAAATTTTTCAGGATTTTCGAGCCGCAGGTGGTCTTGATGCCCCTGGTGCACAAGACGTCCTTGATGCTCAAAGGCACCCCGGCCAGGGGAGAACCGGCCAGATCTTTTTTCCCTTCATCGTAAAGGGCCGCCTCCCTGCGAGCCAGGTCTGCCGTCACCGTCAAATAGGCCCCGATTTCGGGATCCACCCTGTCGATGCGCTCCAGGTAAGCTTCGACCGCCTCGGAAACCTTGATCTCCCTGCGCACCAGCAGACGCCGCAATTCATGGACGGTCAGGGAATGGAGTAGCATGGCGCTTTCCTTTTTCTGGGACTCAAATCACTTTGGGCACGATGAAATTCACGCCGTCGCTGTGAGGCGCATTGGACAAGCCGAGATCCCGGTCCATGGATTCTCTGGTCTCATCGGGACGAAACACATTCTGCAGCTGAATGGCGTGGGTGGTGGGCTCGATGCCCAGTGTGTCCAGCTGGTTGAGCGTTTCCATGTAGTTCAGGATCTGGTTCATCTGCTCCGTCATGCGGACCATTTCCGATTCCGTGAGCTCCAGCCGGGCCAAATCCGCCACGTGTTGAACTTCCGCCGGCGTTATTTTTTCACTCATGACTTTGGATCATCCCCCTTCTTCGCAGTTCCTGCTCCTGTCGAAAAACAAACTAAATAGCACAGGCCATGTGCCTCAACAAGCAGAAGGTTGAGGCTTTCACGGCATCCATCATGGGATTCCGGAAAAAGTTTCCATGGTCCGGCAGGTTTTGAACGCGGTCAGAACTTCCGCAAGACCCCGGATCTTGCGATCCTGGAGGAGCTGGTGGGTCAAGGCATGCACTCGCGCTTCTTCTGCTTCGCGTTCGGCCGGCGAGCTCTCGAATCCGTGGATGAATTTTGCAAACCGGACGACGTGGATCAGCTCATGGGTGGAGATGTATGTGGCGAGCGGCAGCAGTTCAATGTGTGGATCCCGCTCGACTGCATGGCGAATCACATGGTCCTGAAGGCAGATCTTGAAATAGTCGCCCGTTTCACTGCCCCTGAGTTTCTGGTGGGGAGAGCGGGCGTAGCGGTAGATTTGGGCGAAGGCGACATCGATGACTTCAGACTCGTGCAAATCCTTCAGGGATTGAATGTCATAACGGTAGCGTTTCCATTGCGAGGTTGACAGCTTGTAATAATCGCTGATGATTTCCTCGGAAATGGAAATGGCGTGCCGCAGCGTTGCAATTTCCCCATCGTCAAATGGTATTCTCGCGATTCCTCCCGACATGCCCATTCCGAATCGAAAGAAGAAGTTGATCGTCAGCAGATGCCCTGCTCAATCTCAGCGGGCGGCTTGCGTGGACAGGGTGGCGGGCTCCGGGAACTCGTCCCGGCGGGAAGCATGGCCGCCCCTGCATGCTGTCCCGGCAATTTCTAGTCCTCAGGGCTTTCCTCCAGGGGGGAGCCTTTCCTGCCCAATAACTCGATGCCATATTTCTTGATCTTGTAGTGAATGGCCCTTCGGCTGATGCCCAGCAGCTGGGCCGCGTCCTTTTGAACCCAGTTGGCCTGCTGGAGGGCTCTGAGGATCGCGTTTTTTTCGCTGCTCTCCAAAGAGAGCGGGGCGCCTTTTGCCGTCTCTCCAACGCCGTGGGGCAACGATTTTGACAGGTCGCTCAACTGGAGGTCTTCGGGGCGCAGGATGCCGTTGGTGCAGAGCACTACCCCGGCCTCGAGTGCATTCTTCAATTCCCTCACATTGCCGGGCCAGGGGTACTGGAGGAGCCACTTCATCGTTTCCACCGGGATCTTGAGCGGGGGGATTCCCTGATGACGACAGTAAGCCTGGACGAAATGATTGGCGAGGGGCGGGATGTCTTCTTTTCGCTCGCGCAGGGGAGGAATTTTCAGCGTGACCACGCGAAGCCTGTAGTAGAGATCCTCGCGAAATTCCCCCGCTTCGACTTCTGCAGGAAGGTCCACGTTGGTTGCGGAGATGACCCGGCAATCCACCGGGATCTCCTTGAGTTCGCCGATGCGCCGGATCTTGCGGTCCTCGAGAAATCTCAGCAGACGCACCTGCATTTCCTGAGAAATGTTCCCAATTTCATCCAGAAACAGTGTCCCCTTGTCCGCAGATTCGATGAGACCCTTTTTGTCGCGGATGGCGTGCGTGAAAGCCCCCCTCACATGCCCGAAAAGTTCACTTTCCAGAAGCCCGGTCGGCGTCGAGCCGCAGTCCACCACCACAAAAGGCTGTGTACGACGGCGGCCCATTTCGTGGATGAGCTTGGCCACCCGTTCCTTGCCCACGCCGCTCTCCCCGAGGAGCAACACATTCACGTCACTGGGGGCCACTCTCTCAATGAGGCCCATGAGTTCCCTCATGACCCGACTTTCCCCGACGCAGAGTGCGTGCGAAACAGGGGCGGTTCGTGACTCGGAAGATTTGGCCGCCCGAGGCTTCAGAAACTCTTTCACCTTGCTGAGCAGTTCTTTGCCGTCGAAGGGTTTGGTGAGGTAGTCGCAGGCGCCTGCTTTGACGGCTTTGACGGCGTCGGGGATGTTTCCGAACGCCGTCAGAAAGATCACGGGAAGATCGGCGTGGCGCGCACGCACCTGCTCAAAAAGCTCCATGCCGCTCATGCCCGGCATGCGAATGTCGGAGATCATGAGATCGATGTGCTGGTTTGCGAGGATCTCCAGGGCCTCCGAACCGTTGGCAGCGCTGAGCACCACGAAGGACGCGGAAGAAAGCCTGGCCTCCAGGACCTCCAGGATGTGGGTGTCGTCGTCGACCACCAGGACGGTTTGTTTTGTTGTGCCCACCGATTATTCTCCCATGATCTGTCGTGCACCACGGGTGCACGATTTCCTCTGCTGCCGGTTCCTTCCGGCCTGCAGTGGACATTCAAACCCAAGGGCCTGCGCTGCCGTGCCCTGGCCTAAGGGGTGGCGGACTCTTGTTTCAATCCCTGAAATTTCAAATGAATTTCCTCGAGCGAGTTGATCTGTCTGCGCAGGTTCCTGATTTCTCTAGCTCTTTCGACGAGGCTTGCTTTCAGTCTATCAACTTCCTTGTCCCTGTTGCGGAGCGCCTGTCTGCACAGCAGGTAATTCGTGTAGGCGTTGTCGTGCCCTTTTTCACCCCCCCCATGAATGTCGCGACGTTCGGGGGACTCCAACTGTTTGGGCGGATTCAGTTTCCTCAGAAATGGGGTCAAAGTTCGGGGGTCCACGTGGACGGGCTCGGGAAGGGAGGGCGGGCCCCATTGATTCCATCTGCTCAGTGCCTGGCCGTATTCCTCCGGGGACTGGGCCAGGAACAGCAAGACAGCGATCTGATCAAAAAGAGCCTGATTGCGCAGTTCATCGCTGTGGGCATTCTCGTGCACCGTTTCAAAAACGACGAGAGCCTTTTCATATTCTCCGGCCTCGAAAAACTTCACTCCCTCCTGCCAGACGTCCAGGCCCGGATCCTTCATGCCGACCTGGGAGGGATCCGGGAGGGGCTCGGCCAAGGGGAGCGCCTGCTCAGGCATGGACCTGCATGCGGAGAGAAAGAGCAAAAAGAGGACACAAACCCATACCAACGCAAGGTTGCCGTTGAAACTGCTGTCAGACTGCCTGCGCATTTTCTTCTGCCTCTGAAAAAAAAGGGATTGTGAACGAAAAGGTACTGCCGCCCTCGCGAGCGTTGCTCACCCAAATCCGCCCACCGTGAGCTTCGACGATGTGCTTGGAAATGCTCAGGCCCAGACCTGCTCCGTCCACTTCGTCCCGGACACCCGCGGACCTGAAATATTTGTGAAACACCAGCTCTCGTTCGTTTTCGGGAATCCCGGGTCCATGGTCCGAGACAGAGAAGATCAGCCCGTTGGCCTCAATCGATGAGCTTCTCTGCACGCTGAGGGTGATGCGACTGTCTCGGGGGGAGTATTTTATCGCATTTCCCAGGAGATTGAGGAGCACCTGCTGGAGGTTTTCAAAGTCACCCAGAATGAGCGGCGCATGAGGATCCACGTGGGTTTCGATCTGAATGTTCTTGGCCTCCGCCGCGGGCGTGGCCCGATAGACGCTTCCCGAGATCAGCTCGAGGGGTTCAATCGGGCGGGGAGCCATGTGAAGGCCGCCGGCCTCGAGTCGGGAGACCTGCAGAAGGTGGCGCAGGAGAGCCGTGATCCGCTCCATTTCCCGGCTGGCGATCTGCAGGAATCTCCGCTGTTTTTCGTTGATGCTGCCCATGACCTCTTCGGCAATGAGGTTGATGGATTCCCGGATGGAGGTCAGTGGCGTCCGAATTTCGTGACTCAGCATGGAGATAAAATCGGACCGCATCCGCTCTTCATTTTGGAGCCGAAGTCCCATTTCATTGAATGCGGCGGCGAGTTCACCGAACTCATCCTTGGAATTGACACTGATGGGTTCCTTGAGTCCTCCCGAGGACACGGTGTGAATTCCCTGACGGAGCTCTCGGAGCGGGCGGTTCATGGACCGGGTGAGGAAGATGCTTCCCATGAGGCCCAAAACGGCGGAAACGGCCAGGCCAAGGATGCCCCAGTGAAAAGCGTTGCGGCCCCACTGGTTCAGGATGCGCATGTTCCCTTCAATCTGGTGCTCGTTGTCGGCTCGAGCCTCGGAAATGCGCTGTATCCAGTCGCGTATGACATCTTCCGCAATCCAGAGGACCTGAGCCATGTCGTCATCATCCTGTTGCACATCGGTAGTGGTGGGGGCCTGGGCCACATAGTCCCGCTGGAGTTCCCGCCACGGATTCTCGGCCGGGTTGACGGTCTTTTGAAGGCTGAGGATCTCCTCCAGGCTCGCCTCGAATTCTTTCTTGGCCGTGAGAAAGTATTCTTTGTAGTCCTCTTTCTTCAGGAGATTGTACTTGCTTTCGCTCTCAGCCATCCACACCAGGCTGTCGATCATCTTTTTCGAAGCTGATGAGACCTTGTAATGCACGTTGACAATGTCTTCCGAAATGCGCAGGATGTGATGAATCTGTACAAAAAGTACGAGGATCGTTCCGAAAAATATCGCGATCAGGAAAAAATAAAAGACAAACAGTTTGAGCATGATACCAAATTTGATCTTCATGGATCGTCTCACCGCTGCAGCGGAATTTTCAGGGATCTTCGGCTCAGCGCCCCCAGGCCGGCGGGGGAGCCCGCGCCTCTCCTCGTGAAGTCCCCAAACACGGTGTCCAGGGAAGTGACGCTCCGGGCCGTCGGCTCGTCGTCATTTCCTGAAGTTGCCTTCTCCCTTCAGGCCAAGATTCCAGGCCGGTCCGGGAAGGTCTACCCCGGGTTCTGCACAGAACAACAGCGCGCCAGAATGATAGTTGAATAAAGGGAAGCAGTCAATCTCACTGTGATTTTCAAAGACTGAGCTGAAATCTCGCCTCTGTTGCCCTAGCCTTCAAAGAGGTGCCGAACTTCCGAGCAGGCATCACCCCTGCGGGCTTCGGCAGCGTGGGCGGGATCTCGTGCGGCAGAGCGCCGCGACTCTTTCTTCAAAACAAACTGCAGGCAGGCATGCCCGGATGATGGCGGCGGCCGCTTGACCCGGCATTCGGACCTCTCCTTTTTACCCGGGGATTCGACCTTGCCGAATGCACGATGAACTTATTATAAAAAGGGCTCGAAGGTTGAAGGCCCGGAAAAACCTCCCGTAGAGAGAGGGGGGCTCCCTCGGAGGTCATCCCCTGCCGCTGTCCTTGAGCCGGAGTTGCTTGATTTTCGCTCGGATCATCAGGGAAGGATCAACACACAATGCAGACGTGGGTTTTGGTGCTGGGATTTGTCGCTCAGGGATTGTTTTCCGCCCGTTTTCTCGTCCAATGGATTGCGAGCGAGAGGCAGGGGCGAAGCGTTGTTCCTCTGACGTTTTGGCTTCTGAGCCTTGCCGGCGGGGCCCTCCTTCTCGTTTATGCCATTCTCAGGAAGGACCCTGTTTTTATCCTCGGACAGGCCGCAGGGCTCTTCATCTACACCAGAAATGTTTACCTGATTTACAGGGAAAGGGCTGAAGCCAAGCAGGTGGCGGCCCAAAGTTCTTGATCCCCCGCATCCCCTGCATGGGGGCCGACGGTGCGGAGGCCATCGACTCCAACATTTCCTGAATCATTTCCATGCATTTTCGATAAAGCCCCAGGAAGGTTCACACCTCACGCGGTCTTCCGCACCCATCCCCTGTCAGTTTCTTCGACAGAGCCTCCGTACGGCGTAGATTTTCTTGTTTTGAGATTCAAAGTAGACACGAACCATGATTTCACCCAGAAGGCCGATGACCAGAAACTGGACGCCCGCCAGCAGGAGTACGGCGCTGAAGAGGGTGAGCGGTCCATGGACCTGAAAAATGTGGACGCCCTCAATAAATTTTCGAAAAAGCAGAAAGAATGCGATCAGGGAGGAGAGCGCCGTGCAGGCCAGGAAGAGCTTGCCGAAAAAGTGCAGGGGGCGTGTCATGTAGCGCATCATGAAACCCACTGTGAGCAGGTCGAACATGACGCGGAAGGTTCGGGACAGGCCGTAGTGGGATTTCCCGGAATTGCGCCCCATGTCTTTGATGGGAATTTCGACGATTTGAGCGCCGTTCAGGGCCGACAAGGCAGGCACAAAGCGATGCAATTCGCCGTACAATCTCAGGTCCGAAAGAACGTCGCGCCGATAAGCCTTGAAGGTGGTTCCAAAATCGTGCAGGCGGACTCCGGAGACTTTGGCCATGAGCCAATTGGCGATTCGCGAAGGGATGGTTCGAGTGAGCAGGGCATCGGAGCGCCGCACGCGCCAGCCTGAAACGAGGTCATAACCTTCCTGAATTTTTTCAAGAAAATTGGGAATCTCCTCGGGGGCATGCTGCAGATCCCCGTCCATGGCCACAACAAATTCGCCTCCGGCATGGTCGAAGCCCGCCATGAGCGCCGGAGTCTGACCATAATTTCTGCGCAGATGCACGACGACGATTCGAGAGTCTTCCTCGAACAACTGGTCCAGGAGCTGAGGTGTCTTGTCCGTGCTTCCGTCATTCACCAGGACCAGTTCCCACGCAAGCCCCACCGATTCCATGGTCTGTTTCACCCGCGCGTAAAGTTCCAGAAGGGTGGCCGCCTCGTTGTGCAGGGGAATGACCACCGAGACCACGGGGTTCGAGACCTCCTCATGATCCCGAACGAAATGTTTTGAAGCCGATTCGGTTGCGTTCAGCACGACAGGTTCTCTCCAAAATGTCTGAGCTGGATACCCTCTTCCAGCAGGGTTTGTTTCAGGAAAGACGACAGCAGAAGGTCGCGTTCCGCTTCGCGCTGGTGCAGGAGGCGGGTGCTCCTGCGGCGCAGTTGTGCATCACAGTCGCCCGGGTGCATCATCCATTCCGTCACGCCCGGCGGCATGCGCTCAACCAGGCACCGGGCTGCTTGTTCAGTCCAGAGTCCTGTGAGGGAGATTCCAAAAAAGGCTTTCGGTGCGAGCAAACCGGCTTTGCGGACCTCCCGTTGAAAGGATTTGTGCAAAACTCTCGTGGCGCAGCCCCTCAAGTGCTGTGCCAGAAAGACTCGACGGTTTTTGCCCGCAACGGTTTTCAGCAGGGGCATCAGAGGGCTCATGTCGAATGGGCTGCGTATCCAGGGCACGCTGAAACGGGCCGCGAGTTCCAGGACGACGCGGAGAACCTGAGGAATGAGGTGCACATGCTTGTGCGTGTCCAGGTGCGTGGGGCGAACGCCGCTGTCCACAATGCGCGAGAGTTGGGAATGAAGTTCTGTTCGAATCGATTCCAAAGACACGCGACGGGAGAGGATTCCTCTGAGGAGAGCGGCCGGAGAGCGAGGCAGTCTGCCTGTTTCGTCGACCAGGTCGGGGATGGTATTGGCGGGGGCTGCCGGCGGCATTTCTGTGAGGCACAGGTGGACGCCGACGCCCAGATCCGGATGGCGCGCAGCACCCTTCACGGCGTGCGCAAAAGCATCGCCCCCGGCGAGAAGTGTGGCGCTTCGCAAGACCCCTTGACGATGGCAACGAAAAATGGCTTCATTGATGCCGTTCGAATATCCAAGATCGTCGGCATTGATGATCAGAGTGCGTTTTTCCTTCAACTTCAAACTCTTGTGATCCCATTGTCAGCGGGCAGCCTGAGCTTTCGGCTGCCTGCCGATGGTCATCTTCTCGTGGCCCTTCGGGATGCCGAAGAGCAGGAGGTTCATCGGAGGCCTCACCGGCCTCGAAAGCGGGCAGTCCGTCGCCTCCGAAACCCGGACTCTCTGTGATCGAACAAAACCTCGCCTGTCGATGCCTGTGCCGGCCTCAACAGCGAGGGCACTCATGGCTCGGGGGACCGTTCCGTCAAGTTTTCTTCGATGAATGCCGAATCACAGGCCGCAGCCTCACGAGTCGCCACGCCGTCCCATGCAACTCCTTCCCTCTGGGCACTGCTTAGCTAACAAAACCGTCGAGGGGTGTCAAGCGGGGTGATCGAAATGAGAGGAATAACGCTTTCCATGGTCTCAAAAGTGAGCTATCTTGCCAAAATTGTGGTCATTTCAACAACAAATAAGGAGAGTGGAGAGATGCGAAACGCCCATGCCACGGCGAAGAACTTCCTCATCCTCGTATTTTGCATGTTTCTTCTCGCGGGAGTTGCGGTGAGGGCCGGCGCTCAAGAGCCGGAGGTATTGAGTCTGGAACAGCTCATTGAACTTGCCGTCGCCTACAGCCCCCAGTTGAAGCAGTCCGAACAGCAGGTGGCCGCCGCCAGAAGCGATCTCATGCAGGCTCGGGGCGGCATGTTCCCTCAGCTGGAACTGGTGGGGACCACGGGTCCTTCGGAAAATGCGGATCTGCCCACCGTGATCGTCAACGAAGAAATCGCGCCGGGTGTTTTTTCGGGGTTTATCCAGAACAATGATAAGGATTCCGTGGGGATTTTCGGCCGGCTGGATTTGGCCATCTTTCAGCCTTTGTACACTTTTGGCAAAATCTCCCATCGAAAAAATGCGGCGGCTCTGGGAGTGGAGGCGCAAAAGCACGGTCAGCGGGTGGTGACCAGTGAAGTCATCCTGAACGTGAAGGAGCTCTACTACAGCATGATCGTTGCCCGCCAGGGAGAGGGGGCGGCCCGCAATGCCGGAGATTTCATTCAAGACGCCCGAGACCGCATCACCCGGATGATTGCTGCGGGATCTCCCAATGTGGATGAAACCGATCTGTACCGTCTTGAAGCCTTTGAGGCAGAAATATCGCGTTTTCGGGCTCGCGCTGAATCAGGCAGCAGACTTGCCTATCAGGCCCTGAAACGGGCCATCGGCTATCCCGAGGGGAAAGAGTTCCAACTGGATCGAAGGGATTTGCCAACCGAAGGCCCCAGCTTGGGAAATGTCGAGGATTACATGCGCATGGCTCTGGATGCCAGGCCGGAACTCAAACAGCTCGAATCGGGGATCGAGGCCCGCAAATCCATGCTCAAAGCCAGCCAGGCCGACCTGTACCCGACGTTCTTTGTCGCTGCCATCGGGTCTCTTGCCGGAGCTCCCGGGCGTGACCGCATGCCCATCTCCTATTTTGGGGACAGGTTCAACCATTCCCACATGGGGGTGATCCTTGGGTCCGAGTGGAAATTTGATTTTGGAATCAAGCAGGGACGCCTGGGGCGGGCAAGAGCCGAGTTTCAGGAGCTGCTGCACAAGAAAGAATTCGCCGAAGACAATATTCCCGTCCAGGTGCTGAAATATTATGAGGACACCCTGGAAGCCGAGAAGTCTATGAAAGCTTACCGGAATGGCTTGATCGCCGCCCGCAGGTGGGTCGTGGCCTCGTTTTCCAATTTCGACTTCGGCCTCGGGACGGCCAAGGACATGTTTGATGCCATTGACCGGTATGGTAAAAATGAGGGAGAGTACTTGTCCGCCCTGCTCAATTACAACGTATCCCGGGCAAGGCTCGAGCATGCGGCAGGCCTTTATGATCTGAAAGAGGCTTCACCCTCTCAGCCCCGGTCCGCACGGTAGGCGGAGTTGCATGAAGAACCTTTCAAAATGAGGTCGACTGATGAGACCATTGAAGACCGCGAACAGGAACCCTGACTCTTAATGAAAATCATTCTCAAGCTGATTCAATATTGGTTGGCCTGGGTTCTCCCCAGGCCACGTCTCGTTTTGGGGGCCGCCCTGGTGTCGGCGCTGGGCTGTGTTCTCTTTGCAGCCTTGCGGATGGAGATCCGAACGGATCAACTGGAGTTGATTTCCAAGGATCACCCGCTCGTGGAGCTCAGCGAAAAATTGGATCCCTACAGCATTGACGGCGCTGCAACCTTCACCCTGGTGATGGAGGCTCCCTCAACGGAACAGGCCCTGGCCTTTCTCCACGCCCTCATTCCCCGGATCCAGGAGGACAAACGCCATTTCAAGCGGGTTTCCTATCGCATCGATCCGGAAGAGTTCAAGAAATGGGCGCTGCTCTACCTCAGCGAACCGGAAATTCTGCAGATCGCAAAGAGCCTGGATGACCATGCGGACTTCATACAGGGCCTCGCAGCTCGACCGAATGTGCTCGAACTGATGGCCCTCGTCAATCGCGACATGTCTGCGCAGATGGTCAGTGAACTCTTCACCGGATTTCTGGATGATCCCGCGCCTGCAGAAGGTTCGGACAATGGCTCGGAGCCCCAGGACCTCGAATTTCTTATTAAGATTCTGGAGGGTCTCAACAGTTATTTGAAGGGCGAGCCGGCCTACATTTCCCCGTGGTCGGCCTTGTTCAGGGGTACCGCCTGGGAGATGGACGAGGAGGGGTACTTCTGGCATGGAGACAAAAGTTTTCTCATTGCCATGGTGGTGCCGCAGAAAAAGAGGGGAGGGCTGACGGTTTACCAGGATTCCCTGGATCACCTGCGAAGGCTGATCCGGGAGACGCAGGTGTCCTTTCCGGATGTACAGGCCGGCGTCACCGGCCAGGAGGCGCTCAACAACGATGAGATGACCACCGTCCTTGCAGACATGAGCCGTGCGACCTGGATCTCCCTGCTGGGGGTTCTGCTGCTCATGATGCTGATCCTGGGGAGCATGCGGCGACCCGTCATCGAGATGGTTTCACTCAGCGTGGGACTGTGTTGGACCTTCGGGTGGACCACTCTTTTCATCGGTCATCTCAATATCCTCTCCGTGGTCTTTGCGCCCTTGCTTTGCGGGCTCGGCGTCGACTACGGGATTCACTGGTTCAGCCGATTTCGCGAGGAGGAGCTGAAAGGATTTCCCGAGGTCCGTGATGTCATTCGCAGTGTGGCGACCCATGCCGGCCCCGGAATCGTCATCGCGGGTCTGAGCACAGCCCTGGCCTTCATGCCTTTTGTCCTCACCGGTTTTCGAGGCCTGATGGAACTGGGGCTCATCACGGGGGTGGGCACCCTGTTGCTCATGCTCGCAGATTTTACGGTCATTCCCACTTTGAGCGTGTTTCTGGCGGGGTACGATCCCGGCAAAAAGAGATCGCGTGCCGATGCGCCGGACAGAAACCTGGTGCGTCTGAGCCCCATGGTCGCCCGCATGCTTTTGGCGGTTGTGGTTGTCATGTCTATGGGAATGGCCTGGAAAGCCATGGGGGTGCGCTTTGATCTGAACCCGCTCCGGCTTCAGGCCGTCAATGCCGAAGCGGTGGTCTGGGAAAAGAGGCTGGTTGAAAGTGCGGAACGCTCCCTTCTGGCGGCCTCCGCGTTTGCCTCCTCCTCTCAGGAACTCCTGTCCAAATCGAAGCGCTTCGAAGCACTTCCTGTTGTGGCCGAAGTGCAGAATCTCTATTCCTTTCTGCCGGACAGGCAGCAGGAAAAAATCCCTCTGCTCAGAGAGCTGATCCACAAGGTCCCCGAACTGGGTGCGCCCGGTGCTCCCTTCGATTCCATGCAGGTGAAGGAGTTCATCAGTGTCCTCGAGCGCATCCGTTTCAAGATGAACGAAGAGCAGGCTGCGCAGTGGGGGGCCAATCAGCCGACCATGGATCAGATGTGGCGGGTGCGTTCACTCGCCGGGGATGTTCTGACGCTGCTGCGAGAGGACGATGCGGCACCCCAACGGCTACAGAAGTACCAGGAACGATTCCATGAAGATCTTTCGCGAACGTGGGAGTTCCTGAGAGAGGGGACGACGGCTCCGGTGATGACATCGGACGATCTGCCTGCGGAAGTGCGGGAGATGTACTATCACGAGGGTGAGTATCTGATCAAGATTTTCCCCAGTGAATCCGTCTGGGAGGAAGGTGCCCTCACACGCTTTGTCAGGGGTATCCGCATGGTGGACCCGGACGTGGTGGGCAATCCGGTCGCTCTGCATGTTTTTTCCGCTGCCTTCAAAGATGCCTGCATTCAGGCCTCTCTCTATGCCATCGTGTTCATCTTCGTGCTGCTGCTGTTGACTTTTCGAAACATTCCATGGGCCCTCCTCGCCCTGGTGCCTCTCGTCATCGGAACTCTCTGGACTGTCGGCATCATGGGGTGGGCCGGCGTGGACTTCAATCTGGCGAACAGTATTTTCATGCCTCTCGTGGTCGGGGCAGGTGTGGAATTCGGCGTGATCATCATTCACCGTCTACGAGACGGGAAAGTGAAGCCCGGGACGTTGCCGTTGAGCACAGGACGCGGCGTGATCCTCGCCGCGTTGACCACAACGGTCGGTTTCGGTACACTTATGATTTCGGACCATCAGGGCATCTTCAGCCTGGGTTTCGTGGCAGCGACCGGGAGTCTGTGTGTGCTTCTGGCTGCTCTCCTGATCATGCCGGCAATCCTGGCCGTCACGGATAGAGGACGGCATTCGGTCCTCTCGAAAGGAGTTTGACATGTCAAAGAAGGCTGTCTTTTGGGTGTTTTTGCTGATCTGGACGCTCTTCCCCTGCTTCTCGTCGCAGGTCCGGGCGGAAGTGGGCGGAGCGACCTCGCTGGTGAAAAATGTTCTGGACAGAGCTATGGAAATCCAGACGGATCCCGCTCTCGAGGGCGATGCGCACCGCCAGGAGCGGGCTCGCCTGATTCGTCAGCTCATGGCTGAAAATTTTCTGTCCGAAACCATGGCCCGGAACGCTCTGGGCAATCACTGGGACTCCGCGTCGTTGCAACAGCGAAACGAATTTCGGGACCTGTTCATTGTTTTGTTCCAGGATTCCTACACGCGCATGGTGTTGAACTTCCTGGTGCAGGAGAACATCGAATACGGCCGTGAGTCTCAGGTGGGAGATGTCACGAGAGTCCAAACCGCCATCATGCGGGTCAGCGAGCACATCCCGGTGGACTACTCGCTGACGCAGAGAGAGGGCCGATGGTTCATCGTGGATGTGGAAATCGACGGGGTGAGCATCGTCGACAATTACCGCAACAGCTTCAGCCGGGTGATTCGAGGGGGATCCCTCAACGACCTCCTCGAGAGGATGCGGGCACAGAAACGAGCCTTAATGACTGATTCGGCCTGAGAAAACCGCTGCCTGATCGAAGTCCCCGGACATGCCCGGGGGAGCGCGCAGAGTAAGTTCTCTGTCCTCCCCTGGGCGCGGGGCCTTCCATCGAGACCGCCACGTTTCACCCAGACTCCGCAGGGCAGCCTTCATGAAGCCGGACCTACTTCAACGGATGCATGGAGGTTGAAAAGCCTTTCAAACCGGTTTGATCTTTCCATCCTCCACGATTCTGAAACGCCTTCCCCGCCATTCTACCTCCCTGCCCCAAACGCTCATGCACCACACCCCGAAGGCAAGAAGATCCCGCAGGGGAAGCAGAAAGAAGTTCCGGCGCGTCGTGGCATCCCCCAGAAATTTGACCCCCACCGACCAGGCTGCGCTGAAGCGTGCGATTCCTGCGACACCCGCCAGGAGGACGCTCAGCCAATTCCCTCCGTTGCACAGGACATTCAGGAGAGCGAGGGGAAGGGTGTGGGTGATGATGCAAGTGCGGTAGCCGAGGGGACGACAGGCTCGGATACCCCTCGCCCAGCGGATCTGGTGTTTGAGCATCCCCTTGAAGGAGGTGGCGGGCAGCATGGTCTCTACAACATAGGGAAGGAGGTTGATTTTGTACCCCATCTTCCAGAGACGGTATCCCAGCATGTAGTCATCGGCGAGGTAAGGGGCGATGGTCTGAAAGCCCCCCAGGGCCTGAAGCTTCTCCCTTCGGATCACAATGGTCGCACCAAAGGCGAAGCGGATGCCCTCGATGAATTCCGCCATGAGGACGCCTGGGGCAAATTCCGTTGCGATTCCGATGGCCTCCAGCTTTGCAGGAATGTTTGGCGCAGAGCCCGCACGGTAGAGGCAGGTGTTGAGGCCCGTTGCGGGATCGTCCCGGGTGGGAACGACTCTTTTCAGATAATCCTCCCGCGCCCGCATGTCGCTGTCCACCAGCACCAGCCAGTCGTACTTGGCCTTGGCAAGCATGTTGTTGAGGTTGTTCACTTTGGGGTTCTCTCCGATGGTCTTTGGAGAGATCACGAGGGAAATGTCCCGTTGGGGGAAATCCTCCATGATCCGTCTCACCACCGGCAGGGAACTGTCCCGGGGGTCCTGCACGCCAAAAACGATCTGGTACTCCGGGTAGTCGAGACGGCAGAAGGACGCATAATTTTCATAAGCCCGATAATCCGCGCCGCACAGGGGAATGAGAACCGTGGCCGGGCTGTGGGGATGGCTCTCATACGGAGGACCTCCGGCGAAGAACTTTCGGGCGACGTGGATGGACAGGACACAGAAAAAAATGGATGCGGCCGTAAGGCCTGTCAGAATATAGCCGATCAGGGAAGCAATCATAATGGGCCATTCAGCAGCTGGAAAAAAAGACGAGCCCACTTGAAAGGTCGTCCCGCCCTCTTTCGTGTTCTATGGCAGGCACACGAGGACGACCCCCACGCAGACGAGCAGGGTACCGGCCCACCGAAGCCCGTTGATGCGCTCTTTGAGAACGAATCGGGCCCCCAGCACCGTGACCACATAGACCACCGAGGTCGCCGGAACGACAAAGCTCACCTCGGCCCATGCGAGGACGCTGATGAAAGAAAAGAAGCTGACGGCGAGGCAGAAAACGCCCAGAAGAAAGTCTCGGTTGCCCAGCGCGCGTCTCCCCAGTTGAAGGAAGATCAGGGGATGAAAAGAGGTGACTTCCCCCATTTTTTTCATGCCCCGCGTGATGAGGACGTTGCCGGCCGCATTGGAGAGCACTATGACGGCAATCATGACAAAGGTGACTGTGTGCATGGATGGTGGCTCCCGAAGAAGGAATGGTCGCTGCGCGGTCAGGTCCCGGAAACACGGGTTTTGGAAGTGAGGACCCGAGGCTCATGGCTTCCGGCGCCATGCCCGGTTTGAGACACCAGAATCACCCCGAGGCAGATCAGCAGAGTTCCCGCCCACCTCGTCTGCGAAACGGACTCGCCGAGAAACAGGTAGGCCAGCGCGACATTGAGGATGTAGCTGATGGAGATGACGGGCAAAACAAAGCTCAAATCCGCCCAGGTGAGTGACACCGTGAACATGGCGAAAAAAAGAATGAGCAGGACGATGCCGATCCAGATGAGAGGGCTTTGCATGGCCTCGACCAGCATGAGGAGGGAAAAATCCGCGGCGTCGTGGCTTCCACCCGAGATGAGTTTCATGCCTTTGCTGAGAACGATGTTGCCGATGGACTGGGCCAGTATGGCCACAGTGAGAACAAAAGCGGTTTTCATAGTTCTTTATCCAGTTCCCGGTAACCGATCAGCTCGATGCCCAGCTCCCTGATCCTTCCTGCGAGAGCTCCGCTCTGGAGGATGTCGAATTCCTTGCGGCACTGGGCTTGAGAAGGACTCAACTGCAGGGAGGCGGGGTGGCGGGCGGGATGAAAATACATCTCATTCGTGCCCGGCTCCAGATTTTCAACCACGCTCAAAACATATGCCTCCGTCATCCTCCCTGTCATCAAATGGCCGTACACCCTTTTGGCAAAGCGAATGCCGCTGGAGCGCAGCCGCGTTTTCATCCGCCCGGTGAAGCACCGGAAAACCAGCGCGGATGCCACTTTGGTAAACCATCTGGCCCGGTCGCTCTGCAGAGAAACCCACAGCCTGTCCTCCGGCACGCGCACGCACCGGATCCCGTGCTGCAGGCTGAGTTCCAGGACCAGCTGGAAGATCACCGGGTGCAGGTGCATGTGCAGGTGGCTGTCCAGATGCGTCGGGTGAAGACCGGTTGCGAAAAACCGCTCGATCTGGGCTGTCAGTTCCTTGCGCAGGTCTCTCCTCGCCTTGCCGGAAAAAAAGTAACGAAGTCCGGCCGCAGTGGGGTCGCTCGAGAAACGTCCCTCGCGGTCGACAAGGGAGGGGATTTCACGATGGGGCAAAACCGACCGCCCCAGTGCCGTCACCAGATGAAGTCCGACCGAGAGGCGCGGATGCGAGCATGCCAGGGCGATGGCCTCTTGCGCCGCTGCCCCGGCCACCATCAGGCTGCATGAGGTGAGCGTCCCGAAGCGATGAGCCTCCACGACGGCGGCATTGACTTCCGGGGAAAGACCGAAATCGTCGGCGTTGATGATGAGGCGGCGTCTCGCCATGCAGGCCCCGTCACGCAACCACCTTGCCCTGAGTGAACTTCTTTCGTTTGGCTCTCAGAGCCAGATAATCGCGGGCCTCCTTGTAGAGCCTCGCACGGTCTTCCCGGTTGAACATGGCTCGGCGCAGGATGCGATAGATGACTTTCGGCCTGAAATAATAACGTCCGTAAAAGTCTTCCACCGCCGCCACGATCTCCTGGCGGCTCAAGTCGGAATATTGAAAATTGGGCAGTTGATGGCCCCCTTCGTCGAGCATGGCGTGGTTGGTGAGGCAGCCGCGGCTCTCGAAGTACCGATAGAGCTCCGTGCCCGGGAACGGATGGGCGACGGAAACCTGAATGGTTTCCGTATCCATCTCCTCAGCAAATCGCATGGTCTCCTGAATCGTTTCGTGGGTCTCGCCGGGGAGCCCGATGATGTAATCGCCGTGGACGATGAGCCCCAGTTCCCGGCAGTTCTTCATGAATTTCCGGGCCTGTTCGACGGTGGCCCCTTTGTTCATGTTCTTGAGGATCTGTGGATTGCCCGATTCAAATCCCACCACGAGGAGTCGGCAGCCCGCCTCCTTCATGCCTTTGAGCGTCTCGTAATCGGCATGAACCCGACAGTTGCACGACCAGTTGAGCTTCATGGGCTTGAGTTCCTTGCACATGGCAAGGGTTCGCTCTTTGCCCCAGGCAAAGGTGTCGTCATCAAAAAAGATCTCTTTGAGATTGGAAAACAGCTCAAAAGCCCTCCGGGCTTCGGCTGCGGCGTTGGCCGGCGTACGCGTGCGCCATCGGTGTCCGCTGAATGTCTGGGGCCACAGGCAGAACGAACAACGGGCCGGACAGCCCCGCGAGGTGTAAAAGGAGAGGTAGGGGTGGTGCAGGAACGGGATGTTGTATTTGGTGATGTCGAGGTCCCGTTTGTAGATGTCCACCACGAAAGGAAGGGAATCGAGGTCTTCGAGGGGCGGGCGGTCGGGGTTGTGCCGCACCGCTCCGTCCTTGCGAAAGCTGATTCCCTGAATTTCCTCCAGAGGCCTGCCCCAGGCAAACTCCGCCACAGCGTAATCGAACTCTTTCCGAACGACAAAGTCGATGACAGCCGCAGCATTGAGGGATTCTTCCGGCATGACGCTGACGTGCGGCCCCACAAACGCGATCTTGATGTGGGGATTCACATCTTTGATCATTTCGGCGAGGCGGACGTCGTTGGCGAAACCCGGGGTGCTGGTGAAGAGCACGAGAAATTCGTAGTCCCGGGCGATGTTCACGGTTTCCAGAGGTGTGATGCCATGGGGGCCCGCATCCAGCAGCCGACTCTCCTTGATGAGCCCTGCGGGGTAGGCGAGCCATGTGGGATACCAGAAGGAGCGGATTTCACGACGTGCGGGCCAGCGGGCACCTGCGCCGCCGTCGAAGTTTTCGAAAGATGGGGGATTCAAGAGCAGAGTTTTCATCAGGTCTCCATTCGCAAAGTGAGTAATTGCGTACTATACCCAGCCGGGGAAGAGTGTGTCAAGGTGGCAACTCGCAAGTTCCCGGGGAGGGGAGAGCCGTGCCCGAGGGGCCGTCGCCCCTCCTAATCGGGAATAAACGGGCTGAAATCCCTGATCTCTCTAAGGGCTTCCCTTGCGGCTCTGTCCGCTTCCTCGTCACGTCCCGGGAATTTCTTGCGGAAACAGCGTCGCTCCTCTTCAATGGCGGAGGTGATGGAGATCTTGATGGAAGTGCCGTCCGTCCGCCCCTCGTCGCCGATGGCGTTGTGCTGCAATATCAGGCTTATCCGATCCGGTCCGTCCCTGAAAGACCACTTCCAGGCGATGAAGCCCCCAAAGGGGTCCCCCTTGTATTCCGAGGCCCTTCCAAACTTCTTCTTGAAGCGGTCGAGCAGGGCCTCGAAAAACTTCTTGTCGTCCCGCAGGTACTTGAGCTTGAGTTTCACGATCTTGCCGGGATGGGCACAATTGCCGTAGAAGACGTAGCCGCTCTTGAAGCCCTCCACCGGCTTCATGCGCATTGAGGAAAGGTATTCCATGTGTCGCAGAACCAGTGCCGAATCCATGACGAGCAGTTCCTTGTGATCGTCGATGTGATTGCCCAACTTGATTCCTGCCAGGGTTCTGGGGGCCGACGCGTGGCTTTGAGCGACCCCAAAGACCAGTGCTGCGAACATCATGAGTGCCGCTAGTTTCTTCATCATGGCCGTCTCCTTCATTCCGTTCAGGACCAAAGCCAATAACCCCTGGCAAAGTAGGCGACTCCAATGAAACCCACCGTGAAACTCATGAACCACAGGAGCCTTTTTCTTGCCAGGGTCGCCACGGAGGCAATGAAGATGCCGCATTGCATCCACAGCACAGCGTTTCTGAGGTTTTTCTGGTGCCGGCGTGAGGCGTCCAGTTGAAGGAGCAGGTCTTCGCGCACCTTACCGGCTTCCTGCTTCTGTGTTTCGAGTCGGGCAGCATGGGCGTCGTACTCTTTCACCTTACTTTCGATGAACCCTTGAACGCCCGGGTTGGTCCCCTCCAGGAGCTTGTTCAATTCGAAAAGCTCCATCTGGAGCCGGAAGGCATGTTCCCGGATGTTTTGGACCAGGAGGTCCGAACGTTCCGTCACCGTCGTTTCCAGAAACTCCTGCTCCGAGGCCACCTGTGAATAGATCCCGAAAGACGCGAGGGTGGAACCTATGGCAAAAAGCATGGTCAGCAGAATGTACTTGCCCATATGATCTCGATTTGTTCTCGCTTGCACGGCAACTCCTTGAGGGTCGGGTTGGAAATCGCGCCTAATATAGAGAAGGCGCTGTTGGTGCGCAAGTTCGTAATCAGTGGGCACAATTCATTCAGAACGGGCTCGGATGCATGCTCGAATCGACAACCACATCCGTGGAACTCAACAGCCTTCCATGATATAAAATAAATCTCATTTTGAATTTCCAGCGATTTTTCGCACGGCGCCGACGCGCGGAAATGCCATGAGGTCGCAGTCAGGGCGGCGGAGACACATGCACCAGAATCAGGGTTATTTTGTTTCCTTTGATCCAGCGTTTGCGGTGGAGGAAAATGTTCCCCCATTCTCCGACCTGGAAGATCCGGGACTCCTGGCGCTTCTCAGGGGAGCCATCGGCGTCATCCTGCCCCTCTATCTCTCACCGAGGCGCTACGATATCGTCACCCGCCATGCGCGGGACTGGTTTCCCAGGCTGGAAACACGCTTCCGCTACCGGGGAAAATGCAGTCAGATCAGGCTGTTTCGTCAGCTGGGAGTCCGACACCCCGAGAGTCGTCTCTTCCCGAACCCCTCTGCCCTGTTGGAATCCGTGGTGTCTCGCCGACTCCCCTTTGAATACCCTTTGGTGCTCAAGGGAGATTCGGGAGGTGGTGGCGTCTCCGTGTTTCCCATCCGCGAATTCAGGGATTTGCAGCGTCACGCGGGCCGCCTGAAAGGGGATGAGCCGGCACTGCTCCAGCGCTGGGTCCATCACGGGGGCCGAGACCTGCGGGTCGTGGTCTACGGGCAGAAGGCCCTCTCGTACTTTCGTGTGGGCGATGGATCGTTTTACAACAACGTCTGTCGGGGCGGGCAACTCGATCACGATTCGGACGAAGAACTCCAGCGGGCCGGGCGGTCGGCGGTTCTCACCTTTTGCCGCTGGGCCTCCATTCATGTGGCCGGTTTCGATCTCATGTTTCCCGATGACGGTCCTCCCGTCTTCGTCGAGATCAACTTCCACTTTGGGCGCAAGGGCCTGGGGGGAACGCGGGCGCATCAGCACCACCTGCACGACGCCATCGAACACTGGCGGTCGACCAGGGCCAGGGCTGCGAGGGCTTTTCCCTCTTGAAAAAGGCCGGGGGAGCCTCCAAGCGGCGGCTGAAAACGGAACGAGGTGAGGAGTGGACATGAAGTCTCCTGCGGAAAGACATCGGAAGTTCCTGGAGAACCTGGCAAGAAACCGTGAGGAGTGGACGGATTACCGCGGTGATTGTTGAACGGGTTTCCTGGACGTGAGTTTACGTCTCAAATTCCTGCGTGATTCCGAAACGCTGAAAATCATCTGCGCCCCCGGCCAGCGCGAAAAATACGAGCGGGTCGCGGCGGCCAATGGCGGAAAAATATTGGAATGGGAAGCCCTGCCCGATGGTCTGCGCCTCACGATCGTGAAAGCCGAAGGGGAAGCGGGCCGTGAAGATTGATGGGCCGGCGAATTCGGCAGATCCCTTCTCACAGGTGACCCCGCAGGGCTCCGCCCAGAGGCTTGATCCTTTCACGTGGATGAACCGCCATACCGGCACTCGAACTGTGCGGTTCCGGATTGTCCGCATCGGTCCTGGATTTGAGGCCGAGGGCTGCGGACGGGACGTTATGGGAGTGTGGGCACTGGATTTTGCGAAGCACTCAGTGCAATGAAACACAACGTTACGGGAGAGGGAGAGTCTCAGGCATGAAACACGACGGCAGGCGGGGCATCCTCCTGGTCACCTTTGGGAGTGTCCTCCCCGCGATGCACTCCGTTTACCTGCAAATTCAGGAGAGGATCGGTGAAAAGTTTCCGGGACACGAAGTCCGCTGGGCTTTCACTTCCAGGAGGATCCGGGACGGATTGCCCGGCACCGGCTTTGGACCGGTGGAATCCCCGGAGATGGCCGTCGTGCGCATGCGGGACGACGGCGTTCATTGCAGGGGAGTGCTTGCGTTCCATGTGATTCCAGGCACCGAGTTTCATGATCTCAGGAGAAACTTGAATGTCCTCAGCGGTCTGAAAGGGATGGGCGGCCCAATTCCCCTCGCACGGCCTCTGCTCTCGGACCACGAGACAATGGTGCGCACGGGCCGGATTCTGCTGGAAAAACTCGGCGGGAGCCTGTCTGCGGATGAAGAGGTGCTCCTGATGGGCCACGGCACGCGGCGACATCCCGCCAATGCCCTCTACAGCGCTTTGAACCAGGTGTTCCACGATCTTGGGTCCGATGCGTTCGTGGGCACGCTGGAGGCTTATCCGACCCTCCAGGACCTGATGCCGCGCCTGAGACAAAAGGGCGTGCAACGCGTGCTGCTGGCCCCTTTAATGGCCGGGGTGGGCAGGCACGTTCGGGAAGACATGGCGGGTGAAGCGTCGCACAGCTGGAAATCGGTTTTGACGCAGGAGGGTTTCCGTGTCCGACTCAACACAACCGGTCTGATGGAGTACCCGGACCTTGTGGAGATCTGGTTGGAGCATCTCCTGGAGGCCATGACACCTCATTGACTCCCGCCCGTATTGCGCTGCGCAGGAATTTCGTAGCTGCACGGCACCTCACAGGCGCACTTGCCGCACACGTCCGCCAAAGGAAACTGGTCGAAGCGGGCGTCATTGGCCAGGAGCTGAGCATAACAGCGCTGCCGGTCCAGTCCGTCCCTGCCGAGGGCTCCATAGCGGCATCTCTTCACACAGGCGTGGCATTTCAGGCCTCGCTTGAACAGGCACCACTCCTGGGCGGGTCGGGGAGTCGGCGGAAGCGGCGCACTCGTGACGAGACTTCCCAGCCTTCCCACACACCCCTCCCGAGTGATCAACTGGTGGTGGTGGCCGAAAGTCCCCAGACCGGCGATGAATCCCACGTGTTTGTGCGACCAGAGGCTCACCAGCTTTTTCGTGTCGAAGTTGTGCGTGGCTGGAGTGCCTGCCGCGTCGAAGCCGAAATCTGCAAGTAACTCCTTCAGTTGCGCACAGATCAGGGAGATGACCTCGTTGGTCTCCACGTAGGCCTGAGCCCAGCCTGGTGAGGCGAAGTGGCCTGCCTCCGCGTTTCCTTTCCCCAGCTCCCGATGAAAAGGAAGGAAAAAGACGATGGCCGAGCGCGCGGTGGGGAGCAGATCGTGCGGCATGGCATGGTCGGGGTCGACAACCTCCTTGAGTCTCTCAAAGAGGGGATCCCCGGCGTCGGCGATGTTCACGAGCGGGTTGCGCCAGAGACCCGCTGCCTTGCTGTTTTCATAGCTCCCGAGCACCTTGTGGATGTGTGCCCTCAGAAGGTCAACGGGGCTCTCCATCAGAACGTGCGAGGTGGGGCGCATGGGATCTCCTTGATTTTCCGGTGAGACGGGGAGGGAGGGCAACGGGTGCTGGTTTCATGGACGTTCGTTTCCCGGCCCAGGGCTTGCTCAGTCAAAGAATTGCGTTTGGCTTGAAATTTGCTTATCTTCTCCCTCGTCGGCAACGGGGGTGAAAAAGTGGCGGTAGAAAAAGACGCTGACGACAATGGGCAGGAAATAGTAGCCGATTCGATACAGGAGGGTCGCCAGAAGGGCCTGGTCGTAGTCGAGACCCATGAGATAGAACGATCCCGCCATGGAACCTTCCATGAGTCCGATCGATGCAGGGGTGAAGCTGAAAAGGCCTGCAAATATGCCCACGGAGAAACCCACCAGCAGCGTGCTGTTGTCGATGGGATACTGGACCGCCAGGAAGGCGAACTTGAGGCAGGCGAACATCAGCATCCAGTCGAGAAGGGCAAAAAACGCCGGGGCCCAGAGATGCCGGAAGTTTCTGAGCAGCAGGTTCATGCTTTCATTAAAATTTTCGAAAAAATTTTCTGCCCGTTCGCGGCTGAACCATTTGGGCCACCGCAGCTTTTCGGACAGGCGGGTGGCCGCCTTCATGAGCAGCCGCCAGAGTCTTATTCGAAAGGATTCATGGACAATGACCTGGATGGTCAGCCAGGTGAGTATGAAGGCGACAAGGAGAACGAGGATTCCCAGTTCCATTTCGCGGGCATTCAGTTTGTATTCACTGTAAAGGAAAAAGAAGCCCAGGTACACGAAGAGGACAGCCACGGTGTTGGTCAGGAAGCCGTGAACCATGGAAATGGAAAGTGTCTTACTCGGCGGTATCCTTTCCCGTGAGAGCAGGTAGACCTTTGCGGCCACGCCGCTGAGTCCTCCAATGGCCATGAGATAGTTGAGAGTACACGAAATGAGGGATATTCTCAGTGTTGAGTAAAAGGGGATGCGCTGTCCTGTATTGCGGAGCAGGCGGTCAAGGACGACGGCAATGCAAAAATAGCTCAACACACTGGCACAAACCATGGCTCCCGCCCACGCCAGGTGAATTTCTCCGAGGCTCTGGGCCAGTCTTCTCAAATCCGCCTGCCGGATGGTGTAGAAGAGAATGGCAAAGCCCAGGATGGCGGCGAACCAGAATCTTTTGCGAGCGGCGAGGATCAATTTTGTTCTCTCCCATGGACACTTTCAGGGCAATTTTTCAAACCCGCCCTGTTGTGCGAACACGTGCAAAATAGCAAAAGTGCCTTTTGAAGGAAAGCGATAAGACCCGGCGCGGACCACAATCCCCTGAGCGCAGTGAGGGATTCGCTTTCGTGCTCAAAATCAATTTGGGTCTCCTGCGAA
>CAZZHS010000022.1:0-19817 GCA_964654275.1 uncultured Syntrophobacteraceae bacterium
CTATAAGAACTTGTTTTTACATACAAATCAGCAGAAATGTCGATGCGTCGACATTTCTGCTGATTTGTAAACAATTTCAGTGAATTAAGCACTATTTGTCCCATCCCGCCGCTTGCCGTTTTGTCAGCGAGCAGCGTAGAAAGCCTACATCACTTACGGACTCAGGCTGATCGCCAAAGATATCATTGCAGAGTTTGTGGTGCCTGCTTCGACGACCTCAGGAGTGGCTGAGAAGAACAGAGAACTCATCGAACGGATGTTTGTGCCAGCTCCCGCCTTCGCTGTCTCTTCCGAATATTCGCCGCCCCAGGCTGATCAGAGCAAAATCGAAGTGTATCAGGCATGAGTTCGTCGGCGAGGAGTCAGCGGGTGCGGCGCAGTGGTTTGATGAAGATGTGGTGGAGCATGGGATTCTGAGCCTTGAGGCATGGGATTTTGCCGAGGGAAGGCTCGGGGAGCGAAACCACCGGTTAGGCGCGAAATGATACGCGACTCAACAGGCTGGAGGTGAGACCATCTTCAATGCCTGCGGCAATGAATGCAGCAGGCTTTCTATGGATGATGCAGGGGTCGGATTTGCCAGCAGTCCCATCGTCCTGTTGACCCGGGCGGCAAGAGAGCAGGCTTCCGGGATGGGGCGGCCGGCGGCGATCAGGGCCCCGACAATGCCCGTGAGGCTGTCTCCCGTGCCCCCCACCGGTTCCATGCATTCGACGCAGGGCTCACTGATCCTCTGGATAATCCCCTGCCGCGAAGCCACGACATCGCAGCGCCCCTTCACGAGCAGGTATCGCGCTGCGTCCTCGTGGTCGTAAGCGCGCTGGATCAATCCTTCCACCCGCTCCTCCTCCTGCAGGATGAAACCTCGAGTGTAAAACGGGTGTGGAGCGGCTTCGTCGGCAAGAAAAGCGAGTTCGCCCGCATCCGGTGTGAAGAGATCGTAACTCGACGCGAAGCCGCTCATCTTGGCGACATACATGTATCCCGCATCGGCAACCAGGAGCGGCCTGGTCTCCATCTCTTCCGTAACGAAGTGGATTTTGTTGTGCCAGTCCACATCCGGCTGCAGGTAGTGATAGACGAGAAGCTCGGGCGAGAGCGCGGGGAGTTTTTCGGTGAGGTATTTGTAGATCCGGGCAGAGCCGTCTCCCCGCCCGATATCACCAGCCAGGAGGGTTCGCGGCGGTTCGATTCCGAGAGACTGGGAGATCAGACAGGCGGCGGCCAGAAGTGCGGGCGTGCCCCGTGAAACGGAGAGCGTGTGGCCACGGAGGAGCAGATGGCCGTTGTCGAACCGGCAGGGGCCTTCGTAAAGGGGGAAATCTTCCCGGGGTGCAGTTCCAACGATCAGCCAGGACATCTTCGAAGGAGCTCCTCGTAGGCAAGCTGCAGGGCATATCCGCAAAGCGTGTGGCCCAGGCTTCGCGGGGGAGGCGCCTCATGCAGGGGCCTGCCCACGAGGCTTTCAGCCAGATAGGGCACATCCGGGCAGCCACCCCCGGAGATATTGACAATGCGCAGGTCTCTCTTGTCGACTGTCATTTTCATGTTGGCGGCCCGTACCATCAGGTAGTCCCCAAAATCCCTGGTTTGAAACAGGCTCACGGGCTGCAGAAGGGGATCCTGCAGGGGGAGAATTTCCAGGGGGACGATTCGCGCCTCCTCGAGCAAGACCGATATTTTCAGCTGGGCGACCAGGGAAAACTCGATCACCAGGTCGCACCCGGTCCGGAGGTCGGGGGGAGGCCCTTTCACGGAAACGTCGTAGCCGGCCTCCTTCAGAAGGGACTCCGCCCGTATCACCTCACTCGTATGGTGAAAGACCAGAATGCCCTTGTCGGAACGGCTGCAAGCGGGCGGTTCAACCCTCCCGGGCCCTGCTCCGATCAATGCTGCAATCCTTCTCCAAAACGCCACCCCGACCCCCTCATCGTGTCAGAATGAGATGACAGTCCTCTCCCTTCCGCTGCTCATCGCGGATCTCCCAACCCTGCGATCGGGCAGCGCGAGTGACATTCTCCCGACTCACCTCGTTGTCCACGATGACCTCGATCTCACCCTTGACCTTTTCTTTCATTTTCGACAAAGCCAGCAAAACAGGCTGGGGACAGGACAGCCCTCTCGCATCCACGATATCGCTCATCTCTTCCTCCTTCGCTCGATCAGGCGCGAGCGCTTTGGACATTGCTGAATCCTATCACCAGACAGAAAAAAAGGCTCACGACCACGGCGGCAATCCCATGCGGGCCGATGCCGGCGGGAGAGCTGGCCAGACCGAAGTTGTGAGCAAAGGCTGCCCCGGTGATCATTCCAAAAACAAAGACTCCGGCGTCGGCATCCCCTTCACCGGACATGAACAGCTGGCGCCCGGGGCATCCTCCCGCCAGCGCAAAGGAAAGACCGGCCACAAGCATGCCGGCGAAGTTCCATATGGCCTGGGTGTGAGCGACGGGCTGCTTTTCGAATCCTGGATGAAACTGGCCGAAGGCGAGGTTGGTCAGCCACGCGGCCGCCAACAGTGCCACAAAACCGGAGAAGAGATGCCACTGCCTGAAGAGAATCAAGTCGCGGAGCGCCCCCATGGTGCAGAAACGGCTCCTTTGCGCGAGAAAGCCCACAAGGAGGCCGATCCCAAGAGAAATGGCAACCGGCGCGTAGGCAGCCCCCGGCCCCTTGAGGCTGTAGAAGAGCACGCCGCTCTGTGCCTGTCCCTCCACAGGCGGAAAGAGGAACCGGAGAAGAAGCAGTCCGGCAATGAGCAGAGGCATCAGGAGTCCGGTCCCGAAGCTTTGCTTGCTGCTCCGACCAAGACTGTAGCCCTGCTTGAAGAACAGCGTACCGATCCACACCCCCACCGCAAGACCCGCCAGGCCGAGCAGAGCGTTTCCATCCCCGCCCGCTATCCGAAGCAGGGTTCGCCATGGGCAGCCCAGAAAGACAAGAGCCCCGACCATGGCGGTCATTCCGAGCACAAAGCGCGCCAGAGGTGCCGATCCGCCCCGGGGCTTGAACTCACGGAAGAGCAGTGCTGCTCCGAAAGAACCCAGAACAAAGCCCAGGATTTCGGGCCTGAGGTACTGCACCAGTTCTGCCCGGTGCATTCCAACGGCTCCGGTGATGTCCCGATCGAAGCAGGCCACGCAGATGCCCATGTTCCCTGGGTTGCCCAGTTTCTGGAGCAGCGATGCCAGCCCCCCGATGATGATGCCGACCACAATGATTCCTGTTCCCGTCGCAAAGAGATTCCTTGTCCTTTCCACGTCCTCCTCCTTGGCAGATGACCTCGCTGCAGCCCCACAGTATCAAGGTGTCCATTTCGACACTCGTCATGCCGGCTGTTCTCAAGGCGGCATCCAGTTCTTTTGCGTGGATTCCGGCTGAAAGACTGCCGGAATGGCGACTCGACTCGTGGACACGAGGGTGTGTTGTGCTCACCCCCCCGCCTGAGACCAGGGGCAAACCAACTCCTCCACTGAATAGGAGTGGGTGTTCCCGCAATGGGGACATTCCACCGCCACTCTTCCCACAAGGACCCTGTTTCCCCGCGCATCCTCCCGGACGCGCAGTTCACCCATGATCCACCAGCCTTCCGATGCGTAGTCCTTTCCCGTCACGGGACACACGAAACAAAGTTCCATCCTGCTGAGATTCCTCAAATGAGCGAGCACATTCTAGGAAGAGGGTCTGTTGTTGTACAATTGGAATTCGTAATGCCTGAGCGGCTCATGGATAGAATGTAGCTATAGGCAGGATGGGACTCCTATGAGAGGTGTCTCCGTCATTTTACCTGAATGGATTTGACTGGAGGGCGACCCGGGGATCGAACCCGGGACCTTTGGTTCCGGAGACCAACGCTCTATCCACTGAGCTAGTCGCCCTCGATGGGGTGGGAATGGAGGTGAGGACCTGGAGCCGGATGCGGCAAGGTCAAAAACATGGTTCAAGTATCACATGGGGGATGATTTGTCAAAATAATCGTCCCGGAGTGAGGGAAGCGGTGCGAGTGCGGGCTCAGGTGGGGAACAGGCGAGGAGGGGGGTGTCTGCGTCCCGGCTGCCTGAAGCCATCCGCAACCACCCCCCAATTCGCGGCTCTGTTTTCACCCCATGAAAACGGAGCTGACCACTCAGCTGCCCCCCGTCATGAGGGAAGGGTCACGCCCGCAGGATGGCCTCATTTCTTCGGGAGTCGCTTCGCGAACCCCCTTGATCTCAATGTCGAGCTCTGCCGACGTTCCCGCTCGGGGATCGTTGAAATCGGCCACAATGATGTCGTCCCTCAGTTCCTTGACCATGAACTGAATGAGGGTTTTTTTCTTCATTTCCCGATACATCCTTCCTTCCGCCAGCCGCTCCTGCTTGTAGTCCTTGCGGGGAAGTTCCCGGATCAACTCCGGGTCCGGGTGTCCGTAGAGCTCTTCGGGCGGAACATAGACGGTGAATCGGTCGCCGCAGGTCTTGTTCATGACCGCCGACTCCACCGAGGGGAATTGAACGTCCACGCCGAGCACAAAACGAGCGGTCTGGGCGGGAAGTTCGGCCGTTTCACCGTGGGCATTGGTCGTTCGAATCACGTAGTCGATGGTGACCATGGAGCATTCTTTAACACGCTGCATATTTTCGTCTCTCCTTGCAAGGGCCATTGAGTTTAGGCACTAAGCTAAGTTTTGGATGGGCTTTGTCAATAAAACTTGCTCTCCACGCGGTTTGGCTGTAAGCAAGGATTGTGTTGAGGGTCAAGCCGGGCCTGCCTGGCGAGTTCAGGTTTTGAATGTCTAACTTATGGAATTGATTTTAATAATTAAGAGATCTCTCGAGCGTGCCGAAGTCTTTTCGGGATCTGTTGCGCTCTCAGGGTTGCCCCAGGATCCCGCTCGACGGTCAGAGTCGCCCGCGTGGACTTTATTCGAGAATCCAGGATGCAACACATAACATTTTCTCTCGGCGAGTCAATCCATCATGTGCTGCCACGAAACCTTAGAAAAAACAGAGCGACAGGTGTTTTCGAATCTTTCGGATGTTCCGGGGCTTTTTCATGGGGTTTACAGCCGGCACGGAGGGGTGAGCCTTCCTCCCTTTGATTCCCTGAACGTGAGCTGGAACATCGGCGACGAGGAGGACCGCGTCCGGTGCAACCTGCTTCGGATCCATGAGCAGATGGGGGTGGATCTTCTCGTCAGCAGTCCTCAGGTGCACGGTGACACGGTGCATGTCATCGATGAGACGGCCATCTCCTCCTGCTGCGAGCGGTACCCGGTGCTGCTCACTCCGCCCGGCGACGCGTTGGTGACCCGTCTCAAGGGAGTGGGGCTTCTCATCAAGATCGCCGACTGCCAGTCCGTTTTTCTGCTGGATCCGGTCCGGGAAGTCATCGCCAATGTGCATTCGGGATGGCGGGGGAGCGTTGCCGGGATCGTGGCGAAAACCGTGAGGGTCATGCAGGAGGACTTTGGCTCAAGCCCTTCGGACATGCGGGCAGCCATCGGCCCCTCCCTGGGGCCTTGCTGCGCCGAGTTTGTGAACCATCAGCGTGAACTTCCTTCATCGTTCCTGGATTTTCAGGTGCGGCCCAACCACTTCGATTTCTGGGCGATCACCCGCCGGCAACTGACCGAAGCGGGTTTGAAACCCGAGAATATAGAAACGGCCCGCCGCTGCACCGTCTGTGAAAAGGACCATTTCTTCTCCTACAGGGGACACGGAAAAACGGGCCGTCTCGCGGCGGTCATCGGCTGGAGACCGGGCGATTGACGGGGACGCAGGGCGTGGGGGAGGGCTCCTCATTCCACGAGGTCCGTTTCAAACGCTCAGACCAACAGGCTCGAAAATCTCCCGCGCTTTGAGCATCATCCGGAGAGGACCGGGGCAGTATGACCAAAATCATGGAAGATGCCTGGGTTTTGGACCAGGAGAAAGTCGCGCTGCAGACCTACCTTCTGAGACTTCGCGCCGAACGCGTGGCCCGGGAGGCCCGGGCGGGGCAGTTTTTCATGCTCCAGGTGCGCGAAGGGATGGATCCTCTTCTGCGGCGACCCTTCTCCTTCCACCGCATCCATGCCGAGCAGGGGATCATCGAGGTGCTCTACCGCGTGGTGGGACGTGGGACGTGGTGGCTCTCCCAATGTGCCCGAAACACACGGCTGAGCCTGCTTGGCCCTCTCGGAAACGGTTTTGAACTGCCGCGAAACGATCCCGCTCCCGTCGTCGTGGTGGCGGGCGGCATCGGCATCGCACCCCTCGTGCAGCTCCTCGAAAAACTGGCCGACCGGTCCCAGGCCGAAGGGCGCCCGCAGGAGGTCCACCTTTTCTACGGCGCCAGGACCTCCGAGGAATTTCTCCCCGAATCGATTTTCGATGGATTGGAGATCACGGTCCACTGGGCCACCGACGACGGCAGCCGGGGTTACCGCGGTTTCGTGACCCGGATGCTGGAGGAGGTCACTGACCGGGAAAAGATCGCGGCTTCCGTCGTCTTCAGCTGCGGGCCCCTGGCCATGCAGTATCACGTGGCCCGCTGGGCCCTCGAAAAAGGGGTCCCCTCCCAGCTCTCCCTGGAATCGCTCATGGCGTGCGGCATCGGCGCCTGCCTCGGGTGTGCGCTCCCGGCCCTCAACCCCGCTGCCCCCGCGGCGGACCACTACCTGCATGTTTGCAAGGACGGACCCATTTTCAAGGCGGAAATGATTCAATGGCACAAACTGCAAACCCACCCGGCAGCCGTCCCGATCTTTCAGTTCAGCTAGGGCCGCTTCGTCTCAGAAACCCTGTCATGGTGGCCTCCGGGACCTTCGGCTACGGGGAGGAATACGCCGATTTTCTGGACCTGGACCGCCTCGGCGCCATTGTCGTGAAGGGCATCTCGCTGGAGCCCAGACCGGGAAATCCGCCGCCCCGCATTGTGGAGACGGCTGCGGGAATGATCAACGCCATCGGCCTGGAAAATGTGGGGGTGGACGTTTTTCTGAAGTCCAAACTGCCCTATTTGCGAAAACGGCAGGTTCCCGTTGTGGTCAACATTTTCGGGAACACGCTGGAAGAATATGCCGAACTGGCCGCGCGGCTGGACGGAGTCCCCGGAATCGCCGCGCTGGAGATCAACATCAGCTGCCCCAATGTGAAGCAGGGCGGCATGATTTTCGGCACCGACGCGGTCATGGCCGCCAGGGTGGTGGAGGCCGTCCGGCGTGCCGCTTCTCTGCCCCTCATCACCAAGCTGACCCCCAACGTGACGCGCATCGCCGACATTGCCCGTGCCGCCGTGGATGCCGGCAGCGACATGCTCTCCTGCATCAACACCGTGGCGGCCATGGCCGTGGACATTTTCTCCCGCCGGCCCAAGCTGGCCAACGTGGTGGGGGGCCTTTCGGGGCCGGCTGTGAAGCCCATCGCTCTCCGCTGCACCTTCGAGGTGCTCCGCGAAGTTCGCGTCCCCGTCATCGGCATCGGCGGCATCGCCACGGCCACGGATGCGCTCGAGTTCCTCCTCCTTGGCGCCAGGGCGGTTCAGGTGGGGACGGCCAATTTCGTCAACCCGGCGGTCACGGGGGACATCCTCCAGGGCATCGAACGGTTCCTGGCGGTCGAAAAGATCGAGCGCCTGGAGGACTACGTCGGCACGTTGAACACCCAGTGCCTCTTTCCCTTTGCGGAAATCGCCTGCGAACTAACGGACCTTCCCTGACCTGGAGGGCGGCGCAAGAAATCTTCGCGAATGAAGGCATCCCCGCGCAACCGCGGAGAAGTCTCCGCCCGGCTGACTGGTCCAGCCGGGCGGAAATGATTGCCCGGCTTTCATGGTTTCCACATTTCCTGGTCCCCAGGCCCACATTTCCTGGTCCCCAGGCCCACATTTTCTGGTCCCCAGGCCCACATTTCCTGGTCCCCAGGCCCACATTTCCTGGTCCCCAGGCTCCAGCCTGGGGACCAGAAGCGGGTGAGCACTTGCGGCCGGGCGCACTAGGAGGCCAGAAACCGTCGGCCCATCTCGCGGCACTCGTCCAGGGCGGAGGGATGGGCCAGGATGGCGCCCCGCTCATCCACTTCGCGGTAACACAGTTCCCCTGCATAGTTCATGTTGAGGGCATCGAAGAAATATCGGATGCACAGAATGGCGCAGTCGAAAAGCTTCTGGCCCCGCGTGGCTCCCGCGCTCAGGAGGAAGCCTCGCCGCGTTTCATCGGGTTCCGAGTCCTTGCCCTGGGCCTGGGCCAGATGGTTTTTCATGTACACTGCCTGGCTGCGGTCCACCAGGAGCTTCAACTGTCCGGTGATTCCATAAAAATAAATGGGAGAGGCGACGACGATGCGGGGGGATTCCTGCAGGAGGGTGTAGAGGCTCTCCATGTCGTCTTTCTGGATGCAAACGCCTTCTTTGTCACAATACCCGCAGCCGAGACACCCTGCGATCTGGAGGTCCCGAACGTAAACGCGGTGGATCTGCCCGCCGGCTTCGGCGACTCCTTCAAGAAACGCATCCATCATGAGATCGGTGTTGCCCTTCTTGCGGGGGGATCCATAGAGGGCCGTTGTCTGCATGAGATTTCTCCCTTGTGAGTGGTTGGTTCCGAAAGTCTGCAGTCGGGTCGCTGCAATGGTTTACAGAGGTCCGCTTCTCTGCTAGTCTAGCAGGGAATGTGCGGGTCCACAATGTGTAATGCTCACAGATATTTAGGTCACAGGAGAGACGTGTATGGCGGGCTGTATTTTCTGCAAAATCGTGAGAGGCGAGATCCCCTGCGCCAAGCTCTACGAGGACGATCGAGTCCTCAGCTTTCTCGACATCAATCCGATCAACCGGGGACACGCCCTCGTCCTTCCCAAGGCACACTATGTCACGCTGTTCGACGCACCGGAAGAGGATCTCAAGGCGTGCATGGCCGCGGTCAAAACGGTAGCCCAGGCGGTTTACGACGGAGTGGGCGCTGCCGGTCTCAACCTCCTGCAGAACAATTACCGCGCGGCGGGGCAGTTGATCGATCACGTGCATTTTCACATCATCCCCAGAAACGCGGGGGATGGATTCCTGAAGTCCTGGCCGGCCAAATCGTATGCCGAGGGCGAATTGAACGAAGTCCTGACCCTGGTCAAAGGAAAACTTTAGGGATGCGGCCCGCCCCGGACGTGCGACGTTTTCGAAGGGCGTCACGGCGGTGTCCCCGGGGACCTCAAAACCCGTAACCTCCCGTTTCGATATGGATCAGGCGGTTGTTTTCAAATCTCAACATTCGCAGGAACTGGGAAGGTCCCATGTTGTAGGTCCATTCCTCCACCGGAACGTAGGTGACCACTCCCACGGGGTAGCGCGATTCCCAGGACCGGTCGAAGTCCACATCGGGAGTTCTGAAGACACGATCGACCCGTTTTTCCTCCCAGGCGTCGCGCCATTCGGGGGGACCGCATTTTCGGAGCACCTCCCATTTGGTGTCGCCGATGTTGACGAGCCGGGTGCCGCATCGGAAAGCGGAGGCTGCGCCGGCATTCATGACCAGTCCGACCAGCAGCAGGAGAAGGCACAGTCGAAACACCTTCGTCTTCATAGTTGGTATCCCCTTCAAGCCTTCTTCGTGAGCCCCCGGGCGGTCACTTCGGCGGCAACACTGGTTCGCACAACCCCGGGATGGAACGAACTGTATGTAATATAATCCCCCCGGCCCGGGGCTTCACGGGAAATCCTGAAAAAGGCCGGCGGCGCGCCTTAAATAAGGTGGGGTGGGGCGCCGCATCGCGGCTCATCGGGAAGTCCTGGGGACCCTCACCCATTCCGGTGAATTGAGCTTCATGAGCCCGTGTCCCCGGGAACGTCGAGGCGCGGGGTTTGGTTTTTATGAAAGAGATCCTTGCCATGCGGTTCCGTGTCCTGATTTTGTGGCTGTTTGCCGTCCTCTGGCTCTGCGGGGCTTCCTGTTCGGCCCAGAGCACCTTTCTCCCCCCTTCTCCCCGAGAGGAGAGAATCTCCCGCTCCAAAGCGGCCAAAGAATCAAAGGCCAGGGAACTCTTTACGTGGGCAAATCGAGAAAACCCCCGGCTCCGGTGGAATGCCTGCCTTGCAGGGATGGCTCATGAGCGGGCCAGGCAGATGGTGCAAACGGGCAGCTTCGGCCACCGGGACAGCCGGACGGGTAAAAATCCCGCCTGGGAGATGATCCGCTCCTGCCTCCCCAGCCGCTACATGGGTGAAAACCTCACCCGGGGCGATGAATCCGCCGCACTCCTTCACGAAACGCTCATGAAAAGCCCCAGCCATCGAGGCAACATCCTGGATCGGAAGTACGATCAGCTGGGGGTGGGGTGTTACGGGGAAGTTTGCGTGCAGCTCTTTGCGGGGGAATAGGATGGATTCGGCCCAATGAGGAAACGATGCCGGCTCGGCTTTGCAGGAAGGCCGAGGCCGGCGCTCCAGTGGTTTCGGTCTCTTCGGCCTGTGGAACCGGCAGGAGCGAAGGATCCCCTGTCGCGCCCCTTTGCCGATCAGGGGGCCGAACTCAGGTCGACGGTCCGGCTCCCCTGGAAATCGCGGCTGAAGGTGTAGTTCCCTTTGAAAAACTCCTCCACGTACCACTCGATCTGCCCTTCGTCCGAAAGGACCATGTCGAGCAGCCGGACGGCACCCAGCAAACGGCCGATCATGTCAAGTTTTTCCTCCATCATCAGGCATTCGTACTTCTTGAATTCCCCCTGGACCATGTCCCCCTTGATGGTCGTCTTGAAGCCGAGCCGCTTCAGGATCCCGCCGATGAGAAGCGCTCTGCGCGACCTGCGACCGATGTCGGCCGCGCCGCCCTTGAAGGAGAAGGTGATGTAGTTGTCATTCACGTGGCTGCCGCAAAATGCGTCCACCACCGCGAAATGGTACCCCAACCGCGAGTTGAAGTTGAGGTAGTCCCTGGATATCACGACATAATTTGGCCCGCCCATGCGTTCGTCCAGGGTCGGGTCCCGCAGGACCGATTCCGCGAGGATGGTGGCGAACCCTTTCCAGTCCACCCCGATATGGCCGGTCCAGCTCACTTCGGGGTGGGTCATGCCCTTGAGCAGGGCATAGAAGGGGAGAGAACGCACATGCTTGAGCGTGGCTTCCGAGGCATCGGGGGGAATCTCCAGACCGCCGCCCAGGTCCACCAGAAAGATCTTCATGGGGAGCGGCGCCTTGAACTTGATGGCGAAACGCTCATTCACCTCCAAATCGTCACTGATGCGAAACATCTCCCGCATGGACATTTCGTGAGCGAAGCGGATCACGTCATGGAGCGTCTGGCAGCCTTCCGGGCAGAAGTTGTCCAGTTCCGGGTTGGTGAGATTGAGCACGGTGAGCTTCTTCAGCGCCTGGTGGGCTTTTTTGTAGATGGGGCTTCCGACCATGGGATTGACCGGGCGTTTGCGTTCCAGAATGGATTCCACCCGGCCCTCGTAGACAATGGCGTTGGTAGCGTCCACCGTGATTTCCTGGCCCTGTGAGATGATGGAAGTGGCGTTGCCCGTTCCCACCAGGGTGGGCACCCCGAACTCCCTCGCCACCGATGCCATGTGGCCCGTGACGCTCCCCACGTCGGTGACGATGGCCTGAACCCTTCCGAGAATGGCCACGTACCGGGGCGACGTCTGCGGTGCGATGAGGATGGAGCCTTCAGGAATGTTCAACAGGTTGTGATCGCTGGTGAGGATGTAGGCCAGGCCGCTTGCCTTACCCCGGGAAGCGGTGGTCCCCTCCCGAATCAGGATGGGATGATCCAGGCACTTGATCTGCCATTGCGCGGAAGCTTCGGAATTCTTCGAGGTATCGCTGTCCGAATTGACAATATCTACGCTGAGCGGCCGGGTCTGCAGGATGATGATCCGCCCCGAGACATCGAGGGCCCATTCCACGTCGAGGGGCTGGTGATAGTGTTCTTCCAGGGTCAACCCATAGTTCACGAGCACCTGGATTTGATCCGGCGTGAGGGTGGGTTTGGACTGGAATTCGGGCTCGACCTCGGCCTCCTGGAGCGTCCCCTCGGACGTCAGGACCAGCTTGCTCGGTTTGATTGCTGTCTTGGCAATGGTGAGTTCCCTGTTGTGTTTGTCGATTTCAAAGAAATCCGTGGCGAGCGAACCGTCCACGGCACCGACTCCCAGGCCCCAGACGCTGTTGATGAGGATCACGTTGCGACGATGGTCGTTGGGGTCCCGGGTGTACATGACTCCGCTCGCCTGGGCATCGACCATCATCACGCACAGGACGCTCATGATGACGTATTCGTCGGGATAGCCCTTTTTTCTGCGGTAGTAGATCGCTCTGGGATTGAAGGTGCTCGCCACCACTTTCTTGTAGGCCGCAGTCAGATTCTCCCGAGTGACGCCCAACACGGAGGAGTGCTGGCCCGCGAAGCTGGCTTCCGAGTCTTCACTGGTGGCGCTGCTGCGCACGGCCAGGTGGATGCCCGTGCCGTAGGCCTTTTCCAGCTTCAGAAGTTCGTCGAAGAGGGCTTTTTCCAGGTCCTGGGGGAGGGGGGCAGCCAGGATCATGTCCTTGATCTTCTCGCTGCTGTCCACCAGTCTCTCCGTGTCTTCCACATCGAGCCCCTTGAGGATGAGATCGGCCTGCTCGTAGAGATTGTTGGACTCCATGAAATGAAGACAGGCGTATGCGGTCACGCCGAATCCGCGGGGCACGGGAAGATGAACACGGTTGTAGATTTCACCGAGATTGGCCGCCTTCCCCCCGACTTCGGAGAGGCGGTCCATGCTGATGTGCTGGAGCGGCACCGTGAGGGCCGTCTTTTCCAGGGTCCGCTTCTGAACCAGGTCTCGGAGCACCTTCACGCTGACGTTTTCCACGACCTCGAAAAGTTCGGGATACTTTCCCCCCGAAAGCGCATTCAAATCTTCCGCAATGTCATACACCCGGGAGGCCAGCCGTTCCGTCTGACCGATGATGAATTCCAGGCCGAAGGGTTTGTGGCCGTAGCAGACTTCTTCCAGTTCGGTGATGATTTCGAGGGCCCGATTGTTTCCCGACAGGAGATTCTGGAAATGGCGGTACTTTTTCTGGAAGGCCGCCTTCTCGGGCGAATCGTTCGCCATCATTCTGTTTCTGCGAAACATATCCAGGAATTTGAACATCTTCGAAACCTCTCAGTTCAAAGAAATTTTAGATCTGACTCACTAGAGCATTTTTATCACGTCCCCGCCGATTATAAAGGGCTAATTCGAGTCTCTTTTTTTCAGTCGGTCACCGCCGGCACGGCCGACGGGTCTCTCCCGGCTCGATTCCGGACTCTCTCTCCCGAAAGTCCATTGGGCAATTGCAACGCAACGGGTCATGGCCTAGAATGGCCGATCATTTCTTGCGGGAATTTGAAACGGGGAGTGCCGCTGTGAAGGAATCGCCGGAAAAGGAAGCTGCCGTGAGACCGGGCCGCGAAGTGTTTGCCCGCCTGGCCCTGGCCCATGTGCCCCACCTCGTGCACCTGGTGGATCGCAATCCCTTCAGCACCACCTATGGATGTTTCGATCGGGAATACTGGCATTACCGAACCCTGGATTTTCCATGCGGCATGAGCCAGGAACTCGTTCTCCCCCTGGCCCTTCTCTTTAAGAACGACTATCCCGGCAACCGGTATCACAACCTGGAAAGGGTGTTCGAACTGGCCGTTGCGGGCATCCGCTTCGCCATCAAAGGTTCGCGCCGGGACGGCACGTGCGACGACTACTTTCCCTACGAGCGGGCCATGGGGGCGATGGTTTTCTCCACCTACGCCGCAGCCGAAGCCTACCGCATTCTGGAACTCGACGACGCGGAAGTGGTGGATTTTTTCCTGAGGCGGTGCCGCCACCTGGAGCGCCACAACGAGGCGGGAAGATTGTCCAACCACCAGGCGCTGGCTGCCCTGGCCGCCTTCACCGTCTATGGGATCACCGGGGAGGAGTGGCTGCGCCGGCTGGCTCAGGACCGCGCGGGGCTGGCGCTTTCCTGGCAGCACCCGACCGAGGGTTGGTTCCAGGAATACGAGGGAGCGGACCCGGGCTATCACACCTGCACCATTGATTTTCTGGCAAAATACTATCGACTGAGCGGGGACGAAAGCGTTCTGGATCCCCTGAAAAGGGCCGTGGAATTTGCCTCCTATTTCCTGCATCCCGACGGTTCCTACGGGGGAGAATACGGAAGCCGAAACACTTACCACTACTACCCGCACGGGTTCGAAATCCTTGCGCCCTTCACGGAAACCGCGATCCGGATGAACAACGCCTATCTGCAAGGTGTGGAGGCAGGGAGGCACTATGCCATGGACGACGACCGGCTCTTCGGCCACCTGGTTTACAACTGGCTGCAGGCTCATGACGATTTTCACCCGGGGAATGCGGAGCCCCTCCACGGAAGCGACCCCTTCACCCGCTGGTTTCCCGATGCGGGTCTGGTCTGCTGCCGCAAGCCTCATTATTACGCCGTCACCAATTTGAAAAAGGGTGGCGTGACCAAGGTTTTCACCCAGTCCGGGTGTGTGGGAAGCGACACGGGGGTGGTTGCGCAGATGGACGATGGGCGCGTGATCGTTTCCCACCTCCTGGACGAACGGCACGCGGTTCAGACCGACGCGGCTCCGGACCGGTTTTGCGTGGAGGGAGTGTTTTCAGTCCGATCTTCGAAGCTTGCAACTCCACTGAAACTGATCTGCTTTCGCACGATCAACTTGACTTTTGGGCGGTTTTTTCCCAATCTCCTCCGGTTCCTCCTCCAGAAAATTCTCATCACCGGCAAGAAAAGGACGGTTTATCCCTTTCACCGGGAGATCCGCTTCGAAGACGACGGGGTGCACATCACGGATGCCTTCCCCGATCGGATTCCCGTCAGAAGGATGGCTGTGGGGCCGGATGCGACCTCCATCTATGTGGCTGCGAGCAATGTCTTCCAGGAGTCGGTCCTGAGCTGTCCCTGGGTGTACGCGCCCCGGGAGCTCATCGAGCAGACCCGACAGGGGGGCGCTGTCTGGCGTCGAACCATTGCAGCTCGCCCCCCCGTGAAAAATGAGGAAGCCTCGTGAAGGGGCGCGAATGCCGAAGGACAAAGATGTGGACGCCATGGAAGCGGTGAACTCCGGCGCGGGGCCGGATCGTGAGCGGAAGACGCCGGCCACCCTGAAAAAACGAGTCTTCGCGGCCTGCTGCGTGGCCACGTCTGTGGCCCTCGTGTGGTTTCTCATCGGCCGCATCGATCTGGACCGGGTGGCCGTCGTGCTGCGTCATGCCAATTATTCGTGGCTCATTGCGGCGTTTGCCATCACGTGCTGCATTCCCTTCTTCACCGTGTGGAGGTGGCTGGGAGTGCTGCGGGCCCAGAGGGAGATGAATGTGGGGTTTTTCGTCGCCCTGCGCGCGATTCTCATGGCCAATGTGCTCAACAGCTTCCTGCCTTCCAAGGCAGGAGACGGCGCCAAGGCCTTTTACCTCCGAAAGCAGGGGGGACTGGTCCGGGGATTTGGGACTGTGATCCTCGAACGTTCCGTGGACTTCACGGTTCTGGGAATGCTGGGGATCCTCGGCTACGGGATGAGCGGGGTCCGGTGGGGCCTGGTGACGGGGCTGATTCTGCTCTCAGGCATGGCCTGTCTCTTCTGTGTCGTGTTTTTGTTTCCCCTGCACAGATTGCCTCTGCCGGGGACTATCCTTGCCAGGCTGAACACCCTGCCCGAGATCTACAGGAACTGGGTGAAAACTCCCGCCGCCATGATCCAGACGGTGCTCGCCTCTTTCTGCTGCTGGTCCATGGCCGGGCTCATCGTCTGCTGCCTCGTTTCAGCCCTCAACACGGGGGTGAGCTGGGGGTACGCTTACGGCATCTTCCCCATGGCCATTCTGGCAGGGCTGGTGCCCCTCACCGTGGGTGGCGTCGGCACCAGGGACTCGGCGTTTGTGCTGCTGCTCAGCAGCCGCATGCCCCTGGAAGAAGCCACCCTGGTCGGACTCGGTTACACCCTGTTTGCCTACTGGCTCCTTTCCCTCATCAGCCTGCCCATTGTGTTCTGGGAGATCGTCGCCTATTTCAAAACCCCGTCTTCACCCCCTCCCCCTGCCTCGAACCGGGACCCGGATGCAGAGGACCCGTCCGGGGAATGACGCGTTCCCGTTTCCCTGCGGCGCCACGGCATGCGGGCATTCAGCTCAGTGCAGCACAACAAAGTCCCCACCACTCGAGTCGTCATTTGGGCAGTGGCCCAGCCGGAATCCACAGAAGAGGCCTGGATGCCGCCCTGAAAACTGTCGGCAGGAAGCGTGTCCAAATGGGCACCTTATGCTGTGGAGCTGGTCTTGGTTTCGGCATTGAACGGATCGGAAGATTTTGCGTGGGCGGGGCTTTGTGCATCACCCTCCGGAAGCGGTGGGCCGCCCTGGTGCGCTGCTGTTGCCGGCCGGCCGGCCGCCAGCCGCTCCTCGATCCGAAAGATGCGCCAGCGCAGGTCTTCGAGCATCTTGCGGTTGATGGCCATGAGATCCGCCAGAAGCCCTGCCACGAGCAGGAAAAAGCCGATGATGCACAATGAGCCGCCCATCACCGCCGAAGGCACATGGGAGTCTTCCTCGCCGATGCTGAAGTAGTAAAGGAAGTTGGAGAGGCTCAAGAGGCCGGCGAGGAAAAAAAGGGCACTAAGGGCCACGAAAAATCGAAAAGGGGAATAGGTCATGGTGATGCGGAATATGGTTCCCAGGGACCTGAAGACATAGGAGGGGATGCTCTTCACCAGGCGTGAGGGCCGAAGGTCCTCGTTGGTTCGGATGGGGACGGAGACGACCGCAATGCCCTGCCGTCCTGCCTGGATGAGGGTTTCCAGGGTGTAGGTGTAGCCGTTGAAAACGATGAGCCGGCTTGCGGCGCGCCGATGGATGGCGCGGAAACCGCTGGGCGCGTCCTGGACGCTGGTGAGGCTCGCCTTGCGCACCACCCAGCTCCCGATGCTTTGCAACGCCTTTTTCAGTGGGGAAAAATGCTGGATCTGGCGGATGGGACGCGCCCCCACCACCATCTCGGCTTCCCCCTTGAGAATGGGTTCCACCAGCCGCGGAATGTCCTCGGCACAGTACTGGTTGTCGGCATCGGTGTTCACGATGATGTCCGCGCCTGCCTCGAGGCCGGCGTCCAGGCCGGTCATGAAGGCCCGTGCCAGGCCCAGGTTGTGGGGATGCTGCACGATGTGGTCCACCCCGTGTGCTCTGGCCACCTCCACGGTCCGGTCCCTGGATCCGTCGTCAATGATGAGCCATTCCACGGTCTGAACGCCCGGAATAGAGCGGGGCAGTGCCGAAAGGGTGACGCCCAGGGTTTTTTCCTCATTGTAACAAGGAATTTGAATGATGAGTTTTTTCATGGCGGGATGGCTCGCTCGTGAGATAAAGAGGCTGAAAAGGCCGCCCGGCTGCGGCTGTCACACGCAGACGTCCGCGCCGGCAGGCATGAATCATTGAATTCCGCGCCAAAACACCCGGAAGGCCGCTCCCCCTACATACCTCAAGGAGACCCGCCAGGGAATGAAAGAATCCTGGCTTCGTCCAGACGGTAGACTTCCACGGCGGAGAGGATCAGGTCTCCCTCCCCCGGCCAGTTCAAGGTGTGCTTCCCCTTTTCCAGAAAGACGGGATTGGGCGCAATTCGATCCTCCCGCAGGAGCACTCCTTCGGGGACGGTGAGAGCCCAGTGGTAGGCACCGGCAATCCTGATCTCCACCTCCTGGTCCTGCCCCCCCTTCCACGGGATGCGCTGCCCCGCAGCCCAGAGCTGCGGCGTCAGGGTCGGGAGATAGTTGGCATCGATGAACCGGTTGACCGGCTCCCCCAGCGTGTCCACCCGGTGATCGCGGATCACGAAGCGCAGCTTGGTCTCTTCCATGCGGGCCACGAGGTCCAGGCCGAGGGAACCTTCACGCAGCCGCTCCCGCAAGGTGTTCACCCAGCTGTAATAGGGGACGATCTTCGGTCTGAAGAGGGGCAGGCCGACACCGTCGAGCACATAGGCTCCGGGTTCGATTTCTTCCAGGAGCGTGTCGGCCCACCGAATCGTCTTCAAGGATTTGAAGGCCGGCCATTGGTTGAGCAGGGCGCTCCACAGGAGAACCAGGAGGACGAGGAGGGTTGTGAGCGCCCTCACGCTCAGGTTTCGAGCGGTGCGGGACAGTCGATCCAGCTTGAGCCTGGGCAAGACGGTGAGGAGGAACCAGGCTTTTACCGGGCCGGCCGTCACGATGAGCGGCAGGACGCTCTGTTCATTGTGCGTGGGCAGCAGAAAAAGGTACTGCAGAAAGAGACCCCAGGTGCAGGCCAGCGGAAGGATCAGTTCTCCGGGAAAAGGTCGCCGCTTGATGACGTGCCAGGCTCCGGCGGTGATGCCGGCCAGCAGGAGGGGGGTGCAGAGCGGGTCCCAGGCCAGCAGCTTCCCGAGACCCAGGAGAGCGGATTCGTGGACGCGGTCGGTGTTTTGGAAGATGTAATTGTGTAGAAAAGGTTCCAGTAGCCCCGCCTGCCGGAGAGCCCCCACCATGGCCAGGGGCGGCAGGGCAGACCCGAGCCCGAAGGCGAGCACCTCTTTCCAGAGCAGCTTCCGCCTGCAACCCATGTCCACCAGGAACATGAGCCCGACCGCGGCTCCCAGGACCAGGGTCTTGAAACTGAACCAGAACCCGCAGCCGAGCACGAGGCCGCTTGCGAAGAAGATTCCCGCGTGTTGCCGATTGCGGGCTCGAAACCAGAGAAACAGCGCGGTCACCCACAGGAGGTTCAGGGGAATGTCGGCGCGCACCTCCACGGAAATCTTCGTGAACAGGCTTGAAAACAGGAGCAGAAAAGCTGCAACCTGCGGGAAAAAGGTGGGCCGAGGTCTGAGTTCGCGGACCAGCCGAAAGAAAAAGAAGAGCGTGACGGGGAGGAGGCTGAGAGAAAACGCGCGGCCCAGGAACATGACCGAGTGGGTGGGCCATCCCCAGTTTTCATACAGGAATGCCAGAAGATAGCTCAACAGCGGTCCGTGATTGTCCCACATGTCGGCATACAGCCGTTTGCCTTCGACCATGTGCACGGCAAGGACCATGGCCTGGAATTCATCTTCATCGAAAAACTTGCTGAAGCAGGTGATCACGTAAGTGACGAGCAGGGCTCCGATGAGCGTCCACAGCAGCATTCCGACCGTGCGCTCGCTCGGAAAAAGGGTCCCGGGAGACCAGTCGGGCCAGCGGCCGGACCCATCTCCGGGTGCGGTGGTGTCGCTCCATCCCCTGTGCATCAAAATAGTTCAGCCTCCAACATCGTGGAACCCATCGAGCATCCAAGTGAAACAACAGGAGGAAACTGATAACAGATGACATGAGGCGAATCAAGTGCCGATCCGGGCTGAGCGTTGACTTGCCCGGATTGCTTCTCTATATTCAAATTCGACGATATGGAAGGGGAAGGCATGAAAGAATTCATCAGGGTCATGAAGGCCCTTTCCGATCCCAACCGGGTTCGGATCCTGAAAATGTTGCAGCACCGATCGCTCTGTGTCTGCGAGATGCAGCACCTCCTGGGCATTGCGCAACCCACCGTCTCCAGCCATCTCAGAATCCTCGAAGAAGCGGGCCTGGTTCAGTCTCGAAAGGAGGGGCTCTGGGTGAATTACCTCCTGTCCGGCGGCGACGGCAGCGCCTACGCGGCCACGATGCTCGGCAACCTCAAGCACTGGCTGAAGGATGACCCCGAAATCACCCGGCTGAATGAACGGCTGCCCACCGTGTCCCGTGAGGAGATCTGCAGGCGGCAGAGCGAAAGCGCTTAAAATCAGGCAAGGGGTCGCCTGACATCACCCCGTCGATGACCCCG
>CAZZHS010000022.1:19917-62991 GCA_964654275.1 uncultured Syntrophobacteraceae bacterium
AAAGCGCTTAAAATCAGGCAAGGGGTCGCCTGACATCACCCCGTCGATGACCCCGCTGCAGCATCGCGGGGCAGCATCGCAATGAGGGAGTGAAACATGGCGGGTCAGGACGTCACGCAAATCAAAGTGGGAGATTTCTCGGCGGGTATCATCGGCCTGAAGCCTTTGATGGAGACCATGGCTTCCGAGTTTGCAGACAAAAGCGATGCCGAGGTGGAAGCTCACATGCTCCAGGTTTTGGGGAAGTCCAACTACATTCCCCCGGGGGCGAGGGACAAGTATGGGCGGGCCTTTGTGCGGGAATTCCGGAAGTTCATGGGCCGGCCGTTCGAGCAGGAATCCTGCGGGGGTGTGGACATCAAGGTGCTGGGGCCCGGCTGTTTTCAGTGTGACGGCCTGGAGAGAATCCTCATGGAAGTGCTGTCGGAATTGCAGATGCCCGCGAGCGTGGAGCATGTGAAGGACATCCGTGAAATCGCGAGCTACGGCATCCTGGGGGTTCCGGCCCTGGTCATCAACGGGAAGGTCGTGGCCACAGGGTCGATTCCCCCCCGGCGAAAAATCAGGGAGTGGCTCCTGGAAGCCCGTTCCACATAGCCTGTCTCGACCCCGTGGAGGCGTCGGTTAATTCCCACTCCTCCACGGGTCTTTTGAAGCAGGTGAACTCAGAACCTTTCCTGGAGCCCCATGGGGTCTTTGAACTCCAGGCCGGGATCGAAGCGGATCTTTCTCTCCCCACGTTCATCCACGTACTTCATGATTTCCAGGTCGACCTTGAGAGGGACATCCACGCCGGCCTTCGCAAGAGCCTGTCTGAGAAATGCCTCGGCCTTGGTGGCGAATGCGATGGAATCGCCCAGGATGCGCAGTCCCTCCGTGGGGTTGTGAAAACCGACGGAGTTCTCGGCGCCGATGTAGAGCTGCCGGTAAAAGGCCTCCATGTAAAAATCCTTGGCCTTGTCGTAGAGTTCCTGATCGATGATCTTCCCGGCATCTCCGGCCTTGTGAGTGGTTTCAAACAGTTTGGCGACCGTGGCCGTGGCGTAACCCGCGCGAAGGAGCAGGGAAACGGTGCGGTCCTGAATGGAGAAGACGCGGTCGCGCAGCCACTCGGTGGTGCTGGCGTGGCACTGCTTGCAGGCACGCATCTCGCCCTGCACGGGGCTCATGACGCGGTGGTCGGAGATCTTCTGCACCCCCACCACGGTGTAGGGCATGTGGCAGTCGGCACAGGATGCGCCCGCCCGGAAGTGGACACTGTCGTTGGACCAGAACTCGAATTCGGGGTGGCGCATGAATCCCATTTTGAATCCGGTGACCGACTGGGTCCATTCCTTGACCGTTTCATCACTTCGGATCTGCTTGATGATGTCCTCGACCGTGATGGCGCCCCACTTGCTGTTCTGCCACGGAAAGTAGAGGCCGACGGACCTTCCCTCGGCGTCCTTGGGGATATTGTAGGTGACATGACACTGGGCGCAAACGGCGGAGCGCATTTCCTGGCGGGTCAACTGCCTGGGGTCTTTCCCCATGGACTCGAGGGCCCTGGTGAGGGTGAATCCGCGGGAAATCCGAAGGCTCATGTCCCGGTTGTCATGGCAGTCGATGCAGGCCACTCCCAGTTCGCGGGTTTCTTCGGGGATCTTGGCGATGACTTCCTTGAAGGGCAGCCTGTAATAATCGAGGCCCAATTCCTGCTGCAGCCCCGGTGCGTAGGGGGATTTGCAGCTGAGACAGACGCCGCCCGCTTTGAGGCGTGAGGAATCGATTTCCAGCTGATCGCGGACCATGTAGGCGTGGCCCCTCGGCACGTTGTATTCCACGCCGAAACCCCAGCCGCTGAAGAGGAGCGCCATGTAGGGGAACTGGGAGAGCTTGTCGATGGGCAGACCTCCGCTGTCCATGCCCGTTTTATATTTGCTCCTGCGGGTGTCGAAGGGCTTTTCGGTGAGCTTCCAGGTTTCGTACTGTTCCGGAAACGCTTTTCCCCAGACGGCGGGATCGATGGTGCCGTCGGGAATGTCCACCGTCCGCACGAGCTCGGGCTTCGGCTTGTCGCAGCCCGTGACCCCCATGATCAATGCCATGCAAAGAAAGACTCCCAGCACATTCCTCACGATGGTCGACATCTCCCACTCCTGTTTCGCTTTGGGTATCTAACGCGTTGCCCGTGCCCAGGACCACCGGGCTCAGGTCCCCTCCTTATTTCTTTGTCTTGTCGGTCGATCGTTTTTCTTGCGGTTCCACGATGGTCTGAGTGTTTTCAGGCGTCTCATTGCAGTGTGAGCCGTGTGCCGGCCTGGCCGTGCTGCAGCCAGCGGTGGCAGCTCCAGCAGTTGCGTTCCTGGTCGATGCGGCTGACGCGAGCTTCATGGCAGCGGATGCAGTTGGTCTGCACCACGCCTTCCTGGCGGCTTGAAATTCGGATGAATTCGGGGGTCCTCCCCGAATAAAAAACCACGGCGTCCTTGAGGCCGTCGATGGATTTCCAGACGTAGTAGACTGCCATGTTTTGATGGGGCAGGTGGCAATCGACACACCGGATGGTGCGGTGGGCGCCCACCTGGAACCATGCGTCGAACTGGGACTGCATGACGTGGCAGGAAGCACAGAACTCCGGGGTTTCCGTCTTGGCCATGAGCTGGGGGGGGCCGAAACTGACGAAAAGGCCTGCAGCGCCGGCCAGGAGAAGAATCCCCGCAAGAATCGCCCATTTTTTGCTTTTCATGGTCTCAGACCTCGCCAGTTTGTTGCTTGGGGACGGCGTCGCTCGGATGGCAGGAAGAGCTCGGTTAATTTTTTTTGTGGATTGAAAACACTATGAAGAGCCTGAAGTTTTCTGTCAATGAGAAATGTGAATGGGCCGGACAGAATGAGGGTGCTGCAGGTTTTGTTTTGTCATGATTTCGTAGGACAACGCGGAGCGGAGGCGGGCTGAGAGAACGCCTGCCGTGGGGTCGTCGTTCTTCCCTGAGCGTGGGCGGAGAAGTTCCAGCCCACAGAGGCCTGTGCTCCCGGAACCTTCGATTCAGCTTGAAGGCGGCTTTATCTATTTCATTCATATAACCAAAGTATTGCAAGTGATGAGCTGGCCTTATCACATCCCCGGCAGATGAAGTGCCCACGATCGGAGAGCGATCTCCCCGCTGGTTCCAGGAGTGAGCCCGTAGATCCGGATGAAGTGCCGGATTTCCCTCGAAACCGACGGGGAACGATGGAGTGCTCATCTTTGCGCGTTTGGCGCAGTCCGGCGTTGTCTTCGGCACATTTCGGATGATCCCCAAAAATTATCTGCTCGGGGCGTGTCCCGTGTCTGTCCTGCATCATTTCCAACCAGTATGTTTCACCGCAGAAATGGCCTGCCCCCCAACATCACCAGCAAGGAATCGCCCGTCGAGAAATGCGGCGCTACGCCTCGGCAACTTTGGGCAACAGCCTGTTCCGGTACATGCTCCCTTCCTGTTTCGGCCGGTTTTCTGACAGAAGCGAGGGCCACAGTTTTGGTCGCTTCCCCGCCGAGAATGATTTCTTGGATGATACAGCGTAATGCATAAGTTGACAAATGAGTGAGTGATAAAAATATTAGGAAGGACTAATGAGCTGCAACGTATTGCATTGAGCTAAGACGTAACACCTTGAACCAAATGAAATTAAGGCATCCAAGGAGCCAGGACCCCCGTAACGCTGCAGGGAAGGAGACAAAAAATGAGAAGCATTCGAACTCAAAAAAAACGTTCATTATTCGTGGTGGCGATTGCGGCGCTGGTCCTTGCGTTCGCCACGCCGGCCGGAGCAGCGCTTCAATCAGTGGGACCCGTGTCCGGACCACACGGGTTCCCCCTCTACTACGCCGACTTCAATGATCTCAGCCTTGAACTTTGCCTTGACGACGGGTGGTGTTTTTTTGACCCGGTTGATCCCAATAATCCCAACCACGTGGAACTCGGTGTGGGTGGGGAGGTCTTCTGGTGGATGGCTGAGGCAGCGGCGCCTCCTTTGGTCAATGGCGGGAGGGCACTCTTGGTGCTGGCCCTGGAGGGAACCTTCGGCGGCGATGAAGAAGTGGTCAACGGTCAGCAGATCAGTTTCGGCCGGGTTCGCGTTCGAGTGGATGTGCCGGTGGCCGGGACCTATGTCGTGACACACCCCTTCGGCACGCTGACATTCGAAAACGTCACTGTTGCGGATGGGATCAACTACACCGCCGACATCGGAGCGGCCAATTTTCTCGACGTGGAAAACGGCTTCAGAGGGGCACTGCAGAGCAGCATCGGGCCCTTTCTGACCTGGATCGATTATGCCAACAGACCGGACCTCCAGGTGGAGGTTCTGGATGCCAATGGTCAGCCTACGGGGGAAGTCATCCAGTATGTGGGCAACTTGGCGGCAGATCCCGAGCCGGTGGTGGGAAGCCCGACGGGAAACAACTTTTTCCGTGTCGAGGGTCCGGGTGGGATTATGACTCAAACGGACCTGTTCTCCGTCATGGGGCGCGTCTACGACGGCAAGGAAGCACTCCCCCATGAATATCCTCCCCCGCCCCCGCAAGTCCTGAAGGATGTGGGGCCCATCAACCGCCTGGCACTCTTTAATCCCGAGAGCACCGCGGAACTGGTGAATGACGGCACTACGGACGGTTATCCCCTGGGATACCCCATCTGGTATCAGGACCATCATGACCTGCTGCTCACCATCTGTCCCGGTTCCGACCCCATGTGCATTTCGGACCCGGTCGACCCGAACGATCCTGCCCAGGTGACGTTGAACACGGGTGGGGAAACTTTCTGGTGGGCGGGTGACGCCTCGATCAACAGCCGTTCCCCTTTACAGGATGAGACGTTCCAGGGGACCCTTCCGCCTCCGCTCCTGGACGACAGGGGCAGGATTGACGTGGAGTTCGACGCAGCATTGGTCCTTGGGTTGGAAGGCACCTTCGGCGGCGATGAATCTCTCATCGACGGGCAGCAAATATCGTTTGGACGCACACGAATCCGTATCGACACGACGTTTGCGGGAACGTACAGGGTCATCTATCCCTACGGCGAAAGGACCTTCACGGTGCCGGCGGGCAAGAGAGCCATCAACTTCACGGCGGACATAGGCATCTCCGACCCGGCGGATCCCGATGCAGCTTTTATAGGGGCTCTGTTCAGCGAAATCGGACCCTACTTTCTGACCTGGGACACCTTCCCCGATGATCCGGCTCTGATCAGGCAGCAGCCCGGTTTTGACAGCTTTGGAGAACCGGTTCTCCGTGACGTCCAGTATGTCGGCGACCCAGGAATCCCTCACCGTGTCACCGGTGCCCAGTTCCTGGATGAGGAGGGACTTCCCATCAATTATTTCCGCGTTGTCGGGACAGACCCGGTCAACCCTTCCAACGACTTCGACGTGCGCACCTACCTCTTCGCCGTTCAGGGCAAGGTCTTCGATCCGGACACTTTCCGGGTGGGCACGGCGCCGATCCTGTTTCCGATTGCCGTCGATGACACGGCCATCACGGTTGGAACCAATCCGGTGATCATCGATGTTCTGGCCAATGACACCTATCAGGGTGCAGCCGTTCCGGGCGGGGCCGCAGTGGCTCAAGTGACCAATGCGGCCAATGGCAATGCGGTTCTCAATGGCAACAACACGTTCACCTACACCGCTAATGCAGGATTTTCCGGAACGGACACCTTCACCTACACGGTGACGGTCGACGGTCAAACCTCCAACATCGCCACGGTGACGGTGACCGTACAACCTGCAGGTTTTCCGGCTCCGATCGCCAACAACGATTCGGAATCCACCACCGGAACGACACCGGTGATCATCAATGTCCTGGCCAATGACACCTATCAGGGTGGAGCTATCCCGGCCGGGGCCACCGTGAGTCTGGTCTCACCTCCAACCAATGGCAATGCGGTTCTCAATGCCAACAACACGTTCACTTACACCGCCGAAGCGCGCTTTTCCGGAACGGACACCTTCACCTACAGGGTGATGGTGAACGGGCAAGAATCCAACATTGCTACCGTGACGGTGACCGTGAACCCTGCACCCGAACCACAGCTCGGCATCCAGCAGTTCAGCACCACCAACAACGTTCGTTTGGCGAGGAATGACAGCGTGGCCATCACCCTGCGGGTTCGCAATCTCGGAACCGTGGAGGGGGCTGCCCCTGCGACCGTTGTGGGCGTGCAGAACGGGGTTCAGGTTTACAGTCAGACATTGGATGTGACGCATCCGGTGCGGGGCGGGAACACGAATTTTACCTTCCCGACCTACACCCCGACTTCTACGGGGGACATCAACTGGACGGTGACGCTCCAGGGCAACACCGCCACCGCGACCACCAGAGTTCGTTAACCGATGCCGCAGGGGGCGAAGACAGCCCCCTGCGGCGATTCACCACTCGATGAAATACTTGAGGAAAGGAGTGGGACACATTTTCCCCAACGCAGCAACATTTGTGACGAAAGGGTTGTGCATGGATCAGACAGACCGGTATCCCTGAAGGGTCGGTCCTCGCCGGGGAGCTGGAATAGAGAGTCGGAGGCGACCACCATGAATAAGACAACTACAACATTCTTTCTATCCGCATTGCTTGGATCCCTGATGCTTTTGAGCTTTCCGGCACAGATCCACGCAGCCCCCGAAGGGCGCTCACTGACGGCCAAGGTGGTTGCCATCGATCAAAACTGGTACTGGAATCGGTTTGGTTCCTACAACCCCGCCGGCATGATGTACGCTCTGGAACGCGATGTGGTGAACAAGAACAACCCGGCAGGCCCCTTGAGCCCCGGCAATGTCATGCTGCGCGAGGGCAAGCGCCCCCGGCCGCTGGTGCTTCGCGCCAATGTGGGGGACACCCTCCATGTGACCTTCAAAAATCTGCTCTCCCCTGTTCGGCCCAATGCCGCCGGGCCGGCCACCCGCTATGCCTCCATGGCGGTCAAGGCTGTGACCACGCTGGGGGATACCGATGTGGCCCGGGGGATCGTCGGAGTGGCTCCAGGTGCCGTGGCCGACTATTCCTGGAAGTGTGAACGGGAAGGGGCCTTCCTCATCTGGGACAACGCTTCGCCCTCGGGAGGCCAGGGAGGCGGCGGGAGCATGGCGCTTGGTCTTTTCGGGACCCTCATCTGTGAACCCCCGGGCAGCAAGTGGTACCGGAGCCAGGTGACGGGTGCGAGCCTCGCGGCGGCTTCCATGGGCACCTTGCCCACAGGCCATCCCAGGATCAACTACGAAGCAAAAGATGCCCTCGGCATTCCCATCCTCAACATGCTCAAGGACAACGAGATCGTGCATTCCGACCTGGATGCGCTCATTGTGACCGGCAGCCCCTACACCAGCTTTCGAGAAATCACCGTTGTCTTCCACGATGAGATCAAGGCGGTGCAGGCTTTTGACGTGCTGAACAACCCACAGCTGGCAGGTGTGCGGGACGGTTTTGCCGTCAATTACAGCGCCAGCGGGGCGGGACCCACCGTTTTAGCCAACCGGTCGGGAATCGGACCGGCAGCCAACTGTGTGGACTGTTCCTACGAGGAGTTCTTTCTCACGAGCTGGGCCAACGGTGATCCCGGGCTGGTTCTCGAGGAGACTTCAAATCCGCAGCAGCCCAAGCGGGTCAAATACGAGGAAGATCCGGCCACCGTGCATCACAGCTATCTCAACGAAAACGTGAAATTCCGCAACCTGCACGCAGGACCCAAGGAAACGCACATCTTCCATCTGCACGCGCACCAGTGGCTGTCTCAGGCCGGCAGTGACAGGGCCACCTATCTGGATTCCCAGACCATCGCCCCTTTTCAGTCGTATTCCTACGAGATCCTCTACAGCGGAAGTGGAAACCTGAACCGGTCGGCGGGGGACGCGATCTACCATTGCCACCTCTATCCCCATTTCGCCCAGGGCATGTGGGGTCTGTGGCGCGTCCACGATGTGTTCGAGGACGGCACACGACGTCTGCCCGACGGTGAACTGGGACCGGGGACCAACCCCTACACGGGCGAGACCAATCCCAACACGGGAACCCCCATCCCGGCCGTTGTGCCCATGCCGCGGCTCGCCATGGCGCCCATGCCCACCTACAGCGATCAGGTCATCGACGGAGTGGCTCAGGGCTTTCCCGGCTACCCCTTCTACATCGCCGGCAAAGCGGGGCATCGTCCTCCGCAGCCTCCCATGGACCTGGTCCACAACGCTGGACTGCCGCGCCATTACATGGATGACGGTGACGTCTTTCTCGATCGTGATGCGGTGCCCGTTCTGGGCCCCGAGGGCGACTTCTCCGTCGAAATTCACAAGGCCAACCTTGTGCTCCTTCCTGAAGACGGAACTCCTCTTGAAAAGGCGGCCATGGAATTCCACGGCAGAAAATACGCCGCCGGTCATCCATCCCTCACCCCGGAGGGAAATTCCGGCAAGTTCAGGGTGAACGGGCTCGACCCCAAGCCCGGCGCGCCGTACGCAGACCCGTGCGACCCCAGCCAGATGACGGGACTTCGCACTTACCATGTTTCGGCCATTGAGCTGGAACTGGTTGTGAATTCCCACGGGTGGCACGATCCCCAGGCGCGCATCAACGTGCTGGACCGGGATGTGGCCGATTATGAAGGGAAAAGGCGCACGGCGGATCCTTTCTTCTTCCGGGCCTATTCAGGGGAATGCATCGAGTTTTACCACACGAATCGTACCCCGATGGTGCTCGAGCGGGATCATTTTCAGGTCCGAACTCCTACGGACACCATCGGCCAGCACATTCACCTGGTCAAGTTCGACGTGACGTCCTCGGATGGCTCCGCCAACGGCTGGAACTATGAGGACGGGACCTTTGCAAAGGGTGCCGTCACCGAACGGCTCCATGCGGCGAAGGCGGGCTCTGTGGTGCGCTATGATGGCGGCGAGGTGCCCGATCTGCCTGACAAGGCCCAGGGTTATCAAACCACGGTGCAGCGCTGGTGGGCCAACCCCACCATCAACAGGTTGGGGGAAGACACCACCATTCGAACGGTGTTCACTCATGATCACTTCGCACCGTCTTCCATCCAGCAGCACGGGTTCTATGCCGGTCTCGTGGTGGAGCCTGCGGGATCGACCTGGCTCAAACCCGACGGGACCCCCATGACCGACGGTGTGGGAACGCAGGCGATGATCATCGGGGCCGACGACCCCGAGACCCATCCGGATTATCGTGAATTCATGGTGGCCTATTCCGACTTCGCCCTGCTCTACGACAGGCAGGGCCGGCCCATCGATCCTCCGGCCCTTCCCGAGGCGATCAGCGTGGACCATCACAGTCCCTATCTCATCAATTACAAACATGAACCGCTTCCTCTCCGGGTGTTCCGTTTCAGCAACAACGGCACGTTCCTCGGCCCCAAGGCCGGAAGGGCGGGCGACATGGCCTTCGCCTTCGACTCCCGCGTGCATGGCGACCCGTTCACGGAGATCTTCAGGGCCTTTGAAGGGGATCGCGTGCAGTTCCGCATCCTGCAGGGAGGCCAGGAGGTCCAGCACATGTGGACCGTCCACGGCCTGCGCTGGAAAAGGTTGCCGGGCAATGAGAACTCCGAGTATGTCGGCGCCCAGCAGACGGGGATTTCCGAGCATTTCGAGCTGGACCTGCCCGACCTGCCCGACACGCTGGCTGCCAACGCAGACTATCTCTACCACCTGGGATCGAAAAATGCTCTGTGGAACGGGGCGTGGGGCATCCTGCGCACCTACACCAATCCCAACCAGGTCCGAGATCTCAGACCCCTGCCCGGCAATCCCACGGGCAACGTGAGGATCGCCAATCAGAACGATTTCCTCGGGAACGGTTGTCCCACGGCGGCACCTCTGAAGACTTTCAACGTGGAGGCGTGGGCCGCGAGGGATCTGTTGCCGGAAGGTGCCATCGTTTACAACGAGCGCGAATCCATCACGGATCCCACGGGCCTCATGTTCATTCTGGCCGAAGACCGGGCCGCTTACCAGGCCGGTTTGAAGGCGGCGGAACCTCTTGTCATCCGTGCCAATGCCGGGGACTGCATCCAGGTGCGGCTGTCGAACCGGCTGCCCAACCTGGTTCCGGATCTGCCGGGCGATGCCGTTCTGCCCAAAATCACCGCAGTCAATTCGGACCATTTCGGCCCGTCCAATGAGGTGTCGATACATCCGCAGCTCCTCAGCTACGACGTGCGCAGATACGACGGGGCCAATGTGGGCTTCAACCTGCGCCAGACGGCAAGTCGCGGCGGTACGGTGATCTACAACTGGTATGCGGGTGTGATCTCCCTGGAAAGGCTGCCGGGACCGGTGAGACCGGGCAACAGACCTACTCTCCAGGCCGTGGCCAAACCCGAAGCCTTCGGGGTCATCCCCCTGCGAAGTTTCGGTGACGTCATCGAACACGGATCCCAGGGGTTGATCGGCGCACTGGTGATCGAACCCGAGGGGGCCACGTGGGCCGACCCGGTCACAGGCCTGGCCATGAACAGCGGCACGGTGGCCGAAGTGAGCGTGCCGGGTGAGGATCCTTTCAAGGAGTTCGTCCTGCTCTACCAGGACGGCTTGAATCTGAGATGGAAGGGGGCGGAAATTCCCGACTGCCTGGTCTGTGAGGATCATTACGACAGCGGCGACGTGGGCCTCAACTACCGCACAGAACCTCACTGGGCGCGGTTGGGCCAGACACCGCTCACCGACCTCCTCAACGTCCAGTACCCGCCCAACTGGGCTCTGGAAAGCTACAAATCCATCGAAACGCCGGTGTTCATGGCAACGAGGGGCGACCGGGTCATTTTCCGCGTCACCCATCCCGATGGCCAGGAGCGTATGCGCACTTTCAACGTGATGGGCCACGACTACCTGGACAGTGGTCTGGAGAACTTCCTCTCACCGGGCAGCAGTGTGCTCGGTCCGGGAGAACGAATCGACGCCGAACTCAATGGCGGTGCCAGGGCCGGGACCTGGCTGTATCGCGACGGTCCGGCCCACATCTACTCGGGCGGCGCCTGGGGCCACTTCGTTGTGGAGTGATCCCGCCGTCTGAGTGACACGGTGTTCGGAAGGCTTGAGGCACGATTTTTAACGAAGAGTCGACCAACGAAGCGGGAGGGACACCAAAGGTTTCCCTCCCGCTCCATTTGAGTTGTGCTGATGAAGCAATCTCTGTACCTTTCTCGAGTGGTCACGACCACGGTGCAAAGCATTCTGTCTTCCACTATTCTGTCATGAGGATCTGCCCATGGGACGAATTCTGAACTTCCTGACGATGCACGCAGTGCTGGCGCTTTCATTGCTGCTGGGTCAGTCCACCTGGGCGTTGGACCCGGCGGGGAAAATCGAGTCCCTGAATTCCTATGGCGACACGGCCGTCAACATCGAGTTTTACGCAGAACCTCTGCAGGGCGATCGGATCCTTGCCGGGGAGGACTTCAAGGTGGGGTTTCGCATCGCCGACAGTCAATCGAAGGACCCTTTGACTCATTTGCATCCCGCGGCCTGGCTGACCCTGCAGCGCCCGGAGAGGGGCAGGCCCGACAAAGAGGCTTGTGAGCGAGAAATTTCCGCCCTCCTGAGGAGGGGGATCATCCAAGCTCAACCCGAGGCAGATCTCAACAATTTTTTCATCCTGACCCTCAATGTGGACAACAGTATCGGGATCATCGACCCCACCGTGAACCTGAACACGGCGAACCTCCTGGCCCTCATTCGATTCAACGGGGAGGCCGCTGAATGGGCTCTGGACGAAGAATCCGGCATGGCCTTCGTGACCCAGCCTCAGGAGGGGCGGGTCGTCGTGGCGGACCTGGGGCGACGGACTCTGAAGGGGTATCTGGAAACCGGTGCCGGCGCGCGAAGGATCGAACTGCCCCCCGATGGGCAATATGTCTGGGTTGGGAACGATGGGGCGGGGACGGTCAGTGTCATCGACCGGGAGACTCAGGCGGTTGTTCATACCCTCCAGGTTGGTGCGGGGCCCCTGGATCTCGCTGTGGACGACAGGGATCGATTCGCTTTTGCCGGATCGGGAGGGGAGGGTCATGTTTCCATCATCGACGTCCGGCAGATGAAGGAAGTGGCCCGCGTGGACGTCGAGAAAGGTGAGATGACGCTCGCGTGGTCCAGGCAGGGAAGGGTCCTGTATGCCGGGAACAGGAAGACCGGGGAGGTTGCCGTGATCGATCCCGAAAGGCGGATCGCGGTGAGCCGTATTTCGCTGGGTTTGCCTCTGACCTCGCTGAAAGCGGCCCCGGATGGCCGGTTTCTGCCGGCTTTGTCGTCCGAGCAGCGAAAAGTCAAGGTGATCGATGCGGCCACGAACCGTGTGACCGGCGAGCTGCCGACGGAAGCGGATCCGGCCCATGTCCTCTTCTCAGCGGACTATGCGTACATCGGTCACGAGGGAACGCCCAATATCAGCGTGGTTCGGCTCAGCGGGCTGGAGAATCCTGAGAAGGCCGGGGTGGTACAGGTTCCATTCGGCGTGACGGCTCCTTCTCAGGTGAAAACTTTGCCGGGCGTGAATCCCATGGCCGTTTTTCCCCACGGCGGGCACATCCTGGGCTTGAACTCGGCGGACAGAACGGTCTTTCTGTACATGGAAGGCATGATGGTCCCCATGAGCTCGTTCAAGACTTTTACAGATCGACCCCTCGGGCTGCTTGTCTACAACCAGGGACTGAGGGAAAGCAAAGACAGCGGGGACTATTCGGCCTTGCTTCGCCTCGAAAAGGCCGGTGTTTACAATGTGCCCTTTTACCTGGAAAGTCCTCTGGTGGCCACCTGTTTCGAACTGGCGGTGCTCCCCAATCCCAATGCGCCCCTCAAAGCGCAGGTCAAGCCGAAGTTCGTGAGCCTGTTTTCAGAAAAGGTGTTTCCTCCGGCCGAGACAGTGACGCTTCATTTCAGTCTGGTGGACGAAGAAACGGGAGCGTCCGTTCCTCTGCTGAAGGATGTGGTGGTGTTGAGCTTTCTGCAGGGTTCACACTGGCAGCATCGAGAAATTGCACGACACGTTGCCGACGGACTCTACGAGGTTGAATTCTTCTTCCCCCGGGAAGGGAACTACAAGGTGCTCGTCGAAGCCCCTTCGCTCGGGGTCGCGTTCGGCGATCTGAGGCATGAAATGCTGAGCGTTGGCGGAACGGCGGCAAAGCCGTGAATTGTGAGGGCATCATCCTTCAAGAATGGTCCTGGTGGGCCGCGGACTGATCAAGGAGACGACGGTGAGCGAGGAAGTGCAGTGGATGGACCGTTCAGCTGAGAGGACGATGGGATCGAATCCGCCCTCACGCCGGGCTGCGACGCCGCTGCTTCTCCTGCCGCTGCTTTTCCTCATGGTGGTGCTGGTTGCGCCCGCCATGGGTATCTCAAGAGAAAGACCTGTTTTTGCGGCCTCGCAGGATGAGGCGCTGGTCCTTGCCCGGTCCGAGGGTGTGGAAGGGGAAACGGTCCAGGTCACCCTGGCGGATCTGGATTTCAAAAACCAGGACGGCCGGACCGTGAATTTCAAGCGGGACGTCATTGGAGACAGGGTCGCGGTGCTCATTCCCTTCTACACCACGTGCACCATAGCCTACCCGGTTCTGGTGTTTGTCTTCACCCGGCTGCAGGATCTCCTGGGCGAACGCCTGGACAAAGAGGTCGTGCTGGTTTCGGTGACCGTGGACCCGGCCACGGACATCCCCATTCGGCTGAAAGCGTATGCTCGAAGACAAAATGCGCGTCCCGGCTGGGTTTTTCTCACGGGAGAACGCAATCATCTGGCACGCGTTCTGCTCGGAGTGCGTGTTCTGCCCACGGAAAGTCTTGACGGGCACAACCACGCACCGGTAACCATGGTCGGGCACGCGCAGGGAGAATGGCGCCGCTTTCGCGGTTTTCCAACTCCTGAGGAACTCCTGGATCAAATCGAAAGAAGCCTGGCGGAAAAAATCGGACATGAAGGGCGGGGCGGTCATGAGATTCCAACGGACCCTGGCAGCAGTTTTACTGGCACTGATATGGATCGGCGGCGTTCCTTCCCGGCCGGCCCATGGCGATCCTCGGCTTCCGGCGGCCCATGCGAAGGACGGATCGTCCCTCGATCAGAGAAACAGGGCGTACTTCACGGATCTGAAAGTGCTGACCCATGAGGGAGACTCGCTGCGTTTCTACAGCGATCTGCTCCACGACAAAATTGTGGCAATCAATTTCTTTTACGTGAATTGTCCCACGGCACAAGGAAGCCTGACGACCTTTTTCAAACTGCAGAAGCTGCTGGGCGATCGGTTGGGCAAAGACTTCCGGCTCCTCACCGTGAGCGTCGATCCCAGGAACGACACCCTCGAGGCGGTTCAGGAGTTTGCCGGGCGATACAATCCCAGGAGAGGGTGGCTGTTCGTCACGGGCAGCGAAAAGGATATGGACACCATCAACCAGAGGCTGGGGAACACCGGCCGTCTTCCCGAAGGCCACGTGCGTCTTTTCCTGCTCGGCAATCTCCGAACGGGCCATTGGATGAAGATCGCCGATGACGCCCACGAGTTCTCCGTGGAAATGGGACTTCGCAGCCTTGCGGAGGATCGGGAAGGGTGAAAGGATCAGGCGGTTTGAAGTCTTTTGGGCGACAAAGCATGGTGGGGTGGCTCCTCCTGGCTTCGCTGGCAGTGGTTCTTATCCCGACGGAGTCGCCGGCACGTTCGCTGACGGTCCAGGAGAAACGGGGGAGGGAACTTTACCTCAAGATGAAGAGTCCCTCCGGCGCGGAAATCAAAGCATTCATGGGAAGAGGTTCCATAGAGGCGCCGGGATGGACTCTCCCCTGTGTGAGCTGCCATGGTCTGGAAGGGGAAGGCCTGAGCGAGCACGGGATCTCGGCGACCGCTGTCAGCTGGGAAGATTTGACGAGACCCCGCTGGTTCAAGCGGATCAAAACCCGCGAGCACCCGCCCTACGACGAGGCCGCTTTCGCGCGGGCCGTCCGCGAAGGCATCGACCCGGCGGGCAACCGCCTGGATCCATACATGCCGAGGTTCGTGATCGCCTCTGAAGACCTGGAGGATTTGATCGCCTACCTGAAGGTGATCGGAAGGCTGTCCGACCCGGGCGTGAGCGACAACGCCGTCAAGTTGGGCACGGTGCTTCCCGCACAAGGGGTTTTTGCGGAACTGGGGCAGGCCATGCGGGCGGTTTTGGAAGCCTTTTTCGATGAGATCAACCAAAAAGGGGGCATTTACAATCGAAAGATCGAGCTGATCCATGAAGATTCCGGGGCGAGTTCCCCATCGATTCCAGCAGCCCTGAACAAACTGATCGAAGAGAGAGGGGTCTTTGCCGTCGTGAGCCCTTTCACCCTGGGAGCCGACCAGGAAGCCGCCGCCCTTGCCGAGACGCACGAGGTGCCGATGATCGGGCCGTTCACCCTGTTTCCCGAGGACATTCACGCTCTCAACCGCTACACGTTCTACCTGCTCTCGGGCCTCAGGGAGATGGCCCGGGCCAATGTGGTGTACGCCGGAGAAATTCTGAAAGGTTCGAACCCGGCGATTGCCGTCGTTTTTGACGAAAGGGAAGAAAACGAGGACATTGCTCAGGCGGTGGAGGACCAGGCGGGCATGCGCGACTGGACGTCCATCAGGCGGTTTCCCTATGGGAAGACGGCGTTCGATCCTGCTCCGGTCGCGGGGGCGCTGCAGCAGGACCAGGTGGAGGCCGTCTTCTTTCTTGGCCCCTGGCAGGATTTGCGGGCCTTCATCCAGGAGGCCGAACGGCGAAAGTGGTATCCATTTATCTTCGTGGCCGGTGTCCGGGTGACACCGGAAATTTTCCAGATTCCCGCAGGATTCAATGGAAGGGTGGTCCTTGCGTATCCCACTCTGCCCAGTGATCAGACGGCGGAGGGGATGAAAGCGTTCCATGCATTGATCCGCAAATACGATCTCGCCGGAAGACACACGGCGGCCCAGGTGTCCGCCTACTGCGCCGCGGCAATCCTTGTGGAGGGAATCAAGGCGGCGGGCGGAAGATTGAGCCGCGAAAAGCTGGTTCGCGCTCTGGACGGACTGTTCAAATTCGAAACCCACCTGATTCCACCGGTGACTTACAATCCCAATCGGCGCATCGGCGCCCTGGGAGCGCATGTGGTGACGGTGGACCTTGAGAGAAAAACTTTCTCCGATACCGGAAACTGGATCGGCCTCGATTGACCGGTGTGGACGCCCGGGAGGTGAGGAAACCCGGTCAAGTTCGAACTGAGAGAAAAGGAGAACCCATGAAACGAGCCATTTTGACCTGGACTTTCCTGCTTGTGGCCTTCGTGGCCCTGCCCGCCGTTGCCGGGGAGCGGCACCCCGTTGAAGTGTCCCAGAGGGATCGTTGCCCCGTCTGCGGCATGTTTGTGGCCAAGTATCCCGACTTCATCGCGCAGGTCATCCACCCGGACGGCTCCTATGCGGTCTTTGACGGGGTGAAGGACATGATGAAATACATCCTGAACCTGGAAAAATACGCTGCCGACAAGAAGCCCTCGGACATCGAGGCCGTCTTTGTGAAGGACTACTACAAGCTGGAATACATCGACGGGTTCAAAGCCCACTATGTCCTGGGCAGCAATGTCTTCGGCCCCATGGGAAAGGAGCTGATTCCGTTCGAGACGGAAGCGGCTGCAGACGAATTCATGGTGGATCACGCCGGCAAACAGCGGCTCACCTTCGGGGAGATCACCCTGGATACCCTGAAGCACTTGGATGGCTCCCCATGAGAAACGTGCAGGCGTTCTCCCTGTTTCTTGCCGGGGCCGTCCTCGCTGTGGGGCTTGTCTTGGTTCATGCAGCCCACCGAACGGAGGCCGACAAGGTCGTCCTGAATGAGCGCAGGGAAATGGTGCGGCGTCTTGAACTCACGGATTTGTGCCTTTTTACCGATGCCCGCTACACCCGGCACCCCGGCATGGCGGATTTGAATACGCCCTTTCAGGATCACCCCATGTCTTTCGAACACTTTCCCTCGGGCTCCCTGATGTCTGTCCCCCCGCACCTGAGCTCGAGGGACGGGGGGCGGTGAGCCCATGAGCTGGACGGAGAAACAGAAAAACATCCTGGACTTCACCCTGTCCTCGCTTTTGAGAAGAAAGGCAAAGAACGTCGCCCTGATTCTCGTTTACACCCTGGTCATTTTTTCGCTCGCGTCCGTGATGTTTTACACGCACGCTCTCAAATGGGAAGCCTCCCTCGTGCTGCAGGGAGCTCCGGACATGGTGGTGCAGAGGCTTGCGGCAGGCCGGCACGATTACATCCCCGAGGATTACATGGCCGGGATTGCCGAAATCCGTGGAGTTCAGTCGGTGAAAGCGCGGCTGTGGGGCTACTATTACGATCCCACCAGCGGCGCCAACTACACGCTCATGGTCCAGGAAGACTTTCAGCACGGGAGCGGGAACATCGCCATTGGAAGAGGGGTCGCCAGATCGCTCAGCGGGAGGGAAGGCGGCACGGTCCCTTTCAAAACCTATGACGGTTCGTATGTCTTCCTGAAAATCAGGGAAATCTTCTCGGCAGAGTCGGAGCTGGTCTCATCCGACCTGGTCCTTCTTTCCCGAGAGGATTTCAAACAAATCTTTCTCATCCCCGACGACGTGGCCACCGATCTGGTGCTCGAGGTGAGAAACAAAGGGGAACTTCCAACGATCGCGTCCAAGATCCTGCAGCGGTTTCCCGACACGCGGCCCATCCTGCGCGAGGAGATGCTCAGTACCTATGACGCAGTCTTTTACTGGCGTGGAGGGCTCCTCATCGTGATCCTCTCCGGAGCGGTGCTGGCTTTCATCATCCTTGCGTGGGACAAGGCCACCGGGCTGAGTGCGGAGGAGAGACGGGAGATCGGCATTCTGAAAGCCATTGGGTGGGAGACTTCCGATGTCCTGCGGATGAAATTTTGGGAAGGGGCGGTGGTGTCGTTTTCTTCGCTCCTGCTGGGGACTCTGCTGGCGTACGGCCACGTTTTTCTGACGGGCGCCGTCCTCTTCGAACCCGTCTTGAAGGGCTGGTCGGTCCTTTACCCGCAATTCCGGCTCACGCCTCACGTGAGCCTCCACCATCTGGCGACCTTGTTTTTTTTGACCGTTGTCCCTTACACGGTGGCGACCATCGTTCCGGCATGGAGGGCCGCGACCATCGATCCGGATACGGTCATGAGGACCTGAGAAGGCGGCGCCGGGAGATTGGGTGAATCCCTCGCGTCCGGGGCGGCAGACCATCGGGTGTCCGCTGTCCGGCAAGTGTCCTCTGCTCGATGCGTCATTGCGGCAGTCTCCGAGCCGGAATCCACACAAAAGAACGGGATACCGGCTAAAAAAGACTGCCGGTATGACGAGTGTCGTCAGGGCCCTCTTCTACTGTGAGCTGTACGTGAGTGAATCCCAAGGGCAGGTTGATGATCCATCTCATTGACATTCAAAAAGTTTTCAACGCGGGAAAGCCCAGTGAATTTGTGGCGGTCAACGGCGTGAATCTGACCATCAGGGAGCAGGAAGTGACGGTCTTCAAGGGGCCCAGCGGCTCCGGAAAGACGACCCTGCTGAGCCTCCTCGGGTGCATGTCCCGACCCACGGCGGGCAGGATCACCCTCCTGGACCGAGAGATCACGAGCCTTCCCGAGAGGTTTCTCACGGAGATCCGGCGAAAGACCTTTGGGTTCATTTTCCAACAGTACAATCTCATCAAGGGACTGAGCGCCCTCGAAAACGTCATGCTGCCGACTTTTCCCACCGGGGAAAAGCACGGGACGGCGAAGATGAGGGCGTTGGAACTGCTGAATCTTCTGGGGGTTGAGGGGAAAGCCGCCGCCAGGGTGGAGTGGCTTTCGGGCGGTGAGGCCCAGCGCGTGGCCATCGCCCGGGCATTGATCAACGACCCCCCCGTCATCATTGCCGATGAGCCCACGGCGCATCTCGACACGAGACTCTCCGAAGAGTTCATGCGGATTGTGCAGGGTTTCAAGGATCAGGGCAAAACGGTGATTGTTGCCAGCCATGATCCTCTCGTTCACGAAGCCGCCGCCATCGACCGTGTGATCGAGATGAGGGACGGCAGAATCCTCGCCGCCGAGGTGCACCGATGATCTTTCATCCCACCATACTGGCGCTCCTACTGGGGTCCGTCGTCGTCAGCGGCATGTTGATTCACGCGGCGTGGCAAGGGGGGCGGATCCTCAGAAAATGGGATATCCGGAGCGGCAGTGAACTTCAGCTGAACCTGGAGAGGCGGACCTATCTCGTCTCGACAGTCATCGACTATGCCTTTGGTTTTCAGATCGTTTCCCTCTTCCTGTTCATCTACACGGTGGATGGTCTGAGCGCCCTCTTTGTCGGCGCCATGTGCGCAGCCGGGTCTTTGAATGTGAACGAATGGGGGTATCCGGCCATCGTCCTCAAAATTTTGAATTCCATCCTTGCCGGCCTGTGGCTCATCGTCAATTATACGGACAACAAAGCCTTCGATTACCCTTTGATTCGTGTCAAATACGGACTGCTGATTTTTATCACCCCCTTCCTGATTTCGGAAGCCGTGGTCCAGGGACAATATTTTTTCCACCTGAAGCCCGACATCATCGTCTCCTGCTGCGGGGCTCTGTTCAGCGCCGGCTCCGAAGGCATGATGGCGGGAATCGTTTCACTGCCCTTCCTCCCTGTGGCAGTCGTATTCTTCTCGGCCATGGCCGGGGCGTTTCTTCTCGGAGTCTATTCCCACGCAACGGGACGCTTCGCCGGTGCGTTCTCCCTCATGGCGCTGCTTGTCTTCCTTGCAGGTGTCACCGCTCTCATCGCGTTTGTGTCACTCTACTTTTACGAACTGCCCACGCACCATTGCCCCTTCTGTGTGCTGCAAAGGGAGACCTTCTTTGTCGGATATCCTATTTATATCAGCCTGTTGAGTGGGGTGATCAGCGGACTGGGGGTGGGCCTGATCCATTTGTTCCGGAACATCGAAAGCCTCGCGGACACCATCCCCAGGATACAGCGCCGGCTCATCCTGATCTCTCTGCTCTCTTACGGCCTCTATCTGGCCATTGTGCTGTATGCAATGGTCTTCTCCAACCTGAGTCTCACGGGCTATTGATTCAAGGCATGGCGTTTCAGGGGCGGCGGTTGTCTTTGCGGGAAGCCGCGAGGTTTCTCCGGGGCGTCATTTCTCGTGCGCCGAAAACTCCAGCTCCCGGTCGTCCCAGACCGTGAGGCTGTCCAGCGGTTCGAGGTGCGTGAAAACGTAGACGCCGGGCAGGGCTGCCTGAATGTCCGCTTCCACCTGTGCCGCAAGCTGATGGCCGCGATGCACCGTCCAATGGCCGGGAACTAGAAGGTGGACGGAAATGAACTTGCGTGCGCCCGCCTGTCGCGTCCGCAGCGCATGGTACTGCATCCCCCGCATGCGATATTCCTCGAGCACCTGCATGATCGTCTCCTGCTCCAAAACGGGGATGGCCGTGTCCAGCAGGCCCATGGCCGAACGGCGGAGCAGTTTCACTCCGGTCCAGAGGATGTTGGCGGCGACGACGAGCGCAATGACGGGGTCGAGGATCTCCCAGCCTGTGACAGCCACCGCTGCAACACCGAGGATGACTCCGGCTGAGGTCCACACATCGGTCATGAGATGGTGCGCATTGGCTTCCAGGGTGATCGATCCGTGGGTGCGGCCGGCATGGAGCAGGATCCAGCCCACGCCCAGGTTCACGGCCGCTGCGAGCGCGGACATGGCCAACCCGATCCAGACCTGCTCCAGCGGCTGCGGAGTGATGAGTCGGGGAACTGCAGTCCAGGCGATGCTTGCGGCGGCGAGCAGAATGAGCGCCCCCTCGAACCCGCTGGAAAAATATTCCGCCTTGCTGTGACCATAGGCATGAAGGTCATCGGGGGGTGCTGCGGCAACGGTGAGCGCTATGAGAGCCACCACCGCGGCGACGAGATTGACCAGCGATTCCAGAGCATCGGAGAGGAGGCCGACGGAGCCGGTCAAGACATAGGCCGTGCCCTTCAGGGCAATGGTCAAGAGGGCTGCGGCAATGGAAAGCCATGCAAACCGTTTCAGCTTCATGGTCTACACCGAATTTTTCCTCAGCGTATGCAACTCCTTGCGGAGGCATGTCGTGCCAGGCCTCCCGGAGGCCGGAGCTGCGGAACCCTGGGGAGTCCAGGCCGTTCCGGCGCAGGTTCCCGCGCGTCGCTCCCGGGTGCGACGAGCCCGGATGCCCCCCGCGGCCCGTTGATGCGCAACGGCCGGCGCGTCCAGGTGCTTGAAGGCACACCGCGGCAGGGAAGGCAGTTGCGCCCCACCACGGGACCGGCAAGGCCGGAGATTTCCGAGCCCTCAGGATCCTTGGGTGTGAGTAAGGGTAACTTATAATAAATTCAGCAGGATACTAGCACGCTTTCCCGGGAGTTGCACGGCCTTTTTTGATGAAGAGCACGCTTTGACTTGGAGACGCAGCGGCGTGGATGCAGCGCGGCAGGGTTCGTGGGCCCACAGGCGGTTCTCTCGCGACTTCTGCGTGGGGGAGCGGGGGGGGGCCTTATGGACATCCGAGGGCATCGGCATTAAATGTTATCTGTAAATGATTGATACATACGTGAAATCCTTGGGAACAAGGACCTTGAGCCAATAGGAGGAATGAACATGAGTGCTGACAATGCGGTGTTGGATATGTTTTGTACTGCAGTGGCTATGAAAGAAAAGAAAAAAGAGCTTTACGACGATGCCATGAAAACCTGCCCGGACCAGGTCGGCATTGAGACCTTCCGCATGCTGAGAGATGCCGAAGAGGAGCATTTGAGGAGTCTCCAGGCTGCTTATGAGGATTTCAAAGTGGGCAAGGCGGATTTGAATGCGTGCAAGCTTTATGAGTTGAGCGGCGAGGACAAGAAGGCGCTCCTGCGCAAAATTGCGGACGAACATGGCCGGATGCCCAAAGCGTGCCTCGATGACGTGGCGGCCATCACCACCGGCATGAAGCTCGAAGATGAAAGCATCAAATATCTTTCGAACCGCATGAAGGGAGCGACGGACCCAAAGGAAAAACAGCTGTTGGAAAAATTGATTTCCGAGGAACGGGAACATTTCATCATGCTGTCGGATCTCAAATTTTACTACGAGGACACGGAAAACTGGTTCCTGAACAAGGGTGGAAACCGCCTCGACGGTGCGGGGAGTTTCACGTGATGGCTTCCCGGCGACGGGGGAAAAGCATCAAAGCCGTTCATTGAGAGATGTAGAATCGCGCGGGATTCAGCGATGTCATCGTGAACACAATTGCTCAGGTTCAGCGAAATGACTGCCCTGACACGGGGGCCCTTCAATCGGTGTCACTTTGGGCGTGTGGATCTGTGAATAAAGACAGATCCACACGCCCGAAAAGTAGCTGCTCCGGACTTTATCCCCTGTGTCGCTCTCCCTTCCTGAATTCCTTTAACATTTTCACAAATGAATGCTATGATCTGGTTCCAGTTTCTGCTGTCAGAGCCGTTGTCCTCCACTCCGACTCATGAAATCGAGGAGCCTGAAATCATGCGCTTTCTTCCAGGCCGATTTCTCTGGGCCCTGGTGCTCCTTCTGACTTTGGGCGGTCCCGCCCTCAGTGCCGAGGTGAGCGATGACACGGATGCCTGCCTGGCCTGTCATTCGTCCGTGACCCCCGGGATTGTTGCCGATTGGGAAAAGAGCCGTCATGCTCGAACGACCCCCGAGGAGGCCTTGAAAAAGGGGACTCGCGAGCGCAGGGTGTCCAATGAAGCCATTCCGGAGCGATTTCTCAAAAACTCGGTGGGTTGTGCCGAGTGTCACCTCATGAACGCGGATCAGCACAAGGATTCCTTCGAGCATCAGGGCTATCAGGTGCACATTGTGGTGAGTCCCTCCGACTGCGCCGTCTGCCACCCGGTGGAAAGGGAGCAGTATTCCCGGAACATGATGTCCCACGCCTATGGCAACCTGGTCAACAACGCCGTTTATGAGGATCTCACCCAGGCCATCAACAGGGTCCAGATTTTCAAGGACGGGGCTTTGAAGCCCCAGGATTACGACGCTCTGACGGAGGCCGATTCCTGTCTCTTTTGCCATGGCACCGTGGTGGAAGTGAAGGGCACGGTCAGCCGGGACACCGAAATGGGGGAGATGGAGTTTCCTGTGCTGTCCGGGTGGCCCAACAACGGAGTGGGACGCATCAACCCCGACGGAAGTCAGGGGTCCTGCTCCGCCTGCCACGCCCGCCATCAGTATGCCATCGAAGTTGCCAGAAAACCTGCCACGTGTTCCGAGTGCCACAAGGGGCCGGATGTGCCCGCCAAAAAAGTCTACGATGTGAGCAAGCACGGGAATATTTATCATTCTCTTCACAAGGACTGGAACTTTCAAAATGTGCCCTGGAGAGTCGGGGTGGATTTCACGGCACCCACCTGCGCTGCGTGCCATGTGAGCCTCCTGGTGGATGCCGAGGGCACGGTCGTGGTGGAGCGGACTCATGAGATGAGCGATCGTCTTCCCTGGCGCATCTTTGGTCCCATCTACGCCCATGCCCACCCCAAATCGCCCGACACCACCCTCATCCGGAACAAGGCGGGTCTGCCTCTGCCCACGGATCTGGACGGTCAGCCTGCCACAGAATACCTGATCAGCCGGGAGGAGCAGCTCCAGAGGCAGAAAACCCTGCAGAAGGCATGTTTCTCGTGCCACGGGTCTACCTTGGTGCAGGGACACTGGGAACGTTTTGAAAACACCATCGCAACCACCAACGCCATGACCCTGGCGGCCACTCAGATCCTTCTGACCGCATGGGAAAAGGGGTTGGCCCGGGGACCGGCTCACAAGGACAGCCTGTTCAATGAGCCGATTGAAAAGAAGTGGGTCGAGCAATGGCTTTTCTATGCCAACTCCACGCGGTTTTCGTCGGCGATGGGGGGGGCGGACTACGGTGTTTTCGACAATGGCCGCTGGAACCTGTCGCGGAATCTGGCGGAAATGAAGGAGTGGCTGGATCTGCGGAAAAAGGGGAGGTGAATTGAAGGAGCCCTTGAGAGAGCGAGCCTTTCTGTGCAGGGTTTTGGCCGCCCTGGCCGCCCTGGCCCTTGTCCTGTACGACCCCCTGCCGCGCAGAGTGGAGGCTCAGGGACCGCCCCAGGTGAACGACATTTTTCCAACGATGATCCTTCCCATGCCCAAGCGCTACCACGAGAGGCAGTATCTTGGGATAGCGCCCGAGGGTAGATTCCGAGTGGCGGATATTCAGGCCAGGGTGCTCGTCATTCAGGTTTTCAGCATGTACTGCACCTATTGTCAGAAAGATGCGCCCAATGTGAATGCGCTTCACGACCTCATCCTGGAAAACCCTGAAGCGAGGGACAAGGTCAGGATCATCGGCATCGGGGCTGGAAACACTTCCTTTGAAGTCAAAGCCTTTCGAGACCTTTACGGCATCGATTTTCCCCTTTTCCCTGACGAGGATCAACGCCTGCATCGAGTTCTCGGGGAGGTGGAGACTCCCTATTTCTTCGTTTTGCGGTCCAATCCAGACAGAACTCAAACGGTCATCTATTCCAGCGAGGGAAGTTTTGGGAGCCCGGAGGAGTTCCTGGAGTGGATCCTCGATGCAGTGAAGGATGAAGGAGTCCCAAAATGATCAGGCTGGCAGCAACGATTCGTCCCATGTGGTTCCTGACCTTTACGGGGCTGATCTTTTTCCAGATGGTTGGGTTCGTCGCGTCGCAGGGGCTCAAGGACAGCGTCTACCAACCGGGGGAGCTCAAACCCATCGACAGCCGCATGCGGCTCAAAGCGGGTGACCCCGCCCCTCAGTTCACGCTCCCCTCCATTTCGGGAGAAGCGGTCAGTCTCAAACAATATCGAGGCTCGCGGAACGTGGTGCTGTCGTTTGTCCCCGCTGCCTTCACCCCCATCTGTTCCGAGCAGTGGCCCGGCTACAATGTGGTGCGCCAGCATTTCGAGGAAAACGACACCATTTTGCTCGGGATCACCACGGACAACATTCCAACCCTTTATGCCTGGACACAGCAGATGGGGGGCGTGTGGTTTCCCGTGCTTTCCGATTTCTGGCCGCATGGAAAAACCGCGTCCAAATATGGGGTTCTGCGTTCGGACGGCACCGCCGAGCGGGCTGTCTTTCTCATCGACAAGGAGGGGATCATCCGCTACATCAGTGTGCACGACATCAATGCGAGGCCTAACCTGGAGAGCCTGGTGAGAGAGATGGAAAAGCTTTCCAAGAAGCCCTGAGGCTCCGTGAGGGCGGAGCGGCGTGGCATGTTCCGGGAGTGAAGCCCGTCGGTTCGGGGAGTCTCGCCGCAGACTTTTGAGCCGGGATCCCGCAGATCCGGGACCCGAGAGAGCTGGAAGGGAAACGGCATCGTTGTCGTGAAGGGTTGCTTTCAGCCGAACGGTTGGAGCGAGGTTGTTCCGAAGCGTTTTGAGCGCCTTCGGGATGACAGGGAACGTGTGCAGTGTTAATTTCATGGAGGTGATTTCAATGGCAAAGAAACAAAGGCACAAAGTGACCGGGCAGTGTCCGCAGTGCGCTTGTGGGGATGTGTCCTTCATCCCTTCCGAGGAAATGAGAGAAAAATACATCGGGTCTCAGGAAGAAATCGAAATTTTGTGCCCCTCCTGCGGCACCAAGCACAAGGGAAAACTGGTGATCGAGGAAGAAAAGTAGAGGCGTTCCCGGCGCCACGGCTTGCCTTCGGCCCGGGAAAGGCTCTTGGAAAATCCGCGGTGAGAAATCGCGTCACACAGTGTGAATGCGGTGTGGACCAGGATGGAGATCGTTTCCATCATGAGCAACTCAAAATGGGAGGGAGTCATGACAACACCTGCACATTGTCCGGGATTTGAGAAGTACAAAAGCCTGAAATCATTTGTTTGCAAGTGTCCGGAATGCGGCAAGGAAAAGGAGATCTTCTCCGACGAGTTCAACAAGACGCACATCTGCCCCGGCTGCAAGAAGGAAATCGACTTCACCAAGTGCAGCCTCGAGGCTTCCACCTGAATCGACGCTCTCGTGCACGACCTCTGACCTGCTGAGTTTCCTGCTCGCAAAATTGTCGCCGCAGATTCGTCTTCCTCGATTCACGTGACGGAATGGGGAAAGGGTGGACCGAGCCCTTTCCCCTTTCTGTTTTTCCTGCCCTTTCCGTCCTGCCCGTCCATCTTTCCTTTCCAAAACGAGGAGGGAACCATGAGCAATCGACTCAGTCTGGAAAAGAGTCCCTACCTGCTTCAGCACGCTCAAAATCCTGTGGACTGGTATCCCTGGGGAGACGAGGCCTTTCGGAAGGCCCAGGAGGAGGACAAGCCGATTTTCCTCTCCGTCGGCTATGCCACGTGCCACTGGTGCCACGTCATGGAGCACGAATCCTTCGAAGACGAGGAGGTGGCCGGTCTTCTCAATGAGCACATGGTGTCCATCAAGGTGGACCGGGAAGAGCGCCCCGACATCGATCAGATCTACATGACGGTCTGCCAGGCCCTCACGGGGAGAGGGGGGTGGCCGCTGTCCGTCTTCATGACCCCGGACCGCAAGCCCTTCTTCGCCGGAACCTACTTCCCCAAAAGGGGGCGGATGGGCATGACGGGCTTCATGGAGATCATCGAGCAGCTTTCGGCCATGTGGCGCAATGATCGAGGGCGGATTCTGCAGGTGGGGGAGCAGCTGACCCAAGCCATCCAGCCTCGCAGGGACTCCCCGGCAGCGCGAATTCCTGGAGTGGAAACGCTCGACAAGGGCTTTCAGCAGCTGGCGAAGGCTTTCGATGCCACCTGGGGCGGCTTCAGCCGTGCCCCCAAGTTTCCCACGCCCCATCAGCTCACCTTTCTCCTGCGCTACCACCGCCGAAAACCGGGTTCCGGAGCTCTCGATTTCGTGGAAAAGACCCTCGACGGCATGCGCAACGGCGGGATTTTCGACCATGTGGGCTACGGCTTTTCCCGCTATTCGGTGGACGAGAAATGGCTGGTGCCGCACTTTGAAAAGATGCTCTATGACCAGGCCCTGCTCGCCATGGCCTACCTGGAGGCTTACCAGGTCACAGGGCACACGCGGCACGGCCGTGTGGCCCGGGAGATTTTTCACTATGTGCTTCGGGACATGACCAGCCCGGAGGGCGGGTTCTACTCCGCCGAAGATGCCGACAGCGAAGGGAGGGAGGGCCTCTTTTACGTGTGGAAACCCGGGCAAGTTCGGGAGGTCCTGGGTGAAGAGGACGGGAGGATTTTCTGCCGTTTTTTCGACATCACCGACGCGGGCAACTTCGAGGACCATTGGAGCATCCCGCACGTGTCGCGCACCGTGGAGGCGATGGCGCCCCATTTCGGGATGAATCCGGAAGCGCTGGAGGCCCTGCTGGAACGCGGGCGGCAAAAGCTTTTCGAGGTTCGTGAAAAGCGAATCCATCCCCTCAAGGACGACAAAATTCTCACGGCCTGGAACGGCCTCATGATTGCCGCGCTGGCCAAAGGCAGCACCATCCTGAAGGAACCCGCCTACGCGGATGCGGCCAGGCGGGCGGCCGATTTTATTCTGCAGAGGATGCGCAGCCCCTCGGGGCGTCTCTACCGCCGCTTTCGCGAGGGCGATGTGGCCCACCGGGCCTATGCGGACGATCACGCCCTGTTCATCTGGGGGCTCATCGAACTGCACCAGGCCACCCTGCAGGCCCGGTATCTGGAGGAGGCTTTCAGACTTCAGCTGGAGATGATCCGGCTTTTCTGGGATGACGAAGACGGTGGCTTCTTCTTCAGCGCAGAAGACAACGAGTCCCTCATCGTTCGGGACAAGGAAATCTACGACGGAGCGGTCCCGTCCAGCAATTCGGTCGCGGTGTTCAACCTGCTTCGGCTGGCGCGCCTCACCGGAAACACGGAGTTGGAGGAGCGGGCCGACCGATGTCTCAGGGCATTTGCCGGCATGGTTGAAGATTATCCGTCGGCCTACACCCAGTTTTTGAATGCTGTGGATTTTGCTGCAGGCCCCACCGAGGAAATAGTGATCGCGGGAGATGGGAGCCGAAGCGAGGTCCGGGACATGCTGAGGACCGTTCAAAGCAGTTTTGTGCCCCACCGGGTTGTGATCGTTTACGAGCCGGATTCGGAGGAAGGCCGACGGCTGGTCTCGCTGGCGCCCTTCCTGGAGAACATGCGGGGTCTGGATGGTCATCCTGCCGCCTATGTGTGCCGGGGAGGGAGTTGCAGGCAGCCTGTGAGTTCGGTGGAAGCGCTTCGCGAAATCCTGGAGGAAAGTTAGCCGGGAGGAGTTCGGCACACCGGGGACCCCTCCACAGCCGGGGGAGGCTTGGCGCGATTGAGTCGGGTTTGGGCGCCATTATGGCGTGATTGTGGCGCGATTAATGAGTGGGAGCACAATCGCGTCGCTCAAGTTCAAGGCGCATGGCGGTTGACATTGTTGACTTTATGGCGGACTGACGCAAGTTGGCACTGTATTTGCCTACTAGTGTATTCGTTAAGAGACACCAACTCTTTCCTCCTCAGAAGCTAACCGGTTCTAGCCCCTCCGGTTAGCTATTTTTTTGTCCCGGACCTGAGGGTTCTTCCCCGCGGGTTCTTCCCCGCGCTCGATCGCCGGGCGGGCAGTTCATTGGGGGGCGGGCTCACTGCGGTCGGCCACAAGGCATTTGGTGCCGTCCGGTTCTTCCACCACCTTGAGCCCGAACAGCGGCATGAGGTCGGCGAAGCTTCTCCCCAGGACCAGCTCCAGTTCCTGTCTGGGGATGTGAAACTGCTCGCTCACGAAATTCCGGAAGTGGTCTTCATAAGAAACGAGGCCCAGGAACGCCTCGATGTCTCTCTCTCCGGATTCCTGGAGTTTTTTGAAAGCGGCGTGGAGGGCCTCGAACGAGCAGCGCTTTTCGTGCTCGACGATGACCTGCATGAGCAGCTCCACCTTTTCGAAAATATCCTGCCGTGTGAGGTAGATACCCTTTCCCAGTTCCCTGGATTCGGTCGGGTCCCAGCAAGCCTGGGCGCGGCACTGGATGGGCCGGTCCGAATAGATGGTGCACAAATCCGAACCATCCTCCAGAAACACGCACCCCTTTCCATCTCGATGCTCACGAATCTTGATGCGTTCATCGAGAAGGAAAAAAGGTCTCCCCTCATTTTCCTGGTTGGGCGGGCGAACGGGTTCCCCCCTTCGCAGGGCGTAAACCTGTTCCCAGGGAATTTTCCCCTGCTGCAGCAACTCGAGGTCCTCCAGGTGAAGAGTCGGGCTTCCCTTCCGGCAGCATTCCCCGCATTGCACACAGGTGGGGAGGACGTTGCGCAGGGCTCCCTCAGCTCTCTCGAGCAGCCTCTTCCAGCCGTTCAGGCGCTCAGTGGGGGTCAGTTTGTTCCACAGCTTTCGAATTTCTTCGTATTCAACGCTTTGTTCCACCTGGTACTGAATGCGTTTGGGAGGAAGGCTGCTCTGGGTGTCCTGGACGAGACGGTTCATGAATTCCAGGAATTTCTCCTTAAGAGTCGCCTCGTCCCATTCACCAGGGAAGGCCATCGATTCGTAATCCAGGGTCTCTTTCTTTTCATGCTTTTCGGGCGTCATCCGCTCACCTTTTTCATGACAAGATTTCGTGCCATCCTAATGACCAGTGCGCTCGGACGGAAATGATCTCTCAGATCGGATGGTTTCCAGGCTCCAGCCTGGCAACCAGCAGGCGTTTCAGGCCTTGCGCACGGCTGTACCAGTGTTTTGTCGGACTTGTTCCACCGGGCACCCTATGTCTTGGTTCCCCTCCAGGGGGGGCGAGTGGGGGGACCCTGATCTGGTGTGTCGACGGAGCACGGGAAAAAATTGTGTGATCAGCGCTCCCGGTTCGGCAACGGTCCGACGGCCTCATGCAGCCGGGGCGCGGGAAAGATTCGAGAACCATTCCCGCGTCCATGCAGCCATGCTTTCCTTAACCCAATCACCGGCATTTGGCGAGGCTTTTTGCCATCCGAGAGTGAGCCTCAGGAAATCTTTGAGGTCTTCAGGAAGGTCCAGTTGGTGCGTGAAGGACATCCCTCCTTTCGCAAACGCCGGATTGGAAGGGTGGAGGGAGGGGCGAACAATTCCCGATTGGTTTTCCTGAGTGCCCGGCTCCGGACGAATGGCGCCGGATTCCCTCATGGGCCCGAGATCGCCAAGAAATTCTGAGCACCGTCCCAGAACATTGCGGCATGCCTCCTCGATCCGCTGGTTTGCCGCAAGGATCGACCCTTCTGCGCGGGCGCCCTCACGAGATGCGGGACCCATGGGAGACTGGAGCACCTCCTGCAGCACGGCACGAAAAACCCATCGCACGGCGGCCGGATTCCATTCGCGGCTCAGCAGGAAAGGAAAGCGGTAGATCAATTCCGTGGCCGATTCATGACGCGCGAGCGCATCGCGTCTCAGGGGTTCGAGCACCCCGCGCCCCCAAAGCAGGAGATGAAAGAGAGGATTTGCACGGCGGCTCGAGTAGAGGAAGGAATGGAAACCGGCCGCCAGTTCAAGCCAGAAACGCCTGCCCGCCTCCGGGAGACGTGCAAAAAATCGAGCCGGCCGACAGAGTTCCCGCGCGCATTTGTTGCCGTAGTCGATGAGGTGGCGCAGGTCCTTACCCTGGTTCTGAAGGGGATGCAGAAGGCAGCCCACCCGCCTTCCCTTCGCATCGAGAAAGCCGAGCGCCCAGCATGAATAGCCGACGATGGGTTTGAATCTTGGACCGACTTCCCGCATTTGCTGCCGGTTTTCACGGAACTCCCTTCTGAGGATGCGCACATGGTCCAGGGGGTCATAATGCGGGGGGCGTATGGGGGGGCAGCACCCAAAGCAGGTGAGGTGCGGGTTTGGAGCACAAAGGCTTGTGGTCGTCGGCTTATCCACAGGTCACCTCGATGGCCGGGGTCCGGGGGCATCTGCGAGAGAACCTCACCGAAATCCGCGCAACGTAGCATTTTTCAGCTTCCCGCTGCAGGGTTTCGGGCCGGTCAGGCTTCGAAGCCGCTCCCGGCGTAACGAGGCAGGGCTGCTGTTCAACCGGCGCCGGCCCGGGGGACACAACCGAATGGTTGACTTTGCGCCGGGAATATGCCTTAGCTGCTCATCAATGGATTCATTGTTCAAGACACCGGAAAATTTTACAAGGGGGAAAAGACAATGAAAAACTTCCTTTGGACAACTTTCTGTGCCGTGCTGTTGAGCGCACTCCTGATGCCGGGGCTGGTGGAACGGAAGCTGGAGGCAGGAGACGGGAAGGGAATTCTCCAGAGTCGCTGCATCCTGTGTCACGATGCGGGGCGAATCCAGCGGGCAGAGTATGGTCTCGATGGGTGGAAAAGCACGGTGGACCGCATGATGGGCAAGCCCGGTTTCGGCCCGAAACTGAGCGAGGCCGAGCTCCAGGCGCTGCTTGACCACCTCACTTCGCGCTAGCACTCACGGGCGCAACTCCTGAACCACTTGCGGGTTTCCAGGCAAGAGCCTGGAAATCGGCCGATCTGGGCAATCATTTCTGCCCGGCTGTAGTGGTTCAGGATGTGGGAAGTCTCCGCTCATCTGTGCCAGTGTTCCGTCAGATTTGGTCCACTGGGCACTCTCTCCTTTGATTCCCCGCTCTGATTCTCCCCTCCACGGTGGATTGAGTGGGTTTTGGACCCTGCTTTGATGTTTTGACGAAGCACCGGGCATCGCCCAAAAATTTGGAGGGGTCCACGGGGTCTTGGCAACACCGGGTGGCGGCAGGGTCGTGTTGACACCTCGGGGGGCGTTTGTTATGTACTTCGCGAGCGGCACGACCCAATGAATCGAAAGCGGTTTGCCCTTTGTGACCTCCAGACCTTCCAGTTCCCGCACCGCGAAAGAGTCAGCCAGGGTCCTCCCTGGAAGGTTTTCATTCAAAACGAGGAGTTACGCCATGCCCATCTACGAATTCCGCTGCACCGCCTGTGACCACATTCAGGAGATCCTGGTTTCATCCAGTTCCAGCGAAGTGGCCATGAAATGTGAAGCCTGCCAGAGCGAAGACATGGTGCGCGTGCTCAGCTGTGTGAGCTATGCCATGGGGTCTTCCCGCGGGGAAGCCTCCAGCCCCTGCGTGACGACCAAATCCTGCGGCCCGGGAAACAGTTGTTCCACCATCGAATTGCCCGGGCACTCGCGCTGAAGCTGCTCCCGGCCGGTTGCCCAGGGGCCGGCCTGCCGGGACCCCGGTTCCCGGGGGATCCAGGCAGGAGCAGGGGTCTGCGCCCAGCCGGGCAGCCCTCCAGAGTTCGGCTGGAGACCCGACATTCGCGGCATTTCAGGCCGGGCTGTCCTCCGAGCCTCTCAAGAACCATCCCTCCCGAGTTTCTTTTCTTCCCGATTTTTCAACCCAGTCCCGGGTCCCTGGATTCCGGGCGCACCCCAGCATGTTTCACGGGCATGTTTGAAGGAGGATTTCATGGAAAGCGCTCTCCAAGGCATTCGAGTCCTGGACCTGTCGCGGCTTTTGCCCGGCCCTTTCTGTTCCATGCTCCTGGCGGACATGGGAGCGGACGTGATCAAGGTGGAAGATCCCAGGGGGGGCGATTACATTCGTGCCTGGAAGCCCCTCGTGGGCAAAAACAGCGGCTTTCACGTGGTGCTCAACCGTGGCAAGCGTTCCATGACCCTGAATCTGAAAGACGCCGGGGATGTGGGAATCTTCAGAGAGCTGGTGAAGACAGCCGACGTGGTCCTGGAGGGATTTCGACCAGGAGTCATGGCCAAGCTGGGGCTCGGGTATGAAACCCTTCAGGAGATCAACCCGCGCCTGGTCTACTGTGCCATCACGGGATACGGCCTCGAGGGAGCCCTGGCGCTGAAGGCAGGCCACGACTTGAATTATCTGGCCTTGAGCGGAGTCCTCTCCTACAGCGGGCGCGACGGCGTCCCCACCCTGAGCGGGGTCCAGATCGCGGACCTGGGAGGAGGCGGCCTCCTGGCTGCCTTCAGCATCGTGACGGCCCTGCTGGCTCGTGAGAGGCTGGGGAGGGGCCAGTGCATCGACATCTCCATGACCGACGGGTCGCTCGCCTGGAACTGCCTCCGCTGGGGCAAGTACCTGGGCGACGGCGAGGTCCCTGCGCCCGGCGACGACATGCTCAACCACGGCTTTGCCTGCTACAACATCTATGAAACCCTCGACGGGCGTTACATGACCCTGGGAGCCCTGGAGCCCCAGTTCTGGGCGGCCTTCTGCCGAACGGTCGACCGGCCCGAGTGGAATCAGCCCGATTACTTCGAACCGGGGCCTCATCAAAAAGTGCTTGCGGACGCCATTGCCGCTTTGTTTGCAGGGAAGACGCAGGCTCAGTGGGTGGAGATTTTCCAGGGCAAGGACTGTTGCTGCGAGCCCGTGATGAATCTGGAGGAAGTGCTTTCGTCCGCCGAAATGAAAGCTCGCGGTATGGTGGTGGACCTGGTGCACGAAACGTGGGGTGCCTACAAACAGCTGGGAATCGCTCCCAAGTTCTCCCTGACCCCCGGCAGGATTCGCGGCCACGCTCCGGAACTGGGCGAACACACGGAGGAGATCCTTCGGGAACTGAATCTCTCCCGCGCCTGATTTACCTGATTCAATGGAGTGCCTCGGAATCGCCCATCTCGTCGCGAAATGCCTCGAGGACTCCCCAGCAGGAGGCTGATCACTTTTCTTGCGGCCGTGCGGATGTTTCAAAAAGACTTCCGGCGGCCCCGCCGGGATGGGCGGGGTGCCCGTCAGCCGGGAGGCCGCTGCGTGAGCGCACGTTCATTCCTTCGTCACAAAAGGTTTGATGTCCAGGATGGGGGTGCCGTCGAAGGTGTCCACACCCTTCACCCTGATGGTCGATCCCTGGACCTGAAGGACTTCGAGAACCGAAAGGCCGATGGGGTTGGGGCGCCTGGGCGAGCAGATGCTGAAAACTCCGACCCGCTCTCCCTTGCGGTGTGGAGGTGTTTGGATCAGCATGGAACTGTCGAAGGGAGGGGACTTGTGGAAATGAAAGAGGACCACAATCTGCTGCCCCGGCGCGATGTCCTTCAGACCCTCCTGGTACTCGGGATCGATGTGGAGCGTCCCCTCCAGTTCGGAAACCGTCCAGTGCCGGGGGACTTCCTGACTTGTCGTGCGTAGGGTGCCGATAGATTTCACCGTTAATTCCGCCAATGATTTCTCCCTTTTTTCGAAGGTGCATTCCGTTCCGCCTCGAAGCGGCACCGTTGCCGGGCATCGAGGCGGAGCGTGCCTTTTCAGCGTCCAACAGTGTGTGGCCCGGTGAGGGTTCAAAAATCCATGGAAACCCTGAGCAGTGCCGTGAAGGGGCCTCCCGCCAGGTAGCTCGCGTTTCCGGCCCGGGTGTCGTCGCTGGCGTTGATCCCCGCGATGTATTTTTCGTTGAAGAGGTTGTAGAGTTCAACGGAAACCTTCACCGCATCCGCCACGAAAAAGTTTCTGTGCGTGTAGCTCAGCATCAAGTCCGCGAGGAAATGTTCTCCGATCTTTTCCTTGTGCTCGGAGTCCCCGTACCTTTGCCCCACGTAGCGCACCATGGGCACCGCTTCAAATCCGCGATACTTTAAAATCATTCCGGCTTTTATAAACCATTCGGGCGTGTCCGTGACCTGCTTTCCTTCGGTGTCGAGGGTCCGGCCCTGGAAGGTGAGGTCTTCGTCCAGGGTGAGGCTCAGATAGGTGGGGTTGAAGAAGGCCGTGAGGTAGTCGTTGACATAGAAGTTCGTCTCCATCTCGAATCCGTATCCCGTGGCTTTCCCGACATTTTGAATGTAGCTCAGGTTCACCCGCGGGTCGTAGACGGTGACGAGCAGGTTTTTGTTTTTTGAATAGAAAAATGTCGGCATGATTTCAAGGCAGTCTTTCCGGTACCGCGTGCCAAACTCGAAATTGTCGGAGATTTCCATGTCATAACCGTCGAACAGGTCGTTGAGGGTGATGCCTGCCGCCTGGAATCTCGCTCGGTTCTGGCTGTAGAGATTGATCAGGGGAACATAGGAATAGGGTCGGATCTGACTTCTGCCGTAACTGGCGTAGACCTGAGAGGTGTCGGACAGGTTGAAGGCCAGTCCAACCGTTGGAAGTAACTTGTCGTAGGTCTTTTCTTTCCGGTCGAGGTCCTCAGCCCGAACAAGGTCGAAAGAGGGAGGCGAGGAGACATATCCTTTGGTGGCGGGGTCGCGATAGTAAAAATATTTGAGACCGGCCTGCCAGTCCAACTGCGCGAGCTTTCCACTCAGTCTGAAATAGGGGCTGTGGACGAGTCCGTTGTCCTCGCTTTTGGAGAAGATGCCGTAGCCTCTGAATTCCAGCGTGCCCGGCAGAAAATTCTGGGTGGAGATGTTCATGTCCACCGACTCGATCCAATAGCCGACGCCGGCCTTGATCCAGTCAAAGTCAAAGTTCGCCTCGGAAATCAGCCCGTAGCGTTCGATGTCGCGGCCTCGTTTCACCACCAGTCCACCCTGGGCGGTGGAGCCGTTCCAGATGGATGAATCCTCCTTGGAATAATACGGTTTGAAGTTTACGTTGAACGTGTCGGAGAATGTGTAAGGCACCACGGAGAGAACATCCAGATTGGTGAGGTCGGCCCGATTGTAGAGGTAGTAATCGATGTCCTCGCGTCTGTTTCCGGTCAGGAATTCATTGTAGTCCTTGCGATGGTTGCTCCCGAGATCCAGGGCTTCCTCATAGGTGAGGGGACGGTAAAGGTCCTGCTTCACGTCGTTGACGTTGAACCACAACTTGATGGCGTCTTTGTCCGTGATGGGCTGATTCACCATGAAGTTCAGGTTCTTTCGAGGTCCCAGGTCGCCGGGGCCTTTCCATTTGTCGGCCTCCGTGTAGGAGGAGGAGAGTGAGAGGCTGGTGCCCACCCCGGGAAGCTTGCCCGAATCCAGGCGCAAGAACGTACGGGTGTAGTAGTTGGATCCAAATCCCTGGTTGAAGGTGACTCCAAAGTCCTCGGTGGGCCACAGCGGCCTGAGCTCGACCGCACCGCCGCGGGCGCCCACGCCCGTGCCCAGGTCCGCCGGGATGGCTCCCTTGTAGACGGCGATGCCCTGAAAGTTTTCCGTGTCATAAAGGTATTCTCTCGGACCGATGGGGTTTCCCCCCCAATTGGGCACTCCCTCCACCGTCATGGCACCCAGGACGGAGCGCACCCCGCGAAAGCGGACGACTCGCTGTTCCGCAGCCAGTCCTAGAGGATCGGCGCTTTGCACGGTTATCCCGGGAAGCATGTCGATGGCTTGATAGACACTCGTAGAGGCCCTGTTCCCCTGGATCTCGATGCCTTTCCGGGTCACCTCCTTGCCCGTGTAAACGGTTTCATTCGTCTGCTTGGTCGGGGTGACCAATCGCTCCCCGGTGACCACAATCTCCTCGAGTTTCACGGGATCTTCCTGAGCAAAAGCTGCAGGAGGCAGCAGCAAACTTACCAAAAGCGTCAGCATGAATCCGGCAACAGATAGTCTTTTCATGGTATGCCCCCACCGGTTTTCGGTTGATGTCGGTCCTGGAAATTCGTTGCGGATCGGGAACGGGACGCCTTGCCGGCGCTCGGCCCACGTCGCGTTTGCCTGTCCGGGCGGCGCAAATCGAAGGAGAAGGGTCCCACCGACCCGCAGGTCAGCCCCGTTGATAGACGATTCCATCACCCCAAAACGTGAAGCCTCGGGGCTTTTTCAGGGTCTCTGATTTTCTTGGCAGCATTTAGGGGTGCGCGATTGGAACGCGCGGGAGTGTCGTTGCAGGGGGGGGATCGTGTCCTGGGATTGGGATGGAGGACTGGCATGACGGTCGGCGACTCCTGCCCTTGGAAAATAAAAAAAGCCGGGTCAAAGACTTCGCTCTTCCAAGCCGGCGAAGCCTTCCCGGCTCCATTGGACAGTGTCGCGACCTGGTCGCGGTCGTTGGAACGCTCAACAAGGCGGACCTGAAAGATCCCCCTGCCGAGCGATGGTCATAAAGCTGTTCGGGCTCTCAGCGGTTTTCTCGGAAAACCCGGTGAGCTGGAGACGAATCGGCGGTCTCGGCTGTCGTCAACAGACCTGCGGCCTGCAGCGGTTCCACGACCCTCCTCCTGTGGACCCTCAACACGTGCTCGTGCCCTTTTGTAAGGACTTTTTCCTTGTCCAGTTCCACGACCCTCGTTCTGTGCGCTACCAACGCTTGATTTTGCACAAAATCCAAATTTCTGGACGCCGTGCTGCACGATCGCCAAGGACAGCCCCACAGGTCAGGGTATAAAGTTTCCATTTCCACACGCGTCATGCCGGCGGTTTTCAAGCAGGCATCCGGTTCTGTTCTGTGGATTCCGGCTGAGAGACCGCCGGAATGACGACTTGAGGGGTGGACACTCGATGGTGTTGCGTTGCACCGAGAGCCTGCGATCATGGTCTTTGTGCGTGATGAGCCCCTGATTCCGAGGCGACGTGACCGTTGTGCGACCAACGGTGCGGCTTCCTGCCGCATCTTTGAATCTGATTCCCTGATGAATACTCTTCACACACCTTTGCTGTCAAGGCCTTTGTCCTTGTCCGGCAATTGTGTGCTGCCGGTCCGGCCTGAATCCGCGTATCAGGACACCCCGGGTGACTGGGGAGCTGTTGTATCCGGTTTCCTTAACCAGTTCGCAGGCTTGAAAACCCGCTGCCTTCATCATCTCCAGGAAATCCATTCCCGGTATGGAACCGCCCTGTCACCTCGCCCAGCTCTGGATCGCGGCCTGCCGGTCAACGGGAGGGGAGGTGGTGAGCACCTGATCGGCGATCATGAACCGTCCTCTTCCCGGAGCCGCTCGAGCAGGGCCTCAAAGGCCTTCGGCTCACCCTGAAGGGGTCGGCAGGCACCGATTTGGGCCTCGCGCCGAAAGACGCCCGCCGCAAAGGCCATGCAGGTGGTCGACCCGCAGAGTCCGCAGTTGGTTCCGGGGAGAGCGCGCAGGATATCCAGGACCGAGATGGTGGGCTGTTTTTTCAAAACCGGCGTGATGGATGACCGGTTGGCTTCCGCGTCACGGATGTCCGCGAAATATTTGGCACACAGGTCCCGGGCCTCCTCGATGCCGGTCACATCGGTGATGGTGATCCGGCGCGCGTAAATTCCCACGATGTGCCCGGAATTCATCAGGTTGACGACACCCGAGCCATGGGTGTAGGTGCATCCAGGCAGCCGGGCAGGCAGGTAGGGGAGCAGGTCCTCGACGGGCTCATCGAGTTCCATGATGACGTTGAAGTGCGTGGACTCCCGCATGCAGTCGATGTTGACCAGCTTGAAGGAGTACCCCTCACCGAGGATCATGTTTTCGTTCATGGATGGGGCCTCCGGGAGACTGGGGTTTCTGCGCTGCCGTAAGGCCTTCCCACTGACGGGTGCTCGCTCAAAACGGCAAGGCAGGGTCAACACCCTTCTCGATCCTGCCTGAAGGGCGGAATCGCACGGGGCGTGCCCGGTGAATCAAATCCGACAAAACCATGCACTGCCACAGTCCCGCGGGAGTCTCCGCCCGGCCTGGCTCCTCATTCCCACGCCGCGGCATGGGAATGAGGGAGGACTCACTGGTACACGTTGCTCTCTCTGAAGTAGTCCATCACAAACGTGATGTGCCGCTTCATGGCGGCGGCAGCTTCATCGGGGTCGCGCTGTCGAATGGCGTTGAGGATGTTGATGTGCTGATGCAGAATCTTTTCAGGATTCAGCGGTTCCCTGTACAGGTGCTGCAGGTTCTCTTTGATGCCGTAAAAAAGAAGATCGTACAGGCTCTTCATGATATGAATCTGGACGACATTTTTGGTGGCGTAGGCAATCGCCATGTGAAAGGTGATGTCGGCGTCGCTCCCCAGGTTCCCCTCCCCGAACGCCGCGGCCATGTCCTGCACGCTCTTCTCGATTTCGCGGACATCCTCCTCCGTGGCCCGCAGGGCGGCCAGGCTGACGGCGTTGCATTCCAGGCCCAGCCGCACTTCCAGAAGATCCATCAGGCTCACGTCGTGCCCATTGATGACGGCGGCAAGCGGGTTTTTGTCCGCCCCGGATTCCGACGCGATCACAAAGGTTCCCTGTCCCTGCCGGTGTTCCAGCAGGTGCATGGCCACCAGCTTGTTGATGGCTTCCCGCACCGTCGGTCGACTGACGCCCAGGTTTTGAGCCAGCTCGCGCTCGGACATCAGCCGCTCTCCGGGCTTGAGATGCCCTCGAAAAATCAGGTCTTTCAGCTGCTCGAAGACCTGATCGGACATCCGTTTGGGTTTGATGGGTTTCAGCATGGCAACAGCTTCCGCATCTCCTGAGGAGCCTGTTTGGTCACGAATTCAGAGACTCGGCGTAAATCTCAATGGCATGCTTGACCTGGACACGGTCCCCCGCCTTGGACAGCATGTCGGTGAGTTGCAACATGCAGGCCGGGCAGCCGGTGGCCACGACCTCACAACCCGATTGCACGATGTTCTCGCGCTTGCGCTTTCCGATCCCCTCGGAAATGTCGTAATGCTGCAGGTTGAAGCTTCCCCCCATGCCGCAGCAGCGGTCGGCTTCGGCCATCTCCTTGAAACGGTAGCGGGGATTGGCCTGCAGCAGGGTGCGCGGCTGCGACGCCACGCCGAGCGACTTTTTCAGGTGACAGGGATCGTGGTAGGTGATCGGGACTCTTTTTTCGTCGCCCGCAGAATCTACGGGATGAACGCCCACTTGATCAACCAAAAACTGGCTGACCTCCAGAGTTTTTGCGGCGATCTTCGCGACCTGCTCCTGCGCGCCGGGGGAAAGTTCCTCCGCCATGACGGGCCAGAGCTTCTTGATGGTGGAGGTGCAGGTGGCACAGGCGGTGATGAGGTAATCGAAGGGTTCGTCGGCAAATCTTTCCAGGTTGTAGCGGACCAGTTTGTCGAACGCGACGGAATCCCCGGAAGAGAGGGCGGGGATGCCGCAGCAGGCGAATTCTTCGGGAAGATACACCCCGACACCGTGATGCTCCAGGGAGCGGATGACCGCTTTGCCGATGCCGGGGAAAACCTTGTCGATGACGCACCCCACAAAGAAGGCCACCTTCAGACCGGATGCCCCGGCCTTCGTGTTCATGGGCTTCACGCTCCGGTGAAAGGCCGTCGGGGCGAGGCCCTTCACACGGCGGTCCCCGAGGGGTGAAAGCATGCGCCCGCAGGATGCGCCCAGCAGATCGTCCACCGGTTTGATGAAGATCCCCTGGAGTTTGGATCCCCATTCCATGAGGCTGTCAAAGAATTCGGGACGGGCCAGCATCCCTCGGAAAATGGCTTTCTTCAGAGGGTTGAGCCCCATGTAGCCCGCGAGGATGGCGCGTGCCTTGACGAAAATGTCGAGCACTTTGACCCCGCTGGGGCAGTTGGCGGAACAGGAGCCGCACAGAAGGCAGCGCGTCAGGCGGTCGTTGACACCTTTGGGGTCTTTGAACATCTCCTGGGCGAGCCCTTCCAGGAGAGCGAGTTTCCCGCGGGCCACGTCGGCCTCGCGGCCCGTTTCCGCATACACGGGACAAACGGCCTGGCACATGCCGCAGCGCATGCAGACGACCAGCTGGTCCTCCAGTTCCTTCACCAGTCCCGCAAGTTGCTTCATGTCGGCCATGCTCAGTCTCCTATGATCTTGCCCGGGTTCAAAATGTTTTTGGGATCGAGGGCCGCTTTGATGCGCCGCGAATAGAGGATGGTGGCCTTGCTGGTTTCCTTTTCCAGGAACCGCGATTTGGCCGAGCCGATGCCGTGTTCGCCCGAAAGGGTCCCCCCCAGCGCCAGGGCCCGGTCGAAGATGGCGTCGATGGCCTTTTCCACGCGTTCCCATTCTTCATGGTTGCGCTTGTCGGTGAGGATGGTGGGGTGGAGGTTGCCGTCGCCGGCGTGGCCGAAGGTTCCGATGGTCAGGTTGTACCGGCTGCCGATTTCATCGATGGACCGGATCATGTCCGGGATTTTGCTCCGCGGCACCGTGGCGTCTTCGAGCACCGTGGTGGGCTTGACCCTGGAGAGAGCGGAAAGGGCCGCCCGCCGTGCCTCCCACACCTTGTCGCGCTCGGCCGCATCCTGAGCCACCCGGATCCGCATGGCGCCCATTTTCCGGCAGAGCGACTCCACCTTTTCCGCGTCTTCTTCCACCTGCACCGGATGCCCGTCCACCTCGATGAGCAGCAGGGCCGCCGCATCCAGGGGGAGTCCCGCCTTGCTGAAATCCTCCACGGCGCGGATGGTGAAGCTGTCCATGAATTCGAGGGTCACGGGAACGATGCGGTTGGCGATGATGGCCGAGACGGTTTCGGACGCTTTGTTGACGTCGCTGAAGATGGCCATCATGGCCTTGCGGGCCGGCGGCATGGGGATGAGTTTGAGGATGATCTTGTCGAAGACCCCCAGGGTGCCTTCGGAACCCACCAGGAGGCCGCCCAGGTTGTATCCGGTGACACATTTGACCGTGCGGGCGCCGGCCTTGACCGTTTCACCGTTGACGTCGAAGAATTCCAGCCCCATGACGTAGTCCCGCGTCACCCCGTAGCGCAAGCCGCGAAGTCCGCCCGCATTTTCCGCCACGTTGCCGCCCAGGGTCGAGACGGCCTGGCTGCCGGGATCCGGGGGGTAGAAGAGCCCTTTGGCTTCCACCGCTGCGGCGAATTTGGCCGTCACCACGCCGGGTTCCACCACGGCGTAGAGGTCTTCCTCGTTGATTTCGATGATCTTGTTGAGGGCATTGGTGAGGACCACCACACCGCCCGCCCTGGGGATCGTTCCGCCGCTGAGGTTGGTCCCGGCCCCGCGCACGGTGAGGGGCAGTGTGTGCTCGTTGCACATGGCCACGACCCGTCCCAGGGCTTCGCTCGAGGTGGGCCGAAGGACGATGGCGGGCAGGGCCGGTTCGAGAACGGCGGCATCGTAGGAGTAAGTTGCCCGATCCGTTTCGTCCTGGAAGACGTTGTCCTTGCCCAAAACCTTTTCGAATTCTTTGACCAAAGCTTTCGTGATCATCCTGCCTCCCTCTGAATGGTCGCGGGGACCCGGCCGGGGATTTTGGGCCGAGCTTCGCGATTGGTAAGACCACAATTCCATTTGTCCTTCAGCTTGTTGCAGCCGCAGCTCTTTTGGTTTTAATTAACAGCCGCATAGAGAGGGTGTCAATGAAAATTTCCAGCTGACCAATTTTTTTCTTGACATCCGGTTTGCCACTTTCTTTAATTGGCACAGAGGCAATCTGGTATGACCAATAAGATGTCATGAGGCAACGCCATGGGCAGTCGTCATCACCGAAGTGGCAGGGAGGTGAGAAAACCGCTGGAGAACGAGGAGCGCGCTCAGAGATCTCCGCCTCAAAACAGGAGGGGCGAGCGGGGCGGGATCCCCGGCTGAGGGATTCCGGCAGGGTCCCCCTGCCGGCTGTGTGTATCGGTCATCATTTTTTTTATCTGCAGAAAGGAGTGGAATATGTCTGTCGGAGTCCTGGCGATCATCGCCGCAGTCCCCATTGCTCTGGCCCTGGTGCTGATGGTCGGCTTCCGCTGGCCCGCCACCAAGGCCATGCCGCTGGCCTGGCTGGCAACGGCCATTGCCGGCGTCGCTGTCTGGCAGCTTCCTCTCGGCTACCTCGCGGCCCTCTCCATTCAGGGTGTCATCACCGCCATCGGTATTCTCATCATCGTCTTCGGCGCAATCCTCATCCTTTACACCCTGAGGGATTCCGGCGGCATGGAAACCATCCAGTGCGGCATGCAGAACATCTCCCCGGACATGCGCGTGCAGGCCATCATCATCGGCTATCTGTTTGCCGCCTTCATCGAGGGGGCTGCGGGTTTCGGCACACCCGCCGCGCTGGCCGCTCCGCTGCTCCTGGCCCTGGGTTTCCCGCCCCTGGCCGCTGCAGTGGTCTGCCTGACCTTCAACTCCTTCCCGGTGTCTTTCGGTGCAGTGGGCACTCCGATCATTATCGGCCTGTCCTTCCTCAAGGAGCTGGTGGCCAACGCGGTCACCGCAGGCGCTCCGGGCGTGAACTTCACCAGCTACGAATCCTTCGGCGTGCTCATCGGCCAGTGGGTCACCCTGATGCACCTGCCC
>CAZZHS010000023.1:0-62502 GCA_964654275.1 uncultured Syntrophobacteraceae bacterium
GAGGGTGAGCCGAGCCTGCGTAAAAAACTGTGGGAAGTCAAAGATGTCGGCAAGGTGGTTTGGCAGGCTCCACGAACCAGCCCTGAAAAATCGCAACATCAGCTCATAGCTGTCAGGATTCAGGAAGAGCCGGCGGATGAAACTGCTCGCTCCCAGGTGGTCCAACCGAATGATGAATTCGGGTGGCCACCGACTGTCCGGCACGTCTGTGCCCAAATCCCGGGCACTAAAATCGGCCTTCAAAGGCCATTTTTGGGCGCCCTGGAACTGAAAGAATCCAGACTCGTGAATCATGGGTTCCCCATCACTGAGCCGGGTCCTTTTTGCGTCGGTCGAAAAGCGAAACCACTTTCCCTTTTTCGCCCCCGGGCGTTTTCGGAGGCGCCGTTTCCCCTTTTTCCAGCTTGATTTCCGGCACGCTCTCCCGAGATGCGGACTCCTCTTCCATTCCGGTCAGGAATTGCTGATCCTGGGGAGCGATCACCTTCTCAAGGCGCATGGGTTTCCCCCCCATGGTGAATTCCTCGCCATCGATGTAGGGGCGGCGCAGAATCCACGTGATGACCAACAGCGGCACCTGCAGCACCAGCAGCTTGACCTGGTACCACTGGGGTTTCACATCGGGAAGGATTTCCTCCACACGGGCAAAAAAGGCCGGAGCTTCTTCCACATACACCAAAACCACATCACCCACATCCGTCATGATGATCTGCTCACATTCTCAATCTATCGATAAATTCGAGGTGGGACCTATCTGCACGAAGAGCTTGAATCTTCAGCTCTCCCATTCATGTAGCACTCGTCCAAGGTCCCGGGAACGACGGGCACACGCTCCATTTGGGGCGGCACGAAGCCGAAAACCTTGTTCAGAAAAGAGGTCAAAATGTTGTAGGTTGCCCCCCAGAGCAGCTCCCGCTCCCCGCCGTCCACGTGCACAAAGCAGGGAAAATCGCTGGATTTGCCGCGAAATTTTCGCTCCAGGTGCTCCGGAACGTACAACCGGTATCGGACGTAGCGCTGAGCATCGAGCAGAGAACGCAGCGGGATGTACACCAGCTTTTCCACTTCCCAGCTCAGAGTGAATCGTTTCTGCCTGTGAACCCACGCCACCATGGGATGGATGACCCTCTTGAAGAGCAGGAGCCTCTGGGCTGACAGCGGCCCCAGGAAGCGCGTCAGGAGGGGATTGAGCCGCATCTCCTCCCAGCTTTCCCGGAGTCCCGTGGCAAGGAGCAGGGACACCAGCCTGGCAGTGTGGGGTTCGCGCTTTTGCAGCTCCCGCCAGTGAGGCCAGCGCCTCAGGGGACTTCCAGGAATCATGAGCAGCCTGGCCAGGTAGGGGTCCAGGGTATTCTCCACGGTGCCGCCCGGGCAGCAGAGGTCTCCCGGCTGGGGGACGCTTTGGGAACGTTTGTTCAGGATGACGCAGATTTCTGGAGCGTGGCCGTTTTCCGCCGATTTCCTGCCCAGGAGCAGAAGCACGCTCGACGAGACGATCCCTTGGCAAAGATGGGTGGGAAAGAGGTCTTCTCCGCAGCAGTGGCTTTGGAGGACCCGAAGCACGTGCGCCCTCAGGGCGGCCGGATCCTCCAGCAGGCTGGTGGTCACGGGGTTTCTTTTTTTCTCCAAATCATCCACTCCTGCCACTTGTCCTCGAGACGCCGGGCGGACGCCTTCACCCGGGTCTTCACTTCAGGCGCGAAGGTGCTGACCTTGAACTCCTCGAGCAGCCACCGGTACTCCGTGATGAGCTTCCGGGCCTCCTCGGGGGAGTGATCCCATGAGGCCCCCATTTCCCGGTAACGCTCCAGGTGGGGTTGAATCTGTTTTTCTTTGAGAGCGTCTTTCTCCGGAGCCGCATAAGCCCGTTCGCCACGGATACGAAGTGCCCTGAGAAAACGGGGGAGGTCTCGAATCTGCTCCCTCCGATAATGGTCCAAAAAGTCTGGAGGCACAAGTGTTTTCAACTCCCCCAGCAGGGCCCCGATCCGGCTCGAAACCAGCCCGTTTCCGGCCGCCATCCCTTCAAATCGCTCCAGAGCAGACCGGGTGAGACCCCGCTCCTCGACGACGGGGAGGATCTCCTGGATCATTTCAGCGGCCACTGTGCCCAGCCGCCCGCGCAGCCGCTCCACGTTCTGCCGGAACTTTTCCCCATCGATGGCCTGAGGCTCGTGGAGTTGGAAAATTTCCCGAAGCAGATAGTTCTGGAGCTTCAAGGTCGCCAGGGAGCGGGACCCCATGAAGAAGAGGAAAGGTCCCATCTCCTCGGGGAAAACCCACGTCCTTCTGAGCTGCCGGAGCTCGGCCGAAAAAGCGGCGCGGTAGAGCGCCATGAGGCCGCCGAGGTTCTCGCGCCAAGCTTCCCGTGCATCCTCGAACAGCCGCAGCGAAACTTTGTCCCCCGCCGCCACGAGCCCCGGGTGAGCGCAGTGCACGATCCCCACACTGTCACGGCCCAATTCCACGCACGGGGCAATTTGGAGCAAATCAGACGGCTGCACGTCCTCCCGTTCCCACCTCCCTCGAGCCTGCTCCCAGAGCGGGCTCTCCCGCTGCTGCACATCCAGCTTGCAGAGACGATCAAAGTCGCGGCCTGCGGCCAGGGTTTTTCCCTCGGAATCGACGATGTGAAACCGCATCCGTAGAAAGGACGGCAACCCCGATTCATCCCAGGCATCCACAGGCACACGGACACCAAAGTGTTCCCCGACAAGCCGGCTCAGTTGAACAGGCAGATCCCCTTCACGGAAGCGCAGCAGGGAGGTCAGGCGCCGCGCCGATTCCGACACGGGGACCAGCTGCTTCCTGAGGTTCTTGGGCAGGCCCTTGACCAGCAGGGTCACCTTTTCCAGAAGCAACCCGGGCACAAGCCAGCGGAAAAATGCCTCATCCATCCTGGACAGCAGATGCACGGGAAGGGTCACGGTCACGCCGTCTTCCTCCGCTCCGGGTTCGAAACGGTAGTTGAGGGGCAGGGTCTGCCCTTCGAAAAGCAGCGTGTCGGGGAACTGCTCGAGGGTCTCCAGGTCCACCTCCGCGCGCAGCAGGTCGGCCTCGGTCATGCGCAGGCAGGAATCCCCTCCTTCCTGGTCTTTGAGGAACCGGTCGAAGGAACGCAGGTCGGCAAAATCCGGAAGCCTGCGGTCGTAGAATTCGTAGAGGGCCTGATCGTCGATCAAAAGATCCCTGCGCCGCGTCTTGCTCTCCAGGTCCTCGATCTGAGCGATGAGCCGCCGGTTGTGTTCCAGGAAGCCGTAGCGGGGAGGCAAATCCCCTTCCACCAGAGCGGAACGAATGAAAATTTCCCGGGCTTCCCGAGGGTTGATCCTGCCGTAATGCACCTTGCGGCGCTCAACGATGGGCAACCCGTAGAGGGTGACGCGTTCCCAGGCCACCACCTGCCCACGGCTGCGCTCCCAATGGGGTTCGGAATAGCTGGAGCGGCACAGATGTTTGCCGAGATCCTCGATCCAGGCGGGGTCGATGTCGGCCACCGTTCGGGCGTAGAGACGGGACGTCTGCACCTGTTCCGCGGCCACGATCCAGCTCCCCGCCTTGTTGAAGAGCCCGGATCCGGGAAAGACCATGAGCTGCCGGTTCCGGATCCCCAGATAGAAGTTCTTTTCCTTCCGCATGGCGATGTGGCTCAGGTAGCCGCTCAGGATGGACCGGTGGATGGCGTCGTAGGAAGCCGGAAGCCCCTTCCCCTCAAATCCTCCCAATTCCTTGAGGATCTCGCAGATCTCCTCCTGGATGTCGTGCCACTCACGGAGACGCCGGTAAGAGAGGAAATTTTCCTTACAGAACCTGCGCATGCGGCTCTGGCTGGCAAACCGGGAGGGAGGCGCCGCCAGGGGCGCCATGCCACGGGAACTTTCCCCCGGTTTGCCTCCGGTCTCCCCGCCGGGCGCGGACGCATCCTCTTCGAAAGACCTCCAGAAGGTGTTCCAGATTTTCAGAAGGGAGACAAAATCAGACCGGGGGTCTTTGAACTTTGCGTGAGCCTGGTCCGCCTGAGCCTCCAGATCGAGGGGACGTTCCCGGCAATCCTGGATGCTCAGGGCTGCCGCCAGGATGATCATTTCCTGCAGCGCCCCTTCCGCCCGGGCTTCGAGGATCATGCGGGAGAGCCTGGGGTCGAGGGGAAGCCGAGCCATGGTGCGCCCGACCGGCGTGATTTTTCGATGGTTGTCCACGGCACCCAGTTCCATGAGGACCGCAAACCCATCCTTGACGGCTGCGGGCGACGGCGGGTCGATGAAAGGAAACTCCATCACGTTGCCCAGCTTGAGGTCGAGCATGCGCAAAATGACTTCCGCCAGGTTGGAGCGCTGAATTTCCGGGGGCGTGTACAGGGGGCGGTTGAGAAAATCCTCTTCCGAATAGAGGCGGATGCAGATGCCTGCCTTGACGCGCCCGCACCTCCCCTTTCGCTGATCGGCGCTCGCCTGAGACACGGGTGCCACGGGCAGCCCCTGGGTTCGGGTTCGGGGATTGTACTGGGAGATGCGGGCGAGGCCCGTGTCGATCACGTAGCGGATGCGGGGGATGGTGATGGACGTCTCGGCCACGTTGGTGGCGACGACGATCTTCTCCTCCGACGTGTTTTGAAACACGCGCTGCTGGTCCGAAGCCGCCAGGCGACCAAAAAGAGGCAGGACGATTGTGTTGAAGTAGCGTTTTTCCTCCAGGCGCAGCACCGTTTCGCGAATGTCGCTTTCCGTGGGCATGAAAATGAGCACGTCCCCCCGCGACTGAGGATCGCGGCGCCCCTTGAGCAGATCGACGCACGCCACCGCCTGGTCGATGTGCCCCACCTCCCCTTCCTCGTCCTCCAGCGTCTCGGGAGGACGGTACCAGACTTCCACCGGATAGGTGCGCCCGGAAACTTCGATGATCGGCGCACCGTGGAAAGCCCTGGAAAATCTTTCGGGATCGATGGTCGCCGAGGTGATGATCACCTTCAGATCGGGCCGCCGGGGCAGGATGCGCTGGATCAGCCCCAGGAGGAAATCGATGTTGAGGGTCCTCTCGTGGGCCTCATCGATGATGAGCGTGTCGTACATGCGAAAAAGGCGGTCCCGCTGCGCTTCGGCCAGGAGGATGCCGTCGGTCATGAATTTGATGCGGGTCTGCCGCGCCGTGCGGTCCTGGAAGCGGATCTTGTAGCCGACGCATGGGCCGCCCCCGGGTCCCAGCTCCTCTGCGACACGCGCGGCGAGGGTGATGGCGGCGATTCTGCGGGGCTGCGTGCAGCCGATGAGCCCCCGGCGCCCCTGGCCGGCTTCCAGGCAGATTTTGGGCAGCTGGGTGCTCTTTCCCGAACCCGTCTCTCCCGTGACCACCAGGACCTGGTTTTCGAGAAAAGCCTGGAGGATCTCCTCTTTTTTGTCCGTGATGGGAAGATCGGCAGGGTAGGAGATGGGAAACGGCGGCCACCGCACATCTTGGGAGGCTTGAAAGCGCCCGGAGGATAAAGAGTCCATGGAATCGATGCGAAAAACTCTCCTGAGATGTTGTCGAAAAAGCGAAACACGGTTCAAAGAAGTCTCATCGTAACCGATTTTTCAGCCGAGGCCACGCGAGAGTCCACCGGGTGTTCCAATGGCGAGAAATCTTTACAAATCTCACCACCTGTGTCAATTCTCTCCTTCGAAAACCCTCTCGCCATTGAACAGACCCCTGCAAGGAGCGCCGGTCCCATGGAGGAATTCCGCAGAAAGGTTGAAGAAGCCGCCCGCCACGTGGCTGCTCGCATCCCACTCCCGATCAAAATCGGCCTCGTCCTGGGCACGGGCCTCGGGAGTGTCGCAGATGCCATCGAAAACTCCGCAGTGCTCCCCTACGAAGAGATTCCCCACTTCCCGCGCAGCACCGTCACCAGCCACCAGGGACGGCTCGTGGCCGGGACTTGGGCGCGGCAGCCGGTGCTTGCCATGCAGGGCAGGTTTCATCTCTACGAAGGCTACAGCGCCCTGGAAATTTCCTTTCCCATCCGGGTGATGCGCGCGCTCGGCATCGACACCCTTTTCATCTCCAACGCGGCCGGAGGGCTCAATCCTCAATTCCAGGCGGGAGAACTCATGCTCATCGCCGACCACATCAATTTCACGGGCCACAACCCGCTCGTGGGACCCAATGTGGATGCCTGGGGAGACCGTTTCCCCGACATGACCGAGCCCTACAGCAGGACGTTGCAGGAAACGGCCCGCAGCACAGCCCTGGAACTGGGAATGGTCCTGCATCGGGGTGTTTATGTCGGAGTCCTCGGCCCCAACCTGGAAACCGCTGCGGAAACGAGATTTCTGCGGGCCATGGGCGCGGACGCCGTGGGCATGTCCACCATCATGGAGGTGATCACCGCCGTGCACGCGGGCATGAAGGTCCTCGGCATCTCGGCCGTCAGCAACGTGAACCTTCCCGATCACTACCTGCCCGCGCCGCTCGAAGAAATCATCGCCACTGCCGAAAAAGCGGGCAGGGACCTGTCCCGGCTCCTGGAGCACATCCTGCCGAAGATCTGATCGGCATGCTGGACATGGAAAACGGGTGGTTTGATGAAGAAAAGGTGACATCGATTCATGAACCTTTCAAATCCAGCACAACCCCCCACAGAAGTCGACCTCCTTTTGTTGAATGCTCACGTGCTCACCCTCAACGACCGGGACGACCGCTTTCCCCATGGCGCGGTGGCCATCCGGGGGGAGACGGTCTTCGCGGTGGGTCCCGCCGACACGGTCCAGGCGCAGGTTAAAGCCCGCAGGACCCTGGACGTTTCGGGCTGCGTGGTGCTGCCCGGCCTCATCAACAGCCACACCCACGCGGCCATGACCCTGTTCCGGGGCCTCGCCGACGATCTCCCCCTCATGGACTGGCTTCAGAAGCACATCTTCCCCGCGGAACAGAAGCTCACCGAAGACTGGGTCTACTGGGGCACGCTGCTGGCCTGCGCGGAAATGATCCGTTCGGGCACCACGACCTTCTGCGACATGTACCTCTTCGAACACAAGGTCGCAGAAGCCGCACGACACGCCGGCATGAGAGCGCTCGTGGGCGAAGTGCTCTACGACTTCCCGTCCCCCAACTACGGGCCCGTGGAAAACGGCCTCAAGCACACGGAATCCCTCATTCGGGACTGGAAAGACGACCCGCTTGTGCGCATCGCCGTGGAACCTCACGCCCTTTACACATGCTCGCCCGATCTCCTCAAAAGGTGTTTCGACCTGGCCGAAAAGTACGATGTCCCCGTCATCACCCATCTTTCCGAGACCCAGGCCGAAGTCGACCAGATCCTGCAGCAGTACGGCTGCTGCCCCGTCGCCCACCTGGAAAAACTGGGGCTTCTCTCGCCGCGGCTCATCGCCGACCACTGCGTGGTCCTGGAGGACCGGGACATGGAACTGCTGGTCGAACGGTCCGTCCAGGTCGTGCACAACCCTGAAAGCAACATGAAGCTGGCCTCGGGGGTGGCTCCCGTGCCGCGGCTCCTCTCGCTGGGCATCCCCGTGGCCCTGGGGACCGACGGCTGCGCCAGCAACAACGACCTGGATCTTTTCGGTGAGATGGACACGTGCGCCAAGCTCCACAAGGCTGCAGCCCTTGACCCCACCGCCCTGCCCGCGCCCACCGTGCTGCGCATGGCCACGCGAAACGGGGCCAAAGCCCTCGGGCTGGACGGTCAGGTGGGGGAACTGAGCCCGGGGAGGCTGGCCGACGTCATCGTGGTGGATTTTCAAAAACCCCACCTGACGCCCGTCTACGATCCGGTGAGCCACCTGGTCTATGCGGCGCGCGGGGCCGATGTGCTCCACACCATCATCCATGGACGGATCGTGATGGAGCACCGGGAACTGAAGACGCTCGACTTTCAGGAAATCGCCGCCCATGCTCGAAAATTCGCTCGCATCATCAGGGCCTGAACACGGACGCGGCCAGCGCCGGCCCGTCGACCAGGTTTTGCACAGCGCCGACTGGATCGTCACGTGCGACGACGCCATGAGCTGTTACCAGGACGGGGCCGTTGCCATCCACGGGGACACTCTTGTGGGAATCGGCCCCACAGGCGTCATTCGGGATGCATTCGCAGGTGTTCGGGAGTTCGACATGAGGGGCTGTCTACTGGCTCCCGGGCTGGTGAACACCCACACCCACGCCGCCATGAGCTGCTTTCGAGGGCTGGCCGACGATCTGCCCCTGGAGAAATGGCTTTTTGAAGTCATCTTCCCTGCGGAGGCGGCGCATGTGAATCCCGATCTGGTCTACTGGGGCACCCTTCTTTCCATCTCGGAAATGCTCAAAAACGGGATCACCACCTTCTGTGACGGGTATTTTTTCGAGGAAGCCGCCGTGGCAGCGGCCGCACAATCGGGCATCCGCGCGGTGCTGGGCCAGGGAATCCTGGATTTCCCCTCTCCGGACCAGCCCGAGCCAAGCCGCTTCCGGGAGCGCGCTCAGGAATTTCTCGGGGCTTTTCCCGGGGGACAGGATCTCCTGCGGCCCTCCCTCTTTTGCCACGCCCCCTACACGTGCAGCGCAGCGACGCTCCAATGGGTCAAGAGTCTGTGCCGGGAGGCAGGAATCCTCTTTCAAATCCACCTGTCGGAAACGAAACGGGAGGTGCGGGACCTGCACCGGGCCCATGGGGTGTTGCCCGTTCATTATCTGGACGGACTGGGCCTTCTGGATAAAAAAACCCTCTGCGCACACGGCGTTTGGGTCGAGGAGGAGGAATCGCGTCTCCTTGCAAAACGGGGAACGGGGATTGCCCACAACGTGGAGAGCAACATGAAGCTGGCGGCGGGAATCGCCCCCGTCCCGCGCTTTCTGTCCCAGGGCGTCGGAGTGGGGCTCGGGACGGACAGTTGTGCCAGCAACAACGACCTGGACCTTTTCGGCGAGATGGACCTCACGGCCAAGCTTCACAAGGTCCACTGGAAAGACCCGGAAGTCTGCCCGGCTGCGGACGTGCTCCGGATGGCCACGCGAGGCGGCGCCGCAGTGCTGGGCTGGTCGGACGGGATCGGCAGCCTTGAAGTCACCAAAAAAGCCGACCTGATCGCCATCGACCTCAGCGCTCCGCACCTGATTCCCCTCTACGATCCCGTTTCCCACCTGGTCTACAGCGTCAAGGGCAGCGACGTGCGCCACGTATGGGTGGGTGGGCGGCAACTGGTGTCCGACGCGCGGCCGGTGAGCCTCGATGAGCATGAGATCTGCAGCCGGATCGCCGCCATGGCCCACCGGATTCGTGAACCGTGAGATGACCGCGGCTCTTGCCTTGGGCTCCGCCTTTCAGCCCCACGAAAAAAAAATCCCAGGGTGGCGGACACGCCGACCCCTGGGATGACCCGGCCCTGAGAGGGCAAAAGCAAAGAAATGCGCGCGGCGGCACTCGTGCCGACACCACGCAGGAACATGGGCCTCTCAGCAGGGAGGCACCTGTTTGGACATTATTTGACCAAATCGGAAAAATCCAGGAACTGCTGCCTCGTGGCGTGGAGACGCTCGTAGAGGACCTTCGAAAAGCCCTTCATCAGCTCGTAGCCGAATTCGCGGTTCTTTTCGCAACGAAGCAGGAGGCACTCGGCGTCGAAAGTGATAGCGTTCAAAGGCTCGATCACTCTCGAATGGAAGTGCCACTTTTGGGGAGGAAACAGCCAGGACCATCCCACCACGCCCCCGCTGCCGATCACTTGGATCACAACGGGGCTTCGGTTCTGAAGGTGCAGTTCGAGGGCAACCTTCCCTTCGAACACCACAAAGAACTCCTTGGCCTCTTCGCCGTCTCTGATGATGTACGTGTCTTTTTCATAGGTTTTCATGGTGGCGCAGGGTGCAATCCACTCGAGATGCAGGGGGTCAAACTGCTTGAAAAAGGGGTGCGTTGCAAGGCGTTGAACGATCTCGCTCATAGTCGCTCCTTTCTAATCATCTGGGTCGGGCATCCGGTTTATTCCATGAAACACGCTCACACGCCACTCCGGCCGCCTGAGAAGCCCTCGGAAGGTTGTTGGGCCGTTGCGGTTCTCCAGCCGGCAGAACATCCTGAAAAACGCACCGGGGGCATGATTTTCCAGCCCTTGATGGAAACCGGGGATGTAAAATAAAGCCAAAACCGCAAAGGACAAGGATTTTTGACACGGTGAAATCAACGACACTATCGGAAAGGGAGGGCGATTTTCCGGGAGCTGAGCAACGTAAGAAGACGATGGGGAGCAGGACGGCGGCATCTGTTGACTACCATGGCCTCCGGGTACGGTCAAGAGAATTTCCAGCAGATCACAGGGATTGACCTCTCTCAGTGCGTGAAGCGTCCCCGTGAAATGCGGCGGGGGTGCCGCCCTCTCCACCCGCCTTCGTTTCATATGCCCTTGCCCGGGACACCGGGTGCCTCCTACACAAGTGTCGGCGCTGAACCCAAACGTTGCGGCAGATAGCCTGCCGGAGTCGCCCCAAGCGACACGAAAGGCCACGGAAGCCATCGGCACCAGCTGCCCCCCGGCCCTCCTCGCCTCACGGACACCGATTTCAGGTTTCTGCAGTGCCGCGAAGAGGATCACTTCTTCTTTTGCGTTTCCACGGCTTGAAGCGCTTTGTCGATCCCTTCGCTGAAGCCATTGGGGCTTCTGTCTCTGAGAAGCTTCCCGTTCACGAACACCGCAGGGGTGCCGCGCACGTCCGCATTGCGGCCGTCTTGCAGGTCCTGCATCACCCTTGCCTGGAGCTCCGGCGATTTCCGGTCGGCATTGAATTTGTCCAGATCCAGGCCAATGGCGGTGGCGATTTCCACGAGTTTTTCTTCACTCAGCTGTTTGTGATTCTCGAACAGCCTGTCGTGGTAAGGCCAGAATTTGCCCTGCCTGTGGGCAGCCAGCGCCGCGAGAGAGGCCGGAGCGGCCATCCGGTGCATCTCCAGGGGAAAGTTTTTGAAAGCAACCCTCACCTTGTCCGGGTATTTTTCGACCACCTGGTGGAGCACAGGCGCCAGGCTTGCGCAGTAGGGACATTGAAAATCCGAAAAGACCACGATCTCCACGGGTGCGTCGGCCGGGCCCAGGGCAGGGGCGTCTTTCGTGTTGATCTGCTTGAGAAATTCCAGCTCGAGCACCTTGAGCGTTCCCTGGCCTCGGTTGCTCAGGTAGATCTTGTCGCCGCTCACGGAACAGGAAACGGCGTCGAAGCCCTCTCCGACCGTGATGGTGTCTTCCAGAATTCCCGAGGAGGAGTAGATGAGAACCTCCCCCTTTCCGGTCAGAACAAAGTTCCACCGACCATCCAAGGTGATGGCAATGTCTTTGAAATCACTTGTCATCTCCATTGCCTGCAACGGCTGCCACGCCACCTTGCCCTCCGCACGACCCGTCAAGAGGGTCGCCGCGCACAATACCAGCATTGACAGGGTGAGGCCGCATTTCACCACGGGATTCTCCTTTCGTGGTTGGTGGTGGAAAAAGACGATTTCAATTCTGGAAAAATGAGAGCAGAAGCATGATTTCATGCCTGGGGAACCCTGTCAATCGCGCACGGAGTCGGCAAGCTCGAGGCTCACGATTCAGTAAAGTGTGGAACGTGCCCGTCGGTCCTTCCGTGAAGGACATGAAGGCCGAGAAAGCCGCCCAGGTCGAAATAGAGAGGGGGTGAGAAGTCGGTGCGAGAAGGAAAGGTTTCACAATCATTGCAACAAAATCTAAACTGCAAAAGGTTTGCAACACGTTGGCCGAAGTGTTCGTGTCCTGGCGATCCTTTCCGTGAGCGCAGCTCCCTATGCGCAACCAGAAGCGCGCAATCAGAAGCATTTTTTCCTGATGGAAGGCCCTGCATGAAAGATGATTTCATTGAATCCCTGGCTTCTCCGGCACAACCCATCCCGGGCGGGGGAGCGGCCGCAGCCCATGTGGCATGTGTGGGAGCGGCCCTGCTGGAGAAGATCGCCGGTGTGGAATTGAACCGTGCCGGCGCTGCAGATTCTCCGCGCAAAACGTACTGGTCCTCCCTGGTTCTCCAGGTGAGCCATCGCAGATCCCTCCTCGGAAGGCTGAGGGACCGGGATGGAGACGTCTACCTGCAGTGGGCGGCGCAAAGAGCCGCCGATCCGTCGAGTCCTTCCGCAAGGAAACTTTTGCTTGAGGCGGTGAACTGCCCCCTGGAAATCATGGAGGCCGCTGCAGAGCTCTTGAACATGCTCCCTCCGGCGATGGAACACTGCAGAAAACACCTCCTCTCCGATCTGCTGGCAGTCCGCGAACTTCTCGAGGGGGCCATCCGGGGAGCGGCTCACATTGTTTGTGCCAACCTGAGACACATCCCTTCGTCCCCGGACAAGGACAAGCTGTTCCGAAGGTTAGAATCTGCCGAAAAGCAAGGTTGCAATGCGCGGGAGATTTGACACTTGGCATGCCGATTGCTCTTTGAGAGCAGCGAGCGCCGGGATTTTTCGCCCTGATTTTCGCCGATGCGCGAAGCCGGTTCCCTTTCACCGCTCCTGAGAGTTTCAATGACGGATCTGAAGAACCCGTCGCCTGTTGCATACACCGCCAATCCACTTTCGAAAAGGAGTGAACCATGCCGTCTGCTAACTATTTGAAACCATTTATGGAAGTGAGCCGCGCTCTGGGCTTCGGCGTCGATCAGGGCAGCATGATGAGCCTCATCGCGCGAAGGATCGTGGAGACCCTCGGGATCAAAGGCTGTGTGATCAAGATGAAGAGCGCGGCCAACGGCGCCCTGGAGCTGGCTGCAGGCTACGGGCTCAGCGAGCTCTTTCTTTTTGCACGGCCGGAGAACCTCACCCGCAGCATCTGCTTCCAGATGCCCGATGAAGTGCAGTGCTTTCCCACGGCCCAGGACTTTGATGAACTCGCCGAACACGAAGCCATGATGATCGAGGGAATTCGAGCCGCAGCCGTCGCACCCATCGAGGCTCGGCAGGAGCCCATCGGGCTTGTGGCCCTCTTTGCCGACACTCCCCGGGAATTCTCGACGGATGAGCTGAACTTCGCCACGGCCCTGGTGACCGAGGGGCTTCTGTGCATTCTCTGGAAGCAGGACCTCGAAAAGGCTGTGGAACGGGAAAGAAGATATTTCAAGGACTTCCACGAAATCAGCAGCGCCATCCACTCCACCCTGACGGTCAACAAGGTGCTCGAACTGATCGTGACCAAGATCACCGACCGGCTGGGCGCCAAGGGCAGCAGCATCCGCCTCCTGGACACCAAAACTCGGGAGCTCTACCTCGCGCAATCCTACGGCATGAGCCAGGAATTTCTCAATAAGGGGACGGTGGACGCACAGCGGAGCATCGCCGAAAACATGGCGGGGAAAATCGTCGTCATCGAAGATGTCTACACCGACCCGCGCCTCCAGTACCGCCCTGCCGTCATCCAGGAGGGCATCCGCAAGATCCTCTCCATCCCCCTGACCGTGCGCAACAAGGTGATGGGCGTGCTTCGGATCTACTCGGGGGAACGGCCCTCCTTTACAGAACAGGAAATCCAGTTTGCGCAGCTCATCGCGCAGCAGTGCGCCCTGGCCATCGACAATGCCAAGCTCTATCAGCGTGTGAAGTACGAGTACCAGCAACTTCTCATCGATTTCGGCTACGAAGGCACCAATGTACAGATGGGGACGTGATCCTGTTTTCACGGGCTCCATTTGACTCCCCCGGAGTAGGGCCCGATATCGGATCTCAAGTCTCAGGGTGGCATGGCCGTACACCCTGGGCCGTTTTATGGAGCCTTTTCAGGGCACGCCAACCGGGCCGGCTTCATTCCCGCATGAGGTGAAGTTCGAGAGGACCGCCACTTTCAAGGTGAAGGAGGACATCCATGGATTTTCAAGAGGCGCTCGCAGGGTTTTCCGATCAATGACGGCAAGGGACTGGAAGATCCTTCTCATCGATGACGATCCGGGCATTCGCAAAGTCCTGACGCTCTCCCTGGAGGACGCCGGGTACAGGGTGATCTCGGCTCCCGACGGCAAGACGGGGCTGGAGCTGTGTGAGGCGGAATCCCCGCAGATCGTCATCACCGATATCCAGATGCCGATCATGAACGGCCTGGAGGTGCTTCAGCGCGTCAAGGCTCTCGATCCGGACCGGGAGGTGATCGTCATCACGGCTTTCACGGACACCGAATCGGCCATCAAGGCCCTCCAGCTGGACGCCTCGGACTTCATCACCAAGCCTTTGAGCGACGACGCCCTCATGGTGGCGCTCAAACGGGCACAGGAACGCTACACGACGCGCCGCGAGCTTCGGGATTACACGGCCATTCTCGAAGAAAAATGGATGCAGACGTCCGAAGAACTCGCCAGAACCTTCCACTTCCAGCGAATGCTCATCGAGAGCTCCATCGACGGGATCGTCGCGTGTGACAGTGCTTCAAAGGTGATGATTTTCAATCGAAGCATGGAACAGATGCTGGGATACGAGCGGGACGAGGTGGTGGGCCGGATGCTTCTGGACGGTTTTTTTGCGCCCGGGGAAGGAGAAAAATTTTACGCCAAGCTCTCCTCCGAGGAGTGTGGCGGAAAAAATCGCCTGTTTCTCTGCGAACTGTACCTGCTGCGCAAGGGAGGCACCAAGATTCCCTGCCAGGTCTCGGCCGCGGTCCTGGTGGAAGGGGGCCGGGAGATGGGCATTGTGGGATTTTTCAGGGATCTCAGGGAGATTCGCCAGATGGCCCAGGAGTTCGAAGACCAGGCGCGACTGCTCCACCAGGACAAAATGATCTCCCTCGGCAAACTGGCCTCCAGCGTGGTCCACGAGATCAACAACCCCATCTCCGGCATGCTCAATTATGCGCATTTGATGCAGAAGGTGCTCAAACGGGGGCTCACCACCCCCGAGGCCGCTGAAAAATTCGCCGGCTACCTGGAGCTCATGGAAAGCGAACTCAGCCGCTGCTCCAAAATCGTCTCCAACCTCCTGGCCTTTTCGCGCAAATCCAAAATCGAGTTCGAACCGGTTCAAGTCAACGATCTTCTCGCGCGTTCCCTGGCTTTGAGCGCTCACAAACTGGCGATGCAAAACGTCGCCGTGAAAACCGGGTTCGATCCGAGGGCGCCGGAGATCCTTGGCGATTTCAATCAGCTGCAGCAGTGCATCATCAACCTCATCTTCAATGCCATCGACGCCATGCCCGAAGGGGGAACGCTCACCCTCGAAAGCGAACTTCATCCCGCAAGCAAGGTCGTGGAAATTCGCGTGGGCGACACGGGGTGCGGCATTCGCGAGGAGGACATCCCCTACATCTTCGACCCTTTTTTCACCACCAAAAAAGAAGGAAAAGGCGTGGGCCTGGGCCTCTCCACCACCTACGGCATCGTGGACCGCCACAAAGGGACCATCTGCGTGAGCAGCAAGCCGGGCCGCGGCACACTCTTCACCATCAAGCTTCCCCTCAAGACGGATCGGTCCGCCGCCGGCGCGCCTGCGGGGAGACTCTGAGACCTTGCGAGGAACGACGGACGCGCTTCGGATTTCACATCCCGATTGATTCCGCACGCAGCCTTCAAAGGCTCAGGAAGCGGCCCGCAGGCCATAGCGCTTGATCTTGGTGTGCAGGGTCGTGCGGTTGATGCCGAGAATGGAGGCGGCACGGGAGATATTCCCCTGGGTGAAGTTCAAAATCTGTTCGATATGCCGCCGTTCGACGTCTTCCAGCGACCGGGGCACCACGGGATCGCTGCCGCGGAACAGGAAGTCGAAATCCTCCCGGGTGAGGGACCTGCCCCGGGCCAGCACCACGGCTCGTTCCAGGGCGTTTTCCAGTTCGCGCACATTTCCCGGCCAGTCGTAGGCTTCCAGCGCCTCGAGCCCCTGCTTGGTGATTCCTGTGACGGGCTTGTTCGTCTCCTTGCGGAACCGGTCCAAAAAATGGCGGGCCAGCACGGGAATGTCCCCTTTCCGCTCCCTCAGGGACGGGGCGTGAAGCTCGATGACATTGAGGCGGAAGTAGAAATCCTGTCGGAATGTGCCTTCACGGGCCTGTTTCGAGAGATCGCGATGGGTGGCCGAGATGAGCCGAAAATCCACGGAAATGTCTTTGGATCCGCCCACCTTCTGAAATTTTTTTTCCTGGAGCACACGCAGGAGGTCCACCTGCATCTTGATGGGGATCTCCCCCACCTCATCCAGGAAAAGCGTCCCCTCCTGGGCCATCTCCAGCCGTCCTTTCCGGGCCCTTAGCGCGCCCGTAAAGGAGCCGGCTTCATGTCCGAAGAGTTCGCTTTCCAGGAGAGTTTCCGTGAACGCCCCGCAGTTGATGGCCACGAACGGCCCCCTGGCACGGCCGCTCTTGGAGTGGATAGCCCGGGCGATGAGTTCCTTGCCCGTTCCCGTTTCCCCCTGGATGAGCACGGGAGTGTCCACGGCCGCCACCTCTTCGATCATGGAGAACAGCCGCTGCATGCACGCCGACGCCCCCACGAGGTTTTCAAACTCCATGCGGCCCGCCATGCTCTCCCGCAGGAGGATGTTTTCCTCGATGAGCCGCTGCTGCTGCAGCAGCTTTTCCACCAGAACGGCGAGCAGTTCGGGTTCGAAGGGTTTCATGAGATAGTCGTTGGCACCCAGTTTCATCGCCTCCACGGCCGTTTCGACCGTCCCGTAGGCAGTGATCATGACCACCATGACTTCGGGATATTTTTCCTTGATGCGGGAGAGCACCTCGATGCCGCCCATGTCGGGCATCTTCATGTCCAGAAAGACCAGGTCGAAGTGCATGCCCGAGAGCATTTCAAGCGCCATGGTTCCGCAATCGGCCCCCCTGGCCTCATAACCGGACTTCCTGAGCCACCCGATGATGGACTCCCGCACTATCAATTCGTCGTCCACCACAAGAACTCGAATTTGCATGGTCACGCCGCTGTCTCCGCATGGGGCAGTTGAAAACGCAGGCTGAAGGTCGATCCTTTTCCCATCTCACTTTTGACATAAATGGAACCCAGGTGCTCCTTGACGATTCCATAGACCACCGAGAGCCCCAGCCCACCCCCCTTGTGCTGATTCTTGGTGGAAAAGAAGGGCTCAAAAATGCGCGACATCATTTGATCGGGGATGCCCACTCCCGTGTCCTGAACCTCCAGCACGACCAGCTCCTGGGACCGGTCCACAAAAGTCCTGATAGCAATGTTTCCACCCTCGGGCATCGCTTCCATGGCATTGAAAAGGAGATTGATGAGGCACTGCTGAATCTGGCCGGCGTCGCCGCGCAGCGCCGGCAGGTTTTCGTCGAGTTCCCGGGACAGTTCGATGCGCCCGGCCTGAAGGTTATGATCAAAAAGGAGCGCCACTTTACGCACCAGATCATTGAGCTGAAACATTTCGTACTGCGGCTTCTGCTGCCTGGAAAAAGAGAGAAGGTTGCTCACGATGGTGCTGCAGCGGGCCGCTTCATGGTCGATGAGCTGCAGGTAATACTTGAACTGCTCCTTGTCTTCATCGGTGAGGCACCGTTCTTCCATTTTCTGATGCATCAAACGTGCAAGGGCGAGGATTCCCGAGAGCGGATTGTTGATCTCATGAACGGCACAGGACACGAGCTTGCCGAGGGCAATCATCTTGTCTTCATGGATGATGCGGGCAAGATTCATCTTGAAAGCCCGGGTTTTCTGCTCCACACGCTTTTCCAACTCATCGGTGATGTCCCGCATGATCTCGAGGAGGAGTTCCACCTCCCCTTCCTCATTTTTGAGAGGCACCGTCGTGACCTCATGGTAGCGCGCACGACCCTCGTGGTCGAAATGTTCGTGTATGGCGTGTGCCGTCGCGCCTGTGGCAAGACTCTCTTCCAGAGGGCAGAACTCCCCTTTCGCACTGCAGGGGCTCGCCGACCTGTGCGCCACCGTGTAGCAGTGGCGGCCCACCACTTCCTCTCTGCGAACCCCGTTGGATTTGAGAAACGACTCGTTCACATCGAGAATCCGGTGGTCGGGTCCAATGACAAAGACTTCGTCGTGCATGCTGGAAAAAATACTCTCCAGAATTCCCTCGTTGATGTCCAGCTGCCGTTTCTCAAAAAGATACTCATCGCGGAAACGGATCAAATCTCGAAGCAGATTGGACAGGGCGAGCTCGAGCAGCCTCACCTGCGGAGGATCCTTCCGCCTCAAGTCCTCGAGGACCTCCCGACACCCTCCCAGCTCGACAATGAAGCCGAGGTCCGCCACATTCTTGAGTGCGCGAGGATCTTCCAGCGTGGGGATTCCCATCCGGCGAGCCAGCCGCACTCCCGGTCGATCCGCATCCGGGTCGGCAACCGCCGCCACCTCCACATGAAAGTTCGACAGGCGGCCCGCATCGAGCATCTCGAGCAGGGCCTCGCACAGTCTGCCGCCGCCAAGGATTCCAATTTTCGTCGGCTGGGAAGGTTCGCTCACACCCTGTTCCTTTCCATGAAATCGAACTGTCCAGATATTAGACAGTGTGTTGTATAAATCATCAACCCTCTCCAAATCAAACAGCAAAAGACTCTGCAGCCCATGCCGCAGGATGGGCGTTGTAAAATTCGACACCCTCCCCTTCCGAACTCTTCAGAAGTTCTGCGACCCGAGCAGAAACGAAACTCTTCCAAAAACGGGGTGGGGGTTGAAACGTCTCTCCCGGCAAGAAATCTCGAAATTATCGCAGGTGCCGAAGAGCCCGGCCACCTTTACCCGCAGCGGCCTCTCCCGGAACAACGGTGAATACCGGAGTGGAGTCGGCACGGCACCAAGTTTCCTGAGAAGTGAGAGCGCTGCAAATTCCTGCCTCAGGAACGGCGGGAGAGTCGAGAGTTCTCTGAAGCCGCCCAGTGCACGGCTTTCGGGGGGCTGGTGAATTTCGAGACAGGCCGCCGTTCCTTTTCCAGCCTGGTCCCGCGCCATCGAGACCCTCCCCCGGATGAAGAAGGTGGACCAGGGGGAGACCGGTCCCCTGCGACGGCGAGATGCCGAGGCGTTCACGCATCCGGGATGCAATAGCGGAACCGCTTGCCCACCCACGCATGGCATGTTTGTTGTTAAATCTGAAAGCACGGGATGAAACTGACTTATCAGGAGGATTTCCAGGCACTGAGGCCCGCGCCGGCGTCCACATCCAGCGGCGGATTTGGCGCGGGCATGTTCAGGCGAAACCAACTTCCAAGATTCGACTCGAGGTCCAGCCATGGCCAGAAGGATCGGCTTTTACATTTGTCATTGCGGCACCAACATCGCCGGCAAAGTGAACACCGGGGAAGTCGCCCAATTCATCTCCAGGCAGAAAGATGTGGTGATCGCACGGGACTACAAATTCATGTGCTCGGACCCCGGTCAGGAAATGATCCAGAAAGACATTCGGGAATTGGGTCTGAGCCGTGTGGTCGTGGCATCCTGTTCGCCCCGTCTCCACGAGAAAACGTTTCAGTCCGCCTGCCAGAGGGCCGGACTCAATCCTTACCTTTTTCAAATGGCGTGCGTACGCGAGCATTGCTCGTGGGTCACCGAGGATCCCGGGGAGGCGACCGAAAAGGCCAAAGCCCTCTCCCGAGCCGCAGTGACGCGGGTGAAACACCACGAAGAGCTGCTTTCCCGGCAGGTCTCGGTGCATCCCGATGTGCTCGTGGTGGGCGGTGGAATCGCCGGGATCCAGTCGGCTCTCGACATCGCCCGCGCGGGCCACCAGGTTTACCTCGTGGAGAAAGACCCTTCCATCGGCGGCCACATGGTCCAGTTCGACAAGACGTTCCCCACCCTCGACTGCGCCGCCTGCATCTCCACTCCCAAGACCGTGGCCGTGGCCCAGAATCCCAACATCCACCTTCTGCCTTACAGCGAAGTCGTCCAGCTCAGTGGGTTCGTGGGCAACTTCACGGCTACCATCCGGCGCAAGGCCCGGTACGTCAAGGAAGACCAGTGCACGGGCTGCGGCCTTTGCGCCGAGGCCTGTCCCGTTTCCATGCCCAATGAATTCGACGAAATGCTCAGTCAAAGGAAGGCCATCTATCGCTTCTTCCCCCAGGCGGTTCCCGTGACCTACGTCATCGAGAAACGTGACCGCGCTCCCTGTGTGACCACCTGTCCCGCCGGGACCAATGTTCAGGGTTACGTGCAGCTCATCGGTCAGGGCAAATACCGGGAGGCCGTCCAGCTGATCATGGAGCGCATCCCCCTGCCGGGAGTTCTGGGCCGCGTGTGTCCTCATCCCTGCGAGTCGGCCTGCCGCAGAGCTTCCGTGGATGAAGCGGTGGCCATCCGGGACCTCAAGCGCTATGCCGCGGACCATGTGGGGCTGGAGGATCTGCCGATCCCGGCGGTCGAAGATCGGCCGGAGAAAGTGGCGATCATTGGGGGCGGCCCCGCGGGGCTGACCACGGCTCACGATTTGCGCCTGAAAGGTTATCAGGTGACCCTGTTCGAGGCCATGCCGGCCCTGGGCGGCATGCTCCGCTACGGCATTCCGGACTATCGGCTCCCTCCGGAAGTGCTCGACCGTGAGATCCATTATCTTCTCCAGACCGGCATCGAAGTCAAAACGGGCGTGCGCCTCGGAACCGACTTCACCCTCGACGGATTGAAAGCGGAGGGCTACAAGGCCATTTTTGTGGCCATCGGCGCCCATCGGGGTTTGAAGCTCAACCTGGAAGGGGAGGAAGAACTCGCGGGGGTCCACGACGCCGTGAGCTTTCTCAGAGACATCAACCTCGGCAAACGGCAGCCCCCTGGAAAGTGGGTGGTGGTCGTGGGAGGCGGCAATGTGGCCATCGACGCGGCGCGCACCGCGCTGCGACTCGGATGCGGGGAGGTGACCGTCATCTACCGGCGCAGCCGGGAGGAGATGCCGGCCTACGCGGAAGAAATCGAGGAAGCCTTGGGGGAAGGCGTCCGCATCCTCTACCTCACCGCCCCCGTGCGCCTGGTGGAAAGAGACGGTGCCGTTGCCGGCATCGAGTGTGTGCAGACCGAACTGGGCGCCCCGGACAGCAGTGGCCGCAGGAGACCGGTTGTGGTTCCGGGTTCTGAATTCGTCCTTTCCTGCGACTCCATCATCACCGCCATCGGCCAGCAGCCGGACACGATGCACTTGGCCGATGAGGGCATGGATACCACCCGACGCGGGACTCTTTCCGTGCATCCCCGGACCATGCAGACGAGCCTGGAAGGTGTTTTTGCAGCCGGGGATGTGGTGACCGGCCCCGCATCCGTGATCGAAGCCATCGCAGGAGGACACGCTGCGGCTGACGCCATTCACCGTTATCTGCAGGGGGAAAATCCTGCTGTGGGCGAGGAGTCTCCGGAGCCCTTCGAAACCCTCCGGAACAACTGGCAGGATATCCCCGAAAACATTGTCCCGCGAGACCGGGCCAGGCTGGACCTCCGAAACCTCGGGGAGACCGGCGGAACTTTCGAGGAAGTCTCGCTCGGGCTGAAAGACGACGACGCTCGGCAGGAAGCTCTCCGCTGCCTCAATTGTGGGGGCTGTTCCGAGTGCATGGAGTGCGTGCGGGTCTGCGAGCGCAGTGCCGTGGATCACACCATGAAAGAGGAGCTTCTCCAGGTCCAGGTGGGAACCGTCATCGTCGCGACGGGCTACGACACGATGGATCCCACGCCTCTCAAACAATATGGCTACGGCCGTTTCCCCGAGGTTTACACGGGTCTCGAATTCGAGCGGCTCAACAATGCGGTGGGGCCGACGGGAGGGCGGATCGTCATGAAAAACGGTCAAAAACCGCGCAGCGTGGGCATCGTCCACTGCGTGGGCAGCCGGGATGTGAACCACCACGAATACTGCTCCCGGGTCTGCTGCATGTACGCCCTCAAGTACGGCCACCTCATCAAGGAAAAGGTCGGGCACGACACCCGTGTTTTCAACTTCTACATCGACCTGCGCTGTTTCGGGAAAGGCTACGAAGAATTTTATCATCGGCTCCAGGACGAAGGGGTCACCTTCATTCGGGGACGACCCGGAGAGATCACCGACAGGGCTCTGAGGAAGGAAGAGGAGGGCCGGCTGGTGGTGGTCTGCGAGGACACGCTCCTGGGCAAGCGGCTGCGGGTTCCCGTCGACATGGTCATCCTCTGCGCGGCCATGGAAGCCCGCAAAAATGCTTCGGAGGTGGCCCGGGTCTTTGGCATCAACCAGGGCGGGGACGGCTTTTTCCTTGAGGAGCACCCCAAACTGGGACCCATGTCGACGGCCACCGACGGGATCTTTCTCGCGGGAGCCTGCCAGGGGCCCAAAGACATTCCCGATGCCGTCTCCCATGCCTCGGGGGCAGCGGCCCAGGCCCTGGCCCTGGCCACCCGCGGCGAGGTGGAAATCTCCTCCACGGTGTCGTGGATCGACCCGGATGTGTGCGCCGGCTGCCAGACCTGCGTGAACCTCTGTGCGTATTCAGCCATTGAATTCGATGCCCTGCGCGGAGTGTCCGTGGTGAACCAGGCTCTGTGCAAGGGCTGCGGAAGCTGCTCCGGCTTCTGCCCCAGCGGCGCCGCAGGGGTACGGCATTTCACCTCCAAACAAATCTTTGCCGAAATCGACGGCATCCTGGATGCGGTGTAAAGGAGGATGTGACATGAGTGAGTTCAACCCGACCATCATTGCCTTCGTGTGCAACTGGTGCACCTACACGGCCGCGGACCTGGCGGGCACTTCCCGGCTCGTCCAGCCTCCCAACGTGCGCATGATCCGCGTGATGTGCACCGGCATGGTCGACCCCAAGTACGTGATCAAGGCGCTGCTGCAGGGGGCGGACGCCGTGCTGGTCAGCGGCTGTCATCCCGGGGACTGCCACTACATCAACGGCAATTTGAAGGCCAGGCGCCGCATCAGGCTCCTCAAGGAGATTCTGCCCAAGTTCGGCTTCGACGAACGAAGGCTCAAAATGACATGGATCGGGGCGAGCGAAGGCATCGATTTCGCCGAAACGGTGAGAAACATGGCCGCGGAGATCAAAGCCCTCGGACCCAACAGCGCCAAGCACCAGATGGTCCTCTAGAGGCCGGCAAAACCCTTTTCTCCTGGAGAAACCCATGTCCACGACCGTCAAGATCGAAGTGAGCGAAGGCAATCCCCTCAAAGCCCTGCAGTCTTTTCTGGGAAGACTCCTGGAAAAGGAGGCGCTCGAGGCGCTGCTCGTGCCCCAACACCTCGCCGGTGACGGCACGGTGATGCCCATGCTCGTCCACAGTCCTGATCAGCTGGCCGAGGCCGATCCCCTCGCTCCCTCCTTTCCCCTCAACGCGGCGAGGATCCTCTCGAGACTCACCCGCCGCCCCGCGGGAAAGCTCTTCGGAGCCGTGCTGCGGCCCTGTGAAATGCGCGCCTTCCGGGAACTGGTGAAGCTCAAACAGGGGACCACCGATGATCTGGTGCTCATCGGCGTGGACTGCCTCGGGGCGTTCGCCAACACCGACTACCCGCGATTCGCGGGCGGAGAGGGAGTCGGCGCGACACAACGCTTCGTGGACGGGGCGCTCAAAGGTGAGAGCACCCTGGACGGCGTGGAGATCGCCCACGCCTGCCGCACCTGTGAACACTTTGTTCCGGAGGAAGCCGACATTGCCGTGGGGCTGCTCGGCACCGATCCTTCCATTGAACTGCTGCTTTCCGCCAACACTCCGAGAGGGGAGAAGCTGCTCGGGCTCCTGGATCTGCCCCGTGCGGAACTCCCCGAAGGGCGAGAAAAGGCGGTCGCACGGTTGCTCGCCGCACGGACCGCCTGCCGCGATGCCATGTTCCAGGAAACGGCCGAGGCCGTGTCCGATCTGGACAAGCTCAGCCGTTATCTCAGCCGCTGCGTCAACTGCTACAACTGCCGCGTCGCCTGCCCCGTGTGTTACTGCAAGGAATGCGTCTTCGTCACGGACGTCTTCGACCACGAACCGGCCCGCTATTTTCGTTGGGCCGAGCAGCGGGGACGCATCAAAATGCCGACCGACACCCTTTTCTTTCACCTCACACGCCTCGCTCACATGAGCCTGTCCTGCGTGGGGTGCGGGCAGTGTTCCAACGCCTGTCCCAACGGCATTCCGGTGATGGAGCTTTTTCGAACCATCTCCCGAAGCACTCAGGAAGCCTTCGAATACGAACCGGGCCGGAGCCTGGATGAGCCGCCGCCCCTGTCCATTTTTCACGAAAAGGAATTCCAGGAAGTGACGGGCGGAAAAGAATGATTTTTCGGGTTCGCACATAAGGATCATGGGGATGAAAAATATCAAGGGCTCCGTATTGGTGGTTGGAGCGGGGATCAGCGGCATGCGTTCCGCCCTGGACCTGGCCGAAGTGGGACACTGCGTCACGCTCATCGACAAGGCGCCCACTCACGGCGGCCTCCTGAGCCGACTGGACCACCAGTTTCCCAACGATCACTGCGGCATGTGCCGGATGCTGCCCCTGGTGGAACGGGATGAGTCATCCCAGTATTGCCTGCGCAAGGGACTGTTCCACCGAAACATCCACTGGATGTTTCAGACGGAGTTGGTGAGCCTGGAGGGAGAACCGGGTAAATTCAAGGCCCTGTTGCGCTATGCACCTCCTCTCGTCGACGTGAATCGCTGCATCGGCTGCGGGGAGTGCGCCCGGGTGTGCCCCGTTGAGGTTCCAGACGATTTCAATGCGGGTCTGGGGCTGCGCAAAGCCATCTACAATCCACTGCCTCATGCCGAACCCGTCCGCTACGTGGTGGACACCGATGCGTGCACACGCTGCGGCGCCTGCGAGAAAGCCTGCCCCACGGCGGCCATCGACCTCCAGTTGGAGAGCCGCAAAGGTTTTCGCATCCTGGTGGTGGACGATGAGCTCATCGTGCGGGATTCCATCAAGGAGTGGCTCCTGGACGAGGGATTTTCGGTGGACATGGCCGGGTCGGGACTGGAGGCGCTGGAAAAACTTGCGTCCGAGTCGTTTCAGCTCATGCTGCTGGATGTGAAGATGCCCGGCATCGACGGGGTGGAGGTGTTGCGCCGCTCGCGGGAGATTTCCGCGGACCTCCCCGTGGTCATGATGACCGCCTACGCCACCGTGGAGTCGGCTGTGGAAGCCATGAAGATCGGGGCCCTCGATTACCTCATGAAGCCCTTCGATCCCCAGCAGATGGTGAAGATGGTCACGGACCTCCACCAGGCGAGCATGCCCCCGGCGGAAAAGCAGCTGGAGGTGGGAGCCGTGGTGCTTTCGGCAGGCTTTGAGCTCTTCAGGCCCGCGGCGGGAGACAATCTCTACGGGTACGGAAAACTGCCCGGCGTGCTCACCGCGCTGGAGTTCGAAAGATTCCTGAGCCACTCGGGTCCTACGGGAGGCCGCCTCCTGAGACCCTCCGACGGCCGCGAGGCGCGGCGGATCGCCTGGCTGCAATGTGTGGGGTCGCGCAATATCCAGGAAAATGCCGACTATTGCTCCTCCATCTGCTGCATGTTTTCCATCAAGGAAGCCGTCCTCGCCAGGAATTTCACCGGCGGGGCCGTGGACGCCACCATCTTCTACATGGACCTGAGGACCTTCGGAAAAGACTACCACCGCTATCGTGCCGCCGCGGAGACAGAGGCCGGAGTCCGTTTTGTGAGAAGCCGGGTCCACACGGTGCAGATCGATCCCAAAACCCGGGATCTCATCATCGGCTACACCTCCCCGGACGGCACCACGCATCACGAAGCCTTTGACATGGTCGTGCTGGCAACGGGCGCCAGGCCGGCGGAGTCCACGGAGACCCTCGCCGAAATCACCGGATTCCAGCGCAACGATCTGGGTTTCTGCACGACCAACGGTTCGGCTCCCTGCGAAACCTCACGAAAAGGGGTCTTCGCGGCCGGGGCGTTTGCAGGTCCCTGCGACATTGCCGAATCGATCATCCGGTCGGGAGCTGCTTCCCTCTCATCGTCCCTCCTCCTTCAGAGCCGGACGGCGGGAGAGTCCGGGACGGGACAAGGCGGCTCGATATCGCTTCGTGACGTGTCCCGCGAGCCGCCCCGGCTCTCGGTGGCCCTCTGCCGCTGTCGGGGCAGAACGGACGAAACGCTCTCCCCCGCCCTGCTTGACGAGGATCTCAAGAAAGTGTCCCCCCATGGGCGCGTGATTCCCTGCGACCAGGTCTGTTCTCAGGAAGGCTTTGACACGCTGGTGGCGGCCCTCAGGGAAGATGGCGCCAACCGCGTCCTGGTGGCCGCATGCGCCTCCCAGGTGTCCGCGGGATCGCGGAAAGCTCTCGGCCGGGCACTGGGACTGGACGAGAGCCTTGTCGAAACCGTGGATGTGAGCCGGGCGCTCTTCTCTCTCGAGGATGCGGAGCGGTCCCGTACCGCCGTGGATCTGGCCGCGCGCATTCGCATGACGGGAGCTCGCCTGTGCCGGGCAGTTCCCGACCTGCCGGGAAACCGCGAGATCCACCAGCGGGCCCTGGTGGTGGGGGGAGGCATCGCCGGCATCACTGCAGCACTTGCCATCGCCGATCACGGTTATGAAGTGGACCTCGTGGAATCCTCGGGTGAATTGGGGGGCAACCTCCGCGACCTGCACCGAAACCTTGCGGGGGGCTCTCCCGCGGAGATCCTGCAGAAGAGCCTGGCCCGGGTGTCCGATCATCCGCACATTCGCGTCCACCTCCATGCACGGGTGGTCCAGTCGCGCGGCGAGGTGGGACAGTTTCGGACGGTTCTGCAAAGCGAGGATGGAACCGCCACACTGGTGCACCACGGTGTCACCCTGCTCGCCACCGGAGGCCGGGAGGCTGAGACCACGGCCTACGGATACGGTCAGAGTGACGCCGTCCTGACCCAGCGGGAATTGGAACAGAAGCTCCATGCAGGGAGCGTCGATCCGGCCGGATTGAAACTGGTCGCCATGATCCAGTGCGTGGATTCCCGCGAGGAACCGCGCAACTACTGCAGCCGCATCTGCTGCGCCTCGGCCCTCAAAAACGCCCTGTACCTGAAGGAGCGCAATCCCGACCTGGAGATCGTCACCCTCTACCGGGACATGATGTCTTATGGATTCCTGGAACATTACTTCACCGAGGCGCGGCGCGCGGGCGTGATCTTCATCCAGTATTCCGTGGACGACAAGCCCCGGTTTCATCTGGAGGGCGGGGAACTTTGCCTCCTGGCGCGGGACCCCATTCTGGATCGAACCGTGGACCTCAGGCCCGACCTTCTGGTCCTCAGCACGGGAATCGTGCCGTCGGACCACGCAGGGTTGGGGGAGATTTTCGGTGTGGAAGTCAACGGAGATGGTTTTTTCCAGGAAGCGGACCCCAAGTGGCGCCCCGTGGATTTCATCAGGGAGGGCGTGTTCATGTGCGGGATCGCCCATTCCCCCCGTTCGGTGGAGGATTCCATGGCGTCCGCCCAGGCAGCCGCCATGCGCGGCTTGAGGATCCTCTCCCGGGAGAAGATCGCAGCGGGCCATGTGGTCGCCCAGGTCCGCCACAGTCTCTGTTCCCTGTGTGAACGGTGCGTGGCGGCCTGCCCTTACGGAGCCAGGTGGCTGGACGAGGAAGGGGAAAAAATCGTCGTGAGCGAACTCATGTGCCAGGGATGCGGAGCCTGCGCCGCGGCATGTCCCAACAGCGCCGCCGTGCTGCGCGGTCACAGAGACCAGGAGGTCTTTGCGGTCATCGATGCGGCCCTCGATGAGATCTGATGTGAGGAGAACCATGAACGAAGATCAGGAAACCTTCGTGAAACTGGAGCACAGCAACGACCCCGTCTCCCAGCTCCTTTCCGGAATACGCGACCGGCTCAACGCCTGCATCCAGTGCGGCACCTGTACGGGTTCCTGCGCCAATTCCCACGCCATGGACCTCGTTCCCCGGCAGATCTGGCGCATGATTCAGATGGGGCTGGAAGATGAGGTCATGGAAAGCAAGACGTTCTGGCTGTGCTCCAACTGCTACACCTGCACGCTGCGCTGCCCGAGGGGGCTCCCTCTGACCGAGGCCATGAACAGTCTGAAGCACGCAGCGCTCCTGACGGGACGGCTCAAAGACCGCCGCAGCCCCCTCTTCTACCGGGCGTTCATGGACATCGTGCGCCGTTATGGAAGGGTCCGGGAAACCGAACTCATGGTCCGCTATTTCGCGGCGCTGAAAAATCCCTGGGTACCCTTCGGTTTCGCGCCCCTGGGGTGGAAACTCCTGAGGAAAGGAAAACTCGACCTGAAGATGCCCCGGTTGACTCACAAGGGGAAGCTGGACGCCATCATGGACAAAGTGCAGGAACTGGAAAACATGCGCCAATCCTCGACATGAACCACGGCATTGCCGCTGTTGCCGTCGCTTTTTCGCTCCACCAACGTTTCGTCCGTTTTCACACCGGAGGGTTCTGAAAACGAGATCCGGAGGCCCGACCATGAAATTTTTCTATTATCCCGGTTGCTCACTGGAAGGCAGTGCCAGGGAATATGACCTCGCCACCCGCGCCGTCGCCGGCACTCTCGGGGTGGAGCTCATGGAGCTGGAAGGGTGGACGTGCTGCGGCGCGAGCCCCGGAGATGCCGTCAGCCCCCTCCTCTCCATCGTTCTGCCCGCACGGAACCTGGCTCTCCTGGAACGCACGGGTCTCCCTGGGGAACTCATGACGCCCTGCAGTTCCTGTTACCTGAACCTCAAACGCGCCGACGCCCAAATGCGACGCAGCCGTGAAACCTTCGACGACGTCAACACGGCGCTGGGTGAGGATCAGCTGCATTACAGCGGCGGGAAAACGGTGCGCCATCTGCTGGATGTGCTGGCCAACGACGTCGGGCCGGACCGGATCGAAGAACAGGTGAAGTGCGCCCTTTCCGGCCTGCGGGTGGCCCCCTACTACGGCTGCCAGGTCCTGCGTCCCTACGGAAACTTCGATGATCCCGAACAGCCCCGGTCCATGGAGCCGCTTCTGCGCGCGGTGGGGGCCGAGGTGCACTTCTGGTCCGCAGGAGCCCGGTGCTGCGGAGCGGGTCTCATGACCACCAAAAAAGATCTCGCCCTGGAGCTGACCGCAGACATCCTTCGCCAGGCCCAGGGGGCCGATTGCATCGTGACCGTGTGTCCCATGTGCCAGATGAATCTGGAAAGTCACCAGAACACCGTGTCCAGGCTTTTGGGGGAGTCGGTCCACAACACGATCCTTTATCTGCCGCAACTGCTCGGGCTCGCCTTCGGCATTCCCATGAGTGAACTGGGACTGGAACACAATCTGGCGGTTGCATCCTCCTTCAAGAAAAGAATCCGAAATATGGAGAACGCGGGTCACTAGTGCTCCCGGGCGCAAGTCCTCAACCACTTGCCGGTTTCCAGGCTGGAGCCCGGGGACCAGGAAATCCGGGCGATCATCTCCGTCCGCGCTGAACAGACTCGGGCCGTTGCAGGCCGGCATCCCTCCCCTCGCCAGCCGTCCTCTCCAGGCACTCCGTGTTCGTTAGGAACCCTCGAAAGTTCCGCATGGACCGAAGGGGGTTTGGATTTTAACTTCTGCCGAGCTCAGTCCTCGCCATGGGAAGCGGCGTCATGGGTCTTCAACTCCAAAGCATTTACCACAGCCTCATCTCCCGACTGACCTTTCTGGTGGGCGTCGTCCTGCTGGTGGTCGTTTCCACCTGGGCTTATTTCAACATTGAGCACTACCGGGAGCGCACCATCGAAGGCGTTATCGAGGAAGTGGACCGCCTGGGAAACACCATCAGGCTGGGGACTCACTACGCCATGATGCTCAATTCCCGGGAGGACATCATGGAAATCATCCACAACATTTCCCGCCAGGAGGGAATCGAAAATATCCGGATCTACAACAAGGACGGGGAGATCAAATACTCCAATGCCCCCGCGGAGATCGATCGCAAGACGAGCATTCAGGCGGAAGCCTGCTACATCTGTCACAAAACCGAACCTCCCCTGAAAGATGTCGATCTCAAGACCCGAACCCGCATCCTGCCGGCATCCAGCAGCGGCACCCGCTCCATCGGGATCATCAGCCCCATCTACAACGAGCCGAGCTGTTCCACAGACCTGTGCCATGTCCATCCAGCGGACAAAAGCGTTCTGGGGGCACTGGACGTGGTCGTCTCCCTCAAAAACACCGACGACAGCGTGGTGTCCTACGAACGCTGGATCATCGCTCTCGCCATTTTCAGTTTCCTTGCGACCGCGACGATCATCGTGGCTTTTCTGCTCGTCTTCGTGAACCGCCCCATCAAGAGTCTCGTGGCCTGGACCCGGCGGATCGGAGAAGGCGATTACAAGCATGAGATCCCCCTGGGCTGGAAAGACGAAATGGGGCAGCTGGCCTCGGCCATCGATCACATGCGGCAGGCCATCGGGGAAAAACAGGAGGAACTCAACCGACAGAAGCATGAATACCGGGAGCTCTTCGAGCAGGTTCCCTGCTACATCACCGTGCAGGACCGCAACCTCCGGCTGGTGCAGTTCAACCGGGAATTCACGCGGACATTCGACGCCACTCTGGGGGATTACTGCTACCGGGTGTACAAGGGCCGGTCGGAAAAATGCGACCCCTGCCCCGTGCTCATGACCTTCGAAAACGGCGAATCCCACACCTGCGAGGAGGCGGGGATCACCAAGGACGGGAGATATGGGTGCTGGATCGGAAGGACTTCCGCCATCCGCGACAGCAACGGGGAAATTTCCGCGGTCATGGAGATGAGCATTGACATCACGCAGATGAAGCACCTGGAAGAAGAGATCCGAAAATCCGAGGAGAAATACCGGTCCATCTTCAACAACATTCCCAACCCCATTTTCGTACTGGACCGCAGGAGCCTCCGGGTGCTCGACTGCAATGACAGTGTGACCCTCGTTTACGGTTACGCCAAAAACGAGATCGTCGGGAAGACGTTTCTCGGCCTTTTCGAGGAGAGTGAACAGCAGAATTATGCCCTGGAACTGCGCTCTGCCGACATCCTCAACCAGGCCAAACAGCAGACCAGGGATGGGCGCAGCATCTACGTGAACATCCGCGTCTCCCCATCCGAGTATCTCGGCCACCAGGCGCTGCTCGTCTCCACCAGCGACATCACCAAAAAGCTCATGGCCGAACAGCAGCTCATTCAGGCCAGCAAGATGGCCACACTGGGGGAGATGGCCACGGGCATGGCCCACGAACTCAATCAGCCCCTCTCGGTCATGAAAACCGCCAGCAGTTTCATCATTCGAAAAATTCGAAAAGGCGAAGAGATCCGCGAGGACATTTTGAAGACCATGGCCGAAGAAATCGACAGCCACGTGGATCGAGCCTCCAAGATCATCAACCACCTGAGGGAATTTGGGCGCAAATCGGATGTGAAGAAAGAGCCGGTTCAAGTCAACGATGCTCTGGAAAAAGCGCTGGAAATCTTCAGCCAGCAACTGAAACTTCGGGGCATTGAAGTCATTAAGGAATTCGATCCCGATCTCCCGCGCATCCTCGGGGACTCGAACCGCCTCGAACAGGTTTTCATCAATTTGCTGATCAATGCCAGGGATGCGATCGAGGAGCGCGTGGAAAGAAACGGTGGCGGGGGTGAGCCCCTTCCCAGGAGGATCACCCTGAAAACCAGGACCACAGGGACCAAAGTCGTCATCGAGGTTCGAGACACGGGAGTGGGCATCCCGAAAGCCGTTCTGGACAAGATCTTCGAACCCTTTTTCACCACCAAGAAGGTGAGCAAAGGGACGGGCCTTGGCCTGGCCATCAGCTACGGCATCGTTCAGGACTACGAGGGATCCATTCACGTGGAAACCCAGGAAAACGAAGGGGCTGCCTTCATCATTCAATTTCCCGTGGCGGGTGGGTCATGAACAAAGGTAAAATTCTTCTGGTCGATGATGAGGAAGGCATCCGAAAAGTCCTCAGCATCTCGCTGGCCGACAGCGGCTACCAGGTCCTCACGGCGGAGAACGGCGAGAGGGCGCTCGAGCAGTTCCGTCAGGAGCAGCCGGAGATTGTCCTCACGGACATCAAGATGCCGGGAATGGACGGCATCGAACTGCTCCGGAAGATCAAGGCCCAGAACGCCGACGCCGAAGTCATCATGATCACGGGACACGGCGACATGGATCTGGCCGTGAAAAGCCTCCAGTCGGACGCGGCGGATTTCATCACCAAGCCCATCAACGACAGCGCTCTAGAGGTCGCTCTCAAGCGCGTTCACGAGCGCATGGACCTCAAGCGGAAGCTCCAGGAATACACACAGTCCCTCGAAGCCATGGTCGAAGCGAAAACCCGGGAACTCCTCCAGGCGGAGCGGCTCGCCGCCATCGGGCAGACGGTGGCCACCCTGGCCCATTCCATCAAGAACATCATCGGGGGGCTCAAGGGAGGGATGTTCGTCCTGGAAAAAGGCATGGAACTGGGCAAGCGGGAGTACCTTCAGGAAGGGTGGCGCATGGTGCGCGGGAATGTCGAAAAGATCAACAACCTGGCCCTCGACCTTTTGAACTACGCCGGCGAACGCTCCCTGCGCCTGCAGCCGACCGACCCCAATGAGCCTTTGCGGGATGTGTTTCAGTTGATGGAACAGAAGGCTGCTGCCAACGGCGTTGTTCTGAAGATGGAACTGAGCCCCGATCTTCCCGCCGTCCGAATCGACGCCGAAAGCATTCACTGCTGCCTTCTGAACCTGGTGACCAACGCTCTGGATGCCTGCACGGAAGCGCCGGCCTGCGAAGGTGCGCGAGAAATCCTGCTTCGATCCCGGAAATCTCCCGATGGCGCCATCGAGTACGAGGTGAGGGACAACGGTTGCGGCATGGATGCGGAGACCCGGGAGCGGGTCTTTCGCTGTTTCTTCACGACCAAGGGGACCAGGGGGACCGGACTGGGTCTCATGATCACCCAGAAAATCGTTGGAGAGCACGGCGGGAGCATCGCCCTCGATTCCCAAAAAGGGAAAGGCACCCGGTTCACGATCCGGCTTCCCATCTCCCCCTGAACGGCGGCCTGGAATTCCCTCCGACCAGACTCCTGCAGAACCGAAAATTTATATCATGTATGTAATTGTAATTATTGCAGCAATGAAACACTTGAGATAGAATGCTGCCGAGAGACGTTTGTTTCCCCCTTCCTGTGAGGTCGCCGGCAGGGTGAGAGCACCAGAAGTTTAAGGGCTCAGGCTGTCGCGAAAAGCGTCGCTTGCGAGCTTTTCACAAGGGGCATGAGAACCACTCATATCCAGGGTGGGGGCAGGCGGTCTTTGAATCCCATGGACACATGGCGGCACTCACGGTAGACCAAGGAAGGAGAACACCATGGTCGAGTACAGAAACATCCTTTTTTGCACGGATTTTTCGGAGGATGCCAACATCGCGTTCGTCCATGCCCTCAACCTGGCCAGGAAATACGGCGCCAAGCTCCACGTCCTTCACATCCCTCACTCTCCCTTCACCTACTCGCGCAACATCGTGGACGAACACGTGCCCGGACACAAGGCGGAGGAGGGCGAGGCTTTCTTCGACGAGGAGATCGAAAAGGAAGCCTTGAAAAAGCTCAGGGAAACCTACGGGCCGCGCCTCGGCGATTTTAAGGACTGTACCTATCACGTGGCCTGCGGGGCCCCCGACATGGAAATCATCCGTTACGCCAAAAAGAACGGGGTCGACCTCATCGTCATGGGGGCCCTGGGCAAATCCGAGAGGGACCGGGAACACCGCGGCAGCACGGTGGCCAGTGTGTCCAGGTATGCCCACTGCCATGTCATGGCGATCAGAAACCCCGCCAAGCAGTTCACCCTTCCGGGCAAAATGTAGACGGCATCCCCATCGAGGGAAAATCCGACCACACGAAAGGATGGAGTCATGGCCAAGAAAGTGCTCGTCGTGGACGATGAACTCGACATGAGAGTCTTCATGACCACCCTGCTGGAAACCAGCGGCTACAAACCGGTCACCGCCGGCGACGGCCAGGAAGGCCTGGAGCAGGCCCGCAAACATAAGCCCTCTCTGATCATCATGGACGTCATGATGCCGCGGGAAAGCGGAATTTTCCTGTACCGGGAACTCAAGAAAGATCCCGAACTTCAAAAAATTCCCGTGATCCTGGTTTCCGCGCTGGCCCGGAAAACGTTTCTGCACTCCCAGGGCGTCCTGGACGCCTACGAAGGGGGCAAGGTCCCCGAACCGGCCGCCTACATCGAAAAGCCTCCAGAGGCCGAAGAACTGCTCGCTGCCGTACAGAAAGCTCTTGGGGCATGAGCCTCTCTCGGGCAACAGCATTGAAATTCCACGTTCAGTCCCCTGGGACAGCTTTCCGGCATCGCGCACATAATCCCATGCCCTCAAGGTCCTCCGCCCTGCCCTGGGCAAAACAGGTCTTTACCCTCGCGACAGTGTTCGGGTAGAGTAGCGGCTTTCATCCCCATGCCGGTCCATGCCGTGTGGCCGCTATGGAATGCTGCAGCGACTTGTTTCCCCAAGAGGTCCATATGAAAGCCCTGAGTGTGCAGCAACCCTTCGCCTTTGAGATCATGATCGGCTTCAAGACCATCGAGGTCCGAAGCTGGGACACCCTCCACCGGGGTGACCTTCTTATCTGCTCGACCAAAAAGCCCGCTTTTTCCAAGGACGTGATGGAAGAAGTGGAAGACGAGTATGGCTGCTCGTTCCTTTATGGACAGGCCGTGTGCCTGGTGCGCCTGGCCGATGTTCGCCCCATGAGAAAAGGGGATGAAGGGAGGGCTCTCCTGGGTGAAATTGATCCCGATTCGTATTCGTGGATCCTGGAGGATGCCCGCCCCGTGGTTCCTTTTCCCGTCAAAGGGCAGCAGGGACTGTTTGAGGTCGACGAGGCTCTGGTGACCGTCTCCCCGTTCAGGTACAACCAACCGGTCCGGGTCAAGGACGGCATCGTGGCCAGGGATTTCGGCATTGATTTTTCCGGGTGGCAGGGCCGCACCGGCGTGCTGGTGCTCACCGAGGAAGGAGAAGTGCGAGTCCATGTCACCTGGGACAGCCTGTCCCTTCGTGCCATTCCCCCCGCGACCCTCGAGGCCTGCGAGCGCGAAGGTTTCGACTGGACCGGAGTGCTTCTGCGGCTCAACGAAGTCGAGACGGCCCAGGCGCGGGACACGCTGGAGGACGTGGACGATGCCCTCGAAAGGATCCTGGAGGAAAACCCCGCCTTGTTCACTGAGGGGTCAGATCTTGAAAAATAAGTTTTTCGGCACCGGTGGTTCCGAGGCCGCCCCCCAGCGCTCGATCCCCTTGATTCTCTTCTCGGCCCCTCGTGCAAACCGGCTTTTCAGCGTCTCCGCCACGCCATCAACCTGGCAAATAGGGACTTGGCAAAAGGGGTGAGCCTCGTGCGGTTGTAGGCATCCCCCACCTGCCGGATGGCCTCGGCCTGGGTCGGATAGGGATGGATAGTTCTTGCGATGTGCCCCAGCCCCAAGCCGTGGGTCATGGCCAGGGTGATCTCGGAGATCATGTCCCCCGCGTTGGCCGCCACCACCGTGGCCCCCAGGATTTTGTCCTTCCCCTTCCTGACGTGCACACGCACAAAGCCGCTGGTGCGCCCTTCAAGAATGGCACGGTCCACCTCCTTCAGTTCACGGGTGAAGGTGTCGACTTCCATCCCTTTTTCCCTGGCCTGAGCCTCGTAAAACCCCACATGGGCGACCTCGGGCTCGGTGTAGGTGGTCCACGGGATCGTCAGCGCACTCGCTTTAGCCCGGCCAAAGAAGAGGGCATTGCGAATCACGATTCGGGCCATGAAATCGGCGGCGTGGGTGAACTGGTACGGCGAGCAGATGTCCCCGGCCGCGTAGATGTTGCGCCGGGAGGTCTGAAGCCTGTCGTTCACGTGGACCCCTTTCTTTGAATACGCCACCCCGGCGGCTTCGAGGCCGAGCCCCTCCACGTTGGGTGTACGGCCCACGGCCACAAGGATTTTGTCCACCACTTCGTCATAACTCCTGCCGTGGGACTCCACCGTGAGGCGGATTCTGCCGTCCTCTGCGCGGGACAGTTTCAAATCCTTGCCGCAGCAGAGCAGTTTCACGCCGTCCCGCATCATGGATTTCAGGACCAACTCGGCGGCATCCCGATCTTCCCTCGGGAGGATGCCGTGGAGCGTTTCGAGGAGCAAGACTTCCGATCCGAAACGTGCGAAAGCCTGGGCCATTTCGCAGCCGATGGGTCCCGCCCCCACCACCGCAAGTCTCCGGGGCAATTCGGTGAGGGAAAAAACTGACTCATTGGTCAGATAGTCCACTTCACCCAGACCCGGGATGGGAGGCGCCGAAGCCCGGGCTCCCGTGGCGATGACCGCTTTGCGGAAGCGCAGCTTTTCCCCGGCGACCTCCACCGTGTGCGCATCCAGGAAACGGCCCGATCCCAGGAACACGTCGACGCCCAGTTCAGTGAATCGTCGGGCGGAGTCGTGGGGGGAAATGGAGGCCCTGAGACGACGCATGCGCTCCATAACCCGGCCGAAATCCACGTGGACGCCGCCATCGCGGGCGGACACCCCCCACTCGCCGGCGTCCCGGACGGCGGCCGCCGCGCGGGCTGCACTGATGAGAGCCTTGGAGGGCACACAGCCCACATTGAGACAGTCCCCGCCCATCAGATGACGTTCCACGAGGGCGACTCGCGCCCCCAGACCTGCAGCCCCAGCCGCGGTCACCAGCCCGGCGGTTCCGGCTCCGATCACCACCAGGTTGTATTGACCGGCCGGTTTGGGGTTGGTCCAGTCAGGGGGGTGAACCTCTGCGACCAGTTTTTGATTGTGTTCATCCCAGGGATGGACGAGAATTGGACCTTCTCTGACTTCAGCCATGTCGAAACTCCTCGATTCTTTTCTATGTGACATAGGCCGACGAGGAAGTCGGTCCCCCCCCGCCCGTCCAGTCGGTGTGGAAGAATTCACCCCGCGGCCTGTCGATTCTTTCATAGGTGTGGGCGCCGAAATAGTCCCGTTGCGCCTGGAGCAGATTGGCGGGCAGGCGATCGCAGCGATAGGCGTCGTAGTAGCTCAGGGCGGCCCCCATCGCCGGGATGGGAATCCCCAAATCCACTGCCATCTTGACGGTCTCCCGCCAGGAGGTTTGAACATCGGCCAGGACCCTTTGGAAATACGGCGCCAGCAGCAGGTTGGCCAGATCGGGCTCGTCGGCGAAAGCCCGCTGGATGCTTTCGAGAAAGCGGGCGCGAATGATACACCCGGCCCGCCAGACGTGCGCAATGTCCCCATAACTCAATTTCCATCCATACTCCTGAGATGCGGCCTTCAGCAGTTGGAACCCCTGGGCGTAGGAACAGATTTTGGACGCATACACGGCGTCTCTCAGCCGGTCCAGGAACACCTTTTTTTTCCCGGTGAAGGCGACTGATGGGCCCGAGAGCCGGCGGCTCGCCGCCACACGTTCTTCCTTCACGGCGGAAAGACAGCGGGCGAAGACGGCTTCCGCAATCTGAGGGATGCCGATGCCCAGGTCGAGGCCGACCTGCGAGGTCCACTTCCCCGTTCCCTTCTGTCCCGCCGCATCGAGAATCACATCCACCAGGGGCCGTTTGGTTTCCGGGTCCGTTTTTTTCAGAATGTCCGCTGTGATTTCAATTAGATAGGAATCCAGCTCCCCCCGGTTCCACTCCAGGAAGATTTCGTGCATCTCGGCCGCGCTCATGCCGAGCCCCCGGGACATGAGGTGGTAGGCCTCGCCGATGAGCTGCATGTCCCCGTATTCGATGCCGTTGTGCACCATCTTCACGAAATGGCCGGCCCCATCGGGTCCTATCCAGCGGCAGCACGGAGTCCCGTCCTCGACCCTTGCGGCGATGGCCTCAAAGACCGGCTTCAGAAAGGGCCACGCCTCTGAATGGCCCCCGGGCATGATGGACGGCCCGCGCAGAGCGCCCTCCTCGCCGCCCGAAACGCCCGCACCCACGTAACGAATTCCCTCGGCCGCGGCCCGAGCGCCGCGGCGCATGGTGTCGCGATAATGGCTGTTGCCTCCGTCGATGATGATGTCTCCCGGATCCAGGTGAGGCATGAGGGTGTCCAGAAAGTCATCCACCGGCCGGCCGGCCCGCACCATCATCATCACCCGGCGCGGCCGCTCCAGATTTTCCGCCAGCTCCTCCACACTGCGGCAGCCGATCAGGTTCCGACCCCTGCCGCGTCCCTGGAGAAATTCATCCACCCTGGAGACGGTCCGGTTGAAACAGGCCACGGTGAACCCCCGGCTCTCCATGTTGAGGACCAGGTTCTCACCCATCACCGCCAGTCCGACCACGCCCAGGTCCGCTTTTCCCCTCATGGTTTTTTCCCTTTCAATTTTTAACCCTCGGAAGACCTCTCCCGCCGGTATGGGGAAAAGAAACTTGCGACGGGCTTCTGAAAATGCACTCGCTTGAGGACGCCGTTTTTTACCGTCAGCTGCACGTCATGCCGCAGCAGCCCATGCGCCACGAATGACCGTCTCTTTCCAGGAGTTCGTCGGCCGCCGCCGGTCCCCAGCTCCCTCCGGCGTAGGTCTGAAGCGGGGGAGCCTCGGGTGAAGATTCCCAGCCCGCAAGGATGGGGTCCATGAGGCGCCAGGCCGCTTCGATGCCGTCGTTTCTGGCAAAAAGTGATGCATCCCCCTTGATCGCATCCAGCAGGAGCCGCTCATAGGCATCGGGCAGAACCATACCCGGGTATTCCTGGAGATAAGAGTAGCTCATGTTGACCGAGCGGGAATCGGAAACCGTGTCCGGCACCTTGGTTTCGAAGCGCAGATGGATGCCCTCGAAGGGTTGAATGCAGATGGAGAGAAAGTTGGGGGTGAAGGCATGGTTGCACCCAAGGTGAAAGATGACATCGGGGGGCGGTTGAAACTCCACAATAATGGCGCTGCTCTTCATGGCCATGGCCTTGCCCGATCGAAGGTAAAAGGGAACCCCCTTCCAGCGCCAGTTGTCGATGTAAAGTTTCAGCGCGGCAAACGTGGGGGTCTGGGAGTCAGGGGGCACGCCTTCGGCGGAACGATACCCCTCGTATTGAGCCCGCACCGTGTCCGAGAGAAGAATGGGGCGGACGGTCGAGAAAATCTTCACCCTCTCGTTGCGGATGGCATCTGCGGCGAGGGAAATGGGCGGCTCCATGGTCACGAGGGCCAGCAGTTGCAGGAGATGGTTCTGGAACATGTCACGGAGCACCCCCGCAGCGTCGTAGTAACCGGCACGCTGCCCCACATCGACGCTTTCCGCCACCGTGATCTGGATGTTGGAGACATACCTCCGGTTCCAGACCGGTTCGAAAAGCGTGTTGGCGAAACGCAGGAACAGGATGTTCTGGGCCGTCTCCTTGCCGAGATAGTGGTCGATCCTGTAGACCTGCTCCTCCCTGAAGGCGGCATGAACGAGTTTGTTCAGAGCCTGCGCGGAATCAAGGTCGCGACCGAAAGGCTTCTCGATGATGATCCTTCGGCGCCCATCCGTCTCCGCCGTCAAGCCCGCAGCTGCCAGATGTTCGCAAGCCGGCCCGTAATGTTCGGGAGCCGTGGCCAGATAGTAGAGACGATGGGTGGACCCGCCTTCCATGCGCTCGAGGTGCGAGCGGAGTTTTTCATAGTCCTCGAAGACATCCAGGTCTCCGCGTAAGTAGGCGATGTTTGCGGTGAACCGGTTCCAGGTCTCTTCGTCGAATCCCGGCCCATGCTCCCGGACGCTCTCGCGCAGTCGCCTTCGAAACTCGTCGTCGCTCCAGTCCCGGCGTGCAAAACCGAGGATGCGAAGTGCCTGCGGCAGTCGCTGCTTGCGGAAGTTGTTGTAAAGGGCGGGAATGAGCTTGCGCCGGGCCAGGTCTCCCGAAGCACCGAAGATGACGATGGTGGTCGGCTTTGAGGTCGATTCGGCCGTACTCATGATTGATCCTTTCCTGTCTGATTCAAACGGCGATCTCGGGCCAGGAGATCCTTCGCGGCGGCCACAATGTCAGCGGGTGTGAACCCGGACTTCGTCTGCAGGGCTTCAGGAGGCGCAGGAGCGCCAAAGGTGCCCATTCTCAGGATCAAGGCAAGGGCTGCTTCGGCGGCATCCCGCGCGTCGGCCATGAGGTGTATCCGCGGAGGCGAAGGGCCACGGGCAGGGAAGCTGCAACAGGTGAGAACGCATCGATTCGAGCACTCTGCCCGGTCTTGCCATGACAGGCTCCCCAATGGAACTCAACACAACGGAGTGTCCATCCCTCAAGTCGGCATTCCGGCAGTCTCTCAGCCGGAATCCATGAAAAAGAACCGGATGCCGGCTCAAAAATTTCCGGCAGGACGAGTGGAGAAATGGCCGGATTATACTGTGGAGCTGTTCTCGATGAGGGTGTCTTCACTCATTCGATGAGATGTTGAACCGTCATTTTCCGTTCAGGGACCAGTCGTAATGGAGGTATCGGACTTTGATCCGGTCCCTGTTTTTCTCCAGCTCCCTTTTGAAATTCCCTTCCGCGTATTTGAGGAAAAAGGGCACGATGCCCTCGCTGAAATCCGTTTCGTACCAGTCAAAAATCCTGCTCACGTGGAGGGTGTCACCTTCCAGATAGTTGCTTGCCGGGTCATTGATAAAAGCCCGCGTCACTTCGTCCAGCTGCCGGCCCAGTTTCTCTCCGCGATACGGCTCTGCAATCAGAGGAGGACAACTCCCGGCCGCACAGTTGACGGCAAAGTGGATTCGCGCATCCTGAAATTGAGGCCGTATGATGCCGTGCTCGATGTCATCCAGGCTCAAGACTTTCCCGTCGATGCGCACAAATTTTTTCTTCCACGGACTCCTCCACAGGCGCCCCAGATCTTTGATGGACTTGATGCCGGGATAGCCGGACAAAACGAGCTTGATGGTGTTCGCATTGTAGGCGTTGATGTAAAAAGCGAGCTGTTCCTCACGAGACAGGCTCCGGACATCTGTCTGCTCTAGAATTTTCAGATACGCGTCCAGCTTTTCCTCTTCCCTCTGAAAGCCGGAATAATCGACCAGGCCGTTTTCGACATGCTCGGCCAGCAGTTCCGCGAAAAGGTCATGATTCACAGCCTCCCCGCTCGCACTCACCCCGGCGGGACGGAAAACGAGGACGAAAATGAGAAAGGTGAATCGGAGCAGGACGATTTTGCATTTCATGGTGAATTCCTCTCTGGTTTTCACATCCAGGGCGGCCGGCGAAAAAAAGCCTCTCTCCCCCGCAGGAAAAACCCCCGCAGGAAAGACGAATCACCCTGCGTGCAGTATCACCCCATCCAAGTCCTCTGGAGTCCCCGGCTGCCGGGATGTCGAACTCGCGGCCTCGCAAATTCGGACAAGGAATATTGCGGCAGAGACGGGAATTCTTGCAGAAATGCGATGGGGTCATGCGTGGTGATTATCAGGACCTCCCCCCACCGACCGGTCTCCAGATGGCAAGTTCCAAAAGGGGGTCGACTCTCATCGGGACAGGCAGGGCTCTGCCCATGGGGAAACTCGAACCGGCGGGCAGTCCGCGGGAGAGCCCGGCCTGCTTGCAGGACTCCGGTCTTTCAGGAAGCCGCGACGGGACCTCCGTGCAAGTGAACTGCGGGTCTTCTACCCGTAGCCCAGCGCTTCGAGCTCGGCATCGCTCCAGCCCAGGAAATGGGCGATTTCGTGCGCCAGGGTGATCTCGATCTCCTCGATCAGTTCCTCCCGGGTGGCACAGACCTGTTGGAGCGGTTCCTGAAACAGGTAGATGGTGTCGGGGGGGTGGGGAGGATCGAACACACTCCGCTCGTTGAGCGGCACCCCCCAGTAGAGGCCGAACAGCATCTCGCCGGGCGGCAACTCCAACTCCGCGAGCATTTCGGGGCTGGGCCGGCGCTGGACGGTGATCAGCAGATTGTCGAGATGCTCCCGGATTTCTGCAGGCAGGTGCTCAAAAGCCTCCTGCACCACCTCGTCGAACTCCTGTTCACTGAGCTGTGGGCGGATGTCGGCCATGATGACTCCTTCTCTTTTTTGTGCCGGTAAAGCCGAGCTCGATTTCCAGGCCGCTTCCCGGCTCCCAAAGTCGAGATTGGGAAGCAGCTGACCTGGCGGTCATTTCCGCCCAGGTGTACTCACAGACTGCCGGAATGACGACTCGAGTGGTGGACACCCTGTTGTGTTCAGTTGTACATGGCGCACGTCCGCGAAGCAAGGTATCAAAACCCGTCAGGTGTCGCACAAAGGGGATTCCCCCCTTGAGGGGAGGTCATTGGGGTTTTTTTATTCATTTCCGAGCAATTACACCCCCCTAACCCCCCTCAAGGGGGGAATAAATGTGGCAAGGGGTGGATCGAAGTGGAAAGGGGTTGATCGAAGTGGAAAGGGTGAATGGATGTGGAGAGCAGAAACGTTCTTGTGCGGTGCGGTACTTGGGGCTGACCTCCAATTAACCCGGAGCTGGAGCAAATGGATCGCTCACCTTCCATGGGGCATTAAATGTACGGATCGCTTCAGTTTATGTGGCTGTGAGTCTTCAGGTCAAATAAGGCCGGATTCAGACAATTCAGTTCTCAGGTCGGGATCTCATTTTCGAAAGCACCTGCCGAATCGATTCCAGAAGCTTTGCAGCGTGGTAGGGCTTTTGAACGAAGCCGGCCAGCCCTTTGCCGGCAAAACGATTGGTGGCGCCCTGTTCGTTGTAGCCGCTGGTGAGGATCACCCGGACGTCTTTGCGGATGCGGCGGATTTCCCGAAAGGTCTCCTCACCTCCCATGCCCGGCATGGTCATGTCCAGGAGGACGACGGAGATTTCATGCCCTCGCCCCTTGAAAAGGTCCACCGCCTCGACACCGTCTGCAGCCGTGAGCGTGCGGAAACCCGCGTTCTTGAGCATGGCGCAGGCCACGTCCCGAACCGTGCGATCATCGTCCACCACCAGGATGAGGGAACCCTGTCCGACCCGGGCGATTTTGTCCCCGCTCGAGTCCGGCCGAACAGCGGCTCCCCGCGCCACAGGAAAAAGGACCTTGAACGTGGTCCCTCGGCCGGGTTCACTGTAGACTTTGACGGCGCCCCGATGTCCCCGCACGATGCCCAGAACCGCTGCAAGCCCCAGACCCCGCCCCGTGTGCTTGGTGGTAAAAAACGGGTCGAAAATTCGAGCCTGTCTCTCAAGGTCCATGCCTTCCCCGCTGTCCGACACTTCCAGGTAAACATAGGCACCTGCCGGCAGTTCCTCAGACACGTAGCAGTTGCTGAGGTAGGCGGCGTCGGAATCCATCACACCCGTGGCCACCATCACGATCCCGTTCTTGCCGCCCAGCGCCTCGGAAGCGTTGGTGATGAGATTCATCACGACCTGTCGCAGCTGGCTCGCATCCGCCTCGATGGGAGGCAGCGCTGGGGCCAGGTCGAACCGCAGATGGGTTTTCTTGGAAATCACCGTCTCCAGAAGGTGAACCATCTCCTCCACGATCCGGTTCAGGTCGAGAGGTTCCACCACGAAGCGGCCCTTGCCGGAGTAGGCAAGCATCTGATTGGTGAGTTCGGCCGCGCGCATGGCAGCGGTCTCGACTCGTTTGACGAACTCACGCCCGGGAACCTCGGCAGGGAGTTTCAAAAGCGCGAGGTCGGCGTTGCCGAGAATCCCCATGAGCAGATTGTTGAAGTCGTGCGCGATGCCTCCCGCCAGCACCCCCAGGCTCTCCAGCTTCTGAGCCTGCTGGATCTTGGCCTCCAGCTTGAGACGTTCTTCTTCGGCACGCCGCCGCTCCGTGACGTCCAGGAAGGTGGCTGCCATTTCCCCGGGAGCGGTCTGGAAGGCGTAGACATCGAAGCAGCCGGTGATCCTCCCGTCTTCGTAAGCCACCTCGACCTGATGCCAGTTTTCCCCGGTATCGGCCACCCGCCGATAGCTCTCCGGAATTTCAGTGCCCCTCAGGCCCGGGAAGGCCTCTTCAACGGTTTTGCCCACAAACTCGGCGTGGTCCACCTTGAGCATCCGGTCCGCCGACGGATTCGCCCCACAAAACACCAGGCGGCCGTCTGCCTCGAGCCGGTAAAGGTGCATGCCCATGGGGGAGGAATCCACCAGGCTGCGATAGCGCCGCTCGCTCTCTTTGAGTCCATCCTCGGCGCGTTTCGCCTCGGTGATGTCTTCACAGACCACGACGCTGTAAAGAGGGGTTCCACTGTCGTCGCGGACCAGCGAGAGGCTGACCCGGCCCCAGACGACTTCGCCGGTTTTTCTGATATAGCGCTTGTCGATGGTGTATCTCTCACGTTCCCCCCGCACCAGGGAGGCGAAAAGTTCGTGGTCCCTGTCGAGATCCTCGGGGTGGGTGAATTTGCTGAAATGCATGCCGCGGAGTTCCTCCAGGTCGTAGCCCAGGAACGCGCAGTCCGCCTCGTTGGCATCCACGACACGACCTTCCATGTCCGCCAGCGCCACCCCGACAGCCGAATTGTGGAAAATCGACCGAAACCGCCGCTCACTCTCGGCCAGCGCCCACTCCGCTTGCACCCTTTCCGTGATGTCGTGCCCAATGGATTGATACTCGCCGGGCCGCCCTTCGGCGTCGAAGAGCGCGCGGTCCGTCCATTCCTGCCACCGGCGGGTTCCATCCGGCATGAGGACTTCATGCTGATAAGTGACCGCAGGCCGCTCTGGCGTGAGGGACAGGAAATGGGCTCGCACCGCATCGCGCGATGCCTCGGGGATGAATTCGAAGAAATTGCGTCCGATGAGTTCTTCCCGGCTTTTGGCAAAGTACCGGCAGTAGTTGCTGTTCACAAAAGTCAGGGTGCCGTCGCGCCGAAAGCGGCAGACCAGGACGGGCATTTCCTCCACCAGGCTGCGATAGTTCTGCTCGCTTCGCTGAAGGGCGAATTCGGCTTCTTTTTGCGCGGTGATGTCACGCCCGGCGCCCACAATGGCCGTCACCCGACCGGACGCATCCAGGAGGGCCCGGTCGACCCACGCGATCCAGCGCCAGCCGGTGCATGTCAGCGCCCGCTGCTCGATATAGCAGGAGTGCGGCGGGTGCAGGAGTTTCTCCATGGCCCGCGCCGTGGATTCCCGATCCTCCTCGTGGACAAGAGGCATGAACTCACGTCCCAGGAGTTCCGCTTCGCTCTTGCCGAAAAGCGCACAGTAGCTGGGGCTGACAAAAAGAAAACGTCCTTCCGGGTCGACCTTCACCACCAGGTCGCTCTGGTTTTCGACGAGCAGGCGGTACTTGACGGCCGTCTCCCGGAGCGACTGGAGTTCTGCTTCACACTGGGCCAGGCGCTGCTCCAGCTCTTCGTTCGGGGGCAGGTGTTTACTTTTCACAAAATCCTGGGAATTGGGGGTTGGAGAAATGCGTAAAAGGCTCTTTTCTTTAAATTTTATGGCAAACAACAGGGGGGGTGTCAAGGGATACCAAGAGAGGATCCGAAGAAATGTCGTTCCTGTAAACCCCTGTGAGGTGGCAAGGGCATCCCTTCGAACGCATCGACCGAGATTCACTCAGAGTTTTGTTCAGCAGACCGGATTGGATCCCTGGCGAGACGCACTCGCGCAGGCACGCAAATCGCGCCTTCCCCTTCACTCCTTCTTCCTGGTTTTCCCGACCGCTTCCGAAAAGAGTTCAAACAGGGAGTCCGGGGACAGGAACGGAGGGAGACCGCCGGGGGTGAATCCCGAGAGGTCCACGCCCTTTCCGAGCCACATCTTGAACTGTTCGTCCATGGCCGACCGGTAGGCCACATAATTTTTGATGGTAAGTTCCAGATACTTTTCGAAGAACTCACTCAGGATATTTTCCCCGTAGCGGATCACCAGATGGAGGAGGGGCGCCGGCAGAAGCGCGTTTTTGTTTTTGGCCTCCTCCACAATGATCTGCGTGAGGATGAAAGCCGTGACGTCCTCTTCGGTTTTGGCGTCCAGCACCTGGACCTCGCGGCCGTCTTTGATGATCTCGGCAATCTGGCCCAGGGTGATGTAGGAGCTCGTGTCCGTGTTGTAGAGTCGCCTGTTGGGATACCTTTTCACCAGAACCTTCTCAGCCATGTCGGTTTCCTGCCCGTCGTCCCCGACGGATGATGTCACAACGCAATAAATTTCCTTGTTTCACCAGAGGACCTCAGGAAGGAAGACCTGCAGATCCAGGTTTAATAATCTGTAATTATTGCACATTAAAATAAGTTTTTCATGAAATCCATAATATCCCAAATAATCTTTTTATATTGCAGTGCAGCATTTTTGCCTTGACAACCCCGGCCTGATCCTTAGAATGATGGCACGCAGCGAATGGGCGAAAGGCGCAAAATACGCGAAAGTTTAACAAAACATTCATGGAAAGGCAGGAGGTTTTGCAATGATGGATCCTCAAAAACTGGCAAAGCAGATGATCGAATTCAACAAGGCGACGTTCGACAACACGTTCAACGCCATGGTCCTCGTTCAGGAGCAAATGGAACGAACCGTGAACACCTTTCTCGAGCAAGCCGCGTGGCTGCCCGACGAGGGGAAGAAAGTCCTGAACGAATGGGTGGCGAACTACAAGAAGGGCCGGGAAGAGTTCAAGAAAAACGTGGACGAGAATTACAAAAAGGTGGAGGCTTATTTCGCCGAAACCGGCAAAACCGAATAGACATTGAAGAAACACTCCATGAGGATCGCACGGCTTCCACGCGCAACGTGACGAGTCACCCGCGATAGGAGCGATCTCTCCGTGACCTTCGGCGCACCACATTGAGGAGAATGAGATGTATTCCAATGACATGTTCAAGCAAATGATCCAGTTCAACCGGGCCGCATTCATGAACGCTTTTGATGCCGCCGTCCTCCTCCAGGATCAGGCGGAAAAAACCTGCAACCTTTTCTGGGAGCGGAATGCATCGCTGCCCAAAGAGGGGAAAAAGGCCCTGGAAGAGTGGCTCAAGGTCTACAAGACCGGACGCGAGACCTTCAAGACCAGCACGATGGATTTTTTCAGCAAGGTGGAATCCATGGTGGATAAGTCCGAAGCGGCCTGATGACCTTGCGTCTCCCTTCGGGTTATGATGCATCTCGGTCACGGAAGGGCAGGACGGCTCGATGAGTTCGCCCGGCACAGCGTCGAAAGGTGCTGTGCCCCTCCCTGAACCCGGCATGGCCAGGACGTTGAGTCCGAGACTCGATGGGGATCCCCCCGCACGGGGGACCCGTCCGTGACCGAGCGGCAAGGATGCATCGACAAATTTTTGTGAACTTATTTGAAGCTCTGCTCTAGAGGGACAATCGATGGACAAGCAACCTGGCCCCACTCCGGATTCAGCGACCCGTTTCAGCCGCATGGTCGAGGACATTCCCCAATGGAACTGGAAGATGCTGGAAGCATCGCTCAACGGGGCAAAATCCGCTCAGATCTACTGGAATGCCATCCTCAAGTACACCAATGAATTCATGGTTCCCTACTGGACGGCTCTCAAATCCTTTTCCGATCTGGAAAAAACCAAAGCGGTCGAAATGCCGCCCGAACAAACCGCCCGGGACTACCTGGAACTCCTCCAGTTCAACATGGAGCTCGCGAACAAAGGCCTTGCCAACACGCTCTCCATGATGAGCAGCTACCACGTTCGCAAGATGTACGACCTGCTCCTCGCCACCCTCAACACGTTTCTCGGCGGCAACGGGGAAGACATCGCGAGTTTCACGGCCCGGCAGGTTCAACTGCTCGATCTGACCGTGAACGCCTACCCCAGGGCCATCCTCGACATCAAGTCGGAATATGGATTTCACTTCGACCGGGAAGGCTACGTCAAGGCGGCCGAAACCGACCGCTTCGACCTCTACCAGGTTCTGCCTCAGGACAAAGGGACGCAGGTCCGGGAAGACGGAAAACCCATCCTCATCCTCCCCCCTTACGTCCTGGGCGCCAACATCCTCGCCTTCCTGCCCGGCGAACAAAAGAGCTACGTTCACTGCTTTGCCAACGAGGGGATTCCGACCTACATCCGGATCTTGAAGGACATCGATTCCACGCCGCCCGTGCAGATCATGACCGGAGAGGACGACGCTCGCGACACGCGGTTTTTCTGTGAGCAGCTTGTGGCCCGGCACGGAAGGCCGGTCACCCTGAACGGGTTCTGCCAGGGGGGATTCATGGCGGTGACCGATCTCCTCTCCGGGGAACTGGACGGACTGGTGGACGCTCTCATCACCTGCGTGGCCCCCATGGATGGAGCACGGAGCAAATCCCTCGTGGACTACCTGCGCCACCTGCCCCCGCGTTTCCGGGATCTGGGCTATGCCCTGAAAACCCTGCCCAATGGAAACCGCGTGGTCGACGGCAAGGTCATGAGCTGGGTCTACAAGCTGAAAAGCATCGAAACCGAGGCCCCCATTTACACCTTCTACCGGGATCTCATGATGTTTGAACGGCCCGACGGGAAGCCGCCGGCGATCAGCAAGACGGCCGCCGCCATCAACCACTGGCTCATCTACGATCGAAACGATCTGCCCCTGGGCATCACCCAGATGAGCTTCGATTCCTACACGGTCCCCGTCACGGAAGACGGGACGCTTCCCGTGAAGCTCTTTGGCCGTCCTCTCAATTTCAAACGTTTGAAGGAGAAGGGGATCCAATGGCTCATCTGCATCGCGGAAAACGATGACCTGGTGGACGAAAAGGCCTCGCTCGCACCGCTGGATTTCGTGGATGCGGAAGTCTGCGTTTTCCCCAAGGGCCACGGAGCCATCGCCACCTCCTGGTCGCAGCCCACGTCCTCCTGTGCCCTGAATTCCTGCTTCATGCACCGCTCCTCCCGTTACCCCACCCAGGAATGCCGGGGGCCGGTTCGCTATCAGCTGGACCTGGAGGCGGAAGGGCGATAACGCGTGTTCGCTTGATTTCAGGACCTTTCAGGCCCGGACAGGAAACCTTTGTCCCCAACCCCGCCGCAGAGCGACACGCCTGAGCAATGCGGGCCGCTCTGTGAAGGTCGAACGATCGGAGTAAAAATTTCATGGACAAACATTTTCTCGAATTCTGGGGCAATTACATGCTGCAGATGGCCAGAGGCCGGAAGCACCTGGAAGAAATGACCGAGTGGTTCCGCAAGGGATTCACGGGGTTTGACGAGATGACGGCCCTCTTCAGAAAGATCTACGGGTTGGACAAAACTGCTGAAGAGAGCCCCGACTACTCGAAAGCCTGGAAAAAAGCCAGGGCCGAATTCGAAAAATCCTTCAAGGACTATCTGAATCTCCTGGGCGTCGTGCCTCGCGACGAACACCTGGCGCTGGTCAAAAAATACGAGGAACTCAAGGAAAAGGTCGCCTCACAGGAGGAAACGATCAAGCACCTGCGATCGCTGCTGTCGGAATCCCAGGGGATGCATTCCGCCGAAGTGACCCGCCAGTTCGATGAACTCATCCAAAAACAGAGCGACCAGTTCCAGAGCCTCATGGACGGCTTTCACAAGATGTTCCAGAAGGCTCCAGCCTCCACCGAAGGCGGGGAATCCTGAGTATTCTCAGGCGCAAATCCTTAACCGCTCGCCACGCCGGTTCGCTGTTTCGCCGGCCGGAATCCGGGAACCGGGAAATCCGGGCAGTCATTTCCATCCGGCTGCACGAGGCGAGCCGGGCGCAAATCCATCTGCCCGCTTCAGGATCGCCCCGGCAGGTGCGGCTTCAGTTCCTCGGAGGACTGACAAGGGCCTGGCCCTCCAGGACCACCGTGCCCTCCTGATTGACGCAGGTGGTCTTCAAGCGAATGCGTTTTTTATCCACAATGATCTCAACCACTTCCACCCGAGCGGTGATCGTGTCCCCGATGACGACGGGCGCCAGAAAACGGAGCTCCTGGCTGAGATAGATCGTCCCGGGTCCGGGGAGTTGCATGGCGATGACCGCCGAGATGAATCCCGCCCCGAGCATGCCGTGGGCGATTCGGGTTTTGAAGAAGGTCGTCTTTGCGTAAACCTCGTTGATGTGGGCCGGGTTGAAATCGCCCGTAACCCCTGCAAACGCATAGACGTCCGATTCCGAAACCGTTTTGGAAAATTCCGCCACATCCCCCACCTGGATTTCGCTCAGGGTCTTCCCTTTCATAAAGGCTCCTCACTTCCCTGTTGCTGAACGTTTCCTCAATGGGACCGCTCGGGACAACTCAACTCAACAGAGTGGCCACCACTCGAGCCGTCATTCCGGCAGTCTTCCAGCCGGAATCCACAAAACAGAACCGGATGCCGGCCCAACAACCGCCGGCATGACACGTGTCGAAATGGACACCCTGCAGCAGTGCTACGGACACTTTGCCCTATGATGGCCTTGCTCCCCGCCCCGTAACGGTCCCCTTCTCTTCACAGGTCCCCTCAAAACCAGGCCCGGTGGCTCCAGATGTTCTCCCTCAGGTCCTTCACGTCGCTTTCGAGCATCAGGTACAGGGAGGCATTCTGGATGGCCAGCCCCCCCAGGTAGGCCAGAACTTTGCCGAGCAGGATTTCTTCTTCCGTGAATTCCCGCCGCGCGCCGCTATAGAGCCGCAGCACCCCGATCACCTTCTCGCGCGTCTTGATGGGGATGGAGAGAATGGAGACGATCCCCTCCCTCTCCTTTTCCTCCTTGTGCTGCACCCTGCCATCCGCACAGACATCGCAAACCACAACCGGTTCGCCCGCGAGAGTCTCCTTGACGCTCTCGTCCAGGGTCAAGGGTCCCCGGTTCAGGTAGCTCTCGCTCAGTCCGTAGCTCGCCACGAATTGCAGCGTCTTTCTGTCTTCATCCAACAGGAGGATCGAGGAGGCCTTCACCTTGAAATACTCCGAAACATCGGCGGTCAAAATGTGGAGGATCTTTTTGAGATCCAGGCTCGACTGGATGTTGACGGCCAGGTTGAGGAGGAGACTCGTGTTTTGCTTGATCGTGTTGAAGAGGCGCGCGTGCTCGATGGCCATGCACGCCTGCTCCCCCATGGCCGTCGCGAAGTCGATCTCGTCCCGGTCGAAAACCCGGGGCGTGCTGGTAAACAGGCACAGCCCTCCCAGGATCATCCCGCCCTTGGCCCTCATGGGGACCACCAGGATGGAAGCGATGCCTTCCCGTGTCTTGGCTTCCAGGTTGTCCAGCCTTCCGTCGCGGGTGGCATCCTCCACAAAGAGATGCCCGTCTTTTTCGAGGAAGGGGATGAATTTGCCGGGCGGCGTGAATCCCGTCTGAAGGTAGTCTTCGGAAAGCCCCTTCTGGGCGACCGGCAGAAATTCGTCCTTCTCCTTGTCGAGCAAAAAGAGCACACACGCTTTCACCTTCATCGTGTCGATGGCGCTGTCGACGACCAGGTTCAGCAGCTCATCGAGGTTCAGGGTCGTCCCGAAGGCACTGCTCACCTTGCAAATGGCTCTGAAATAATCATTCTCGTGGTTCATGATGTTTTCTCCCCGGGATCCCCGTTATGACAACGTCGAAGAAGATGCCGTCTGCGATTTCGCCGTTTTGGAGGTGCTTTTCCCTGCCTTGGAGCTCCTGGCCGCTCCCTTTTTGGCGGGCTGGATCGTCTCGGCGTCGTCCCTCTCCTTCAGCCAGCCGACGATTTTAGGAGTGAGTTCCCTCTGGCACTTGGAACTCACGTAGATGCCGATGTGGCCCGTGTTGAGGCAGATATCCTCGGTGTCCTTGCTGCCGACCCTGCTCGTGAGCATTTCACACGCTTCGGGCGGCACCAGGTGATCGAAACGCCCGTAAATGTTCAGGACGGGCATGGTGATGTTCTTGAGATCGACCCGCCGCCCTCCCAGTTCCATTTTGCTCTGGATGAGCAGGTTTTTCTGATAGCAGTCCTTGATGAATTGCCGGAAGGTCTCCCCGGGAACATCCGGGCTGTCGAAGATCCACTTCTCCATGCGCATGAAGTTTTCCACGAAGACCTTGTCGTCCATATTTTCGAAGAAACCGATGTATTTGTCGAGCATGAGCCGGGCGGGGTTGAGCAGCAGAAAGCCCAGGTTCAGCAGGTCTCCGGGCATGTTGCCGTAGGTGTCCACCATGCGGTCTGCGTCGATATCCTTCATCCAGATGTGGAGCAGGCCCTTGTCCGTGTCGAAGTTGCTCGGAGTCACCGTGGTGATGAGGTTCTGCACCTTTTGGGGATGCAGGGCCGAATACATGATGGAAAAACTGCCGCCCATGCAGATTCCCATGAGGTTGATCCGGGGCAGGCCGTGCAGGCGGAGGATGAAGTCGACCACGTTGGCGAGATAGCCGTTCACATGGTCGTCGATGGTGAGATATCGGTCTTTCCGGGTGGGGTAGCCCCAGTCGATCATGTAGACGTCGACGCCCTCCTCGAGAAAATTTTGCACCACGCTTCTTCCGGGCTGCAGGTCGAGCATGGTTTCCCGGTTGATGAGGGCGTAAACCATCAGCACGGGGGTTTTGAGCTGAGCCTTCCGGGTCGGGAGGTAGTGCTTCAGCTTGATGCGGTCCTCTTCGTAGAGAACCTCGTAGGGTGTGGTGGCGATGCTCGTGTCGAGTTCCCCGAGCAGCACGTCCCCGGACTTGAGGATGCGCTCCTGGGATTTCTCGACGCCCTCCGCCAGCTTGTTCAAAATGAGATCTATGGGAATCTTGATGGGACTCATGGACTCTCCCCCTCTGAGGACGTGCCGTCGCGGCGCCCGAATCAGGTCGAAGCTTCCTGTTCGGCAAGCCTGCGCTCGAGCTGCTTGACGGTCTTTTTCAGCTGGTAAATTTCCTTGTACAGCGCATCCATATCCTTGTTGGTGGGAATGGGGAGGGTCTGCAGCAGGTCCATGAAGAACCTGTGCCGGGCCGCTTTGTAGTTTGCCGAGGCATCGAGAACTTTCGACAGGGACTGGAGATATTCCGCGGATTTGAACAGGGTCATGTAGTGGCCCTCGAGCACCTTGATCCACTGATCGTAGTAATCCTTGAAGTTTTCCGAGAGCTTGCCCTCCCTGAAATGCTCCTCGATCTTTTCTTCCATCACCCGCACCGATTTTTCGATGGGGAGCGAAAGCATGTGGATGAACTCCAGGGTCGCCGTCTGAGAGAGGTTGAAGCTGTCGATCGCCTCGTTCATCCGCTCCTGGTAGGAACGGGCCAGCCCCAGCTGGGGCATCTTGAGAAAAGGCTGCATCTCCTTGGCGTAAAATTCTTTCCAGCTTTTGAAGAGGTCCTCCTGGTCGAGGTTTTCGAAATGATACGGCTTGCCGGGGTCCGCCAGATTCCCCATTTTCTTCAGCCATTGCTGATAAAACGTCGAGTATCCCTCCATGGCCGCTCGCCCGATCTTCATGGCGATTTCAGGGGAGGCCCCTGCCCCGCTGACAAACGCCTGCAGGGTTTCGGGGGTGCTCAGGCCCGAGAAGAGGCTCTGCCACATCTTGAAGGCATTTTCCCATGCCTCCTGGGAAAACCCGCCAAAGGCCCCCGTCGCTGCCGAAGGGGACCTCGGCGCCTCGGCGGCCTGGGTCCACATCTTCGCCCCGGAGAGCCACAGGTCCGTGGCCGATTTCATCCACGCACCCAGCAGGGCATCCACGTTGCCTTTATCCAGGCGCTCTTGATTCATGATTCGACTCGCTTTGCACAGTTGATGAGTGATGCGCTTTTGCACATTTCGGCACCGGAGACAACGCTGTTTCGCTCAGCCCCTGTCTCCCCTTAGAAGTCAAAGCAGGATGATCAAAGAGGACTCTTTCTTCAAAAAAATGTCAATGACAAAAGGGGATGATTTTTCACGCTCACCCTCCAGACAATGAATCGTGCTGCGCTGTCCTCACGGCTTACCCACTCCACCGCCCTGCATTCAGCGATTTCGGGGAGGATCAGTCTGAAATGCCGACTTGCCTTCACACGGCATATGTGTGAAGGTTAAACACATAATCGAAAATACACCTACACGGAACCCGTGTTCCATTCGTTATCACGCTCGCACCCTCCGGATCTCAGATGCCCGTTCGTTTTCCCTCACAGACACCTGGACCCGGGCGCATTCTCAGTGCTCGGCACTCGCCGCCAACTGTTCATTTGCAGGCCTCATGATTCAGAGGATCTTTTAAGGGAGGGAGTTCGACCATGCGCACTCTGGAACCCAGACCCAGGGCGATTTCGCGCACCAGGGCATGCACGGTACGGCCATGCGGCCGGGGAGGCTGCGGGCAAAGCCGCGAGGTACACGCGATCCTTCGTCCGCAGCACGCGAGGGGGACTCAGGCTGTGCAACGCTCCCCACATGGCGATGGGGAGGTTCGCGAAGCGGGCGTTCGCGACCGGGGGCACACTCGATCCATGCCTCCTTTCCGTCCGGAACTCCTCCTCTCACAGGCCCCTGTTTCCCTTCAACCGAAGCCGGCCGTCAGTGCCCCGGGAGACCGGTACGAACAGGAAGCGGATCGTGTCGCCGAACAGGTCCTGAGCATGAGCGCTCCCCACATGCAGCGGCGGCCCGGCGGCTGCGGTGGAGGTTCCAGCCCCATCCAGTGCAGGCAGACCGGGCAAGACGATGCGCATCTCAACACGAAACCCTCCGAGACGAACCCCGCACTGCCGACGGAGGTGCCGCCTTCTGTGCGCCGGATTCTGCGCTCGGACGGTCAGCCCCTGGACGGGGCCAGCAAAGCCTTTTTCGAGCCGCGTTTCGGACACGACTTTTCCTCCGTCCGCGTCCACACGGGGCAGGAGGCTGCGACGGCCGCGGCGGACGTGAGCTCTCAGGCCTTCACCCTGGGCCGTCACATCGTGTTCGGTGACGGAGAATTTGCACCGGATCGCGCCGCAGGCCGCCGGCTTCTCTCTCATGAACTGGCGCACGTCATTCAGCAGGGCGCTGCCGGTCGAGTCGGTCAGACGCCCGTTGAGCCCGTCTCCACCCAGAGCTCGGAAGTGGCCCGGGTCATCCAGCGAAGGACCTTCGGCATCGCCGGAGCCTGCTGGTTCAGCGGGTGCGATGCTCAGCTTCAGAATTTTTTCATGATTCCCGAAGACGGCCCCCCCGGCTTCCACCCCTCCGGATCCGGATCCTTTCGAGTCGATGACATTGACGGCTTCTGGTTCAAGTTCCACACGCCGAAAACCGAGTGGTTCAAGATCCCCGATTTTGGTACGGGCTGGGTGACGTGCACCGATGACGAGGAGAATCCGAGCATCCGGTCGGCCAATATCGGTCCATTTGTGACCGCACACTGGAGCTCTGATCCCATCCACACGCCGAATCCCTATTGACCCCAAAAGAGAAATGCGTGTCTTCAAACGGAAGGGTTTTGCTCCTGGGCCGGCAGGTTTTTTCAAGAATTTATTTATGGTTCGAGCATCGGTTCCCCAGGCGAGCGAGGCCGGACCCTTGGGGTTGATCCCCTGAGAGGAATCCGATAAGCTCGATCGTGCATCCATTCTACGAGAGGCGGCCCGCATTGGACAGTCCCGGAATCATCACGCACACCATGCAAATGGAAGACAGAGATCGTCTGCTGCGGCTGGTTGGCGAGCACCTGCTCAGCCGCGGGGAGATTCTATTTGCCTATGCCCATGGCTCATTTTTGCAGGAGCCACACTTCAGGGACCTGGATATTGCGGTCTTTCTGGAAAAAGAGCATTGCAGGCGGGCCGGGTACCGCTACGAAACCGATTTGGAAGAAGAGCTCCAGACACGCCTCGGAGTGCCCTTTCCCCTGGATGTGAGGTTGCTGAACCGCGCCCCTGTTTCATTTCAGTACAAGGCCATCGGGGGACGGCTCCTTGTGGATCGGGCACCGGATCTGAGGGTGGAATTTTGCACGAGAGTCATGAGCCGGTATTTGGACATACGGCCCGTGCTTCTCCATCACATGAGAGAGGCTTTTTCCTATGACACTGGACGCTGACCGTATTCGAGCCAGGCTTCAAGACATTTCCAGGGCTTTGACACGCCTCAGGCGATTCCACGCCATGACCGAAGAAGACTTCCTCTCCGATGAGGACAGTCAGGACATTGCGCGGTCCCGATTGCTGACCGCGATCGAGGCTGCCCTCAACATCTGCTATCATGTCAGCGCCAAACGGATGAAAAAGGTTCCCGAAGACTATGCGGAGTGTTTCCGGCTTCTTGGCGATGAAGGCCTCATCGATCGCGATCTCGCCCAAAGACTTTCTCAAATGGCGCGTTTTAGAAACAGACTGGTCCATATTTACTGGGACATCGATTACAGACAAGTATTCGAGATCATCAAACAGGATCTGACAGATCTGGAGGAATTCTCAAACCAGGTCCTGGAATTGCTGCGAGACGGTTAGCTTCCCTGGGAGGCGCAGGCAATGGAGACCACGAAGGGACAGCCCCCCGTTCGTCCGTTGCTCCCTCTCAAGGGAGGATTCGCCGGTGAGTGCTCATGACCTTTGCCGGGCAATCATTTCCGCCCGACCTTACCCGGCAGCGAGTCCAAAGCGAAGCATGCCCCGTATTCCCGTGACATGCTTCGCTCAGGGTGTGCGCGGTCCCTTCACTTCCTCGATGCTTTCAAGACCAATTCTCGATGGCTCCTGAGCGGTCAACCTGCAAAACGATTTTCAGGGAGCCGCCTTTGAAGACCTTTGAGCGCATCACCCTTGCTTGAAAAGCCGGTAGATGGAGCAGAAATCCAGGCCGTCGATGCCCGCGGCGAACGTTCGGGCATAAAGTTCTTTGGTCACCGCGCCGGTGAACAAGGGGTGCTTCTCTTCATTGGCCAGGTCCTGAAGGCAGTGAAGGTCCTTGTAGATCAGGGCGTTGGAGAAGTGGGTGGAAAAATCCTCGTTCAGAAGCTTGGCCTTTTTGGCGTTGAGCACCAGCGATTGTCCGCCGCCGACATTGAGAATGTCGAGGACCTGCTCCCTGCCGATACCGACTTTTTCGGCAAAGGCGAGGGCTTCAGCCAGGGTGGCCATGAAATTGCCCAGGGCGAGGTTGTTGATCAGCTTCATCTTGGTGGCGAGGGTCGGTTCCCCCAGGTAAAAGAGGTTTTTACCGACCTGGGCCAGCACGGGTTCCGCTTTCTTGTAACCGTCCTCCCTGCCGCTCACGAGAACGGTCAACGCCCCCTGGCCTGCCGGCACGACGCTGCCGAGCACCGGCGCTTCCAGGTAGACGGCCCCCGCCTTTTCACACAGTTCATGGAAAGAGATGACATCGCGAAAGTGGTTGGTGGTGTGATCGATCACCACCTTCCCTTTCAGGTCGGCCGAGAGAAGCCCGTCTTTCTGGGTCAGCACGCTGCGCACGGCTGCACTGTCGAACAGGCACAGGCTGATGATGTCCGCTTCTCGGGCAACGTCCCGGGGCGATGGGACCAGGGTGGCCTTGAGGGATTCGGCCTTTTCCGCCGATCGGTTCCAGACGGTCAGCGTGTGTCCGCAGTCAAGAAGACGACCGGCAATCGCCCTGCCGAGATGTCCTAGCCCAATGAATCCGAGTTGCATGCGACAAACCTCCTTCATGATCGGTGATCAGATGTTGACGGGGATGCAGGCCCATGATTCGGCCCATAAACGGCCCGGATTGCCCGCCGCCGACACTTCCTTCGGCCCCCCTCCTGGAGGGGATCGGCACAGCCGGATCATCCGGCAGGTTTTCAACCTGCAGGCAGCCCCCCATTTCCATTCTTTTCTTCCTGCAGTCGATTCATACCCCGGGGTCATCAATGCCATATTCATTTTATGAATTCAAGCACTTCAAGACCCGTGAGGGCTGAGTCTCCCCAAGTTTCGACAGCCTGATAGCTCAAAGGGGCGTCCAAGATCAAGAGGATTTCAAAAACATCTCGGACATCACGACGCGAAAACACCCGCCCGCGGCAGTTTCACCCAAACCACAGCCTCAAAATGGCGTGTCGCAATGCCGGGCTCGATGGGGTCGAGACTCTTCAATTTTTCCGAGGCTCCTGTAAACCCCGCGCCGCGTGCCGGAGCTTTGAGACAAGCGTCTGGATCGGCAAAAGATCCTTCGCCGGTGCCGTTCAGCGACATGAAAGTTTCGATTTTGAACCAGCTCGGGGAGGCTTCGACCCCCGACATTCCCAAACCACCCTTGAAGCGCCTTTACAGAATCTGGGGCAGGTGCTAAGTTTCATGGCACACAATCACGTGTCCCTTAGCATCCCACTCCTTCGATGCCGCGCGCTGAGAAGCGTTGACCTTGAGGTCGATCCAAAACTCCAGTCGGGTGATCACCAACCGGCTCTGTCCCTGATTGCCGGACACTGGAATAAAACATCGGTTCAAACGGCAACCATCACACCAGCAATACCCAAAGGAGGATCGCCATGTTGACCATCAAAAAGATTCTGTGTGCGTTGGACTTTTCCCAGGTCAGCGAAAAAGTGGCCGAATACGTCAAGGCCCTGGCTGTGCCGCTCAATGCTGAAATCGTCAGTATCCACGTGGTTCCTTCCGGACAGACCTACGCCGATTTCGGCATTCCCCTGCATTCCACGGACAAGTTCTGCGAAACCATGACCACCGAGGGGCAAAAAACCCTGGCTGAATTCGCTGAAAGGCATTTCTCCGGCATCCCCCACCGCGGCAAAGTGGCCTGCGGCGATTTTTCCGAGGAGATCCTGGCCTGCGCGGAGGAAGAAAAGGTCGACCTGATCGTCATGGGGACGCACGGCCGCAAGGGAGTGGACCGGTTGCTGTTCGGATCCGTGGCGGAGAGAGTGCTCAAAGGGGCACCCTGCCCCGTGCTGGCCGTTCGCCCTTCCTGATCGACGGCCGGAGAATCCGAAGGGCGCCCCGGGGGATTCCACTGGTACGCTCGGACGGAAATGATCACCCGGACCGGCTGGTTCCCGGGCTCCAGCCTGGGAACCAGCAAGCGTTTAAGGACCTGCGCCCGGCAGGTCCAGTCGGTTTCACGCCGATCCACCCTCCCGCCGCAAGCGGTTTCCCACGGTCAGCGGACCCGTTCCGCCATCAGTTCAGCGATGTGCTTGACCTCTATGTTTTTGCCGGCGGCCTTCATGCCGCCGCGAATCTGCATCACGCATCCCGGGCAGTCCGTGGCCACCGCGGAAATCCCGCCCGCCTCCAGGTTGGCAATTTTCTTGGCGAGCAGGGTCCTGGAGATGGCCGGAAACTTCATGGAATAGGAGCCCCCGAAACCGCAGCAGACCTCCTCCTCCGTGGTGGGCACGTACTCGTGGGCCTGGTTCAGGATTTCCCGGGGCGCCTCACGCACCTCCAGCCCCCGACAGAGATGGCAGGGGGCATGGTAACCGACCTTTCGGGTGGAGCGGTCGAGGTTCAGGGATGAGATGCCCAGGACGTCGTGCACGAAGGAGCTGAAGTCGATCACTTTGTCCGCGAACTGCTCCACCTTGGGCGCCAGGGCCGTTTCATGCTCGAGCAGCTTGGGATAGCCGTGTTTGAGATGCGAGGCGCAGGAAGCGCACAGCGTCAGGATGTAGTCGTAATCCGCGGGGTCCATGGCCAGGACGTTCTGTCTGGCCACCTCGATGGCGGCCTGTTTTTCGCCCATCATGAGCACGGGCAGCCCGCAGCAGGACTGCTTCATGGGATAATCCATGGCCACGGTGCCGGCGCGGGCGATGACCTTGACGGCGGCCTTCATCTGCTCCGGGTAGACAAAGTCCTGAACGCAGCCGGAAAAGAGGGCGAGCTTGAGCTTCGGGCCGGCCACCTTCGGCTGAATGCTCTTCCATTCATCCCGGAAGGCCCTGTCGGGAATGGCCGGCAGTTTGCGGAAATCCTGCCCTTTCAGAAAAATGGTCGGCAGGTGGCGGATGTACTCGCCGCCCCGCTCGGCAAAAGGCTTCTGGGCCCACCGCATGTTTTTCAGCAGGGTGTGAAACATGGTCCGGTTCTGGAGCACCATGCCCAGCAGCTTGGACGAGGTCGGGTGCCCCTCCTCGTCCTGGATCCGGGCGTGGATCTCCTTGATCAGGCGCGGCAGATCGATCCCCGCGGCACAGACTTCCCGGCACGCCCCGCAGTTGACACAGTTTTGCACCAGGAACTTGGCCTTGTCGCGGCCGTGGAAAAAGTAGGTCATGACCAGGCCGATGGCCCCAATGTAGACATGGCCGTACTTGTGGCCGCCCACAAGGCGGTAGACCGGGCACACGTTGGCACAGGCCCCGCAGCGGATGCAGCGCAGAATCTGGGAAAAATCCTTGTCTTTGGCCAGGGCGCGGCGACCGTTGTCGAGGAAGACCACATGCATGATTTTTTTGTTTTCCGGGGCGCTCCGGCATTCGTTGGGCCCCGTGATCCAGGTCACGTAGGAGGTGATCTGCTGGCCGGTGGCGTTGCGGGGCAGTGCACGCAGGATGCGCAGGGCGTCGTGGAGGGTGGGGGTCAGCTTTTCCAGTCCCACGAGGGCCACGTGCACCCGGGGCAGGGTGGTCGCCAGACGGGCGTTGCCCTCATTGGTGACCAGGCCGATGGTGCCCGTTTCCACCACGGCGAAGTTGCTCCCCGAAATGCCCATGTCCGCTTCCACGTATTCCTTGCGCAATTCCCGGCGGGCCACCTTGACCAGTTTCTGGATGTCGGGATCCTGCTCCTTTCGGGTCACCCCGGAAAAGAGTTCGGCCACCTGGTAGCGGGATAGATGGATGGCCGGCATGACCATGTGCGACGGCCCTTCCCCGCGCATCTGAATGATCCATTCGCCGAGGTCCGACTCCACGACCTGGAGTCCTTCCTGTTCCAGGTGGTGATTGAGGTGGGTTTCCTCAGCGGTCATGGACTTGGCCTTGATCACCTTCCTGCAGTTATTCTCCCTGGCGATGCGTGCGATGATCTCGTTGGCTTCGTAAGCGGTCCTGGCCAGATGGACCTGCACGCCCATGGACTCGGCCTTTTCCTTGAACCGACTGTAGAGCTCGTCCATGCGTGACAGAGCGTCGTCCTTGGCCTTGGCGATCTCACTCACCAGCCCCTTGACGTCCATTCCGGCAAAAGCGTTGGCCCGCCCGGTGCGGTAGGCCACGGCGAAGGTGTCCAGTGCCTTGCGCTGGAACTCGTTGCCCAGGGATTCCTCGATTTCCTGAAGATATTCCTCTATTTTCACAGCGGTTTGCATCAGACATCCTCCAGCAGCAGAATGTGCAGTTCCAGCGGCCCATGCACGCCGATGGCCAGCACGCGTTCGATGTCGGCGGTCCGGCTGGCGCCGGTGATGAAGGCCAGATAATTGGGAGTATTTCGCATCATGAAGAGCAGCTCGGCCTCGGCCTCGTAACTGGTGGAGCGAAGTTTTGAGAGGGGCAGGACCAGCACGTTGATTTCACTGATCATGGTGGACAGGCGCAGGTCTTCGGACGAAGAGTCGACCACGACCGTTCCGGTTTCCGCCAGCCCCAGGTCGGCCACGGCAAAGCCGATGTCGATGCCGGCCAGGTGGTTGCGAAGTCCGTCCGCAATCAGCTTGATGCCGGCCTTCTCCGCAGCTGCAGCCAGGCTCGCGTACTGGTCTTCCGGCAGTTTGGGGGCCGCCATGACCCTTTCCGCGGATTTGGCCACGCACATCTCCGACGCTGCGTCGGAGATGGCGCCCTCGCAGCCCGACATGAGCAACTGACAGGCGTCCTTGTTGAGGCAGATGTCCACGGCGTAGGCACAGGCCTCCTCCATGGATCCGACCCGCTGCACCACCGCGGAGACGGCTTCGGCCTTCTGGGTGAAAAGGGTGATCTGATCCTGGTTCACAATCGACCTCCTTGAGGGATGGAGTGTTCCGGGTAGGGACATTCACAGGCCGTGGGTGCGACCCGTTTGCATTGATAAATCACACAGAGCGGGCGGGTGCCCTTCTCGATCCGCTCACTGCCCGTCTGACTTGGATACAAGGGAGCCATCGCCGAAAAACCTGAAACCCGCCATAGGCTGAATGGGGTATGGAGAGGGAACAGGGAAACGGTTTTCGCTTCAGGTCATTCCAGGTCATTCGCAGGTGAGTTTTGGTGCGTTCCCTCCGGGCGGACCGGGGCCGGCTCGGAGGGAACGAGGACATCAAATCTATTAGAACAGATGCGGCAAGAATACGAAACTCATGAGGGTCACGAAGATGCCGACCACAACCCCGTAGAGCAGGAAGGGCCAGAATGTCTGTCTCAGGATCACGCCTTCCTTGCCCGAGAGGCCGACCACGGCGCAGACGGCCACGATGTTGTGGATGCAGACCATGTTGCCCATGGCGCCGCCGACCACCTGGGCCGCCACGATGAGCTGACGGGGCAGGTCCAGCTGGGTGGCCATGCCCCACTGGAATTCGGCGAAGAGCAGGTTGGACACGGTGTTGGAACCGACGATGAAGGCTCCCAGCCCGCCGATGAACGACGCGAACATGGGCCAGCCCTGCCCGACCAGTTCGGAAAGCGCCTTGGCCATGGCCAGGGGCATGGAGGGGTACGCATTGGGGTTCAGGGCCGTATCGCCGATGCCCGAACCGCGGAAAATGGACACCAGTGCCACCGCGAAGAAAAGGGCGATGGCCGGGTTTTTCATCCTTTTGATGGAATCGACCCAGGCCGCCTTCACCTTCTCGCCGGGCATGCCGTGGATGAAGATGGTCAGGATGGCCACGAGCGTGAACGGGATGGTACCGGGCAGGTAGAGGTAGGCGATGGAACCGCTGACCGATTCATAGCCGAGAATTCCCTTGAACGAGATGGTCTGGGCGGAGAGCCACGCTTTGAGACCGAGTTCGGG
>CAZZHS010000024.1:0-61349 GCA_964654275.1 uncultured Syntrophobacteraceae bacterium
TTTGTGAGGCTGTTCCGCAGTTCATGTGCCAACACGTTGGCGGATTCCAGTCGCTGCTGTGACAGGCGGGCCTGGGCCATCAGGTAGCTCTCGCGGACGTGAAGGGAAAGAAGCTCCGTTCCCAGTGTGGATGAAAGCTTCTTGATGATTTTTGTGGAGCTGTCACCCTGGCGGATGGTCTGCGGCATGAAGTGGATCTTGATGACCGCCACAACCACATACCGGGTATTCTGCCAAATGGGGTTGCCCTGCCAGTCGACAGGGTATTGCAGATGATCCTGGCAATCCCCGTAAAGGTCGGCCTTGTTCACCAGGACGGGTTCCATGTGGTGTGTGTCTTCGATTTCGCCCTGCAACTGTTTACGGACGCTGCGGATATTTTCATAGGGGTTGTCCGCGGTCCAGCTCTTCTGCCGCTCCACGCACCAACCCATCGCTTCCAGAGGTTTTCCGGGATTGTCCCGATACTGCGTCCAGGTTTTTCCTGGGGGGTTGTAATCGGACGTTTGAGGAAGTCCCCAGCTGATGTGACCATTTTCCGAGTCTCGGATGCCGGAGGTGATGCGAACGGCTCTCAATTCAGGGGCGGGCCCGATTGCGTAGATGGTTCCTTTCACAGCATGGTTGAGACAGAGCAAAATGGTTTCAATGGTGTTTTTACAGGTGATTTCAATGAGTTCCGGGGTGATGAGCATTGCGGGTATCCATGGTAAACGGCTCGTGATCGTGAGGTCCTGTACTCGGACCCCAGCAATAAGCATGGTTCGTGCCAGAAACCTCAGGAGCGCCTGATCGGGAGGAGTCGGTGAGAAACGGTCTCCTGCGCAAAGCCGGTAGAACCCTTCCTCACCCTCCTTGTGCGGCCATTTCACTTCCCTGAAAAATCCGGAGGAAACGCATGTTTTGCTCTCCGCCCCGACCGCGGGCCGGTGCGATCCTCACGGCGTGTCGATCACCGTCGAGGGGTGGCCGAACTCGGTCGTGCGGCGTTTTCTTTCTTTAAAGAGATCGGTTCGACTCGGCCGATTGAGACACTGCAGCCTCCCCGGGATCGGTGAGTGCCTGGTCGCGGCAGTCCGTTCCGGGAGGCGGGCACGGAAATTGTTCGCAGGGCCCCATTCCATCATAGGTCTGCCGTGTCACAACCCAGTATCCCACGCTCGTCGTCAGAATGACCGCGGCGCTCGCCCAAATGTAATCGGGCGAGATTTCGGCAAAGTCGAGGATGATGATTTTTCGGGCAATCGCCATCAGCGCGGTGGCCATGACGATGCGAACGTGGATCACATCGTCTCGCAGGTAGATGGTGATATTGATAAAAATTTCGATGGCGATCAGAACGGCCATGAAGGCACCGAAAGTGGCCAGAATGTCCCCCATGGTGAGCATCATCACCGGAGGAGTTCTGAGTTTTACATAGATCATCCACACCACATCTCCCACACCCCACAGGATCACCAGCGTCATGAGCACCGCGAGGCTGCGGACGGCGAATCGGATCACCACCCTCAACTTCTGAATCAAAGGTTCTTTGGGATTGCTGAGATCGTCCACGGTTTTTCCTCAACGGGCTGCAAAGTGTTCCTGCCCATGGTCCGGAAGCTGGGTGAAACAGCGGGAGGGGGCATGACTTGAGGCGCGGCATCCCCTTCCCTGGAACCGCAGTACAGGCCAAATCTTCGATGCTCTGAAGCAGTCGATCCTTCTGGTTCAATCACGCCGACATTTAAATCGCCAAATATTTGTATCATAAGATGCGCTCGGTCAGAAGGAAACACAAACCGCGGTCCGACGAAAGGACATTTTTAGAGCCGACGGCATGCTGGACTGCACTCGAATCAACGCTTCCAGGCCCCAAGGCTTCACCGGTTTTCTCTATCCACTGCGAACCTCCCGCTTTGAGATTTCCCCAGGGTATGGTCAACGGTCATGAGGCAGGTGGTGGGGAGCCGCCTTGGCTCAGCGCGGCTGTTGCGGTGCGGTTGCTTCTCCGGGATCCCTTCCCTGGTTCCTGTACGGTTCAATTTATTTTCTCCCGCGTTTGAAAGGAGTATAATGGGATCGTTCGGCGGACCTCGAGGAATTTGTGGAAGCCGCTTCCCGCTGCTGAGGGCAATAGTTTTCGAGAAAACGAAAGCGGCAGCACCTAAAAACAAATTCCTTTGCACATGAGCCGTTGTAATGATAAGGAACCGCCGCGATGCCTGCCGCAGCAGGGCCGGGGGTGCTGGTTGGCGCGGATTTGAAGCGAAAATGCTTCGGACATCGGATAAAGGAAACACCGTCGAGCATTCCGACGGGCTGTTCCTGAGGGTTCATCCTTGAGGCTTTTTCGCCCGGTTTATGAACCTGTCCCTATCGATGAGTCAGGAGGAAACTGGTCGCAGCGGGATTGCGCTTGAAAAGTCGTTCACCTTGTCAATCGGGAGTTTTTCCAGCAGGGAAGGCTCCCTTTTTTGGGTTGAGTACACCACAGGAGCAATAAATGCTTGCAGTCCTTAGAAAAACAGTTCTTGGGGCTTTGATTTTACTGTTGAGTCTTCACCAGGGAGTGCTGCACGCAGCTTCAGATCGCGGGATCATCATCCAGCCGCCCAGGCACCCCATGGTCAATGCCGAACAGCGGGTGGCTCTCATCATAGGAAATGGGGCCTACGAAAACGCCCCGCTGAAAAATCCCGTCAATGATGCGCGGGCCATCGCAGGGGCTTTGTCGGGAATGGGGTTTGAGGTTGTCAAGAGAGAAAATCTCGACCAGAAGGAAATGAAAAGAGAGATTCAGGCATTCGGGCAAAGACTGCTGCGTGGCGGCGTGGGGCTTTTCTACTATGCCGGCCATGGAATGCAGGTCAATGGCCGCAACTATCTCATTCCCATCGGGGCGCACATTGAACACGAGAAGCAGGTGGAATACGAAGCGGTGGATGCCGGTGCTGTTCTCAGCGAGATGGATCATGCGAGAAACCGCCTGAACATCGTCATCCTGGATGCCTGTCGTGACAACCCCTTTGCGAGAAGTTTTCGTTCGACCGCGCAGGGTCTGGCATCGATGAACGCCCCCTCCGGGACGCTCATCGCCTATGCCACAGCGCCCGGCTCCGTTGCCGGTGATGGCGAAGGCGCTCATGGCATCTACACGGGTGAACTGGTCAAGACCATGCAGATCCCCAACCTGAAAATCGAGGACGTTTTCAAGATTGTCCGCACCAATGTGCGTGAAATCACCCAAGGAAACCAAATTCCCTGGGAGTCCTCCTCCCTGGAAGGGGATTTTTTCTTCAAACTGTCTCCTGATAACGGCGCTCATGCCCAAGTCGCTGAGCCTGTGACTTCAGCGCCGGCGTTGCAGGTTGCACAACTGCCGCGCAGTGAGGGGCCTGTGCAGACAATCTCCCAGAGGACCTGGAAGGAGCCCGTTTCAGGCATCGAGTTTGTGTGGGTACCCGGCGGCTGCTTTTTCATGGGAACTCCCCAGGATGAGGAAGGGCGTGACAACGATGAAACTCCCGTGCACGAAGTGTGTGTGGGGGACTTCTGGATGAGCAAGACCGAGGTCACCAACGGCCAGTTCAAGAAATTTCAGCCGGAGCACAGCAGCCGGGAGTATCAGGGACTCTCCCTCAAGGGGGATGAGCAGCCGGTGGTCTACGTGAGTTGGCGGGATGCTGTGGATTTTGCTCAATGGCTGACCAACAAAAACGGCGGGCAATACAAATTTCGCCTGCCCACCGAGGCGGAATGGGAATATGCGTGCCGGGGAGGAACCGAAACCGCCCGGTACTGGGGAGAAGATCCCGAGGGCGCCTGCGTGCACGAAAACGTCGCCGACCTGACTGCGGGACGGCAACTGGGTCTCACGGACATCCATCACTGTGAGGATGGTTACGCGGCCACGGCTCCCGTGGCGAGTTTCCAGCCCAATCCTTTCGGGCTGTACGACATGCTGGGAAACGTGTGGGAATGGTGCCTGGACCAATACGATGCGGCCGGCTATTTCAGACACGAGCGGGACAATCCCGTGATCAAGGATTCCAGGGGAAATGCGGAACGCGTCATTCGAGGAGGGTACTGGCACGGAGGACCCGCGGGGGTGAGGTGTGGAGACCGGGGAGCCGGCTTGCCGGGTGGCATGAATGACGACCTGGGCATGAGGCTCGTGCGCGAACCCTAGCCTATCAACGAAGAGCACACATCCCGCCGCGCTGCGTCCGGCACTTGGGGCTGAAAGACCATCCGAAGGCGGCCGGGAATGAGAAGGAGAAGCAGATGCTTTTTTCACGGAAGACGGAAAAGGTGAATGCTCGCGGACTGGTGTTCGCATTGATGCTGGCAGGGGTGTTGCCATTGGCGTCTCCTCCGGCGGCACGAGCTGACTCCGAAGACGATGCCGTCCGGTTTCGCTGGGCCTTTGTGGCGATGGTGGGAACCGGGGATAGGGCTGTGCTGGAGCCCATCAAGAATGACCGGGTGCTGCGCACGGGCGATCAATTCAAGATGATGCTGGAACCGGAACAGGATTGTTTCCTCTACGTCATCTATCACAACGCCCAGGATGGGATGAAGCTCCTCTTTCCCTACACCCTGGATCAATTCGAGACCAATTACGAGAGAGGCAGAAGGTACTACATCCCCATGGGCGATGCCTGGTTTGAACTGGACCAGCACGTGGGACGGGAAACGTTTCACCTCCTGGCCTCTGCCGATCGGTTGACCACACTGGAACAATATTTTGTGGACTACGAGACTGCCGATGCCGTGACAAGGTCCGACCTCATCCGAATGATTTCGCATGAAATTCAAGTCCTCAGAAAGAAGCATCGGGAGCTGGCGGCTCCGGCGGAGCGTCCTGTGGCCATTGGAGGGGCTGTGCGTGGGATCGAGGCCAGGCCTGCCAACGAGCCTCTCGACATCGCAGCGTTTTCAGAAGAGATCTCATCGGGCAGTGGGGTTGTCGTGAGGACTTACAACATTGATCATCGGTAGCGCGAGGGGAACCGCGTGCACAGCAGGCCTGGTTGTGGGACTGTTTTTCTGGGTCCAGGGTCTTTCGTTGCTTTTCCCCGGTGTTTTCGAACTCTGGAATGCCCGATTCACCGATCAACTCTTTCGGCTGCGTGGGGATTTCCAGCTTTGGGCCCCCTCCTACGACGAGACGGTGGTGCACCTCGACATCAACAACACCACCATCAGAGAACTCAACGACTATTACCTCAACCGGGGCCACTACGCCACGGTGGTTGAAAACCTCGCCCGGATGCAGGTGGCCCTTCAAGGATACGATTTCATTTTCGCTGCGCGTTCGCATGCCGCGGACGATCTGGCCTTTATTGAAGCGACCCGGAGCGCGGGCAATGTCTACTTCGGTGTGGCCTTCACTCTGCGGCAAGACGGGGCTGCAGCGCCTTCTTCAAGCGGGAACGCCGGAACCGCAGCACCTTCCATCGCAGACCTGGGTCCCTGGCCCATTCGATGGGAGGGGAGCCTCGATTCCCTTCCCCACGCTCTGGACGGTTTGCCCACCTTTCCGGAACTCGCCTCCGTTTCTCGAGGCATGGGGTTCTTAAATGTCAAGGCCGATCGAGACGGTGTTTTTCGCAGAACCCCGCTGCTGATCCGTTTGAGCGACGGATTCTATCCCAGTCTGCCGTTTCGAATCGCCTGTGATTATCTGGGGGTTTCCCCTGGGAACATCCATCTCTATCCCCGCAGCCGGATCGTCCTGGCCGGTGCAAGAAAGCCCGGGGAGCCGCCTCGAGATGTGGTCATTCCCATCGATGAGCGCGGCAACATGGTCATCAATTTTGTCGGCCCCTGGGAAGCGATGCGGCACTACAACTTTTCCGACGTCTACCACGCTGCGAAAGACCACGATGAACTGGCTCTCTGGACCGAGGAACTGCAGGGCAGGATTGTTCTGGTCTCCGATGTGTCCACAGGTTCTACGGACCTTGGTCCCGTCCCGACCGATTCCAGTTTCCCTTTGAGTGGGCTGCACGCCAATGTCATTCACACGATTCTGACGGGCAACTTCATTCATCACCTTTCGGGCGTGGAGCGAAGGATCCTGGAAGCCGCTGTGCTGGCTGCGGTCCTGTGCGTGGCGCTTTGGCTGACGTCTTATTCATTTCCTGTCGCGATGCTGGCGTTGTCTCTTGCATTCTCGGGAGGCGCCGCAATGGCCTTCTTGATGGGGCAAACAAGGGTGGAGGTAGCTCAGTCCCTCATTTTCATTGTTGCCGCCACCCTGGGGGTTTCCGTCTTCCGCTATGTCGCAGCGACAAGAGAGCGGGAGGTCATTCGCAAGACTTTTGAGGCTTACTTCTCTCCATCTGTCCTGCAGAAGGTCATGCAGCATCCGGAGGCTCTGGCCTCCAGGGCTGAACGCAAGGAATTGACCGTGCTGTTCAGTGACATCAAGGACTTCACTCTTCATTCGTCAAAGCTGTCCCCGGATCAGATCCGTGCCTATCTGAACGAGTATTTTGAAACGATGGTGGAAATAGTTTTTCGGCATGGCGGCACCGTGGACAAATACCTCGGGGATGGTCTCATGGCTTTTTTTGGTGACCCGGAGCCGATGGAAAACCATGCTGCGCGATGTGTCCTGGCCGCTGTGGAGATGCAGGCGGCAGTTGGGCGAATGCGTCCGGAATGGCTCGAACGGGCAGACTTTCCCCTTGAAGTCCGAATTGGAGTGCACACGGGAGAGGTGGTTGTGGGCAACATGGGTTCTTCGCGGCGATGGTCCTACACCGTTCTCGGTAAGGCGGTCAATCTTACCCAGCGATTGGAAGCCGCAGCGCCTCCGGGAGGGATTCTTCTGTCCGCGCAGACTGCCGAGCGACTCGGGGGCGGGATCCCTCTTCGATACTACCGGCACCTTCGGCTGAAAGGCATCACGGAAGAGGTCCTCACCTACCTGGTGGTTCAGGAGACGGATAGCGCACACGGGTTTTCGGAAAGCGCCGGCAAATCTCGAATCCGGAAAATTTGATGCCCGAAAAGTCCCTCACCAGGCGGGTTGATCCGCCATCATGGCGAGAACCATGTCCCGCAGGTGGGATGGAAAGGTGTCGGCCTTCTTTTGCAGGGAGGGCAGGATCGTTTGACCAAAGAATTCCGGGAGGGTCGTTCGGTCGAGTTTCAACACCTTCAGGTAGTCCGTGAGGAACGGATGCGCCTTGGGATTGATGGGCCGGCCCTCCAGCCAGTCACAGCAGAGATGAGCAAGCCAGAGCATCACCACGCAATCCTTGTGTTGCGTGGAAAGGGTTTGAGGAGGGGAGAATTCAGGGTAATTCTGAAATTCGATGGCTTCGCAGACCATTTCGGGGATTTTCCACTCCCGAAGGAGCAGGGCGCCGATCTTGGCGGGTTCGAGCATCTCGATAAAGAGTGTCCACTTGGGATTTTGTTTCCGGAGCAGCAGGACAACGCTTTTTCCAATGTCATGGAGCACGGCGATGGTGCTCAATGTGGATGACATCTGTTTATTGTAGTGCTGACAGATTTCAAACGCGAGGTGAGAAATGGTTACGGAATGCTGATGCAGTTCCTGAAAGTCCGGGGTATCGGGCATGGTTTTTTGAACGCCGCCCGCCACGACCACCTGGTAGACCTCGTTGAATCCAAGGTAAAGGATGGCGTGGTTGAGGTCCGCGATCTTGTTGCGCAGGGCATAGTAAGGGGAGTTGACGGTTTTGAGGATCTGGCTCACGATGGACGGGTCTTCCTTGGCCAGTTGAGCAATTTCCTTGATGGAGGCATTCTCACTCAGCAGAAGCTGAACGAGTTTCGTCACATAAATGGGAAGCTTGGGAATGTTCTTTAGAATATTCTGAATGATTTCAGATTGTTCATATTTGCTTTGACTCTGTTGTTTCAACTGGTGAGTGTACCGGGTCAGGTATGAATTGAGGTCCTGCTGCCGGTTCCTCTCCCTGAGAGCCAGTCTGAGCCTCCTGGCGCCATGGTCGTTGAGTTTCTTCAGGATGAAGGTGCGTGTTTCCAGCTCGAGCGCATTGAATGCTTTCCCCTCGACGACCAGCACTATGGAAGGTGCCGTGGCCGTGACCGTCGCCCGGCGAAGGGGAGTCTGAAAGAACACGAGTTCTCCGATCCAGTCCCCTTCCTGGAAAAGGATGTTTTCCTGGAAGTCTCCGTTCGCTTCCGAATGGGTTTTGAATTTGCCCCTCACGACCAGGAACAGGGTGTCATCTCGATCCCCTTCCTGGAACAGGCGCTTGCCGGCCGAAACCTTCTGCAGTTTTCCCAGCTGATAGAGGCTCAAGAATCCCTGCTCGCTGAGGCCATCGGCGAGCACCTTGCGCAGAAGTTCTGACTTGGTATCGATCTTGTCCATTTCTTTCCGGTTCCCTCGTATCGGGATCACTGGGTGTTTCGGGAAGCTCACACGTTGCGCAGTTGCCATTCGTTTCGTTCTGTCGGCAAGTATCCCCGCCACCTTGATCTTTTTTCGAGGGCATGCCGGTGTTTGAAGTCATGTGCCATTCGAGCGGAGGGTGAGGATGGCCGAGGGCCGGATGGTGGGTGAACATCAGGTTGGATGCCGGCTTTGGGGATGGGCCGCTCCGGCAAATTGTTCACGGATGCTTGGCCTTCACAGTTCGATAAAGTTTGGTTAGACTGGGTTGCCGAAGCGCTGCTTGAACGAAGGCTCCGTCCCAGCTGTTTCCCGTGTTGCAGCCGCTTTCCGCCCGGAGCGTATCCGGGCGGCGGAGGGTCAATGAGGGGAGAGGGAATCCATGCGATTGACAATCTTTTGGCGTTCGATGCTGGCCCAGAGCATTCTCATCGGCCTGATCCTTCTCATCAGCCTGTACTCCCACGTGAGGCTCAATGGACTCACCGAGCTTGGGGAGACCCTCGTCACCAAGGATTCCGAGGTGGTCAAGGAGGGAAAACAATTGCTGAAGATTTCCCTCTCCCAGATTCGAATTGGCGAGAAGTATGTGCTCTTCAATGACCCCGGCATGAAGGAATCATTCCTCTCGTCCAGCTTTCAGTTTCGGGAGACCCTCGATCAGCTGGCCGGCCATGTGGACTCGCTCGCGGAAAAGGAGACACTTCGGCGCATCGAGCAGCTGCACGAGGACTACGTGAGAGAAGTCGAAACGGTTGCCGGTGCGCAGATGGAGGGAGACCGCGACAACGGGAAACGCCAGGAGATCAGTGATCGTATTTTGGAAAAGACAAGGGAATTCATCCAAGTTCGCGAAGAAGCCATCGGCGTGAAAATGACCGAGGCACGCGACCTTGCCGCTGAGGCGGCAGGCAGAATTGCGTGGATTGCGCTTCTGGGCGTGTCGGGTGCTTTGCTGCTGGCTTATTTTCATGCGCGTGCAGTGAGCGACCCTCTGCGTCGGCTGGCGAGAGCGATGCGCCGTGTGGGCCAGGGGGAATTCTCGCGCACATTGGATATCAAGGCTCCCCGGGAGGTCCACGATCTGTCCGTCACGTTCAACTGGATGACGGAGAAGCTGGAAGAACTGGACCGGCTCAAATCCGATTTCACCGCACACTTTTCCCATGAGCTTCGAACGCCGCTCACCGCCATTCGGGAAGGCACGTCTCTGCTTCTTGAAGAGTTGCCCGGAAGATTGAATGAGTCGCAAAAGGAGATCCTCGGTGTGATTCACAGCCACACGGAGCAGCTCTTTCAGACGATCTCATCCATCCTGGATCTTTCAAAAATGGAGGCCCAATTGATGGAGTACGAGTTCGTCCCCTGTGATTTTGGGGAGATTATTGCGCGCAGCCTCCAAAAAGTGAATTTGATTGCCAAGCGCAAAAGGGTTTCCCTGGAAGTCCACATGGAGGAAGATCTTCCGCTGCTTCATCTCGACGAAAGGCGCATGCAACAGGTCGTCGACAATCTCCTCAGCAATGCCCTCAAGTTTACGCCCGAAGGTGGAACAATTGTTTTGAATGTTGAACTCTCACAGGCGGTACAGGGAACCTCACCGGAGTTGAACGTGTGTGTCAGGGATTCGGGGGAAGGCATTCCGTTGGAGGAACAGCGAATGATTTTCGAAAGGTACTACCAAGGAGGCAACGGAAAACTGGGTTCCCAGCAGGGCACCGGCCTCGGACTGGCCCTGGCCCGCTTCATTGTCGAAGCACATCGTGGAAAAATTTGGGTAGAAAGTGAGCTGGGGCGTGGAGCCGCATTCATCTTCTCATTGCCCATGGAGTCAAGCAATGTTCCAGTCTGCCAGACCTGAGAAGAAAAGACCCCTATGGAAACATGAAGCGGGGAGGAATCTTTTTCATCCGTCTCGAATTTTTCCGGGGTTCCTGCTCTGCGGACTCCTCTTGACAGGCATCGGGTGCGCCCCGCGCATTCAGGAGAGAATGACGACGGTGTTCATCTTCCCGCCCAGGGAAGTGATGGAAACGCACGAGTACGAGAGGTTTCGGAGCAGGAATGAAGAGGCGCTGAGGCTGTGCGAAGCGAGTCATGACTGTGCGGAGTCTCTCTTCAACCTGGCATTTGTCCATGTTTATCCACTCAGCCCCGTGTTCGACCAGTCCAGAGGACTCAAGTATTTGGATGAGCTCATAGAAAAGTATCCGGACAGTCCATTGGCCTACCAGGGTCGTGTTTGGGTCACGCTCATTCGTCAGAGTCTCGCAGCGGAGGAGAGAAGAAGGCAGCTGGGTAGAAAGATCAAATCCAAGGATACGACGATCAAGAAGCTCAGAGAGGAAGTGGAGCGCTCCCGGGAAGTGGACCAGGAAATCGACGAGAAGGACACGACCATCAAGAAACTTCGAGAACAAATCGAGCGCTCCCGCGAAATCGACCTGGAGATCGATCAGAAGGAAAGAGAATTGCTCCAATGAGGAGACTTCATGGCAGGTGAGAAGATTTTGGTGGTCGACGACGACAGGGGACTGCTCACACTCATGCGGGCCAGGCTCGAAGGGGCCGGCTATCAGGTCGCTCTCGCCGAGAAGGGCGAGCAGGCGCTTTCCTTCGCACAGGATGAAATCTTCAACGTGGCCATTCTGGACCTCAAGCTGGGAGACACGGACGGAATTTCATTGCTGGAAAAGCTGCTCGTGCTTCAACCTCATCTCCCGGCGATCATTCTCACCGCCTACGGAACCATTTCCGTTGCGGTGGAGGCCACCAAGAAGGGGGCTTATGACTTTCTGACCAAACCTTTCGAGGCCAAGGACCTCCTGCACCGACTGGAAAAGGCCTTGGAGTTCGGAAAGCTCAAGGTTGAAGTGGATCGGTTGCAGGGTCTCCTGCGCAGCAAGTATCACTTTGACAACATCATCGCCTCCAGCGATAAGATGCAGCACGTCCTCGGCCAGGTCACCCAGATTGCCCCCACCGATTCGACCGTTTGCCTCTACGGGGAAAGCGGAACGGGAAAGGAGCTCATCGCCAAGGCCATTCACATGCGCAGCAAACGGTCGCAGGGGCCTTTCGTGGCCATCAACTGCGGCGCCATCCCTGAGGGATTGCTGGAGAGCGAGCTTTTCGGACACGTGAAAGGCTCTTTCACCGGCGCAGAGCACAACAAGAAGGGGCTGCTGCAGCAGGCCAACGGCGGCACCCTCTTCCTGGACGAAATTGGAGACCTGTCGCCGGCGCTCCAGGTGAAATTGCTCAGGGCCTTCCAGGAGAGGGAATTCTATGCGGTAGGGGGCGTTCAGCCGCTGACCACGGACATTCGCCTGCTGGCCGCCACCAATCAGGATCTGCAGAAAGCCATCAGCGAGGGACGTTTTCGCGAAGATCTGTATTATCGCATCCACGTGATCCCCGTCTATTTACCGCCACTGAGGGAGCGCCGGGAGGACATTCCTCTGCTGGCGCAGCATTTTCTCAGCCGGTTCAACAAGGAGATGGGCAAGAGCATTCAGGGATTTTCACCCGATGCCATCCAGGAACTCATGATGCATCGCTGGCCCGGGAATGTTCGGGAGCTCGAGAATGTTGTGGAACGTGCCGTCGCCCTTGCCACTGAGGATCTTATCACATCGGCCAACCTGCTTCTGGGAACTCAGGAACTGCCCCTCAAGGACAAGCATCGCCCGTCTTCCATTCTGTCATTGAATGAAGCCCGGGAGGAGTTCGAAAGAGCCTACATTTCACAGGTGCTCACCGCAACTCAGGGGAATGTTTCAAAAGCCGCTGCGATGGTGGGCCGATACCGTCCCGAGTTCTACAAACTATTGCGCAAATATGGTCTTCAACCGGCGGCCTTCAAAAAGTGACCCTGCGATCCCCGTGGCAGATCTTCAGCGAGGTGTAGGGTTCTGACTACAGGTCTGTAGGCGATTGCCCACAACACTTTGACGGTTATCCGCCGATCAGAGTCCTTTTCAAAACAAAAAGCTCACAACGCGATCGTATGTTAAGGGCATGCATTGCTTTGTCCGGCAGCCGCAGTCACGGGGCAGTTTCACTCTGATTCCGGTCCAAGCGAGGATCCATGATTTCGATGCGTTTGCGACCTTTTTGACCCGGCATCGCGTCGAAATGCTTGCAGATGATCGCCCGACCCGCTCCAGTTGAAGCCGATGATGCCCAAATGGCGGACTGCTTCGTTGAAATATCCAAAAATTTTGAATTGAAGCAAAGATTGTCCTGGATCTCCGATGCGCGTCTGCAGGGTTTCAAATGGAGTCCATGATACGGGGCTGCGGACGCACGCGACAGGCTATCACGGCATGAGTTTTTGAGAAGGCGCGGTGCTTGTGCTGCAGTCCCCCCCCGCCCATTGAAAGGACAACGTGCTCCCATGCCCGGTATTTTGGCAGGACTATTGCTTAATGAATCTTTGAAGGCATGGGCTGGTGCGAATGCGTTCTTGATTCAGTGGAGTGACGGATGAAATGTCTGTCGAAATCCTGCACTCGATCCAAGCTGGAATGGGATGGATTTGTTGCCGCTTGCCTGAGCGGCTCGAGTGACTTCTGAGAGGGCATCGGAAATTTCATTGACCCAGTGGAGAAAAGATGAAGACATCAATTTGGCAGAATCGCTTGGTTAGAATGGTGACCATTGCCGGTGTGCTCCTGTGCCTCACCGCCTGCTCCGGGCTCAGCAGGAGAGAGCAGCGTATACTGAGTGGCGGAGCCATCGGGTCCGCCGCAGGGGTTGGTGTGGCCGCCATTGCCGGTGGGCCTCTCATTGTGGGTGGTGCTGCGGGTGCGGCGGCTGGAGCGATCGGCGGACTGGTCCTGGATGAACTCGACAAACGCTGAAATGCTCGCGTTTGGGTGTGAGAGGGAGGATGGCCGTGGCGAAGATCCTGCTCGTAGATGATGATGAGCGCCTCCTTGCGCTTCTCAAGGAGATTCTTGAGGAGGGCGGCTATGAGTGCAGGGGTGCACAGAGCGTCACAGAGGCTGAAAGGGCGCTCAGGGAAGAGGTCTTCGAGGTGGTGCTGTCGGACTACGACATGCCCGGAGCCAAAGGTCTCGATCTGCTCCGCCACGTGGCCGCAAACTATCCTTCTACGGGTTTCATCATGATGACGGGCAGCGCCGAAGTCGGTATCAGGGAGAAGGCTGAAGTTTTGGGTGCCGATGGCTACTTGAAAAAACCCTTCAGCACGAAAGTCCTGCTGCGACTGGTTCGAAAGACGATCACCCGACACTGGAAGCCCATCGGACGAATCCTGTTGAAAAAAAGATCCGGTGGGTTCGGGACCTCGACACTGGTGTGGCGGCCCCGAATCTCACCGGCTCCAAAGAACAGCGTGTACTCTTCGTTGAAATGAGTCCCACGGGGATCCCCGCGGTCCATTGGGAACTCGAAGTTCCTTTCAGTTGGATTCCCGAATCACCAGCCCCTGCATGTGCTCTTTGCGGTTGAAATCCACCGCAAAATTCATGGCCGCTTCCCGGCTTTCAAACGTTCCCACCAAAACGCGGTTCCAGCGGCCGCTGTCGCTGAGATCCAACATTTGCATGCGGGTTTCATATCCCTTGCTTTTAAGTTGTTCCACCAGCTTCTGAGCGTTTTCAGCGTCTTTGAGAGACCCCACGAGCAGGGTGTAATATTCACCCGGCTGATTCTGAGAGGGAACGCCGCGGAGCTCCAGCGTATCCAACACCGCCCGGGTGGACGGTTCCTGCACGTGTGCGGTATGCTGAGAATCCTCCGCCGTCGCTTTAATCTCTCTTTTTGTGAGCAAATTTCGTGCGTCTGAGGATTCCTCTTTTTGTGCGGAGTCCTTCGCGGGCGGGCGCATCATGGAGTTCCCCGCTCCGGTTTGGGTCAGGTCCTGAAAATAGGTGAGGGATTCCAGCATCTTTTCCGGGCTCACCCACGTCTCCGCCACATTTTCCGGGGGAGGTGTCTCCTGAATGTCCAAACCCAGAAAATGAATGATATCTGCTTTGAGACCGCGTTCTTGAGGGTTCATCAGTGGAAGACCTCTTCCGATGAGGATCCCGAAGACAAACATCCAAGCCATTCCGAGCACAAGACCCAACCCATAAAGGGCCAGCTGTCCCCCGCTCAGCGTAAAATGATAACGCCTCGGTTCCTTCCGGTTCTCTTCCGATTCGGTGCGAGAAGCCTTTCCGGATGTTGAAGCCATCTGAACACAGCCTCCCTCGTGAGAAGGTCCTCACATCTTTTGGGGCGCATCGACACCCAGCAAGGCCAGGGCATTTGCGATGACCGTTCGAACTGCGTCAGCCAGACAGAGCCGCGCGGTGGAGAGTTCAACGTCGTCGCTGAGGATCCTGTTTTGATTGTAATAACTGTGGAACATCGAAACCAGTTCATGCAGGTAATAGGGAATCTGGTGCGGCTCGAGCGACGAGGCGCTCGTGGCGACCACAGCCGGATACTCTCCAAGCAACCTGAGAAGAAGCAGTTCCTGGGGCAGATTCAACCGGGTCAGGCAGGAGTCCATGTGGTCCGGCGACCACTGGAACGAAATGCCCCGCTCGGCTGCGACCTCAAAAACACTGCAAAGTCTTGCATGGGCGTACTGGACATAGAAAACGGGGTTGTCGTTGCTCTGCATTTTGGCCACGTCCAGGTCGAAATCCAGGGGACTGTCGCACCTGCGGGTCAAAAAGATGTACCGGGCCGCGTCCTTGCCCACCTCGTCCACCACCTCCCGCAGCGTCACGAATTCCCCCGCCCGAGTGGACATGGCCACCGGCTTTCCTCCCCGAAGGAGATTGACGAGCTGCACCAGGATGATCCGCAGATCCTCCCGACGCCGCCCCATGGCCTGGATGCCGGCCAACAGGCGATCGACATAACCGTGGTGATCGGCACCCCAGATGTCCACCAGCCAGTCATAATCGCGGGAGAATTTGTTCTTGTGGTAGGCCAGGTCAGCGGCAAAATAGGTGCTGAGGCCGTTGGCGCGAATCACCACCCGGTCCTTTTCATCTCCGAAAGCCGTACTGCGAAACCAGGTGGCGCCCTCCAGTTCGTAAATGTAACCCCGCTCCCTCAACTCCGCGATGGTTTGAGCAACGGCGTCGGCGTCATGAAGACTCTGCTCGCTGAACCAGTTGTCAAAGGTTATGCCAAAAGCGTTCAAATCCTCCCGGATTCCCGCAAGGATGCGCTCGCCGGTGAATCGGGTGCACTCGGCAAGGGCATCCTCCAGGGGAACGTTGCGAAACCGCTCGCCCACCACTTCCAGGAAGTCCCGGGCGAGATCCTTCATGTAGGCGCCCTGATAGTGACCTTCCGGAAACTCTGTTTTCTGTCCCAGCAGTTCCTGATACCGGTGATAGAGGCTGGCCCCCAGAGTGTTCATCTGATTGCCGGCGTCGTTGATGTAATATTCCCTCTCCACCTTGTAGCCGCAGGCGCTCAGGATGTTGGCCAGCACATCGCCCGTGGCGGCTCCACGCCCATGACCGATGTGGAGTGGCCCGGTGGGGTTGGCGCTCACAAATTCCACCTGGACTCTTTTCCCCAGGCCCAGATTCTGTCGGCCGTACCGGCTCGGGTTGTTCAGGATTTCCCGGAGTATGCCGAGCCAGGCATGGGGACGGACGAAAAAGTTGATAAAACCGGGACCCGCGATCTCCACCTTATCGAGGATGCCATGGGAGTCCTGGAGGCGATCGATGATCTGTTGGGCGATTTCCCTGGGCTTGCGCTTGAGCGATCGCGTGAGCATCATGGCCACGTTGGTTGCATAGTCGCCGTGTTGAGCGGATTTGGGAGCATCCAGTTCGATGGCGAGGGAATCTTGATTTTGAAAGTTGGAGACTTCCCTGAAAGGCGCCAGAGCATTGGAGAGCATTTCAATGAGCGTGTCACGGACAAAAGACATCTTGAATATTTCCTCCTGAATCATTCTTCAATCGTGCGGTGCCACCCGCAAGCGTGATGCGGCAGTATCGTTTACTCACCCGATCGGGCGTTGAGAAATGTTCTATGCCGGTGTCTTCCCATGTTGCAAAAGATTTCATAACTGATCGTCCCGCAAAGTCGAGCGATGTCGTCCCCCGTGATGATCTGGTCCTCCTGACGCCCGAGCAGCACCGCCTCATCGTCTTCTCGCACACGGTCCAGGTCGGTCACGTCGACGGTGATCATGTTCATGGAGACCCTTCCCACGATGGGCGCTCGTTGTCCGCCCAGAAGCACGGCCCCCTGGTTGGACATCAGTCGCGGATAACCGTCGTCGTAGCCCACGGGAAGTGTGGCGATAATGGAAGGCCTGCGGGTGGTGAAAGTCCTCCCGTAACCGATGGGCTGCCCCTGCGGGACTTTCTTGATCTGAATCACTTTTGCCTTGAGAGCCATCACCGGCTCGAGAGCCACGGGATGCAACAGTTCCTGGGAAGGCGGCGATCCATAGAGCATGATGCCGGGGCGCACCAGCTGGAATTGAGCTTCGGGAAAATCCAGGAGTCCGGCGCTGTTGGAGATATGGGCATAGAGAGGAGAGAACCCGTACTCACGGAAAAGCGTGAGCACTTCCCGAAACCGCCTCAGTTGCTGAAGGGAGTAGGTCTTGTCTGCCTCGTCCGCGACGGCGAAATGTGAAAGAATACCTTCCACAGAGAGTTCCGGCAGTTCTCGCACAAGGTTCAGAAAAGGTGGCAAATCCTCGAGCGGGACGCCCAGTCGCCCCATTCCCGTATCGACCTTGACATGGACGATTGCCCTTTTCCCAAGTGCCGAAGCAGCTTTTGAGAGCATCCTCGCGTGGTCCAGCCTGTAGAGAACCGGGCGCATTTCTTTTCGGATCGCGTCCTGCATTTCGTGGGGTTCCACGCCCAAAAGGACGAGGACGGGGAGCCGCAGGCCGGCCTCACGCAGTTCCGCCGCCTCCCAGTATTTGCTCACCGCCAGAAAGTGGCAGCCCATGGCTTCGAGTTCCCTGGCTACCGGCACCATGCCGTGACCGTAGGCATCGGACTTGACCACACCCAGGATGCGCGTTTCCGGGTTGATCCGCCGACGTACCTGTTGGAAATTGTGGCGAAGGGCGGCGAGGTCGATTTCGACCCAACTCAGGGACATGCGAACCTCCAGGGCTGCAAGGGTGTTCAAAACTTGAAGGGGATGCCAGGCCATGCAAGATTGCTTTGCAATCAAAATAAAATATGTTAGGGCATTTGGGCTCTGTTGCAAAATCATTTTTTGAAGGGGCGGACCTATGTGGGAGGGTTACCTGTTGACGGTGGCCGGTTTGATTTGTTTTTTCGAGGGGCTTCCGTATTTCGCCTTTCCGGATCGTTTGAAACAATGGCTCCTCATGTTGAGCAGCCTGCCCAGCGAAAAGCTTCGCATCCTGGGAGGGGCCCTGATGGTTCTCGGTCTGTTGCTGGTGTATTGGGGGCGTCATTATGGCGGGGGGTGAAAAGTTTCTGTACGACCTGGATGCCTACGACTACGATCTGCCCGAGGAGTTGATCGCGCAGACCCCCGCGTCGTCCCGTGAGGCGTCACGATTGCTGCTCCTGGATCGGCAGACTGGTCGCGTGGCACACCGCTCTTTCCGGGAAATCGGGTCTCTTCTGAGGCCGGGAGACCTCCTGGTGGTGAACAACACCCGCGTGGTTCCCGCCCGCTTTTTCGGTTTCAAGGAGACGGGCGGTCGTGTGGAATTCCTCGTCCTCGATCCTCACAAGCCCCGCGATGCGGCTCAAACAGAGGGGCATGAGTGTCTCCTCAAATCGTCCAAGCCTGTGAAGGCGGGAGCCCTCCTTCATTTCCAGGACGGATTCCACGCGGAAGTCCTGCAGGCGGGTTCGAACGGCAGGGTCATGCTTCGATTCCCGGAGGACAAACCCCTGCTGGAGTTTCTCGCGGTGTGGGGCGAAGTGCCTCTCCCTCCCTACATCAAGCGATCCCCTTCAACACGCCGGGAAGACGATCGTCACTGGTATCAGACGGTCTATGCTGCCCGGCCGGGAGCTGTGGCGGCACCAACGGCGGGCCTGCACTTTTCTTCAGGTCTCCTCGACGAACTTCGATCGGCGGGGGTCGAAATCACGGCGGTGACCCTGCATGTGGGCTATGGAACGTTTTCACCCATCCGGACGCCCGACCTGCGCGATCACAGGATGCACACCGAGCAGGTGGAGGTTCCAGAGGATGCCGCAGCGGCGATCAAGGCTGCCAAAGGTTACGGGCGACGCATCGTCGCGGTGGGCACCACCGTGGTCAGAGTGCTCGAGTGGGTTGCAGCCAAAGCCGGAGAGATTCGCTCCTTTTCCGGCCCTTGTGACCATTACATCTACCCCGGCTACGATTTTAAAGTGGTGGATGCCCTGATCACCAACTTCCACCTGCCCAGATCCTCTCTCATCGTGCTGGTTTCGGCCTTTGCCGGGCGCGAGAACATTCTGAATGCCTACGAGGCCGCCGTGGCCCGGCGCTACCGTTTTTTCAGTTACGGCGATGCCATGATCATCGTGTGAAGCGTGAAGGACCGTTGCCGTGAACATCCCGACAGCCCCAATTCCGAAAGGAAGCCATCCCTTGGAATTTCAGGTTTTGACCCGCGATGGGTCCTGTGCTGCCCGACGCGGCCGCATCAAGACAGCTCACGGCACCATCGAGACCCCCATCTTCATGCCCGTGGGCACGCTCGGCACCGTGAAGAGTCTCTCGCCCGAGGAGCTGGAAGCGGTTGGAGCGAGCATCATTCTGGGGAACACTTATCACCTCTATCTGAGGCCTGGGGCCGATCTCATCGAAAACCTGGGAGGGCTGCACCGGTTCATGGGGTGGGATCGTGCCATCCTCACAGACAGCGGCGGTTTTCAGGTTTTCAGCCTGGCGCGGATCAACCGCATCGAAGAGGGCGGAGTGGTTTTTCAGTCGCACATCGACGGGTCCCGTCACATGCTCACTCCCGAGTCGGCGATGCACATCCAGATGCAGCTCGGGTCAGACATTGCCATGTGTTTCGACGAGTGCAATTCTTACCCCGTTTCCAGGGAATACGCCCGTGAATCCATGGAACGGAGCGTCCGTTGGGCGGCCCGCTGCCGCAAGAGCCACACCCGCCCCGACCAGGCTCTTTTCGGAATCATACAGGGCAGCGTGCACGTGGACCTTCGGGAGTACTGCCTCGAGCGTCTTGTGGAGATGGGTTTTGACGGCTATGCGCTGGGGAGTCTTTCCGTGGGCGAACCCAAAGAGGAGATGCTGCGGGTCATGGAAACCCTGACACCCCAGATGCCCGAGGCGCAGCCGCGCTATCTCATGGGAGTGGGAAAACCCGAGGATCTGGTGGAGGGCGTCCATCTGGGGGTGGACCTCTTCGACTGTGTCATGCCCACGCGCAACGCCAGAAACGGCATGCTCTTCACCCGGCAGGGAAGCCTACAGATCAAGAACAGCCGCTACACCAGGGATCCGGAGCCCATCGAGCAGGATTGCACCTGCTACACGTGCCGCAAGTTTTCCAGGGCCTACCTGAGGCACCTGTTCATGGCCCGCGAACTTCTTGGTTATCGACTCAACACCATCCACAACCTCCACCACTATCTCCGGCTCATGGAGGAGATGCGGGAAGCCATCGAACAGGGGCGTTTTCTACAGTGGCGGCATAAATTTTATGCCGAAAGAAGCTCAGAAGAAGGTGAGTCCCACAGTCTTTGAGGGTTCGGTTCTCCGCTCTTTGGCCGCTGTTTCATCCCTGGTCTTCTCGGACATATGCGGTGAGGAGGCAATACTTTTCCAGTGTCTTCTCTGCCTGCGCAATCAGATCAGGCAAAGCCGTGGAAGTGCCGTTGACGGATGCCGAGGCCACGAGGGATGCCAGGGACTCCTCATGAGACTTGAGAAAATGTCTCCAGGTGTCCATTTCAAGGTAGATGCCGCACTGCAGCACCTTTGGTCCCAGTTCTCTGAGCAGCAGGTTGAACAGCTTGAGGGTGATTTTGCCCTGGCGGGCATCGGAACCGCCCTGGGTGGGGCAGTGGGAGATGGAAGACCTGAGGCTGCTCAGCTTCCCTCCTTTCCGAAGCATGGCCCCCACCAGCCCGGGCATGGCGGCAGAGAGCGCCACCGTCGCTCCGTCTTCCACCAGGGAGCGGTCCAGGTCGTCAATGGCCTTGCCGTTCAGAAAGATGGTCTGAACTCGGCTTTCCAGGTAGTCCAACGACATGCCCGGCAGCTGAAGCAAGACCTGTTTGAGGGGCACTCCCACGGCCGTCGTGACCAGAAACCCCCGCTGCAGCAATTGGAGGAAGGGGTCGAAGGGGTCCTCCAGGGATTTCAGTTCAAGAACGATAGCCGGGCCATGCAGTGCAGCCTGAACATCATGTGGATCCTGTGGGGCGGATGACATGTCCATATTCCTCTCTGTTTGAGCCTTGGAGCGGTCTGAGCACTGCGAGCTCAGGTTGTTTTGCTCAGGAATCTCTCCAGGGCCTCCCGGTGTTCGGGTGTTTGGTGACAGATGGCCTGGAGGGCGGCCGAGAGCTCTAGGGTCTCTTCAATGGACCTTCTCTGAGCGAACTGGATCAGCCGCTTGCTCATCCTCAAGGCTCCCGCCGGCTGACGGGCGATTTCCCGGGCAAGTTCCATGCAACGCGGCATGAGTTGGTTCTGTTGGGTCACCTCGCTGACCAGACCGATGCGGAGCGCCTCCTGTGCGTCGATCACACGGCAGGTGAATGCAAGTTCGCAGGCCCTGGAATGCCCCACGGCCCGCGGCAGAAAATACGCGCCGCCGTCACCGGGAATCAGTCCCAGAGCCGCAAAGGTTTCGCCGAATCGGGCATTCTCGCCGGCGATGCGAATGTCGCACATGCAGGCGAGATCGCAACCGGCCCCGATGGCAGGACCGTTGACCGCCGCAATGGTGGGGACATCCAGGCGGCAAAGGGCCAAAGGAATCCGCTGAATGCCCTTGCGGTAGTTTTCACGAATTTCCCCGGCATGGCCGCGAAACATCCCTTCCTGATTCTGCATGTCCTTCACATTGCCCCCGGCGGAAAACGCCGTGCCCGCGCCGGTCACAATGAGCACCTTGCACGAGTAATCCCGCTGGATCGTCCGGCACGCCTCCTCCACCTCTTCCACCATGCTCTGGTGGGTCAGGGCATTGCGGATATGTGGACGATTGAGGGTGAGCACGGCAATGGCGTCGTGACGCTCCAGAAAAATCTCCTTGTAGATCATTCCATTCCCCTCCCTGATGCGGCATGACTGATGCAGCATGATTTGGAATTCTTTGGGAAAAAAGCCACCATTCGTGGAAGCGGGAGCCTGTCGCGTCACTGGAAGGCAACGCTTCGAATTGGAGAATGGCTCTCAATTACTTTCAAACGAATGCAACGTCGCAGTCATTCTATCGTCTGAATTCTTTCCTATAAAGCACAATCAAACAGACTGGCCGCGGATACGGGACTCCCTCCATCCCTTGGCGGTTACAAAAGTCTGAATCACTGCCGAAAACGCATGAACTGGGGCAGCACCGTGACCACTTTCGCTTCCCATCATTGAAACAACTGCACGCATCGCCTCTTTGTGCCGGAGGGTTTAAAGCCTTTTTCGGCTGTTTATCGGCATCAGCTGGATTTGAAATTGTGAGTGACCCTCCCCGGACCCGGGTTCAACAGCCCGACAGGAAAAACTGCTCGATTTTTGCCCATCACTTTTCTCGGTCCGGCGCCGTAGAAAAACCGACCCTTCCCCTTTTCGCCTTTCCCGCTCAAATCCTGCTGGAATGGCGCCCCGAGGTTGGGAACACTTCGCAGTGTTGCGTCGAACTTCCCCGGATGATCCCGCGCCGCTTCGAGAGTCCTTGTCGACGGGCTTTCGTCTGCAGCTTGTCTCAAGGAAAATGAAGCTTGCACTTCGGTTCTTGAATGGGTCTATTAATGTCTGTGAAAATCGGGATCGGTGCCTTGTGTTGCAGGGCAGCACCGTGAGAACAGCGGGGTGTTTCCCGTTCTCAAAATCTCCTGAGCACATCTCAATACAATAGAGTGCCCATCAATCGACGAGTCGTCATTCCGGTCGTCTGGTCCTGCGGAATCCACAGAAATGAACTGGACGCCGGCCTTGAAACTGCCGGCTTGACGCGTGTTGAAATGGTTACCTTAATCACTGTGGATCTGTATCAGGTGGAACCCGTTTGAAGTGGAGCGACCAAAACATGAGGTCCAGCAAAGAGAGAACCAGGTATCTTCTGATTGATGTGGGTGCCGGGACGATGGATGTCCTCTACCATGTCAGCGGGACTGACATGTCCTACAAGGCTGTGGTGAGATCGCCCGTTCAGTCGGTGAGCGAAGAGGCCGCGCAGTTGCCGGGTGATCTTCTGGTCACCGGCGTTGAGATGGGGGGCGGGAGACTTTCGGAAGTGTTGCGTGAACGGGCGCGATCGTCCAGGGTTTTCATCACCGAAGCTGCGGCCATGACCCTTTCTCACGACCTCCGCAGGGTACGCTCCTGGGGCATGGAGGTGATCAGCGAAGGACAGGCCGAAGAGCTGGCTGGAGCGGGAAGCTGCAGCAGCCTGTTTCTCACAGACCTTCCGCTGGATCGGCTGGAACGGATCGTCACGGGGTTTGGAGTTCCATTCGAGTTCGATGTGGTGGGCGTCTGCGCCCAGGATCACGGAATGCCTCCGGAGGGTGTGTCCCACCTCGACTACCGGCACAATTTGTTCAAGAGCGCGTTGGATGATAAGCCTTATCCCGACGCGCTGCTCTATGAAGGGAGAGAAGTTCCTGAAACCTTCAATCGCCTGCGGTCCCTTTCCAAGACCGCCGAGCAGCTCCCAGCCGGGGAAGTCTATGTCATGGACAGCGGATTTGCTGCAATCCTCGGGGCCTCGATGGATCTGGAGGCGCGGAAGTTCACCACCCTGCTGGTCCTTGACATCGCCACTTCCCACACGGTGGGAGCTGCGCTGCGGGGGAACGAAATTGCCGGTTTCTTTGAATACCACACCCGGGATATCACGCTCGAAAAGCTTGAATCGCTGCTGAACGCCCTTGCTCGCGGCAGCCTCGATCATGTGCAAGTTTTGAAGGAGGGCGGACACGGGGCCTACATCCGCGAAAGTGTGGGTCTGGAAGCCGTCAAAGCGATCATTGCCACCGGCCCCAGGCGCAGACTCGTAGAGCCGTCTCGACTTCCCATCCATTTCGGAGCTCCTTTTGGAGACAACATGATGACGGGAACTGTGGGCCTGCTGGAGGCCATCCGGAGGAGAAAGGGGCTGCCCTCGATGATTTACGTCTGAAACTGGCCGGGGCCCTGCTCGCCTTTGCCCGAGCCATGGGCGAATTTGGAGCCACCCTCAGGGTGGCCGGAAACCTTCCCGGTAAGACCCAAACGCTCTTCCTGGCGGTTTATAAGGCGGTTCAGGCCGGCAACGACCGGCTCGCAGCACTCCTGCTCTCCGTCACTTAGAGGCCATCGCTAAATAAACTGAAATGCTTCGTATGTTGAATATGGCATGGGAAGAGAGCCATTCAACGGTTTTTGATCCAGGCTATTCACAGGTGACTCCTTAAGTACAACTCAACGCTATAGAGCGTCCACCACTCGAGTCGTCATTCCGGCAGTCCTCCAGCCGGAATCCACGGAACAGAACTGGATGCCCGCCTAAAGACTGCCGGCATGACGAATGTGGAAAGGGACACCTTATGCTGTGGAACTGTACCACGCGGCAAAGAGGTTGTAAAAGTCTCACTGAACGCTTGTGAAGACCTCCCCGAAGAAGTGAAGATCTCGACATTATAAGAAAAAACCTTGATCATCGATTGGGCGATTCCGGAAGTCTCCGGATCATCAAAAATCTTTTTGGTCAGGATCCGAGAAGCGGATCGTTCCGAACTGTCTCCCAATGTGCCAGGGCGCTCAAAGCTAGACAAAGACCCCATTATGCGGTATGCGTTATGGAAATTCAGACATATACGGGGTGGAGTATTTCAAGAGCATTGGAGCAGGCGATGGCCAACAAGCAGGTCTACAGCATTTGCGGCATGTGCAGCGTCCGCTGTCCCATCAGGACCGAAGCGGAAAACGGGGAGTGCAAATTTATCGAAGGAAATCCTCATGCGGCAGGGCTCGAAGGGGGGCTCTGTGCCAGGGGTTCTGCAGGCATCGCTCTCATCGAGGACAGCGAAAGGCCTCAAAACCCTCTCATTCGAACAGGAAAAAGAGGGGAAGGCAAGTGGCGGGATGCTTCCTGGGACGAGGCCCTGGATCACGTTGCTGAACGGCTCGGCGACATCAGGGAAACTCACGGCGGGCGGAGCATCCTTTTCTCCGACCGCGGCGGCCCTTTCCGCGACCTCCACCAGGCGTTCGTGCGGGGGCTGGGGTCGCCCAACTACTGCAACCACGATGCATCCTGTGCACGCAACGTGCAGCACGCAGCTCTCTCCCTCTTCGGTTTCGGCCGCAAAGATGTGGTTTACGATCTCAAAAACGCCCGGCATGTGGTGCTTCAGACGCGCAACATATTCGAAGCCATCAACGTGAAGGAATGCAGCGACCTCATGGAGGCGATGGGAGGCGGCTGCAAACTCACGGTCATCGACATTCGTGCCACCCAGTCGGCGGCCAGGGCGGACAGATTTTTCATGGTCCGCCCCGGGACGGACCATGCCTTCAATCTCGCCGTGATTCATGTCCTGGTGCATGAGAAACTCTATGATGAAAAATTCGCTCAAATGTGGATCAAAGATTTGAGCGAACTCCATCGGTTCACCCGGCCGTACACGCCTCAATGGGCTGAGGGCGAGACCGGCGTTCCGGCACAGGAAATTGCTTCCTTTGCCCGTGAACTCGCCCGCAGCAAGCCGAGGGTCATCTGGCATCCGGGCTGGATGACCGCACGGTACAAGGATTCTTTCCACGTATGCCGTTCGATCTACATCATCAATGCCCTGCTTGGCGCCGTCGGGGCCAAGGGGGGGCTTCCCCTTTCCAACACCCCTGCGAGTTTCGGCCGAAAGGGGCTGAAAAAGCTTGTCGATCTTTTTCCCAAGCCCGCGGATAAGCGTGTTGATGGTGTCGGCTGGCGGTTCCCGCACTTCGATTCCGGCCCGGGACTGCTCCACCTGGCCTTCAAAGCTATCGAAACGCAAGAACCCTATCCGATCAAGGCCTATATCGCCTACCGCCACGATCCTTTGATGGGCTTTCCCGATGCTGGAGAGCTCAAGAAGCTGTTCGACAAACTGGATTTGATGGTGTCCGTCACCTTCACCTGGTCCGATACGGCCTGGTATTCGGATGTGGTGCTGCCTCTCTCGCCGTACCTGGAGCGCGAGAGCCTCATCGCATGCAAAAACGGCTTGAAGCCCTACTTCTTTGTGCGGCAGAGGACCGTTGAACCTCGTTATGACACGCGAGCGGACTGGCAGATCCTTGGAGGACTTGCGCGTCGTTTGGGCCTTGATGCGCTTCATTTCAAATCCATCGAGGACCTTTGGAATTATCAGCTCGAGGAGACGGGGGTCAAGATTGAGGATTTCGAGGCCACCGGGATGGTCCCCCTGGCGGACAAGCCCCTTTATCGAAGTGTGGAAGAACTGAAATTCAAGACGGAGTCGGGCAAAATAGAACTCTTGGCTGATAAGCTTGAAAAGCAGGGGTTGCCGTCGCTCAAGCCTTACGAAGCACCGGCAAAGCCCGGAGAAGGGAGCTTTCGGATCACTTTTGGGCGATGTCCCGTGCACACCCAGGGGCACACGGTGAACAACCCCTTGCTGGCTGAACAGATGCCTGAAAATGTCTTGTGGCTCAATAAGGCCGTCGGTGAGAAGATGAAGCTTAGCGATGGAGAACAGGTCGAAGTGACGGGAAATGGCCACAGCGGGGAAATCAAGGTGAAACTCACGGAGTTCATCCATCCGGAGGCGGTTTTCATGGTGCACGGTTTCGGGCACACACTTCCCGTGGAGAGTCGCGCCATGGGAAAGGGGCTGGCAGACAATGCCTTCATGAAAGGGGGGCTTGAGATCTGGGACCCCTGCGGCGGTGGGGTGGCCATGCAGGAACACTTCGTCAGCGTGAAGAAGATCTCAGCCTCTTGAGTTCTCAAGGTGGAAAGCCGATGCTGCGGGCGAAACTCAATCCTCGAGAAGCTCCCGCAGCATCCTTTCAGACAACCAGTGAGTCTCGTTCTTGAAAACGCCTCCATCGTAATATCTCACAATCATCATGGGAGGAGCACATACGAGAACCATCCGGTCCCAATCACCAGCGTTCTTTGCATCCCTGTAACTGTTCAAATCGACGACTTCACCCATTCTTCTCCCTCCAGGACATCTTCTCCGTTGAGCATTTTGAGAGAAAATTTGAGACCTTCCGCCTCGATGACGTTGAGGCACCCGTACTCCTGAGGAATTTTCAACACATCCTGAGCGTTGACACCCATGACCTGCGCCAGAAGGATGCGGTTGACACCCGCATGGCCCACCACGACCAGGTCCCCCCTCGTCTCCCGAAGCACGCTGTAAAAGGCCGGGATGACGCGGGAGGCGCAATCCAGGAAGCTTTCCCCGCCGGGCGGTCGAAAGTGGACCAGGTCCCGTCCACGTTCTTCGTAGGCCAGGGGCTGGTTGCTCCGAACTTCTTCGAAAGTCAGCCCTTCCCACTCTCCCAGTGAAATCTCCCGAAGCTCGCGTTTCGGCATTGGTTCGATTCCCCATGCCTCGGCGATGAGGGCGGCCGTGGCCAGGCTTCGTTGGAGATCGCTGCAGTGGACAGCCGATGGGCTGATGTGTGCAAGGCGCTCCCGCAGCGCCTCGGCCTGCTCGACTCCTGCGCGGCTGAGGGGCGGATCCAGCTGTCCGAGGTATTGTTTCGGGCCGTTGGCCCGCTCGATCGCTCCGTGCCGGGCAAGGTAGATGTGTCTCGGGCCGCCCACCGCCGCCAGTCTGATTCCCCGTGCGTGCCGCCCCAGGATCGCATCCGTTGAGCTCCCCAGGGCCCGATCCACCCTGGCCTGGATGTCGCCTGCGTCCGCGAGACGTTTCCTGACCGTGCGCAGGGCACGCTCCTGACTTCCGAATCGGTGCAGGGCTTTGTGAAACCGCTTCTCGAGCGGTACCGTGCGGTCCCCCTCCACGAGTTTGTCGGCGAGATGCACCAGGTCGATCTCATTCAGTCGTTCGCTTCGGACGGCGAGATCCATGTGAGATGCCACGACCTCGGCCACGCGCGGGCAGCTGAACTCTCGAAGCCATGCCGCACCCGCACGGGCATGATCCGGCTGCCCTTTGAGAAGATCGTGCAGAAGTCCTCCCGCGAGGATCAACGGGAGGTTCAGCTCGATTCCCACCCTCCTGAGATGAACCGCCAGGAGTCGTGCCACTTCCGCCACCACGCGGGAGTGTGCCCGCACATCCTCCGAAACCCGGCAGCGCTCCCAGATGGCGTGGCACTCCCTCTCCGTGGGGATGTCCCCCCTCAAATCCCGGGCCTGCAGTCGGCGAAAGTCGTCCGGGGTATCACAATCCATGAGGATTCCTTCGTCCGCGACGTCCACTTCCAGAGCTTCATCATCAAATCGCTGCAGATAGCTTCTCAACCCCCCATCCTGCGAGGCCTGCAGCTCATGGAGGCAGTCGCGCGCAATGAGGGGTGGGTGTCCCCGAAGGCCCCTGAAACAGGGGTACACGACAGGTGCCGGGTGTGTCTCGTAGGCACGCAGCAGGGATCGGACGGTCCGAGCTTTCACCAGAGGCATGTCGGCGGGCAGGAGAAAAAAGGCCCGGACCCCCGGATCGAGGCTTTCGATGCCCGCCAGGACGGAGGAGAGCATGCCTTCGGAATAACGGGGGTTGTAAACGCACCTCGCCCCGTGGTGTTGCGCGCAGGGGCCGACCTCTTCCACACCGTGCCCGGCCACCACCGTGACATCCTCGATGCCCCCCTCCCGAAAGCATCCGATAGCCTTTTCAAGGAGAGTGGCACGTCCCAGAGTCATGAGGGGTTTCAAAACTCCCATGCGGGAGCTGAAACCCGCGGCCAGGATCAGTGCAGCCACTTCCCGATGCTTCTTCAAAACTGCTTCTCCGACCGCACCCGGATCAACTCGGCCACGATGCTCACCGCAATTTCTTCGGGCGTCTCGGCGCCGATCTCCAAACCGATGGGAGAATGGACGCGCTCGAAGTCGCGGGCTGAGAACCCCTCTTGGATCAAGGCTTCATAGATGGCATCCCGTTTACGCCGGCTGCCGATCATGCCGATGTATCCGGCCGGGGTGTTCAGGGCCTGTCCGAGAAGGACCTTGTCATGGGCATGGCCCCGCGTCACGATCACCAGGTACGTGTTCTCATCGATTTGAAAATTCTCGAAGACCGAATCGAACGATTTCAGCACCAGAACGTCGTCGATTTGAGGAAATCGTCGACGGTTGGCGAAGTCCTCGCGGTCGTCGAGCACCGAGGTGTGGAAGCCCACCATTTGCGTCAGCGGGGCCAGCTGCTGGGAAATGTGCCCCGCTCCGAAAATCATCACGGCGCCTCCGCTGGACAGGGGTTCCACAAAGTAGCAGGCCTCATTTCTGCAAATCTGTCCGGGACTGCCCCTGCCCGACGAACGGAGGAGTTCCTCGAGCAGGAAGGGATCCATCCTTCCCGCCACGAGTCCGCCCTCGCCCGCGTAGAGGGTCTGCTCAGGGGATCCTTCGCTTTCCTCGCACGTCGGCACAGCCGTGATCAACCACGCAGGTTTTCTCGTTGCCAGTGTGGCGGCGATTGTCTGGTAAAGCTCCAATTGGCTCCTGTCCCGTGCGTCCGCATGGTGCAGCATGACCTGGATTTTTCCTCCACAGATCATGCCCATGCGTCCGGCTTCTTCGGCACTGAAGACGAAGTGCCGCACCACTGTTTTCGGGTCTTTAAACACGCGTTTGGCCAGTTCGAGCACCTGGGCTTCCAGGATGCCGCCACCAATCGTGCCAAGAAAAGATCCGTCCTCACGGACCACCATCCGGGTTCCGGCGACCCTCGGGGCGGAGCCCGATCGTGCCAGGATGACGGCCATCACCAGGTTTTCCCCGGCCTCGAGGAGCTCGATGGCTTCCTTGAAAAGTTTCATCAGACACTCCTGGATTTTCGCGCATCCACAAGGGTGCGCTTGACCGGCCCGCATGGAACGGTGTCCGGTGACGGCGCACTCGTGGTCCGCACTCGAAGGAAACCCGACTCCACGGCGGAACGGATGGCAGACACGGTCTCCAGCGTGTCCCGGACCCTGGGGAGGAAATCGTTCACTTCTGCATCCCTCAAGGCCAGCTCCACCGTGAGGACTTCAGACCCTTGCTCCGCGGAAAGGGTTGCCTTGAAGTCGAGGACTTCCCTCAGGGCAAAAAGCGCTTCATCCAGGTCCGCCAGGGTCAGCACCCAACCTCCGCCCAGGTCGAAACGGCCATCAACGCGGCAGGTCACCCGTTCCATGGTTTTGAGAATCGTCCCGCAGGGGCAGGGAGAGGGAATGAAGCGGCTCAGGTCCCCGGTGCGGTACCGGATGAGGGGCATGCCGTTGCGGGTGAGCGTGGTGAAGACCACTTCTCCCGTATCCCCGTCGGGTACGGGATGTCCCGTCTCCGGGTGGACCATTTCAACATAGAGATCCGCTTCGCGCAGGTGATAGCCCGAATGGGCCTTGCATTCCACGCCGCCTCCCAGGCCCATTTCCGTCATGCCGTAGTGTCCGAACACCTCGCATCCCCAGACCTGCTCGATTTCTCTCGCAACGGCCCGTGGGACGTGGTCGGTGCTCAAAAGGACGCTGCGGAGCTCGCCGGCCTCTCGGCCTTCTCTGGCCAGAGAAAGGACCTGCCGGGGAATCCCGACCAGACAGGTGATGTGTTCATCGGAGAGGGTCCTCAGCGTTTCCCGGACATCCTTCACGATGCCGTGGGGGACCCCGGTGACGCCCATCCGGGCCAGTCCCTTGACCAGCAGGTCTCCCACACTGCCGGGCCTCTCCCCGGGCAGCAAAATGAGCACACGATCGCCGGGCTGCACCAGGGTGGACATGCCGTGGTGAAAGAAATCCACCGTGAGCTCCTGGTCCTGCCGGGTGAAATAGAGTCTTTTGGGGAGGCCGGTCGTTCCGGATGTGTCGAGCGTCACCACACGGTGGATTTCACCCTGGGGAACGCAGAGGAAGGAGAGAGGGGATTTTCGAATGTCGTCGGCGGTCGTGAAGGGATAATGAGACAGATCCCTGCAGCTGGGCAATTCTTCAGCGGGCAACCCCTTGAGGCGGTCCGCGTAGAAACGGCTGTGTGAGACAGCCCGGTGCAGGGTTTCCCGAAGCCTGTGAAGCTGGTGGGATTCGATGTCGCCCCTCGTCAAGGCCCGCCCGGACACACCGATTTTCCCGGCAATCCAGTTTTCGAGGGGAGTGATCACGGGTCGGGTCATAGATCCCCTCTCATGTGGGGCTGCAGGGAGCATCGTTTCCCCTGTGGATGGACCGTCCCCGGCGGTCCGTGAGATTGTAGGCGCAGAATGGGATGAGCCTGCCTTCCCCGCTCACCACGTGGATGCAGCAGTCTCGCAATCTTTGAAGATCCAGGTTCCATGCATCCATAAAGGCCATTCCCGAGATGGAAAAGGAATGAGTGCGAACCCTTTCCGCAAAAGCTTCCCACCCTCCGAGGCCGAGGCCGCCGGGAGGGATGCAGGGCGTTTTGCTGGGAAAGGACCAGGCGCGTTTTACAAAATGTCTGGCCTTGACCGCTCCCTCTTCAGCCTTTTCCCCGGCGCCGCAGCAGGGTTTGGGCGCCGACGGCACGAGGGGGGCCAGATCTCCCCCCGGCTGAATGACAAAATTGCCATGAAAGGAACAGCGCGCATTCTCACAGCCCGGCGGATGGAAGTGTTCCGCCTTGAGCTTCCCATGGGTTTGCACTTCCAGCTCCCGGATGACTTCGGGAATGGTGATGCGGTCTTCATCGGCAGGCGGGTGAGGATACCTGCCGAAATAACTCACGGGCTGGAAATGAACGCCGCGCACCGTGGGTGCATGCGCCAGCGCAAATTCCAGGATCGGGCCGATCTGGTGAACGTTCACTCCCGGCACGAGCGTGGGGACCAGGACCACGCCGATGTCATTCCCGGCGCAGTGTTCCACGGCCGTTCTTTTTTCCAGGAAAAGACGGCGCCCTCTCAGCCTGCGATGGACCGAATCGTCGATGCCGTCGAACTGAAGAAAGACGGAAGCGAGCCCCGCTTCCTTCAGGGTTTTCACGTAAGATGCGTCGCCGCCGAGTCTCACCCCGTTGGTGTTCAGCTGAACAAACTGGAAGCCGAAGCTGCGCGCCATGGCGATGATCTCGGGAAGGTCGTCTCGAAGGGTGGGTTCTCCCCCCGAAAGTTGAACATTCGCTGTGGGCGCGGCATGGGCAAGCTGTTCAAGACGCAGGGAAAGGTCGGCGCGCTCGGGATCGCCGCAGCCTTTCCGGCCTGCATCGGCGAAGCAAAACGAGCAGTTCAGATCGCAGCGCCACGTGATTTCCAAGAGGGCCGTGCAGGTGTGCTGGCGATGGTCGGGGCAAAGGCCGCAGTCCCAGGGACAGCCCCTGTCCACCGCCGTTGCCGGCGACAGGGGGCGAGACGGGATCTTGGGTCGGTCCCACGGAACATAGTCCGGATGCCCTCGCCAAACGACCGTTTCAAAGAGTCCGTGTGCCGGGCACACCTTCCTCTGAAACACCTGGTCACCACGGAGAGCCAGCTTCGCCGGGAGTTTTTGGAGGCATTCCGGACACACGCTTTCCGTATGAGAGACGACGCACTCCCGGATCATGGTCTCCCTTCCGCCAAATCGAAGCCGTTTTCCAGCAGGAGGGTTTTGGCCTTTTCGTAGACCCCCAGGACCATGGAGGGACAGCGAGTGGTGCGATGCTGCGGCTCTTCTCCAAGGATGATGTCGCACCGTGTGCCCCCGTACATTTGCCCGTATTCCAATGAAAACCACTCGGCCAGTTCTGAAATCATGACGTTGAGCCGGGGGTCCTCCTCTTCCTCGAGGGTCCCTCGCCCCGCATAAAGGCCGAGGAGGCAGGCACCGCCCGTGAGGGCCCCGCAGGTGTCTCCCGTGAAGCCAAGGCCACCGGCGAGGGCCGTCATGGTTCGGATGAGGTCGGGGTTGCTCTTTCCCTGGCATTCAAGGCCCATAAAAAGCAGGATCTGGCTGCAGTAGAGACCACTGCGTGCCAGCTCCATCATGCGGATCATGTCGTCTTTCAAGGAAACGCTCCTTTTTCGATCTCGTCTGTCAACCCGCCCGGGGTCAGAGTCTTTCAGCGACAAGAAGGAAATAACCGGGTCTCGCGGCGGTCATGGCGCTTTTCTCCCATCCCGGCTTCCAATCGGTGGTTTCCGGGTTCTCCGGACGATCGCACCAGAAGTCCATGGGAAACCCGTGGGACAGAACCAGCTGCGCCGCAAAGATCTTCAGGGCGTAAGAGTGATCCTCCCAGAGGAGCACACGGAAGCCGCTCTCGGAAATTCGTCGGAGCCACGTGGGATGACTCACCGCCCCACCGAGGCAGCAGTTGCGGCGGGTCGATTCAGGCTCACGTGGATCAGCGGCATCACGGAAGTACACGTCGCTCACCAGGAGCCGTCCGCCACGCTTGAGGACCCGTGCAATCTCTCCCAACACCTGCTCGGGGCTGCCGGTCACGGAGAGGCTGCATTCGGCGAGCACCCCGTCCATTTGCTCATGGGCGAAGGGCAGAGCCTCACCGACACCCCGGATGCAGCACAATGCAGGATGTGCGTCCTGGGCCTGCTTCAAGAGGAGGGAAGACGCTTCGACCCCGATCGCCCTCAATCCGTGCTCGCTGGTCATATATTGCAGGGTGACGCCCGTTCCGCATCCCAGGTCCAGGATTCGGGCGCCTCGGGCAAAAGCGCAAGCTCGGAGCCCCCGTTCGGTCAGTTGGAGTCCTCCAGGGCGGATGACCTCTCCCGGGCTTTGCCTCAAGCCGATCCGTTCATAAACTTTGCAGCCCCCGGTCTTCTCCATGGGTTCGCGGCTCCCATTGGCTTCACTTGTCTTCGAGAAGCTTCTCCACATCGGCCATCTTCCCCAGGGCCAGTTCCTCGGGAATGAGGACCAGGCCGCACAGAGGGCACTTGGGAAGGTCGACCGGGAACATGCTTCCAAGGTAGGAAATATTGACCTTCCCCATCTCGAGGGGCACATCGCACTTGGCGCACAGCCAATCCCGCATTTGGGGCTCTTTGACCAGCTCGCTCACGGCTTGACATCCTCCACGATTTCCATCCTGTGGCTGTAGGCATTGTGGATGAGGAAATCTTCCCCCTCAGGAGAATACTCCACCCAGTAGGTGACGCCGGCCGGCTTGTGGTGCGCCAGATAACGGCCCGTCTCACGGTGCAGGAGCCGGTTGCCCGTTGCTTGCGCATATTCGATCACCTGCTGCAGGTCTTCCGCCAGGATGAGCCGGTTGTCCAGCAACTCCTGGACGGGTGCCGGTATGTTCAGACGAATGGCCTCGTAAGTTTCACGATCTTCCACATCTCCTCCCCACAGTTCTCTGAGCATTGCGTTTTTTAAATGCACCCTGTTGTCGTGCCGTTGGGAATAGCCCGGTCCTCTTCCCCAATTGGCCTGATCGGGATCGCTTTCAAAAAAGAGATCGAGGAGATGGGTGACGCGTTTTCCACGGTGAGCCAGGTAATCCCGGCACATGGCGCAATAGGCCACGTAGTCGAGGTCGCTCTCCCCGGTTCGCCGGTCGATGGCTTTCCGGGCGAGCTCGGGATTGGCAAAGAACATCAAGCCCCCGTAACCGCAGCATTCGGTTCTGTCGCGGCTGAGGCTCAGTTCGCCGACTTCGAATCCCCGGCGCTGCAGGATGTTTCGCACACTGCCGTGGATGGCCGTTTCATGACGGGTGGTGCAGGCATCGTGGACGGCGACCTTTCGACCGGGCACGATCTGGGACTCCAATAGGGGATCGATGCGGTCCAGGGTTTCCCAGAGAGAGGCAATGTCGGCTTCGGGCAGGTGCGTCTTGAAGATCTGAAAGCAGGTGGAGCAGGCGAGAATCAGCCGAGGGTTTTCCATTTCGACGACCAGATTCCTGAACTCCTGGAGAGTGTCTTGAAACAATTCGGTCCTGCCCGACCATTCCGCCGGCGCCCCGCAGCAGCGGAGCATGAGGCCGACTCCGCCCTCGAGGCGGCCCCGGAGAAAGGTGTAAGTATTTTTCACCAGGTCCGGAGTGGACCCGGAGAGCTGGCACCCCGGGAAAAAAAGATACCTGCTCTCGGAAGTGCCCGGTTCATGCCGGTGAAGCGTGCACTTCCCGCTGTTGCTGAACTGCATGTCCCGCAAGGGGAAATCATGGGCCGAAGGAGGCATTTTGCCCTGGGCCACCAGGGTCTCCCGGGCCGCGCGGCACACCAGACCCATGTGGAGGTCTTCGGGGCACACCTCGCGGCACAGCCCGCACAGGCTGCACGAGTTGATGAGCTTGTTCGCGTGGCGATGTCCCATGACAATGGCCAGGTTGTTGTAGATCTGCCGCACGTATTTCCTGGGATAACTGCCGAAACTGTTGAGATATTCGCACACTTTGACGCATTCGAGGCATTGGCACTGGATGCAGCGTCCCGCTTCCCGCTCCGCTTCCTCGCTGGAATACCCCGCCTCGACCCTTTCCAGGGGAACGGGGGGAAGAGGTTCGATGTCCTCGAGGTTCGTATAAAGACGTGTGGTGTAGGAACCCTGATCGGAGCGCGAGGCTTTGAGGGAGACTCGGGCGAGATACCGGTCCACAGTGATGGCGGCGCGCCGCCCGTCCGAAATGGACTGAATGGGGGAGTGCTTCGCTTCGGGGTGGCACACGCTCCCTGCCGCAAACACGCCCTCCACCTGAGTGGTGAAGATATCCGGGTCGACCTGGAGCTTCTCGCCTTCGGCAAACCCCGGAATCGGCCGGCCGGATGCTCCCGCCGCCAGGATGACGGCATCGAAGTCCGTCCGCAGTTGGTCCATGGAAATGTCTTTGCCGACCTCGACACCCAGTTGGACCTTGACGCCTACCCTCTCCAGCACGGCAAGGTCCTCGGTCAGGACCTTCCTCGGAAGCTCCTGTTCGGAAAAACCCCACAGGCTGCCGCCCAGTTGACTCCCTTGTTCGAAAACCATGGCAGCATAGCCTTTGCGAGCAAGATCAAAGGCCGCCGTGAGGCCGCTCAGCCCTCCACCGACGATGGCGATCCTTTTGTCTTTCTTGGGCAGGGCTGGGAAGCTCTCCTTGAACTCGGAGGCGAATTGGAGGCAGGCCCGCTCCAGACCGCGGATCGAGATGGCTCCACCGGCTTCCCCCCGCCTGCAGGCCCGTTCACAGGGGCGGTCGCACACGCGGCTGATGATGCCGGGGAAAGGGACGGTTTTTTTCAGGATTTTCGCCGCTGCGGTGAAGTCGCCTTTTGCCATGTGGGCAGCCATGGCCCGTGCATCCACATGGATGGGGCAGGCCGCCGTGCACGTGGGGGCGCTTTCCTGAATACACCTCTCTTCCAGCCGGTGAAGCTCTTCCTGTTCCATGTTCAGACCCTGCTGTGACCGCGGTTTCCGGATGAATCCGAAATGCGCGTCTGCTTCAGAATGGGATCAGCCTCTCCCGGCGAAAGTCGAGGCCGGCCTGGGTGAGTCCCGAAAGCCGGACTTGCGCCGGGGAGAGGCGATGGTTTTGCATTGCACGAGACTGTGCCGGGTCTACTGACCGGAGCCTTTCAGTCCTGCGAGTACTTTTTCAGGCAGAGCGGGCAGCTTGGTGATGCGCACGCCGCAGGCGTTATGGATGGCGTTGATGATGGACGCATGGGGAGAGGTGAGGGGCAGTTCTCCCACGCCCGAGGCCCCAAAAGGTCCGTGGGGTCGGGGCGTCTCCAGGTAGAGGATTTCGATGGCGTCGGGGGCATCCTTGATGTAGGGAAGTCCGCACCCCACGAGGCTGGTGTGCTTCTTGAGGTCCTCAAAATCCTCGGTCAGCGCCAACCCGATCCCCTGGACAAGGCCTCCGTACATTTGCCCGTCCACCACGAGCCTGTTGGCGATCTTGCCCACGTCCGCGGCACAGGTCATACGGGTCACCTGTGTTTTGCCCGTTTTGGTGTCCACATCCACTTCCGCAAGGAAGACGCCGTACATGTAGGTGGGAAATGGATTTCCCTGGGCGTTCTCGTCGCAGGCGGTGCAAGCCGATGCGGTCCACTTTCCCGAGTAACGCAGCGGGATCTTTTCCGCGACCATTTCATCATAGGTCCGGAAGCTTCCGTCGCTCTTTTTCATGGCGTTGAGCAGCATTTCACAGCCCACGCGCACCGCCTGTCCGGTGACCACCTGGGAACGGCTGCCGCCCGCGGGCCCGCTGTTGGGGGTGACGGCCGTGTCGTTCATGATGAGCGCAATCTTTTCGGGACCGATCCCCAGGGGACGCAGGGCTTCATGGGCGGTGGCCAGACACCCCATGTCCGCACCCTGTCCGTGATCCTCCCAGGAACTCAGAACCGTCACTCCGTCGGGCGTCAGTTCCACAAGGACTTCCGAGGAGTCGGGTCCGTCGAGACCGCAGCCGTAAACGCCGATGGACACTCCAACGCCCTTTTTCTTCTCGGGCGTGGATTCCTTGCGTGCCTGTTCCAGGGCGGCCTTGTAGCGCGGCCGGATCATATCGATCAGTTCGGTCAGGCAGAGCACATCGGGAGGACAGCCGTTGGGCGTGGTGTCCCCTTCCCGGTATACGTTCTTGTAGCGCAGTTCCAGGGGGTCGACCCCCATCTTTTCCGCCAGTTCGTCCATCAACACTTCCGATGCAAACTCGCTCTGCGGGGATCCGTAGGCGCGGAAAGCCGAACCCCATGCGTGGTTGGTGCACACCGTGCGGCCCGTACCCCGGATGTTGGGGATCCCGTAACCCGCACTGATGAACTGGGCGCCGCGAAGGGTGAGGAGGTCGCCGAACTCGGAATAGGGGCCGTGATCCACGGACCAGTCGCTTTCCATGGCCAGGATCTTGCCGTCTTTGTCCGCTCCGTACTTGACCTTCAGGAAAAAGGGAGACCGCTTCCCGGTGTAGGTGATCTGCTGGAAGTAATCGAAATTGAGAAAAACGGGCTTCCCCGTGGCCATGCACGCCACGCCGAGCAGGGCCTCGATGGTCGGGCTGAATTTGTAGCCGAAGGTGCCGCCCGTGGGATTCTGCACGAGACGAAGCTTTTCCGGTTCGATGCCGAGGCCGGGGCAGATCATGGCATGATGCAGGTGTATGCCGATGCTCTTGGAGTGAATGGTGAGGCGCCCTTCGTCATCATAGTAGGCAAACCCCACGTCGGGTTCCATGGGCAGATGGGGCTGACGGCCCACGAAGAAGTCGTCCTCGACGACGAATGCTGCCTGTTGCATGATCGGTCCGGTATCGGCACCCTTGGCGATCTTTTGCTCAAAATAGATGTTGGGAGTCCCGGGGTGGATCTCGATGGCATCGTCGGCCATGGCGGCGGGGGCGCTCATGTAGGCGGGAAGCTCCTCCAGTTCCGCTTTGACTTTGTCCGCGGCGGCTTTGGCGTTCTCCACCGTGTCGGCACAGACAATGGCCAGGGCGTCCCCGAATTGAAAAACTTTCTTGTCGCAGAGGATGGGGCGGTCCCAGCCGTCCCCCTTGTTGGTGGGGAAGGTGATGAGGCCGGTGATGGCATTTTTGCCCTTCACATCCTTGTGGGTCACCACCTTGTAGACACCCGGCATTTTTTCCGCTTCCGTGGTATCGATGGAAAGGATGTTGGCATGGGAGACCTTCGCCTGCACGAGAGCAAGCTGGAGGGTGTCGGGCGGCAGTTTCAGGCCGAGATCCGCGCCGTAATCGCAGGTGCCGGTGACCTTGGCCAGCGCGGTGGGACGGGGATATTTGCCTCCCCAAACCCGGCCGTCGGGAGGCAGCTTGAACTCCAGATCTTCTTTGGTGATTTCCCCTCGAAGCACACGGGCCGCATCCATCACCGCATCCACCAACGGCAGATAGCCCGTGCAGCGGCAGGCGTTACGGTGCCTCTGGAACCAGTCACGGACGTCTTCACGGGACGGGTTGGTGTTCTGATCCAGCAGACCCTTGGCGGAAACGATGAATCCGGGGCTGCAGAAACCGCATTGGGCACCGCCGTGAACCATCCAGGCCACCTGGATGGGATGCAGGTCCTGGGGCGTGCCGATTCCTTCGATGGTCGTGATGACGGCGCCGTCGTCGACCTTTTTCATCTTGGTCACGCAGGAGCGGATGACCTTGCCATCAATGAGGACAGAGCAGGCGCCGCATTGAGCCGTCCCGCATCCCTTTTTGGTGCCTGTCAGACCCAGCTGCTCACGCAAAACATCCACCAGGGATGCATCGGGGCCGGCGATCACCGTCCTGGGTATGCCGTTCACGTTAAGAATCTTCTTCTGCATACTCTGTCTCCTTCGATGTCATGAAAGTTCAACCTGCCTCGTTTCAAAATGCCTTGCCGAATCCGCAGTCCGGGTATCTGCACTCTGGGCACTGCACGCACAGCCCCCCGTGAGCCAGCCGGAGAATATCCATTCGGGTGAGCGATTCCCCCGCCAGGATTCTGGGCAGAACCAGATCGAAGATGCTGCTCCCGTGGTACATGACGCAGCCGGGGAGCCCCATGACCGGGACGGTTCCCAGGTAGGCCAGCATGAACATGGCCCCGGGAAGGACGGGAGCGCCGTAAGTGACCACTTTCCCCCCACAGGCCCTGATGCCTGCGGGCGTCACGTCATCGGGGTCCACCGACATTCCGCCGGTGATGGTGATCATCTCCGCCCCAGCGTCGAGAAAGCTCTTCACGGCGTCCACGATCATGTCCACCCGGTCGGAGACGAACCTTTGGCCCATGACGGAACAGCCCAGTTCTTCCAGTTTTCGAGTGACCACGGGGCCGAACCGATCTTTGATGCGCCCGAAATAGACTTCGTTTCCCGTTGTGACGATGCCGACCCGCATGGGGGTGAAGGGGCGAACCTCCAGCAAGGGGGAGTGGGCACCGGAGACCTCTTCGATGCGGCGGATCTTGTTCTCTTCGATCACGAGCGGGATGATCCCCGTGCCCCCGACGACTTTTCCTGCCCGCACTCTTTGGTTGGTGTGGAGGGTGCTCAGGATCACCTCCTCGAGCATGTTGATGTGAAGAAGGGCTTCAAAATCGACCTTCAACAAGCCGTCATGCCGGGCCGCCAGTTCGACTTTTCCCTCCCTGGGATCTCCGATGCAAAGGCCGGGTCCGCCAACGGCCCGGGCAATCCGAAGGGCCGCTTCGTCTTCATGGACGAGTCCTCCGTCCATTTCCCAGACATAGATGTGCTCCTTGCCCATGCGAAGCAGCTGCGGGATGTCGTCGGCTTTGAGGATATGCCCTTTGCGAAATGCAGGACCCTTGAACTGTCCGGGGATGATTTGAGTGACATCGTGGCAGAGAACCTTTCCCATGGCTTCCTGAACGGGGATCACTTTCATGGCAATCCTTCCCGGCTGATGAACGAAGGCAGTGAATTCATGCTGGAGTATGTCACATCTGACACAACGCTGAACAAAAAAAATCCACACTCCGGATTCTTTTTTTCGGTGAAGACTCTGCTGCTCCATGGAAGAAACAGCACGGCTCGAATGGAAACGTTTTGAAGGTTCATGTCAATTTCGGCATATAGGAAAGCAAACCCAACCGCAGCACCCGATGACTCCAACGGGGCCCTCGCACAGTCCTTCACCCGCCGCCCCATGGTCCTTGCATGATCCAGTTGGTCGCCATTCCATTTTAGCAAAAAGCAAACCATTTTGACTTAAAGTGGTATTATCCAATAATATCCTATGGATACTGTTTTGAATGGATTTTGCCCGGCTGATCGCATTGGTGCAGGTGGGTCATTCCGGGACTCACCAAACCATGAACCAATATGGAATCTCAATGTTTTGTATGGATAAACAACGGGATATGATGTGGGTCATTATGACTCACCCTCGTCGAGTCCGGACCAAACGGTCGTCACGCCATCTTTTCCAGCCGCACCGCGGACACCTTGTATTCCGGTGTCTTGCTGATGGGATCCATCGCGGGATTGGTGAGCTGGTTGGCCGCTGCTTCCTCGAAGTGAAGCGGCATGAAGATCATGCCGGGTTTCACCCTGTCCGTGAGCCGGACTCGCGAAACCAGGCTCCCCCGACGGCTGGTGACCCGCATGAAATCCCCGTCGGAAATGCCCATGAGCTCCCCATCGCGCGGATTGAGATCGGTGATGAGCTCGGGCATCTCACGGTCCAGCTGGGCACATCGGCGGGTCATGGTCCCCGTGAGGTAATGGGCGAATTCCGTCCCGGTGGTCATCCAGAAGGGGTATTGCTCATCGGGAATCTCCGCGGGCGGTTTGTATTCGACGGAGTGGAACAGCCCTTTTCCCCGCGTGAACCGTCCCACGTGGAGAACGGGAGTCCCGGGATGATCCGGGGTGGGGCATGGCCAGCAGAGCCCCTTTCCATCCAGGCGGGGATAACTCATGCCGCCGTGAGGCGGGCTCAGACGGGCCACTTCGGCAAAGATCTCCTCCGCGGATTCATATGCCATGGGATGGTCGAGCCGCGCGGCGAGTTCCTGGATGATCTGCCAGTTTGTCTTTCCCGCGATGGGGTCGATGGCCTTGCGCACCCGCTGGACCCGCCTCTCCGAATTCGTGAAGGTTCCATCCACTTCCGCAAAGGACGCCGCAGGCAGCACCAAATGAGCCAGCGACGTGGTGGGGGTTGGAAAGATATCGATGGCCATGAAGAATTCCGCTGAACTCAGGGCCTTCTTGACATGATCTGAATCGGGATCGCTCACCACGGGATTTTCTCCCAGAATCACGAGCCCTTTGATCCTGCCGCTGAGGCAACCCTCCATGATCTCCATGATGGTGAGGCCCACATTTTCGGGCAGGCCCACCTTCCAGGCATTTTCGAACTTCTGCCGGTTTTCCGCGACGGTCACGGCCTGGTACCCGGGGTAAACATTGGGGAGCCCGCCCATGTCGCAGGCTCCCTGGACATTGTTCTGACCCCGCAAAGGGTTCACACCTGTGGACGGCCTGCCGATCTGCCCGCACAGCATGGCCAGGTTCGCGAGGCTCTTCACGTTGTCCACCGCGGTCCAATGCTGCGTGATCCCCAGGCAGTAGATGATGGAGCTCGTTTCAGAGCGGGCATAGACTTCAGCGGCCTCTTTCACAAGAGCCGGGTCAACTCCCGTGATCTTGGAGACGACTTCGGGAGGGTACTGCTCAACGGTCTGCAAGAGGGCTTCCACGTTCTCCGTCCGTTCCTCGATGAAGGATTGGTTGTGCCAGCCGTTTTTGAGGATTTCGTGCATCATGCCGTTGAGCAGGGCCACGTCCGTGCCGAGTCCATGCTGGATGTGAATGTGGGCAAGGCGTGCGACGTGCGTTTTTCTCGGATCAACCACGATGATTCGCGCCCCTTTGGCTTTTGCCCTGAAAAGCCGCGTGGCCACGATGGGGTGGGCCACGGTGGTGTTGGACCCGATGGCGAAGATGCACCGTGCATCTTCCAGTTCGTCGAACGAATTGGTCATGGCGCCGCTGCCGAAGGCGATGGCAAGACCTGCCACCGTGGGGGCGTGTCAGAGCCGTGCGCAATGATCCACGTTGTTGGTACCGATCACCGCCCTTGCAAACTTCTGGAGGAGGTAGTTTTCCTCGTTGGTGCACCGGGCCGAAGTCAGAAAACCGATGCTGTCGGGCCCCCACATGTCGCGGATCCTGCGAAGTTCGCCTGCAGCGTGATCGAGGGCTGCGTCCCAGGAGACCGGGTGGAAACCGTTCCCGTTGCGCAGGAGAGGAGACCGGAGCCGGTCCGGATGCTGGATGAACTCATGAACGGTCCAACCCTTGATGCAGAGCATCCCTTTATTGCTCGGGCTGGTTTTGGAGGGGAGAACCCCCACAATCCGGTCCTCGATCACCTGGAGACACATGCCGCATCCGCAGGCGCAATAAGGACAGGTCGTGATCACGTTCTCATAACGCATGATTGACTCTCCTTGGATTGAAGGTGGTGAGCATGCAGCCTAATATGTCGATATTGACATATTTAACGACGTACTTTTGGAGATCCCCATGAGCCAGGGAGACCCCATGCTACCCAATCGGTCTGGGAGACGATTTCCAGAATCACTCGCCGGGCCCAAAACCCGTTCGTCCCGAGGTATCGAGGGACGGGCAGCCCGACCGAGTTCGCCCTTCGATACTCTTCGTTACCTCAGTGCGGGCGTCGGGGCGAGTGGATTTCCAGTGGGTTCGTGTCCCTCCGGTATCCCTCAAAAAACCGGCTGTTTCCTGCTCTCGCCTTGCCATGCCGATACAGAGCTTCTTTCGCTCTGGACGAACGGCCTCGAATTTTGAGATCGTCTCCAGGCCGCTCGTTTTGTCGGTCGTGTCGAAGGGGATGAGGTTGGCCCTTCAATTGAGTCCGCTTCCTTTGAAGTGTTCGGAGCAGGCGTGGGATTGACCGCGATGAAGCTTTCAAGTTCGGCTGCGGGAGACACCGGAAGTTTCACGTGAGCAGGGTGGAATGCGAGAAAGGGCTGCATTGAGGAAAATCGTCATCAAGAAAACGAAGTCTTTGACTTTCTCAACCTTTCTCCCGGTAGCTGCGCAGAGCGCAGGGGAAAAACTCCCGGGCTTTTTCGAACGCGTCCTTTTCGATTTCATCGAACCATGCCAGATAGCCCTCCATCAAGCGCCTGCCTTCTTCCGTGAGTTGATAGCCGTCCTTTCTGTGACTGGTTCTGGCCACCAGTTCCGTGCCGACAGTCTCTTCGGTTTTCTTGATCTTCCCCCAGGCCGCCCGGTAGGACATGCCCAAATCCTCGGCAGCTTTTCTGAGGGAACCGTGCCTGGCGATCCCCTCCAGGAGAAGAGCCCGCCCCATGCCGAAATACATGCCGTCTTCGGTCTCTATCCAGAGATTGAGTCTTATGGTCGGCGTGTGTTTTTCCATGTGTTTTCCCCAACAGGAAGCATCCAGGCGGATTGCCTCCTGCATATGTTGTGGAAGGCTGGAGCACACGGTTCAGGATCCAAAAGTGCACTTGGGATAGGTGCAGGTTTTGCAATCCAGGCAGAAGCCTCCGTGGCCCAGTCGGGCCAGATCTGCCGACTCGAGTTCCACGCCCGCGAGAAGCCTTGGAAAAAGAATGTCGAAACTGGTGGTCTTGAAATAAAGCGCACACGCCGGAACACCCAGCACCGGGACCTTCGCGATTTTTCCGAGAAGGGTCATGGCACCCGGGAGCAGAGGAACACCGTAGTGCATGTCCACCAGTCCAGCGTCGATCAGTCCCTGACGGGTCACATCGTCGGGATCCACCGAGAGGCCCGCAGTGGTCAGCAGCACCTCACAACCACATCGAACCAACTCCTGGACTTCACGACGGATCATTTCCCGATCGTCGGGCACGATGGAAGTCTTCACGACCGTGCACCCGTAGGGTTCCATCTTTGCCGTGAGAATGGGAATGAACCGGTCCTCGACCAGATTTTGAAAAACCTCCGTTCCGGTCACGAGGATCCCGACTCTTGCACTCCTCAATGGAGACACCTGGAAAATGGGTTCCCCCCGGAGTACGGTCAGGGCGCGCTCGTATCCGGTGCGGGAGAGGAAGAGGGGAATGGCCCGCGTGCCGGCGATGGCGCGTCCTTCTCGGACGAGTGTGAAGCTCTTTCGCGAGGCGCACATCACGTCGGGGACCGTATTGAATCTGTGCAACTTTTCCACGTCGACCAGCAGCATCCCGTCTCTGGACGCAACCAGAGTCAATTTGCCTTCCCGTGGAGCAGCCTGAATCTGGACCCCTTCGCCTGCCATGGCCTGACCGAAAGCCAGGGCTGCCTCGTTTTCATGGACCCATTCCTTGCGGGGCGGGTTTTCTTCTGCCACAAACACATGCCGGCGTCCCATTTGCTGCAGCCGGCACATGTCCCCCGCGGTGAACCGATGCCCATGGTGAAACGCTGCACCTTTGGATTTGAAGGGGATGATCTGCGTCATGTCGTGGAGGGCGGTCTGGCCGAGTGCCTCTTCAAGGGAAACGGCTTTGAGCTGGGGCCGCGGGTGATTGGATCCTTTTGAATCCGTGCCGCAGTCGATGTAGGGGGACTCGCCCTGGCATCCCCTGCAAATGCCTCCATCGCGGGCCGGATAGGCCTCTCCGCAGAGGCTGCAGACGTCGATGCGGCCTCGCTTGCGTTTGTTGAGATAGCGGGATTCGATTTCGATATGCTGCAGACCCAGAATGGTCTCCTGAGCCAGCCGGATCTGTTCCAGAAGGAGCTCTTTGTCCTGTTCCGCCTTGGGCTTCGTTTTAAAAAGCCAGGTTTTGATTTCCAGCCAGTCGAGAAGTTTCTCCACATCCAGAAAAACACGGACTCCCTGTCCGTTTTCGATGCTGTAGAGGCTCAGGGCGTATCGGCCCAGGTTGAGCACTTTCAGCCAGCCGTTACCCACGGTGCAGGGGGTGAGCAACTGGATAGCATCGGGGAGGCATTTCGGGGTTTCCGCCACGGCATCGAAAAGGATACCCTCGGGGAGGTGTTTGCGGGCGAGGCCCACCATGAAGCCGCCCAGAAGAACGCCGGGGGCCATGTGGCCGTGAAAGGACTCGACGAGCCGCACATACTCTTCATAAGTATACGATCCAATGTTCATCCTGGTTGACCTTTTCTCATGCCGCCACCGTGGCTCGATGCCGCATCTGACGCGCATTTTGCACGACACTGAGCATTCGAAATTTTATTCTGCCAAATATGGCATATTTGATTTCGAAGGTAAATTTTTTTTTAGGAAGAGGTATCATGAAGAACGATCTTAACACAAAGCCCCGGCTGACCAGGGACTCGAAACACGCGGTTGTCGGTCGGGAAGACTGTCCTTAGAATCGTGGAGTCGTGACCTGATCATTCGGGACCTGAGCCCCAAACCTTGGAGTGTGGCTGTGGGCTTGACGCCCTATGGCAGAGACGAATGGGTAACACCGCCAACACCCTGCCCAAAAACTCGACGGCGTGAGGCCCTCTGAACTGTCGGCGCAGGCGGGCGTCATGCATCTTTTCATGAAACTTTTCGAAATCGAACGATCCGATCACTCCGCAAGGGATCGTGAACTGCTGTTGTGAGGACTTGATATGAAAGATGACATAAAATTTTATCTGGAGCCGACTCCCCTCATCGACTGTGATCACCCCGCTGTTTTCCAGTATGCGCAGCAGGTGGCGGAGGCCCAGGAGGGGCCCATTGCGAAGGCGATCTCGCTCTATCTCGCTGTGCGCGACTCTATCCGCTACGACCCTTATTCCCCCTTTCATCTCCCCCACCACTACCGGGCAAGCTATGTGCTCCAGAGAGGTCACGGTTTCTGCGTTCCCAAGGCATCCCTTCTCTGCGCACTGGGGAGAGCCTCGGGGATACCTTCCCGGGTGGGCTTTGCCACCGTCCGCAACCACCTTGCCACGCGTCAGTTGATCGATTTTCTGGGCAGCGACCTGTTCGTCTATCACGGATTTGTGGAGTTTCACCTCGAAGGCCGATGGGTGAAGGCAACCCCGGCTTTCAACCGGGAGCTGTGTGAAAGACACAACGTGCCGCCCCTCGAATTCAATGGAGTGGAAGATTCGGTCTTTCAGCCCTACAATCTCGATCGGCAGAAGTACATGGACTACGTCGAGGACCTGGGATCCTATCAGGAGATCCCCGTGGAAAAAATTCTGGAAGCCTGGAAAAATGTCTACGGGGAGGATTTCATAGAAAGAGCCGTCCGGCTGTTTCAAAAACGCGGCGACGCAAGTCTTCAGGACTTCGAACAGGAGGAGGTCTGGAGCGGGTGAGCCCGTTTATCCAAAACCCGGCAGCAGGTGGGAGAGCTCCCTTTCCAGGCTGGTTCCATCGGTGAAATGGACTCCATGGAGGCCGCAGGCGAGAGCGGCCTCGACGTTTTCCGGCGTGTCGTCCACAAACACGGCTTGCGCCGGTTCAAGGCCCATTCTTTCCAGTGTGATTTCGTAGGCCGCAGGGTCAGGTTTTGCAACCCCCTCATCCCCCGAGCAGAAAATGACTGCGAACAGGGTGTCGATTTTCCAGTCCGCAAGCCAATGCACCAGACCCCGCGGGGAATTGGAGCAGACGGCCAGCTTGAACTTTCCGAAGAGTCTCTCCATCAGATTCAGCACCTGCGGATCGATCCTCTCATCCGCATGGTAGCGCCCACGGAAGTTTTCGATCTGATCGGACGTTTGCAGCCCCAGGCGGGGTCCCACCGTTCTCCAGTACTCATCGATGGTCTTTCGTCCGAGCAAAGCGTCACGCCATTCCGGGCTGTCGAACATCAACCGGTTCAGGGCGCCGGCTTCCAGGCCAAGGTCCCGTTCATAGCTTTGGAACAGCGAAAGCGGTTTCTGCGCTGAGATGACACGCCCAAAGTCAAAAATGATGCCTCGAATCATACAAATCCTCGCGGATGCTGGTTGAAGAAAGAGAATCAACCGGTTCATAGCAAAATCAAAAGGGGAAGATCAAGCCCGGACCCGAGAGGCGATAAGCTTTTGGCGCGTTGCCGGGTTCAACGTGGCCGGGTGAGGCACAACAAAAATTTGTCATTCACCAATGCGTCATGCCCGCATGGTTATAGAAAGGGTGCAGATTTATATGAGCATTTTCAGAGCCTCACTGAGAGCGTGCGGGAATTCTTGAATCGAGGGGGAATGGTGTTCGGAGTTTTTGCGCACTCTTTATGGGGGCCGTGCCTTTGGTCGCAGGAGGCCGTTGACAGCGCGGGATTTGAAATGGAGCTCGGTGTGAGTATCTTGTTCACAATCGGGAAAATGTACCGGCGTGTCATGCCCGTGTTGACGATCAGGAGGAAAGTGCATAGTGTAGCCCATCACTTTGCTCCTGCTGGAAATGAGGTTGAATCACATGTCTTCAAGAAAAGGCACCATTGCCTTGATGGGCTCGGGAGAACTCACAGCGACCATGGTCGAAGTTCACAAAGAGCTCCTGGGGGCCCTTAAAGGGGGGACGCACGCCGTATTTGTAGACACACCGGCCGGGTTTCAGCTCAATGCGGATGAACTGGCCCAGCGGGCTGTTGCCTACTTCCGTGACCGGGTCGGTCATCCCATGCGGGTCGCCTCCTTCAAATCCCGCAATGTTCTTTCCACAGACGAAGCCGAAAGCGCCTTCAGGACGCTGCTGGAGGCGCATTACATGCTCATTGGACCGGGGAGCCCCACCTACGCCCTCTCCCAGTGGAAGGACACGCTCATCCCAGAAATTTTTAAACAGCGCATCCAGGAGGGGGCCTGCCTGGTTGCGGCCAGCGCTGCGGCTCTCACGGTCGGGACCCACACACTCCCCGTTTACGAAATCTACAAGGTGGGGCAGGACCTTCATTGGGCAGACGGTCTCCACATCCTCGATCATTTCGGCCTCCCCGTGGTGGTCATCCCCCACTGGAACAACGCCGAAGGAGGCACCCACGATACGCGGTTCTGCTACATGGGGGAGCCCCGCTTCCGAGCGCTGGAAAGCCTCCTGCCTCCCGACGTGTCCATTCTGGGGCTCGACGAACACACCGCCTGCCTGCTCGACCTGGAGAGAAGCGAAGCCCGGGTGAGAGGCATCGGCCGGGTGATCCTGCGCCGAGACGGTCGGGAGGTCGCCTTTCAGCGGGGGGAGTCTTTCTCTTTGAGCTTGCTGCAGGGCCGGGGGCGTCATGCTTCCTGGCGGGTGGGGTCCGACACGGATGGAAAAACGCCCAGGGAGGATGTGGTAGAAACCGATTCGTTCTGGCATGTCATTGAAGGCATCGAGGCGGAATTTGAACAGGGGGTCGAGGATAAGGCCGCGGCGAAACTGGTGAGTGCTCTTCTGGAATTCGACCGCGTCATCTGGAAGGGGCATCTGGAAATGGAGGATCCAGAGTTCATCGCTCAGGCCCGCGAACGTTTTCGAGAACTGGTGGTGCGCCTGGGTTCGCTCATGGAAGCCTCTCTGGCCGACCGATCCCACTGCTTGAATCCCCTGGTCGAATCCCTGCTTCGGTTGAGAGACCGGTATCGCCGGGAAAAGCGCTGGGACGATGCCGATGCGCTGCGCCGGTGTCTGCAGGATTCCGGCGTGGTGGTCGAGGACGCTCCCGAAGGGGTGCGCTGGAAGCTGCGCCATGATGCATGATCTTGTCATGAGTTCTGAGGATCCCCTCGACACCAACTTCCGCGCATTGGTCACTCGCGAAACCTTCAACGGTTACCGCGCGATCCGGCAGCGTCACGGCCCCGAACTTCCGTGGCACTGCCCCTTTGTTCTGCCCCCCTGGGTCGAGACCTGGTGGGACGTGTGGGGCGGCGATGCAGAGCCTCTCATTCTGGGCGTTCGAGAGGGAGAGACCTTGCTCGGTGTGGCGCCTCTGATGATTCAGAAAGGGGTCGTTCGGTTCCTGGGTGACCCTGGAGTCTGTGATTATTTCGACTGCATTGTGCGACCAGGCCGGGAAAAACTCTTTTTCGAAACCCTGCTGGCGCACCTTGCTGCAGAAGGTTTCAAGGATGTTCACCTGGGTCCCTTGCGCCCCGATTCTTCCGTTCAGAATTTTTTCTCCCGCAATGAACCGTCCGGGGAGGTCGACTGGGCTCTGGTGCCGGGTGACGCGTTTTCCGAACTCGAGCTTCCCGATTCCTGGGAAGGCTTTCTGGCAGTTCTCAACGGAAAGCAACGGCATGAACTGCGGCGGAAGTTTCGGCGGCTCGAGGAGGCGGGAAGTATCGGATTTAGAAGAGTCCATGAACCGGTGGACGTTCCTTCGGCCATGGAAGCCTTTCAGCTTCTCTTCACCCTGAATCGCCCGGACAAAGCGGCCTTCATGTCGGGCCGCATGGCGACTTTCTTTCAAATGCTTGCCGCGGCTCTTGCAAAGGAGGGACTTCTGAGCCTCTTTTTCCTGGAAATCGAAGAGCGGCCGGTTGCTTCCGTCTTTTGCGTGGATCACCAGGGGACCCGCTACCTTTACAACAATGGCTACGACAACGCCTGGCAACGGTTCAGTGTGGGCCTGATGAGCAAAGTGATGAGCCTGAAGAATGCCATTGACGGGGGGTTCGTAAAGTATAATTTTCTCAAAGGTGGTGAGACTTACAAGGCCCGCCTGGGCGGTAAATCGATCCCCCTGTGGAACTGTCACCTGACGCTGCCCTGAGGCGGAGCTTCGCAGCGGATTGTCTTGGAAGGGAAGGGTGAGACCTTGGACGCGCGAACCTTTCGAATCGCCATGATCAGCCTCCACTCCAGTCCCCTGGGGGAGTTGGGAAACCGCGACACAGGCGGCATGAGCGTCTACGTCCGCGAGGTGGCTCGAAGGCTTGCGCGGCGAGGGCACGCCGTCGACATTTTCACCCGCATCCAGCACGAGGAGGGCCCCACGATCCTGTATCCCTTTCCCCGGGTTCGTGTGGTTCACCTGGCCGCTGGTCCCAGGATTCCCCTGGTTCAGGGGGAACTCCACCGTCATCTTCCTGAATTTTCCCACCATTTGAAGCGGTTCAGGATCGAAGAGAGAATCGACTACGATCTGGTGCACAGTCACTACTACCTGTCGGGGCAGATCGGGAGGTGGGCTCAAATTGACTGGGGTGTGCCGCACCTTTTCATGTTCCACACGCTGGGGGCTCTCAAAAACCGCGTCCTGGGTCCCGAAAAGGAATCGGATTCTCGCATCGCTCTCGAGGAATCCATTGCCCGGGAATGCTCCATGATCGTTGCAGCAACGGAGCGGGAAAAACGGCAGCTCGAGGAGATTTTCGGCCTTCCGCCTCACAAGATTGCGGTGGTGCCCTGCGGCGTCGATCTCGAAACCTTCAAGTCCCTGGATCGCCTGCAGGCCCGGGCACGCCTGGGATTCGAACCGGCCCGGCCCCTTGTTCTCTATGTGGGCCGCTTCGACCCCGTCAAGGGCGTCGACCGGCTGTTGATGGCCGCGCATCAGCTGCGGAAACAGGTGGATTTTCAACTCGTCCTGGTGGGGGGTGGAGGCGGCGGCGCGGCGGAAGACCGGAAGCTTCAATCCTTGTGCAGACAATTAGCCCTCAATGATACCGTTCTCTTTGCCGGGCGAAAGTTTCACCACGAACTGCCCGCATATTATTCCGCTGCGGATGTTCTGGTTCTCCCCTCGCATTATGAGACGTTCGGCCTCGTGCTCCTGGAGGCCCTGGCGTGCGGCACTCCCGTAGTGGCCGCTCAGGTGGGGGCCGTGCAGGACATGGTTCAAAACGGCGTCAATGGATGGATGGTTCCCGACAATTCTCCCGAGAGCCTCGCGTGGGGCGTGCAGCGGGTCCTGAACCCGGAAGGTTTCGCGCAGGCATCTGCCGGGCGGATTCGGTCGACCGTCGAGCATTACGACTGGGACTTGGTGGTGGCTTCCATCGAACGCAAATACACGGCCTTGATCGAGAAGACATTTCTTTCATCAGGCTCGATGATCGGCCAAACCCGCTGTTTATGGACACGGGGCTGTGTCCATGGGGAGTCTGATTCGATGCCGGCAGGAACAGGAGGAAGAAAAGGGTGACCGACCAAGCGGACGTTCTGGTCATCGCAGCCCATCCCGATGACGTGGAGTTTGGGGCCTCGGGGACATTGGCTCGCTGGATTCAGGAAGGAAAGTCGGTGGTTTATGTCTTGTGCACCAGCGGAGAAAAGGGAACGAGCGACCCCGGGGTGAATCCCGGCCGGCTGGCTCAGGTGCGCGAGAAGGAACAGATGGCGGCGGCGGCGGTCTTGGGCGTGCGCGAGGTGGTGTTTCTCCGATACCCGGACCAGGGGCTGGAGGATACTCCTGAGCTCCGTCGAGACATTGTTCGAGCCATCCGCAGGTATCGCCCCCACACGGTGGTGACGCTCGATCCCTACCGCCGTTACATGTGGCACCGGGACCACCGGATCACCGGGCAGGTGGTGCTGGATGCCGTTTACCCCTTTGCCCGCGACCATCTCGCGTTCCCGGAACTTCTGGAAGAAGGGCTGGAGCCTCACAAGGTGAAAGAAGTTTTCCTCTGGGCTTCTGAAGACATCAATCACCGTGTGGACATCACCCGCACGTTTCCTCTCAAGCTGGCCGCCCTTCGCTGTCACGAAAGCCAGACGAAGGAACTGCCGGTCTCCGATCTCGAAAAATGGCTCCGGGACAAATGCCGCGCCATGGCCGAGGGCGAACCCTATGAACTGGGGGAAGGCTTCCACCACGTGGAGGCGCCCCGCTGAAGGAGGGGGTGAGAGCCTGTGGGGTGTGGTTTTTCGACCGCTCCCATCGAGTCCGGTGAACATTCGCCACGCGGGTGAGCCTCTGACGGCGGCAATTCGAGCAGTGGATCGGCTCCGAGAGCGGTGTTCAAAGAATTTTCCAGCGTGCCGACGGATTGTGTGCCCCCAAGTCGGGACAACAGTGATCCATTACCGCTTTCCTGAAGTTTGCCGGCTCTGCAAGGTGATCCGCTGATTTCGAGCTTCAGGACATGGGCCCTCTTTTCATCGACTCAGAAAAACTCGGAAAAGAGTCCGGATGGTTTTGGAAAGGAGCCTCCCCGCGGGAGGTTCCAGGGAATGGATGGCCCCGTGGGGGCAGACTTCCAGGCAGCAGTAGCACCGGATGCATTCATTGTAGTCAAACTTGACCTTTTTCCCCGCCCGGGCGACGGCATGCGCAGGACACAATTTCCAGCATTCCCCGCACAGTTTGCATGCCGATTCCAGGACTTGCGGCCTTTGAACGAAATAGCGCCTCAGAATGCCGTGAAAGATTCGGGGGCCGAAGATCACAGCGCCGATCTCGGGCAATTTGTAATTCGCTATCCTCGGGAGAGTTCCCTCCACCGAGATCTCGCCCGGCATAAGCCCCAACTCCTGTGCAGCCACATTGGTCAGAAGCTCTTCAGGGGCGATGCCGAGCATTCTGCAGACGGCGACGTCCATTGCGACCGCATCGTCGCTTCCCAGGATGACTCCCACCTTTTTGGGGGTGCCGCCCTTGCCCGGCCCGTCTCCCTCCATGGCGAGGACCCCGTCGAGAATATTGAATGACGGCTTGAGTGCGGCGTAGATCTGCACGAGCACACGGGCGAAAGCCAGCCGATTCACACCGGTTTTCATGTGCCATTCGGGCTTTCTCAGCCCCACGACACAGCCGAAAAGGTTTTTCACTCCCAGGGTGAGGAGCATCTGGGAATGAGTCTTCATCTTGGGCAGGTTGATGATGACATCGGCCTTGAGGGCGTCTTCGGCCAGTTCGATCTGGTTGAAGGGAGGTGATGCGGGCAGCCTGACGGAATTCTCAAAAGGTCGGCACTCCACGGGGAGCCCCTCGAGGGCTGCCCGGATACCGCTCTGCCTGAGAATTTTCTCAAAGGAGCCCGTTGCGGAGCTGTCCGAAACCTGGACGGTCGCCCCGCGACCCAGGACATATTCCACAGCAGCCTGCACGATGGAGGGATGGGTGAGCATCGCGTCCTTGGGGGATGCGGGGGCCAGCAGATTGGGTTTGATCAAAACGTGCATGCCGGGCACGATGCGCTCTCCCCCCAGGGAATCCATCATTTCGAACACGACCGTGCGCACGGTGGAATCTTCATAATCGGCAGGTTTCACGATCACTCTTGCCATCGGCGTCTGTCCTCGAAGATAAGCCCTGAAGGGTTGCTGCGACCCCTCGGAACGGCGATCGACGATTTTTTCCGGAATCGCAGCCGGGGTATTGTGACTCGTCGCTGATTGTCCCCCTTACGAGGGCCGTGGTTTGCGACAGCAACGTGGATATCCACCGGCCGGCCGGAGCCCTTACACTGCCGCAGATACAGATTCGTACAGTTCCACGTATCGTCCGGCCATTGCCTGCGGCGAGAAGCGCGGCAGCCGACGGCTTGCCTCCGCCGCCATGGCTCGGGCCTGCGACGGGTCCTCCAACAGGGCCCTGATGGCCGAAGCGAGCGCCTGTGAATTGCCGGGCTCAACCAGCACCCCCGTTACACCGTCTTCGATGAGATCCGGGATACCCCCCGCATTGGATGCCACCACCGGCACGCCGTGCTGCATGGCTTCGAGAATCGTCGACCCCATGCCCTCGTGGAGGGATGGGAAAACGAAGAGATCGAGAGCCGCCAGGTAACTGCCGATGTCCTCCACATGGCCGAGCATGGCCAGATTGGGGAGGTCGCGAGCCCGGGCCTGCAACTCCGGCCACAGGGGGCCGTCGCCGAGCAGGAGGACATGGACCTGGGGGCAGTGGTGTTGCAAAAGTTCGGCAGCTTCAATCGTGTAACGGAAACCCTTGTGAGGAATCATCTTGCCTGCCTGCCCCACCAGGATCTTGCCGTGAAAGTCCTGCCTGATCCGCGCCACCTTTTCAGGACGGGCCTCAAAGCTGGAATAGCTGCTGGGAATCAGCACCCTCCGCACCCGGCCGGCGATTTTGGCCACTTCGACCTCGATGGCGCTGCTCAGGCAGGCGATGGCGCCGGCATGCTGATAGCAGTACCGGGTCCAGGGGTTTCTGCCGATGGGATTGTCGACGCGGCGGGTCACGACATAGGGCAGGCGATGGCAGAGATGGTGGAGGCCGGCCCAATGGACGCTCCGGCCGCAGTGACAGTGGATCACGGTCCCCGGAGCGGGGAGCCGATGCCCGCGCAGCCAGTGGCTGACGCCTAGGGTCTCGATGCCTGCCGCCTCGGCCTCCCGCTGCAGACGGGTGTGCGGACGACAGAACAGACTTTGCCTGATTTTGAGCGCGTGAAGTTCACGCAGCAGATTCAGGGTCTGTCGTTCCCCCCCGTGAAAACCCCTGGCCAGATTGATGTGAGAGATATGCATGGCGATCAGATGACCGTTTTGCCCCCGGCCGATTCTTTGTCAGGGGTCATGGGGCGGAAGCCCTGGCCGTAAATCCACAGGCCGAAGTACTTGTTGAAGACATAGTGGCTGCTCTGGAGCGAAAGCAGCAGGCCATGGCGGCCGTCGAGAAAGCCTGCCTGAACAACGTATCTGGTGAAAAACGCCGCCAGCGAGCGGAGCAGGATGCCGGCAATGGACGTCCGTCGGCCCTGTCGCGCCCTTTCCCTGGCCCAGGCGTCGGCATAATCCGCAGATTTCTTCAGGTAGCGGTCGAATCGTTCGGTGGTCAGATGGATCAGGTCCTCGGCCAGGGGGCGTACCTTCGCCGGCGGGACATCGAGCTTTTCGTGAATCGGAGCTTCATTGTAGCGATAGCTCAGTCGATGATGAAAGCGGACGACCCGGTTGGGGTACCAGCCGCAATGGCGCATCGTCCGCCCGAAGAAGTCGGTGGCGCGCGGCACGCTGTAGGCAAGGCTTGTGTCAAGATTGGGATCGGCAAGCAGCAGTTGCAGCCGTTTTGTCAGGGCCGGACTCATGCGCTCGTCGGCATCGATCCAAAACAGCCAGTCGGCCGTCGCATGAGTCTGCGCCAGCCTTCGCTGCGGGCCGAAACCATGCCATTGCCGTTCGACGATGACTTTTGCCTCATAGCCTGCGGCGATCGATCGGGTCGCATCCTCACTGCCGTTGTCCAGAACGACGATTTCGTCCATCCATGCGACGCTGGCCAGGCAGTCCGCGATCAGGTCTTCGGCGTCTCTGGCTATGATCACCGCCCCGATGGTGGGCCGCGTTCCGTGAAGAGAACTCACGAGGGCACCCGCTCGCCGTGTTTCCGGTGCGGAACCGTAAGCGCGCGCCCTTTCAGCGCTCCTTGCGCCCGCGGTGAGGTGTCCGGGAGGAAGGCGAAGAGACGATCGCGCTCCTGTGGGTCGAGATCAGGGCAGGTGCTCAACAGATATCCGTTGGGTGAGTGGATTCTAAGCATATCGGGCAAGATTGCTGATAGAGAGTATCGCCGCAACGATCCGGTCAAAATCAAGGTCTTTCAGGCAGGTCTCCGATCCTTTCGGACAGCGATGACCGCCCCGGCATGAACACGGCCGGCAGGCCGGCTAAATTTTATCCACCATAGCATTATTTTCCGAGCGACCAAAACCGAAAAGCAGGGTGATCATCAGACCGGGCCTCAGCCGGAGAGTTTGCCTTCCACCCAGATCGTCAGGGCCACGGCTACTGCCGCCAGGGCCAGGTTCAAAAGCCATCTCAGAAAAGGTTCTCGGAATCGCCTGGAGCGGGCATTATTCATTTCACCTCTGCCTTGTCGGGAGTGAGTAAAAAGGGGGGGGTGGCCGAGGTCTGTTGTCCCTGCGGCGCAACCTGGGCAAAACCGCGTTCCGTGTAACGCTCCGGCTGATTGTTGTACAGCAGGTATTTTGAGGCGTGATAAAGGGCCAGGGTCAGTTCCACCGCGTCGGGGTCCGGTTCTGCGGCCCCGTGCGAACCGGCGGTGTGCTCGGCTTCCGGGCAGTTTCGGCTGAGCGGGTTGGAGCCATCCGTGTTGACCAGGGTTGCCCGGCTGCCATCGTAGAGAAGAATTTCGCCACGGGCCCCGTGGGTGCGGAAGATGAACCCCTTGCCGTTGCCGGCAAACCTCGGGTCCAGCAGGTTGCGGCCCAGAGTGGTGTTGAGAGCCGGGATCCCCGCCAGGGCGGCGGCGGTCGGCATGACATCCATCTGGGTGGCCGGTGTGTCGATAATTTGGCCTGCGGGAATCAGGCCGGGTGCATAAATCAGCAGCGGGGCATGATGAGCCCCCAGACGCAGGGCCTCCGCGCATGGCGGGTTTAGCCGATTCGGGTTGCCGCTGCCGTTGTCCGAAATGATGAGGAAGACGGTTTTGTCGAAATAAGGCTGCTGCCGGGCCAGGTCGAAAAAATGTCCCAGGCTGTGATCGAGAAGGCGGAAGGAATTGAACTCTGCCAGTGACTCGAAGCCGTAGGCAGTCAGGCGATCGGGATCTTCCTGACGCAGGGTGAAACCGGGAATCCCTGCGGGAATCGTATAGGGGCGATGATTGCCGGAAAGATGAATGAAGGCAAAAAAAGGAGCGTCATCGATGGCGGCAAGCCTGGAGTTGGCTTCGGTGAACAGATCGTAGTCGGAGATTCCCCAGACATCGTTTCGGGACGAACGGAAGCTCCCCTCTTCGTGGATTTCAATGTCCTGATGATTGCGGCGAAACAAGGCTCGGATATTGGCCCAGTTGGCGCTGCCGCCCAGAAAATAGAGCTTCCGGTGGTTGACGAAAGCGCGCAAAATGGTGTTGTGGGCAATGGTGAGCGGGTTGCGCGAGGCGGTGCGATAGGTCAGGGTGTCGGGGATGCCGGTCAATGTGGCAAAAACGCCACGCGCGGTGCCGGTGCGCGGGGAATAGAAATTTCTGAAAAGCAGGGCTTGGCGGGCAATCGCATCGAATTGGGGGGAGGGGTCGAGGGGGTTGCCCAATATCCCGGTGCAGTGGGCGGCGAAAGATTCGAGAAAAATCAAAACGACATTCGGCCGGGTCAGCTCCTTTGGCAGGGGGCGGACATAGCGCTCCAGCAGAAGTTTTTCCGGGTCGGGGTCATCGATGCCGAGGTAGGCGGACAGACGGTCGTGATATCGTTTCAGGGCGATCGTGTCGAAGGGCTGTTCCTTTTCCGCGGTGGTCAGTGAATTGGCAAAGAAGAGCAGGGGATTGAGAGCAAGGTCCGCGGTGAATGTGTCGCCGGAAAAGTAGGCATCACTCCAGCGCAGAGGATAGTATGAGAACTTGCCGTAGATGCCGGCAACATAGAAGAGAACAACGAAAACGGTCACCAGAACCCGTTTCCACCACTCTGGTCCGGCCGGCAGTCTTGACGCAGGATCAGGGCGCGGTGTCAGGGCGCGCAAGATCAGATAATAGAGGATCGTCCCCATCATGAGGCCAAGGGCGCCCCAGACGACCGGGTAGGATTCCCACACCATCTGTGAGGAGATCAGCGGATTTTGCAGATAGCGCAGGGCAGAGGCGTCAATGCGCTCTTTCAGATAGGCATAGTTGCCCAGGTCAAACAGGTAGACACAACAGAGCACCAGGAAGAGCAGGGTATGGTGCTGCAGCCAGAAATCCCGCGCCCTGGCTGACCGGGTTGGATCAAAGGGCCGCACCAGTCCCAGCAGCACCCCGGGCAGCAGCAGCAGCAGGATGAGCCGCAGGTCGAATTTGACCCCAAGATACAGGGCTTGCGCCAGGGTGCCCGCCGGCACGGCCCAGTCCTGTGGGGCGAAGAGCAGATAAAAAACTGCGCGGAAAAGGGTGCAGACCGCGAGCATGATGAGCAGCGGCACGGAAAAAAAGCGAAGGCGTCGGCAGGATGGATTCATGGTCACTTCATCTGTTGTGATCGGTTGCTGGGCACAATGACGGGGTAGCCTCAGCGGTCGCCTTGTTTCCGTGACGTGGTCTGTCGCGGCACATAGGCGCGCAGAAATTTTCCTTTCTCACCGTCAGGGCCGAAGGCGCCGCGGAAATGGAGCAGCTTGGCCGCCTTGCGCGCCTTTTCGTTGTCCCAGCCTTCGAATTCGATGCGGTAGAGGGCGGCGAACAGCACGGAACGCCCCTCGCCATGATGGCAGTGGATCAGCATGGGGTAGTTCTCCGGGTCAACAGCAATTTTCAGGAATGCGTCCACCGTGGTGTCCTCGGGCACATGCTTGGAAGGAAGATGGTGATAGCGGACGCCGAGCTCTTCGAGCAGTCGGCTTTCCTCCTGCGGCGAAAGGCTTGCCGACTCATCGGTTCGGAGGTCGATCACGGCTTTGATCTTTTTGTCCCGGACGGTTTCGGCGAGATCCGCCGCAGGCATGACCGCAGACTGATAGACCCTGCCCGGGGTGATGGTGGAGAAGCGGTGGCCCAGGGTCGTCCAATATCCCCAGGAGAGGCCGGCTGCCAGGCCGGCCAGCAGGATGATCGCAAGCGAGATTTTCTGCCACTTTTTCAGGGTCATCGGTGTCATGCGGCTCCTTGTGCCGGCTGGTCGGGCGAATGCCCGGCAGAGGCGGGCAAACGTGGCTGGTAACGGGCGAGGGCCAGCTCGATTTTCGCAAACACCTCATCAGATGTTATCAGCCTCATCCGCCCCTTGTGGGTTTTCCGAGTGATGGGTTGCTGGGGATCCGGGTGCGTGTTGTGCCGGTCGATGAGAAGATCCGCAAAGCGCCGATACGGTCCGCATCGCCGCGGGTCGGTATAGCCGTAAAGGGCGACGGTGGGCACATTCAAGGCCACAGCCATGTGCATGGGGCCGGTATCGGGGGCCACCACGACCCTCGCGCCGTCCAGTTGCAGCAGCGTATGGCGAACCGGTCGTTCCAGGGCGATCACGGGTCTGCAGCGACATCGGGCGACAATCTCATCACTGAGAACGCGTTCCCTCCGGCTGGGACCGCCCACAATCATGGGCTGGAGGTTGAGCTTCCGGTCAACGGCGTCCATGACGGAGGCATATCGCTCCGCCGGCCAGTCCTTGTGGGGATTGGATGAGGCCACCACGAAGGCGGCCACCGGCCGCGGAATCGAGCGGAAGAAGGCGGCCTGCCAGGCGCGTTCGTCCTCGGTGATTCGAATGTCCCAGTCCAGAGGGGCCGGGGGGATGTGCAGGTGATCGAGAAATTCGAAGAATTGATCCAGGACATGACCCGCCGGCCGGGGGGGGATTCGGCTGTTGGAGAACAGCCACTGCCCTTCGCGGGAGCGTCGGAAATCGTAGCCGATCTTCATGCCGCCGTGCACACAGAGTGAAACCAGGCTGGCCCTCAAGCTGACCTGGAGCATGAAAACCAGGTCGAAGCGTTCCCGGCCGATCTGGGCCAAGATCGCGCCCAGGGCCGACAAGCTTCGGGTCGGGGGCAAGACGATGAATCGGTCGATGTTGTGCTGATGTCTGACCAGTTCATAGGCCAGTGGCTGCAGGATCCACGTGATGTGCGCCTGCGGCCTGGCCTTGCGCACGCGGTTGACAAAGGCCAGCGTGTGAACTACATCTCCCAGGGCCGAGAGGCGGATAATCAGGATACGTTCACGGGTCATCAGGGCTCCAATGTGCTGCGACAGGCCGACGTGTCGCGAACTTGCCGAAAATATCCTGAAGACCGATTCTGTTCAACATTTATCTATCGCGTGTCGCTTTGGAAAATTCAGGAGCGCAGGCTGTGAAAATCGATGTTTCCATTGGGGAGCTCGTTGACAAGGTGACCATCCTGTCCATCAAGCTGGAAAGAATCACAGACCCGGTCAAGGTGGAGAATATTCGCAGGGAATACGAACTTCTGCTTCCGGCGATGCGGGAGTGCGGCATCGAGGTCGCCTCCCCTGAGTTCACCCAGTTGCGCGAGGTCAACCTGACGCTGTGGGATATCGAGGACAGAATCCGAATCAAGGAGGCCGAGCAGTCCTTTGACCAGGAATTCATCGAGCTTGCCCGCAGCGTCTACCAGATCAACGACAGGCGGGCGGAGCTCAAGAGACAGATCAACCTCGCGAACAACTCCCCACTGGTGGAAGAAAAGCACTATGTGGATTACCGCAAAAAGCCTGCTGCACCTCAGAGATGATCTCCCTCTGCTCCCCTCGTGGCCACTGCACGGATTCCTGGGGAAAGGGGATGAGCGCCCGGGAAAAGAAAAGCGCGTGGTCGTCTCGGCCCGCCCCCTTCTTGCCCCTTCTTGACCTGATGCGGATGTTCGGCCTGATGGCGGAAATTGCAGGGCCCGGAGTTGTCGCCTGCAGCTCGGTGGCGGTCGAGCTTCTCTTTGAACCGTGCCGGGTTCATGAGCTCAATCCACCTGTCGAAAGGGCTCGGGGTAGGGTTTTACTTCAGGTCTTCCGGAATCGAACGCTCCCACGAATTCCAGGAAGTCCAGGGTGTTCCTGAGGTCCCCGGGATCGTGGACCGGACCTTCCCGCATGGCCTCAAAGTCCTTGTCCTGTAGAGGCAGGTCCTCTTCGAGATGGAGCACGCCACGCTTTCTCCCTGTCGGTTTCAAACCTCCAGCCCGTGTTCTTCGAGGATCTGCCGCATCTGAGCTTTGAGTGTGTAAATGTCCCGTTCGATCACGCGCCACACCAGTTCCAGGTTGATTCCCAGGTAGTCGTGAACCAGCACGTTTCGAAAGCCGGAAATGGACCGCCATTCCACCTCTGGATGAGAGTCTTTCAGTTTCTTTGAAAGGCGTTGTGTGGATTCGGACAGGGTGTGAAGGTTCCTCAGCACGGCATCCTGCGTTTTTGTGTCGGCGAGAAAATGGTCCCGGCCTTCGGCAGTGTACAGTTCGATGCGCTGGATGCACTCCCAGATGTGAATCAGGTGGAGGCGGTCGTCTTTCAAAGGGGCTTTGCCTCCTCCAGGATTTTGTCCCGGATGTACCAGTGAAGACTCTCCGTGTCCACGACGTGCACTTTGCACTCCAGCAGGTCTTCCAAGTCCTGGAGTAGCAGGGACAGGTCCTTGAGACTCCTCCCCCGGGCCATCTCCACCAGAAAGTCCACGTCGCTTTCAGGATGCTCTTCGCCGCGCGCCACAGAACCAAAGATCCGAAGGTTCAAGGCCCCGTTGCGTTCGGCGGCTTCCAGGATCTCCTTTCGCTTCATTTGGAGCTTTTGCTGCAGGCGCATGCTTTTCAGCCTCCCCTTTTGCTTTTATACATGATGTGCAGGCCGCAATCAAACGGCGCCTCCGCCCTGCCCGCCGGTGACCGTTTTGACCTCGGTGAGGCGCTTCCCGCACTTCCCATGGTTCGTCCGATCCCCGATCCGGCCCGATCCGTCGCCCGATCCGGGTCGGACCCCCCTGCTGATCCGGG
>CAZZHS010000025.1:0-61237 GCA_964654275.1 uncultured Syntrophobacteraceae bacterium
TCCAAATCCTCCCCAAAAAAGGTAAAACACCGTGCAATACAACACGGTGCGAATCCTTATTCTTGATTCCCCACAAAACACGACCCATGTGACACAGGCAACCAGAAACCATCCGCCGACCAGGACATGGAACGAGGTTGCCAGCCCTAACAGAACCGCGGCGAGAGGATAGTTTCCACGAAACAATACAGGAATCGCCATCAGGCAAAGGGCATAGGCAAAAACCTTGGGCTCAATCCCCCCCACAAGCCATTCGCCGGCCACAGCGCCCTGCTCCGGATTCACCAGGAAAAGGCTCAATGCAAGGAGCAGAGAGACGGTACCGAACCGAAGCATTCTTGCCAGCCCCACAAAAGCGACGGCAAGAAGACCGTATCCCACCAACCTCCCGGCGATCGAGGCCTTGAGGAAGCCCCATTCAACGACCACCCTTCCCAAAATATTCTGAAAAAGCAGTCTGTATCCCGAATCTTCGCTGTAGTAGAAATCCCCCGCCAACCAATCCGGCTTGACGTGCTGCTTCGCAAGCGGAAGATGATGCACCTCGTTATTCAGTCCCATGATGCCCCTGAAAAGAAACCCAGCACAAAGAAAACAGAAAACGATCACCACGGGCACTACCAGTTGCCGAAGGACCGGCTTTAGATTCCATTTTGCACCGGATCTCCACGATGGCAGATGAGAAGGCACATCGTCAGTTTGAGAATTCAATGCGTCATCTCCGGTCTCCTTCTTTTGAAACGGATGCCGGCATTCCGGGTGCCCGGGAACGGCTGCCGCGTTTTGTCCGGCCAGGTGGACAGTCTTCAGTCCCCGGAACGCGAAAGAAGGCATAAGCAGGATCAGCTCGGGATGGTTTTGACATCGGAGGGCATTCTTCAGGACGACAGGACGGTGAGATGAAGTCTCCGGATCATCAAGAGAATGTCCCGCAACCGTCCGCCCTCCCTGCGGCAACCGATGTCCTGAAGTCCTGAATCAATCCGAGGTTTCCGCTCAGGGGAATAAGAGGGGCAAAGAGACCCGGACCCGGCTTTCCCGGCATGCTTTCAGACGGACGACGGGTCTGCAGGTCTGCACCCGGAGATCTGCGGCTCAAAATAGTCGAGCAGCCGACGGTAGAGGGGCCTGCGAAACTCCACCGCTGCGTCAACCAGGTCCTCAAAAGGCGCCCATTTCCAGGCCCGGAACTCCCCGCCACCCGTCACATCGATGGTTTCCTCGCGTCCGAGGAACCTGAAAAGGAACCAGTATTGTACCTGGCCGCGGCCCGTCTTCTCACTCCGAGCACCCGCCGGCAGTTCGTACACAAGCGGTTCCGGATAGGCTGCTACCGGCAGAAGGTCCCTTTCGTCAATGCCGGTTTCCTCGGCGACTTCTCTCAAAGCAGCGCGGATCGGCTCCTCCGCATCTTCCAGACCTCCCTGAGGCAGTTGCCAGGCGCCGGGAACATCGGTACGCTCCAGAGCAAGCACCAGTCCCCGGCTGTTGAAAATGACCGCGCCGGCGCCTGCCCGGAAATACTGACCGGGCCGCCTCACGAGATGCCCTTTCGAAAAGCTTCTTCATCTCGTTGCAAGGACTCACCGGAACGTTCCAACTCGGCAATCAGAAACCCCGCTGAATTCCACAACATCGGTTCCTGCATGCAGCCTCCTTCTGCCGCCGCACTTTTACGGCATCTCTCGTGGTCCGGTCAGGTATTCACTCAAGTCGGTCGAGACAGGCATCATCTCGGCCTCTTCCGATCCCGTCAAACGGCAGGGCAAGCGAGAGGTTCCGTCCTGCGAACAACCTCCCAGCCTTTTGGGGCTTTCGATCAACTTCGCGATGAAGCCTGCCACTCCATCCTGGAAACGACCTCGGGTGAGGCTTTCAGACTCGCTTGATAGAACGCCGGACGAGATCCTTATCCGGGCATCTCCTCCGGACAGGATCCGGCGCCTGCGGCCCGCAGCCGTCAATAGCCCTTGCGGTAGATCTTTCCCAGCCGATCACCCGGCGGACGGGTACGCCACCGCTTGTTGAGCCAGAAGCACTGGTCGGGGTGCTGGAGGATCTGCGTTTCCAGCACACGGTGGAACTCCCGCAGGGGCGGCACGGCACCGGCCTCCCCATGGTCGGCGGGGGGCAGCGGCGGGTGCACTTTGACCAGATAGGCCCCTCCCCCGAGGCTGACCAGAAAAACGGGCAGCACCGGCGAACCCACCCGCCGGGCCAGAACAAACGGACCAGTGAAAGTCGACGCCTTGATCCCGAAAAACTCTACGAACACTCCCTCGTTGCGTGCGTCCAGGTCCAGAGCCATGATCACGATCTTTTTCTGCTTCAGCGAGCGGAGGCACTCCATGGCGGCCCGGTGGCGCGGCAGGGCGTCGATGATTTCCACGCCAAGTCTGCGTTCCAGGCCGTTGAAGTACTCATCGGTCGCGGCGGCCTTAATCTGCTGCATCATGAACACGTTGCGGTATCCTGCGAGAGTGAGAGCGACCGAGATCAACGGGAAGTTGCTGAGGTGGGCCGTCACGGCAATCGCGCCCCGGCCGGCGGCCAGCGCCGCATCGAGATGCTCCAGGCCCTCGAACCGGATGAGGCGGCGGCGGCTCTCGTCGGAAAGATAAAGCCAGGCCGCAAGTTCAAAAAACTCCCCGACCACGTTTCGCGCAATGCGGCGAGAGATCCGGCGGCGGCGCCGGGAGTCCATCCGGCACCCCAACGCCAGTTCCAGGTTTTTTGCCGCCAAACGTCGATACCCCCCCCAGGGTGACGTAGGCGACACTTCCCAGGACGTTGGCAAGGAGGGTGCGCAGACCTCGGGGCAGCCGGCCGATCAGTTGCACGGTGAAGGTCAAAAATAACAGGCCAAGACGGTCTTGGAAAACCTTGTGGGGAGGCCGCGGTGAATCCGACGCCCCCTTTGATGGATTTGCCACTCTTTTGCCTCTATCTTTATCGTCTCATCCAGGGAACGCACGAGATGCCACAGACAATCACCGGTCGGTTCCGAAATTTTGGGCAAAACACAAAGGACTTCTTCCGCGGGATTCTTGTGACAGCACTCGGATCTGGGCCAAAACGATTTGCGGTGCGATGGACTTTGGGCACAGCTGGGTCCGTCCCGGGCAAACACGTCGACAGCGGGGAGCGGAATCGACTGCCGGCCGCAGGGCAAACTGCAGGCTCGGTCGCATCCGCGGGAGCCGATGCAGTGGAGGGGCCTTCAGGACTTTGAAGTTTCGCCTGCACCGTATCAAGGATTTCACGTTCCTTCTCTCGGCCGGTGCGTCCACCCGCGATGAGAGCTCGAATTTCCCATTCAGTCCAAAGGCACAAAAAAAGCTGCGCTTTGGACTGGGATTCCCGGACTCGAACCGCCCAGATTGTTCGGCGGGAAGGACAGGCATCTGCATTGCCTCGGCCACAGCAAACCCGCGAACCACATCCCCTAAGGCCACGAGCAGTTATGATTGCCAACGTTGTGAGGCTTCAGTGCCCATCCTGGATTGTCTTGCCCCCGGAGGTTCGAAGAAAGGAGTCGATGGCCACAGCTGCGATCTCTTTTCGCAAATGCTTGAGACACGCTCGCTCCCAGCGCCGGCCCACATAGGCCTGAATCTTCGCCCGATGTCTCACATCGAAGCGACTTGCCCGGTCAAGATCAATAACAAAATACTCCGAAGCCTCCCCCGACCCCACCCGTCCCAGAAGATTTCCGGGATGAAAATCGGGATGAAAGACACCCGCATCCAGCAATCGCAGTGACAATTCCGCTGCACGCGCGGCTCCCGCTGCAACCGTTTCGCGTGGAACATCCCATGCCCGCCACTGCGTCAGCATGTTTTCGACACCGGAAATCTCCCGTGTTGCAATCACCGCACGGTACCCCATCCCTGCACCGACAATTTTTACATAGCCGCCTATGGGCTCCGGGACAGGAATGCCGGTGGCAAAAAGGTATGAAAGTATCGAGAGTTCTTGATAGACCCGATCCTTGAGGGAGGTTCGAAGAAAGCACGAGCGATTCAGATGGCGCACCCATCCACCTCGACGATACATGCGGATTCTAATGTCCGTTTCCGGTGTCAGCGTCGTGACCATCGTTTTCCCACGAGACACCGCGTCCACTTCAGATGTGCGGACGAGCCTCTCGAGCACCTCGGGCAACACCACCCTCAGCGAATCGGTCAGGTATCCTCGATGCCAGAGCCATCCGGATTGAAGGCAGGCCCGGGTCCAGCACTCCGGCCCTCTTTCCTCGATCGCATCACGTTCTGCCACGTTGCTTACCAACAAACTCTGCATCCTCGAGCAAACGCTCCGCCGCTGAAAGCACCGTCGAAGCGTCAAGTTTTAACTGACAGGCGTGGGTCCGCGTCGGACATCTCGTTCCGCCATGCCTGCCGCAGGGTCTGCATTCCAGACCCTCAACTCCAACGGCTTCTGCAGGCACCTGCCAGGGGCCAAATCCAAGTTCAGGGAGTGTGGCACAAAACACTGCAACGACAGGCACACCCAGCGCAGAAGCCATGTGCAACGGCGAGCTGTCGTTGGTGACGACCAGTCGGGCTCGAGACAGCACCTGTGCCGATACTGCAATCGTGCAGACACCTGTCAGGTTGCGGACACGATCACGCCGTTTCATCAGTGCCGACACTGCCTCGCCAACCGGGACATCGTCAGGCCCCCCCAGCAGGACTACGGAGTAGCCCTGCAGCTGCAGCGCATCGGCTACCGAGGCGAACCCCTCCGCGGTCCAACGTTTGGTTGCCCAAACGCTTCCCGGAGCCAAAACGACGAAGTCGCTGCGCAGATCCCCAACCAGTCGTTCGGCCTCGGCGGCAATCTCAGCAGAAAAATCGAGCGTCATGCGGGTGGCGCTCGACTCTGGACGCAGCCCGAGCGGCTTCAGAATGGCCAGATTTCGCTGGACTTCGTGGAGGTATTCCTTTCGAGAGGAACGCACGGAGTAGACAAATGAACAGGCCGCTTCTTCAAATCCATAGCGCTGCTTTGCTCCACTTCGCGCCACCAGCAGGGCCGTTTTGAATGACTTGTGCAAACTGAACACGGAATCGAATTTTAAGGCCCTCAAGCGCCGCGCCATCCGCAGCGTGCCTGACAGACCCTTGTCTGCACCGCGTTTGTCAAAGACGAGTGTGTCATCCAGCATTGGATGATCTCGCATGAGGGGCGCCGCAGCCGGAGTTGTCAACAAGGTGAGGCGTGAACCGGGAAAGTAAGACTTCAACTCCGTGAATACCGGGGTGCTCAAGATCACATCTCCGATGAAACCGGTCTGGATGACGACAATATTCACGAGAATCCAACCATCCCTAGAGTCGTTCGCCTCCCGGAGTTCAGCAGCAACCCTCTTCGTGGCTCAGAGCTGCTCCAGCCACTCAAATTTGACCGAAATCTCTCTCGCAACAATCATCCCGCCTGGTGCCGGGTCTCTTCATGCGGGACCGGTCCGCGCACTCACCCGGCCGTACCCTGATTGAATGATGAGGCATTGAAGCCGGCTACGACCCAACACAATGGAGTGTCCACCGCTTGAGTCGTCATTGCGTCGGTCTCCCGACCGGAATCCCCGGAGAATTGGATGCCGCCCTGAAAAACGCCGGCGTGGCCGACTGCGAAACGGACACCCGATACTGCGGTGCCGCGGGGAATGCAAAGGAGTGGGCGTGTGCTCCTGCCCGGCACGCATCGCCATTCGAGCCGAACACGACACACCCAGATGCCGCACCCGCTACACCTTCCCGTTGAGAGGCGGCCCTGGGCGTCGGCTGTCGGGCTGTTTCGACCGGTACACGGAGGGGCAATCGTCGTGCCTGAGGGAGTGCGGCGAGTTGCGGCTCTCAAAGCGTGCAAATTAACACCTGCAGGGGGATGTGTAAAGGAGACGTTCAGGTCCGTCCAAAACCAGTTCAAAACCAGTTCTTGACAGTGCGGCCCATGGGCCTGAATAATAATTTCTTTCTTGTGTGGAGGCTTTTTGAACACGGGAATTCAGCATGATCGACGTTGGATGCTTCCGTCATGACTCTGCAAGGTCGAGGAACACAGCAAGATCGCTCCGCCTCGTGGAGGGCTGCAAATTTTAGATCCGGAATCTGGCTGCTGCCAATTCTCGCAACGTGTCAGGCCAACGGGACTGCAAGATGCTGCTCATAATATTGGGAGCTGTTTCCGACGAAATCCAGGGGTTGGTACGAGCGTTGAGGCCATCGGAATCCTTCGACTTCCTGGGTGATCGGTTCCATGTGTCCCGCCAGGCCGGCCTCTCCGTGATGCTGGGAAGCACGGGCCTGGGAAAGGTCAATGGAGCCACCGTCGCTTCGGCCCTCCTGCAGCGTTTTTCCGTGCACCAGGTCTGGAATGTGGGATGCTGCGGGGCCTACCGCGACGGCCCGCTGGCCTGCGGAGATGTCCTGATTTCCACGAAAATTTTCCTTGGCGATGAGGGCGTGCTCACGTGCGCCGGGACACTGCCCGCAAAGGAGATCGGCATCCCTGTTCTCACGGTGGACGGGGAAGGCATCTATGATTCGATCCCCCTTGGGGGGCAGGCCGGCTTTTCCCGATGGCTCGAGAGGACGCCCGAGGGCACTTATGAACGAAGCGGCATTTTTCAGACCGCCGCCAATGCAGATGGCGGCATTCGCAAGGTGCGCTCCCTGTTCAGAGTGTTTCACGGTCCCAGCCTCACCGTATCCATGGTGAGCGGGGACGAAAAAACGGCGTCGCGCCGTTTTCAGCACTATGGAGCCTTCGCGGAAAGTATGGAAGGGAGCGGGATCGCTCAGGCGTGTTTCCGCCACGGCGTTCCCATGATCGAATGCCGGGGGGTGAGCAACCTGGCCGGCGACCGAGACAAGAGTCGCTGGAATTTCGAGCAGGCCTTCTCCCACTGCCACACCATTGTGTTGAACTGGCTGGATGGCCTCGGATTTTCGAGGACAGCCTGACAAGCCTCCAACTTCAGCCGCCGTCCCGATTTCCTTGCTGAGAGCGTTTGTTCCGATGGGCGGAGGCAGGCGTCGGAGCTTTGTGTGCCTCACCCCGGTGCAAGCGTAAAACGTTGTCGAGGGTCGGACATCAGGTGCGGCGCCGCAGCACTCCGGCGGGAGGCTGCAGTCGGCCTGAAACTTTAACGTAGCGGCCTCTGAGCAAGAATCGTGGCTTGCGCTGCAGAATCCGGGCTTCCGCCTGAATCGCGGGGGGATGACGGAAGGGGGGACGCAACTCGGATCTTTGCGGCATTATGAGGAGATTCATGAAGCAACCGATCAGCCTGGGATTTTCTCCCTGTCCCAACGACACCTACATCTTCTACGCTCTGGCTCAGGGCTGCATTTCCCTCGCTCCCCTTTCGTTCCGCATCGTCATGGGGGATGTGGAGGAACTGAACCGGGCGGCGCGGGCCGGAAACCTGGAGGTGAGCAAGGTCTCCATCCACGCCATGCTGCACCTCATGGCGGACTATTGCCTCCTTCGGGCCGGCGGCGCTTTGGGAAGAGGCTGCGGACCTCTCGTCGTGGCGCGGGAGCGGCTGACCATGGACGACCTCAGGGACCGGCCGCTGGCCATTCCCGGGAAAATGACGACCGCCGGTCTGCTTCTGCAGCTGGAAGGAACCCACCGCGGCCCCGTGGAGGAGATGGTCTTCCACGAAATCATGCCCGCAGTGGCGCAAGGCAGGGTAGACGCCGGGGTCATCATTCATGAAGGCCGCTTCACCTACCCCCGGTATGGGCTGCACCCGGTGCTCGATCTGGGCGCGTGGTGGGAAGGGGAAACGGGGCTTCCTCTGCCTCTGGGGGGCATCGTGATCAAGCGCAGCCTTGGGGGTGAAACCGCCCGCTTCGTAGAAGAAAAAATACGGGAAAGCCTGCTCTTCAGCCGGAACCATCCCGAAGCGGCGTGGCCTTACATTCGCCAACATGCCCAGGAAATGGAACCCGAGGTGATTCGCCGCCACATTGAAATGTTTGTGAACGAATACACCCGCGATGTGGGAGAAGATGGAGAAAAGGCCATCCGGTGTCTCCTGGAAGCCGCCGCCCGGCAGGAAGGGGTGACCCTCCCCGATGCCCCTCTCTTCGGGAAATCCTGACGGACTTTTGTGATCCACGCACCCCGAGACCCTGAGTTCTCTTTCAGTTGACGAGGAAGGTATGCACGAATACGACCCTCTTTTCTTTCTGTTTCCCTACACCACGATTTCAGAAGTGGACGGACTCACTCTTCCCCTGGTCTTTCCCTCCCTGAGCCTGCTTCAGGTGTCGCGCCCGTTTGGGGTGCCCACATCCTGCCGGGGCTTCATCCGCCCCTGGGCTGCTTTCGACGAGGATGAAGACGCGGCTCTGGTTGCCGGCAAACTCCGCGATTACGAGGAATTTGGAGCTCTTCACGGCGAGGAGAGCCTTCAGTCGTCCATGGCCCGGCAATGGGCTTTGAAGCTCCTGGATGAAGACACTCGGCTCATTCGAAGTGCTCTCAAGGGCGGTTCCGTGGACACGGCCCTTCAGGAACGGAAGCGGCTCGTCACAGAGGCCGGGCTCTTCCTGGAACTGGCTCGCGACCTGGACGAAAAGGAACTGGAACTGCAGAGGGACTACCGGAAGATGGACGCTCTGGAAGAGGATTTCCGGAGGATTTTGGGCATGGACGAAGAGGACGGCCTGGAGGAGATGGTCGAGACCTTGAACCTTTCTCTGAGGAATGAAAGGAGCCATCTCTCTTTTCTGCTGCCCAGACGCATCGCCTTCTGGTTCCGGCTTGTGCTGCCAAGACTGAAACATTGCCCTGCCGCTTTTGTCACCGGAGAGCGAGAGGTCATCGACACCCTGTCCGAAGCCGCCGCCACAATTTGCGCTCAAAGAGGGTTGGAGTCCGACGTGGAAGAAATCCTCCTCCCCCCGATGAGGTTTCCCCCCTCACGTTTTGAGAAGAACGCCGAATGCTTTCACGCCGCGGGAGACCTTGCTCAGGCAGGGGCGTTACGCACTGCCGTCGAAGAACTGGTGAGGCATGCAGGGAGCGACGAGTCCTGGAGTGCCGGAATCTCACGGGTCCAGGCAGCCTGGAAAGCTCTGAACGATGCATGGGATCCCCGCCCTTCAGGGGCAGCCTCCGGTGTCTTCCAACTGTCCCTCGTGCGTTTCAGGAACACTTCGGCCGAGGATCTTTGGAGTTTCTGGGACAAGAAGGGCCGAGAGATCCTTGGAGGTCCTGAAAACTGCGGAGCTTTCCACCCCATCTTTTTTCTGTACCGCTTCGAAGGTTTCTGAAAAAGCTTCGGAACCGGTGAGCCAATGGGCCGTTCACAATCGGCCCGAGCGGAAGATGGAAATGATGAGCCAGACTCCCAGGACCGTGGCGATGACATAGCCCCCGACTCCCAGAAGCGCCGTGAGGGAAAGGGCCTGCTCTCCCAGAAACTGCAGGGGGAACTCCAAAATCCGCTGGTCGGAATTGAGGATCATTGCCGCGGCCACGATGGAGGCGGCAAGGACCAGCCCCACCGTGAGGCGATTCATACTTTTTTCCAGGCGGGCTCCCATGTCTTCAAACCCCGAGTGGTGAAATTCGAGCCGCTGCCGGCCCTCGGCCGTTCGCCTGAGAATGTCGTGCACATACTTGGGCGCGGCCTTCATGTAAACGCCGGCGGTGCGCATGTCGCGCCCCACGTTCTTGAACATGCTTCGGGCGTCGATGCCCCGCTGGAGCAACTCTCGGGCGTAGGGCCGGGTCACTTCCAGGATGCTCGCATCGCTCCCCAGAATTTTTCCCAGAGCCTCGGTCTGAATGAAGGTCTTCAGCAGCAGCAGCAGGTTTCGGGGCAGCCGGATGCGGTATTTCAAAACGAGCTGCATGACCTGGTCGTAGACATCCTTCACGGAAATGTACTGGAGCGACCTTCCGTAGAAGGACTCGCTGACGTCCTTGAGGTCGACCCGAAAAGCCTGGAGATCCATACGCTCCTCATCGATGAGACCCGCGTCCATGAGAGCGTCCATGACCATGTCGTAATCGTGTTCCGCATATCCGAGGAAAAGATTGGCGATCTGGCGCATGGTTTCATCGTCCAGGTAGCCCGTGATACCGAAATCCACGAGACTGACCCGGCCGTCGTACATGACGATGGTGTTGCCCGGGTGCGGGTCCGCATGGAAAAAGCCGAACTTCATGAGCTGGCGCGAAAAGGACCGCAGGCCGATGAGTGCCACTTCCTTGGGATCGATGCCGTGGGCCCGGATCTTTTCCACCTCGTCCATTTTGATGCCGTCGATGTGTTCCATGACCAGGACGGACCGGGTGGTCAGGTCCCAGTAGACCTTGGGAATGTAGATCTCGTCGCCTTCCTTGAAGTTGGCGGCGAATTTCTCAATGTTTCCCGCCTCGATGATCATGTCCAGTTCACGGAAGATGATCCGTTCAAATTCTTTCACCAGATTCACCGCACCGATGATCCGCCCCATCTCGAAAGACCGTTCCACCCGGTTGGCCAGGCCGTACATGAGCCGGATATCCTGGCGGATTTTCTTCTCGATGCCGGGCCGGATGATCTTGACCGCCACTTTTTCCCCGGAAAACAGCCTGGCCGTGTGCACCTGACCGACGGACGCCGCGGCGATGGGTTCGGGATCGAAGTGAGCGAAAATTTGCGACAGGGGCCTCTTCAGCTCCCTTTCCATGACACCCTTCACGTCCTCGAAAGGAATGCCCGGGACGCAATCCTGCAGTTTCCTGAATTCTTCGATGTATTCGGCAGGGAACAGGTCCGCGCGGGTGCTCATCAGCTGACCGAGTTTCACGAAACTCGGGCCCAACTCCTCGAGCACCAGTCGAATCCTTTTGGGGGATGGAAACCCGGAACTGAAGACCTGGTCTTCTTCCGCGTCCTCCCGTGCCGTCCCTTTTCGGCCCCGGAACAGCCGATCCACCACGCCACCAAAGCCGTGCCTGGCCAATACCCCGGCAATGGCCCCGAACCGCCTCAGCCCACGCATGCCATAAACCGTGTTGAGTAGTCTTGCGCCCATCTCACATCCCAAATGCCCCGGATGCCCCCTGTACGCCGGATCACCTGCGGATCGGAGCTCCGTTCGAAAATCATTTGCGGCAAATCACTTCCCCCATCCATCACTGATCCCGTATGAGCCGCAGCAGTTCCTCTGCGGAAATCTTTCCTGTGACGTCCGTTCCCTCCAGGAGGGTGTCGGCCAGTTCCTTCTTGCTCTCATGGAGTCGCACGATCTTCTCCTCGATGGTGCCTTTGCTGACGAGCCGATAAATGGTGACGGGATGCTCCTGGCCGATGCGATGTGCCCGGTCCGATGCCTGGTCCTCCACGGAAGGATTCCACCACGGGTCCATGTGGATGACAAAATCGGCGGCGGTGAGGTTGAGCCCGAGCCCACCCGCCTTCAGACTGATGAGAAAGAGATCGCCGTGTCCCGCCTGAAAAGCGTCCACTTCCCGTTTTCGATCCTTGGGTGCCGTGCCGCCGTCCAGGTAGCGGTAGGGCACACCCATCCCGTCGAGGTACTGCCTCAGGAGAGCCAGGTGAGCCACGAACTGGCTGAATATCAGCGCTTTGTGACCGTTTTCCCTGATTTCCCGGATCACTTCGCCGAAAAGATCCAGCTTGGAACTGGGAATGGGCGAATCTTTCACCACGAGGCGCGGGTGGCAACATGCCTGTCTCAACCGCAGAATTTCACTCAGAATCTTTATGTGTCTCCGCCCGGAATCGCCATTGTCGGACTCCAACCTTTCCAGAGCCTGCCGGCGCAGCGCTTCATAAAAGGCCGCCTCCTCAGGATACATTTCCACCCGCAGCAACACTTCGGTCCTGGGGGGCAGTTCGTGGAGCACCTGAGACTTGGTTCTGCGCAGGATGAAGGGGCGAATGAGTTTTTTCAATCGCTTTCCCACCGCCGGGTCCCCATGCTTTTCGATGGGCACGGCGAACCGCTGAGAAAAACTGTCGGCCGACCCGAGAAGCCCCGGGTTGATGAAGTGGAACAGGTTCCACAGCTCACCGAGATGGTTTTCAATGGGAGTTCCCGTGGTGATGAGCTTGAACGCACCCTTCAGCTTCATGGCGGCCTGGGAGCGCTTGGTCGTCATGTTCTTGATGGCCTGAGCCTCATCGAGCACGATCGTGTTCCACCGGATGGATGCGACTAGTTTCGCCTCCTGCTGCAGCAGCCCGTAGCTGCAGATGAGCACATCGTGAGGGGCGAGGGACCTCACCCTGTCTTCACGGTCCCCTCCGCCCAGGACCTGCGCACGCAGGGATGGAGCAAAGCGGCCGGCCTCCTCCAGCCAGTTGAGACAGACCGAGGTGGGGGCAACCACCAGTGAAGGTCCCTCCGGAGCGCGGTGCAGCAGAAGGGAGAGTGCCTGGAGCGTCTTGCCGAGTCCCATGTCGTCGGCCAGGCAGGCTCCCACCCCCAAGTTCGCGAGGCGAGCGAGCCATCGAAATCCCTCCACCTGGTAGTCGCGCAGTTCGGCCTTCAAGCCTGCAGGAACGGGCGGCGAAATTTCTTCGCATCGACCGAGACGCTCCACCTGGGCGTGCCACGCTTCATCGGCGTCCAGGTCTCGAAGCTGCACCGCCAGTTCCTGAACGGCACCCACGGCCAGAGGATGCAGGCGCACTTCCTTTCCCTGTGCGTCCGCATAGGTCGCAAGTTCTTCGAGGCGGCGTTTGAATTCCCCGGTCAAAGCGAGGAACTCGCCGTTTCCCAAAGGAATGAAACGGGACTCCGTGCTTCGCACCAGGTCCAGGAGTTGTTTGAGTTGCAGCACGCGCTGATGGTCGACAAACAGTTCTCCCGAAAGTTCAAACCAGTTGGATCTCTTTCGGATCCCCATGCGCAGGTTGTTGAAGGAGATCATTGGAGTGACGCGCAGGCGTTCCCCTTCGGGCCAGCTCAAGATCAACCGCCCCTCGTCCCGCAGCGATCCCAGATCGAGAAGGGCCTGCAGGCAGTCGTCAGGTCCCATGACGAGCCACTCCCACCGTCCTGCCTCGAAGCCTTTCAATGTCGGGCACGAGATTTCCAGCGCAGCCGCCTGCCGCCGTTCTTTTTCGAGATCCCTGCGGGTCTGCACAGTGCGACCGCCCACCTCCGCCATGAGGTTTTCCGCCCCCTCCCCGGGTCTCAGGAGGGGCCCCTCCCCCTTCAAAGGACGGACAAAGAGCTCCATCCTCAAACCCTCTCCATGGGGAAGCAGATGCAGATGCGGGGTGGCATCGGCCTCCACCTGCAAAAGCTCCCCGGCAGGACCGGCAATGTCCGAGTGCACCGTGACGATTTTTGAAACCTTCCGCATGGCACCGAGGAGGTCTTCCAATCCCTCACGCGGAACATGGAGTCCTCCGGGACCAAGGATTTCGGCAATCCTGAAATGCTCGTCCGAGATCCTGACAACTTTGAACCGCGTCGGCGTTTCACGAACCAGCACGGCTCCGCCCCTGGCGACGGTCGTCCTGAACGCGACGTGAAACCCTCGCGGCGTCTTTCTGACTGATAGGTCCGGCACTCCTTCGACAACTTCAACGGGAACGTGGGGCGCATCCTTGAGAAACACCAGCGGATGGCCCACCAGAGCGGGCAGAGCCCGCGAGACATCCAGTTCGTGGGCCTCTTCAGAATACATTTCGGTCCTCCTCCGGACACAGGCCCTGAGACGGTGATCCTGGGGACCGAGATATTCCAGTCCCTGTCCCGTGGAAAGACGTTTCAGGGACACGCGCCGGCCCCGGGACCAGGTGCCCCCGGCGGCGGTCTGTTCAACGGCATGGAGTTGAACGCGCCCGTCCTCACGGTACTCGAGCAGCCAGATCAGGCGCTTTTGGCAGTCCTCCTCCTGAGTGCCCCGCCCTGTGAACTCCATCGCCTGCAGCGCCTTGAGACTCTTGGCCCATGGCTCCTCGACACTGATGAGGGACAAAATGGACCCGGCTCCCGAGTCCCGGTCGAAGGTCTCCATGAAACCGGCTCGAAGTGGGGTCGACCCCTCGGTTTCGCAAAGCATTTCCGCGCACTGCCGAGCCACCCATCCAAATTCTCCCTTTTTGGACTGGATGAAAACACGGCTCAGAAGGTCGATTTCCTCGTCGCCCAAGGTGCCGTCGAACCAGTACGAGGCCAACAGGTGGAAAAAAGCGGCCAGATCGGGGGAGTCCCCCAAGAGTCCCGAGGGAACGGCTTCGCTCGAGGGGACCGGTTCGAAGAAGACCGTATGCAGGATGGACCTCAGCGACCGGCCGATGGATGAAAACAATGCATTCGAAGCCGGATCACCAAGCAACCGGCTCACCTCGCTTTCGATCTGCCTTTTGAGTCCGGTGTCCCGGGTCGTGACGAGCCCAAGCACGCGGAAGACGGTTGTCAACGGCAGCAGGGCAGTGGCTCGCCTGCCCTTGAGTTTCTTCAGCCGTCGCAGATCCTCCTTGAAAACGGCCACGGCATCTTCGTGCTTCCCCTCAATGAACAGCATCCAGCCCTTCAGCCCGGACACCTGAGGAGTGTGCTCCATCCGGGCAAGGATCGACCGGGCTTCGGAAACCCGCCCTGCCAGCAGGAAGCGGCCTGCAACGAGATGCAGGAGCGGCCAGTTTTCCGACTCCAGACTCTTTTGAAGAAAATCGTCGCGGGCTGCGTAGGCCAGAGCTTCCGGAGCGGGTTTCAGACGAAGGATCGAGTCTTCGAGAATGAGTGCCAGTGCTTCCTGCTGGATCTCCAGGGGCAGCCGGACCATCCAGGATTCCTGAAAAGGATTGTCAAAGACGGCCTGCACTGAGGTTACGGCCGCCGGGAGGCTGGAACAAACGGAAGCAATGGCCTGCTTTTTGTGGACCCATTCCTGAAGATTGCCGGCCTGGACACTGATGCGAAAGTCACGGACCATCCGCCGGCAGAGATTCGTCCGGTTCTGGAAATACAGGAAGGGCTTGAGTGGGACCTCCTGAAGAACCACCTGCGCAATTCTCCCAAACTTTCCCAAATGGCTCAAACCCTTGAGCATGGGCGAGACCGAACTCGCAGGTGGAAAACGGCAGAGAAGCTTCCAGGGACCTTCCTCCATGTGGGCAGGGGGCGCTGCACCCTCACCCGCCGCCCTGCCCTGCAGACTGTGGAGCGCATGGCCGGTCGCATCACCTGGGATGCTTGCAGCGCAGTTCCGAGCCACCATGGAGGAACCTTGCACCGCCTTGAGGAGCATTGCGCGCAACCGAGAACTTTTGGGTGCGAGCATGGCCGCCGCCTGCATGGCGCCGGCATGGGCCATGCCACCCTTTTCTTGCGTGACCGGAATCAGAGCCGGGAGAGCAGCTTCGCCACAGGATAAAATCGCGAGAACGGCCGCTGCCTGCACGGTCGAAGGGAGCGCTGTGGGGGTCTGGTCTTGCAAAGTTCGGACAAGCCGGCTGAGAAGCTCCTTTCGAAACGTCTGATCCAGGCTGCTGATCCGTGCCCACACCTCCTGAAAACGCCACAGCACCGTCAGTCGCCCGTAAAGTGCGCTCTCCGGCATCAGAGAATCCAGAAACGCTTCGGGCGTCCACGAGGCAAAATCTTCCCGGTCCGAAAGTTTTCTCAGCTCGATCTCCAGACAGACCGGGCAGAGCGCCCTCGGGCCGACCAGGAAAGCTTCCGGCTCCAGGGTGCCGCGGCACCCGTCACAGCGAGCCCCTCCAGCCGGTTGGGCCGGGCAGCTTCCCGAAACCCAGTGAAGCACCTCGTCTCGTTCAAGGAGGCAAGTTTCGAATCCGGGGAGTGTGCTCCGGGTGACAGTCTCCACGATCGTTTCGTGGCAATACCCGGCGGCATGAAGGAGCTTGAGATCCTGCAACCGCGTGAGCCCCTCGGAGACCTGAGGAAACGGATCATCGTTCAGAGCTCCCAGGGGATAGCCGGACCTCACGAGGCAGGACGCCATCAGCGGTGTATCGACGGGCTCGTAAAAGATGGAACAGATTTGCAGAAGCATCCGTTCGAAAGGGGGAAGGGCCGCCCATAGGGTCATGAGCCGTTCCCTCACTGCGGGCTGTGTCTTCAATTCGTTTCCCCAACTGTTGAGACGCACATTTTGAGAGCGTTGAAAAGTCTTTCCCCCGGGCTCTGCCGTTTCGGCTCCGTGACGCTGTTTTTCGTTCAGCGAACCCCAAGAGACACCGGACATGCAACGGTTTGACCCTGAATTGAATCGCGTCTCGGCGCCATCCGGGCGACAGGTCCCGCCACCAGCAGGACCTCCGGCAGCGAAACCTGCGGCTACGACACTGAAGTGCAGGCAGGGCATCTCTTTTCAAAACATCACAATATAACAGACCCGTGGGGATTCATCGTCTGTTTTCGTCAGGTTTGGAACGGCGCAGGGCATGAACGTTCGGGAGAGGGCCTTTGGGGGCGCGGTTTTTGTGAATTTTGATAGACTTTTTCCGCCGGCCGGGATAGATAATAGCGCTTGGTTTTGGGCACATAAGAGGGCTGGGTTGGATAACGCCTGGAGATTGCTTCGGAATTTTCGCCGGAGATCCCTTGAAAGTCCCTTTCGGGCTCGAAGATACAGAAAACTGATTTGGAGGAATTCATGAACAACGCTGTGGATTGGAAACCCGTCGTCGAACAGTGCAACGGCTGCGACAACATCGTCGAGCAGCATTGCCGCATCTGGATCACGCCTTCGGCCAAATGGCGCATGGGGAAATGTCCCTCTGCAACCCACATGAAGGTTGAAGTCAAGGCGCCCACCGGCAAAGTCCGCGTCGGACAGCAGAAACAGAAGAAAAAATAGCTCTTCAGGCCGTGCCGGGACTCGGAGGGGCGCCTCCGGCGCCTCTCAAAGCCCCTTCGAGAGGGAAACATTGAACGTGGTGCCGCGGGAACTCGATTCCACCCACACGTGCCCACCGTGTTTTTCCGCGATCTCCCTCACAATGGCCAGCCCCAGCCCCGCTCCTTCGACACCGGCTTCTCGTGCCTCCCGGCGCCTTTGAAAGAGGTTGAAAATTCGGGTGGAATCCTCCTGGCAAATGCCCGACCCGTCGTCGGTCACCGAGAGGACATGAAACTCCGTATCGGCGCGGTATCCGATCCTGATGGTTGTGAGTTCGCTGCCCCCATACTTGAGCGCATTGTCCACAAGATTTCTGAACACCCTCACGAGAGCCAGCCGGTCTGCGGTGATCTGCGGATTTTCCAGCGGCTCCTCCCACCGGACTCCCCGCTCCTCCAGCCGTGCGGCAAACTCGTCCCTCACCATGCCCAGAACCTGCCGCAGATCGATCTCCTCGGTCATGAGCGCCGCTTCCCTAGTGGAAATGTAGAGGTTGATGGCCTCCACCAGACCGCTGATCTGTTCCGAGGCTTTCAAGATCTGCTCGCAGTACCCGGTGCCCCTCGCATCGAGGACCTCGCCGTAATGCTTTTGCAGCAGCCGCACCAGACCGTGAAGGGCCACGGCAGGGCTCTTGAGGTCGTGAACGATGGAATAGGCAAACAGTTTCATGTTCTCCGCCCCTTCCCTCAGCGCCTGTTCCATCCTCTTTTCTTCCGTCACGTCGCGGCCGACCCATTGATATTCGACGGTCCCCTGAGAATGCCCATGGATGACACGGGTCGTCCACTGCACCCATCGCGGTTCACCCCTGGCAGGCCGAATGCACAGATCGATTTTGCCGACGGATTTGTCCGGACCCAGGGAAATCAGGCTTTGCCGGATCTGGGCGGCCACCCCATCCCCCAGGAGTTCCGGAAGTTTTCTTCCCAACAGCTCGTGTTCTTTTCTTTCGAAGAACCGACAGCAGGCGCCGTTCAGAAAGGTCAGAGTCTGGTCGGGCAGGATACGGAAGATCAGCTCCGTTTGATCCTCGACCACGCCCCTGTAGCGCTCTTCGCTGGCTCTCAGAGCCCTCTCCACCCGGTTGCGCTCCAGGATTTCATTGCGAAGTTCTTCATTGATCCGGGCCAGTTCCGACGTCCGCTCCCGCACCCGGATCTCGAGGGTGTCGCGAGCTTTTCGCAGAGCCATCTCGGCCCGTTTCCGTTCCACGGCGTAGCGCATGGAACGGCGGAGCAGTTCGGCATCGGCTGAGCCTTTGAGCAGATAGTCCTGAGCACCCTGTTGCATGGCCTGGACGGCGAGGTCCTCATCGTCGAGGCCGGTGAGTATGATGATGGCCACACCCTGGGCCAGCCGGTGAAGCACTTTGAAGGTGTCCAAGCCCTGGCTGTCGGGCAACGAGAGGTCCAGAAGGATCAGATCCACCCCGTGCTGCTTCACAAACTCGGTGGCGCTCGCAAGCCGGTCCACATGATGCAGCACGATGGAAGGTCTGCGCTGGTGGCGGAGATATTCCTGCAGCAGGCGCACGTCGCCGGGGTTGTCCTCCACCAGCAGCACGTTCAGGCCCAATCGGCTATCCATTGCGCTCGCCTCGGGGCAATTTCACGATGGTGAACCAGAAGTCTTCGATGGACTCCACCACGGCGATGAACTGGTCCAGGTCCACGGGTTTGGTGATGTAACAGTTGGCGTGCAGGCTGTAGGCCTTCAGAATGTCCTGCTCCGCTTTGGAACTGGTCAGCACCACGACGGGAATGTGCCGCAGATCCGCATCGGCCTTGATTTCTGAAAGGACTTCCCGGCCATCCTTTTTGGGAAGGTTCAAATCGAGAAGGATGAGATCCGGCCGCACGGCATCTTTGTACTTTCCCTCCCGCCGCAGGTAGGCAAGAGCCTCGGCGCCGTCCTCCACAACCCGCAGATTGTTCTTGACCTTACCCTCGTTGAGTCCCTCGATGGTCAGTCTCACATCACCGGGGTTGTCCTCCACCAGCAGGATCTCCACCGGCTTCACCGAGCTTTCAGCACTCATGCCGCACCACCTCCTATTCCGGCGGGAAGGGTGAAATAAAACGTTGCACCTTCACCAGGTTTGGAATTTGCCCAGATCGTGCCTCCCAGGTGTTCGACAATCTTCTTGCAAATGGCCAGTCCGATGCCCGTTCCAGGGTAGGCCCCTTTCCCATGGAGCCTCTGAAAAATGATGAAAATCTTTTCCGCATACTCGTTGTCAAACCCGATGCCGTTGTCGCGAACTGAAAACACCCACTCGTTCGCGTGCCGTTCGGCGCTGACGTGGATTTGGGGGGGCGAATCGCTTCGAAATTTGATGGCATTGGCGATGAGATTTTGAAAGAGCTGCGCCAATTGCCCACTGTGGCCCATGACCCTGGGAAGGGGATCGCGGGTGATTTTCGCACCGCTGTCGTCGAGGATGGCCCCCAGGTTTCCCAGGGCCCAGTCGAGAGCGGTTTCCATGTCCACGGGTTCAAAGGTTTCCCCACGCCGGCCCACGCGCGAGTAGGCCAGAAGGTCGTTGATCATCCGCTGCATGCGCTTGGCCCCATCCACCGCGTATTCGATGAACTCGTCGGCATCGTCGTCGAGCCTGCCTTTGTAGCGGCGCTGGAGAAGTTGAACGTAGCTGGCCACCATCCGCAGAGGTTCCTGCATGTCATGGGAGGCCACATAGGCGAACTGTTCCAGCTCCGCGTTGGATCGGGCCAGCTCCTGGGCCTGGCGCGCAACGGCCTCCTCGGCGCGCTTGCGGCTCGTGATGTCCGTGATGACCACAAAGCTTCCCTTGAAATTTCCAGCCTCGTCAAAAATGGGTTTCGGCGACATGATGGCCACAACCTTACGAGCATCCCTGGCGGTCCAGGTGATCTCGTAGGGGTCGAGCGCGCCTTCCCGCCGACGCACCAGCTGCTGTTCCAGGATGAGACGGTTCTCGGGATCCAGAAAATCCACGAGGGGCCGGCCGATGATCTCCTCACGCTCGTAACCCCACATTTCGCAAAGCCTCGGGTTCACGTAAGTGATCATGTCGTTTTCGTCCCGGATGAGAAAGCCGTCGTTCATGGTCTCCACGAGACTGCGATACCGCTGCTCGCTTTCCCGCAGAGCCTGCTCGGCCTTCTTGTGCTCGGAGATGTCCTCGAAAAGTCCCACGGCCCCCAGGAACTGGCCGTCTTCCGTTGTGATCCGCTTGTAGAGGGCTCTCAAAGTGGTGAGCCGGTTCCCGCTGACGGAGCGGTAGTCGCCTTCAAAACAGCCGATCTTCCCGGTGAGAGCGCGGAGCACCGCGGTCCGCATCCGTTCGTCCCGGGCCGACTGGATCATGTTGAAGCCGACGACCCTTCTGCGAGGGGCTCCCATGATTTCCAGAAAATGGTCATTGCAATCCACGATGACACCATCCTGGTCAAAATGCATGATGCCCAGGGGAGAGTGGTCAAAAATCAACTTGTACCGTTTTGCGCTCTTGAGCAGTTCCACCTGCGTTTCCCTGAGGTCGCGGAGCTGCCCTTCGAGCTCCCGCACCCTCTCCTCAAGTTCTTCGTAAGTGGGCTTGCCCCCCATCAACGCATGTTCTTCTTTCATCTCCAACCACCATTTCATGTCAAACGCCGGGCGTCTCGCCCGTGCGGTAAAAACGGCCGCAAGGTGCCGGACAGGTCCAATGCGGCACCCCGACATCCGGGTGCGCTGTTTGCCGCCGACCCCGCAATTCAGGGCCGGGAGCGATCAGTCTTTTGCCTTGTTGACGCAGTAGAACGCGAGGACGAACAGGACAGAACCGAGAGCAGCGAGGAGAGCGTAGGAGAGGAGTTGGGGCGTCAGTCCGAACGAAGAGGCTCTGATGGATTGAGCCGCATGTGTGAGCGGCAAAAAGTTCAGGATCTTTTGCGCCCAGAAGGGCATGCGATCCACTGGAAAAAAGGTCCCGCCGAGAAACGCCATGGGGGTGATGAAAAAGTTCGTCAGCAAGGCCTGATCGGCATGGGACTTGACGAGCATGGCCATGCAGACCGCCATGGAGGCGAACAGAAAGCTGTTCAGGATCACGGCGAGCCAGAAAAGCAAATTATATGACAAAACCACCCCCGACATCAAGCCGATGAGCAGAATCACGCTCACAGCCAGCAACGCCCGGGTGATGCCCGCGAGCACTTCTCCGGTCACATACGCGATGTTACGGATGGGCGCCGCCTGAAATTCCTCGAAAATCCTCCAGTAAAATCGAGCGATGTTGATTTCACTGGCGATGGCAAAGGACTGGGTCATGCTGCTCATGGCGACGAGCCCGGGAATGAGAAATTCCAGGTAGGGACGGCCGTGCACCTGGAGATCCTGGCCCATGCCGAACCCGAACGCGATGAGATACAGGAGGGGGGCGACGGACATGGAGGCGGTCTGACGCCAAATTTTCTTTTTGAGAATCAGCATTTCCCGCTGGTAAATGGCCAGGCATCCCCTCATGGCTGGACCCTCTTTCCCGTGACGGAAATGAACACATCCTCGAGATTGACACGTCTCACAGAAAAGCTCCCACCCTGACGAAGAATCTGCAGATTGGCCCCTTCCCGGGTGGAATGATAGGTGGTATCCATTTCACCGTCCACGATTTTGTCCACGGCCCACTTCCCCAGTCGGTCCATCAGGTTTTGAGGCGTGTCGAGGGCGACGAGGCGTCCTTCGTCGAGAAAGGCGACGCGCCGGGCCAGAAATTCAGCCTCCTCGATGTAGTGCGTGGTGAGGAAAATGGTGGCCCCCCCCTGCTGGATTTTCTTGATGAGCGACCAGATCCTTCGCCGAATCTTGGGATCCAGTCCCACCGTGGGCTCATCCAGAAACAGAATCCGTGGAGAGTGCATGAGGGCCCGGGCAATCATGACGCGCCGTTTCATTCCGCCGGACAGATGCTTGATGGGGGTATTTCTGCGGTCGGCGATGTCCACATAGTGCAGCATTTCGTCGATGCGGTCGTTCCTGGCCCGGCGGGGCATCTGGAAGAGCTTGCCGTGGATGTTGAGGTTCTCATAAACGGTCAGTTCGTGATCCAGGTTGATGCTCTGAGGCACCAGGCCGCATTGTCTCTTGGCCTGGAGGGTGTCTTTGAGGATATGGAAACCGTGCAGGTAGGCATCCCCGGAGGTGGGTTTCGAGAGTCCCGTGAGAATCCTGATGGTGGTGGTCTTGCCCGATCCGTTGGGTCCCAGGTAAGCGAAAAGCTCCCCCTCCGTCACGTGGAGATCGATGCCCTTGAGCGCCTGCAGCGTCTTGAAATTTTTTGTGAGTCCTTCGATCCGGATCACTCACGCCCCCGATCCAAGTGCATTGGTGAACTTTCCCTCCAATCACGTCTGGCAAAAGAAATTTTCAAGGTGCCAGCCTGTAGAATCTGCCGGGGGTCATGGCTCCGGCCAGATTGTCCAGGCGCCCTTTGAGCGCTTTGACTTCGTCAAAGCCTTGCGTCCTCAGGAAGGCATAAGCCATGACCCCACGAAATCCTGTGAGACAAAAGGTTATGATGAATTTGTCTCGCGGAAGCTCCCCGATTCGGTCGGGTAGTTCGTTGATGGGAATGTGCATGGCAAAAGGGAAAGCCAGGTGGTCCCTCTCCTCCCTGGTGCGCACATCCAAAAACAGAAAATGATCCTTTTCGATGAGCTTCGCAGCGTCCTCCACCGTGATGCCGTAATCACCCGATACAATGAACTCGATGTCCATCTCGCGAAGGACGTCGGCAAACGAAATTTCGGTGCCCGGGAGAGTTTCAATGTCCATGTTGTGCCTCTTGATCTGCGCCTTTGGTTCAGGACGAATCACCTCTGCAAGAAACAGGGGCTTGTTGAAAGCCCCTTGACAAACATATACCACTGTGAAAAATCCGTCACTCCCAAGTGAAAGGGATGGCCCTGATATTTCGTTTTCCGAGTTCGCTGCGACCCTGTGTACCCCTTGGATCTTCACCCGTTTGTAAGGAGGGCACTTCCCTCTTGCTGCGTCCGGGAGGCTCCTCACATGACGATTGAAGACTGAACGCAAAAATTTTATAGTACAAAAAAAGAAATCATTCCCGCAATTCTCAAATGACCGAATTTTAGAACAATATCAGAGGACTACATGGATGTTTGTTGACGTTGGTATCGATGTCGGCTCTGTGAGCATCAACTGCGTGGCCGTCGATGAAGAGGGACGTGTGGTCTATGAAGGGCCCTACCTCCGTCACTTCGGCCTGGTTTATGAGGAAGTGCGCGCCCTTCTCCAGCAATTGCTGGGTGGAACAGCCCTCGGGCCCGAAAAAGTGATCCGATCCTTCTCCTTCACCGGTGTTCGCGGTCGGGCCCTGGCGCAATTGTTCGGCGTCCCCTATGAAGTCGAGACCATCGCTCAGGCCACGGGAGCCGCTCACGTGGCGCCCATGGTGCGCTCGATCATCGCCATCGGGGGCCAGGACGCAACGCTGCTCCAGCTGGCGCACGAGAACGGATGCTGGCACCTGGAATCTTTCAACATCAACGGTCCCTGCGCCTCGGGAACGGGGTCCTTCATCGATCAACAGGCCGAACGTCTGGTTTACTCCATGTACGGCAGCGAATTTCACATGGATCAGACCAAACTGCAGCAAACCCTGCAAGACTTCATCGAACTGGGCCTGCAAAGCGTGAACCCTGCCCCGGTGGCCTGCCGCTGCACGGTTTTCACCAAATCCGACATGATCCATCTCCAGAACAAGGGGGAGTCGCTCTCCAACATCATCGCCGGACTGCATCATGGAAACGCTGCCAACTACATGAGCACCATCGTGGGCACCCGCAAACTCCACTCGCCCATCATCATGATCGGGGGAATGGCTTCCAATCGGCTCCAGGTCAAGGCCTTTCAGCATTATTTCCCCGACCTGCAGGTGCCGCCCCACCACACCTCCCTCGGCGCCCTCGGTGTCGCGCTCCAGACCAGGAGCCAAGGTATTCGCAATGCTCTCCAGCTGTCCCTGCTGGACGAAATGGTTGCCGACCATGGGGCTGATTTTCCCCTGGCTGAGCCCCTCGAACTCCGGCTCACCCGTTTCGACGAAAACAATGCGCTTGCGCCGGTCAGCCTGCCCAAAAGCAACGTCGTACGCGCCTACCTCGGCGTGGACATCGGCTCGACCTCAACCAAGTATGCCCTGGTCGGGGAGAAGGGGGAAATCCTTCACAAATGCTACCTCCCCACCCGCGGCAAGCCCATCGAAGTGGCCCAGGAGCTGCTCCGCACTCTGAGGCAGGAATGGCGGGGAGACCTGGAGTTGATCGCCGTGGCCACGACGGGTTCGGGAAGGAACGTCGTGGGCGATTTCGTGGATGCGGACCTGGTGATCGATGAGATCACGGCACACGCTCGCGGCGCCGTCGCGGTCGATCCGCAGGTGGACACCATTTTCGAAATCGGAGGCCAGGATTCCAAGTACATCCGCATCGACAACACCCATCCCCTCGACTTCGACATGAACAAGGTCTGCGCCGCCGGCACGGGAAGTTTTCTCCATGAGCTGGCCAACAAGATGAAGATCAACATCGTCGGAGAATTTCAGCAGATTGCGCTCTCTTCAGAGGCGCCGGTCCACCTTGCGGAGCGCTGCACCGTCTTCATGGAGTCGGATCTGGTCGGTTATGCGCAGAAGGGTGCAAAAAGAGAAGATTTGATCGCGGGTTTGTGCTATGCAACCGTCCACAACTATTTGAACCGGGTTGTGGAGAAGCGTCGGGTCGGCGACCGGATCATGTTCCTGGGAGGGCCTTCTCTGAACAAAGGCATTGTGGCTGCGTTTGAAAAAGTGCTGCAGAAAAAGATCCTGGTGCCCAAACACAGGGAGGTGCTGGGAGGCTATGGGGCGGCACTCATGGTGAAGGAACTCGTGGAATCGGGCAAGCTCATTCCCAAACCCCACGATTTTGAGCAACTGGTCCACCGCACCGTGCAATTTTCCGAGACCATCTGCAGGGCGGATAAAAAGTGCCACAACGAGTGCAAGCTGAAAGTTTACACTTTCGGAGATCGAAAGAGCATCTGGGGAGGAGAGTGCGGACGTTTCGAGGTCACGCGGTTTGAAGGCGCGCGATCGGTGAACTATCTTCAGGAACGGCATCAGGGGTTCCTGGACGCCATGGCGCAAAAGGGGGTGCAAATCCTGGGGCCGGAGCAGGGGCCTTTCCGCCACGGAGCCAAGCCTTCGCTGGGGATTCCCCTCGGTCTCCACACGCTGGAATGGGGCATTTTGTGGTCGCACCTCTTCGCCCATCTGGGATTTGAGGTTTTCATCAGCCCGCCCACCAGCAATGCCATCGCCCTCCAGGGCATTGAATGCATGACGGCCGAGACCTGTTTTCCCGTGAAGGTCTTTCATGGGCACGTGCGGACCCTGATGGACCGGGTGGACTTTCTTTTTCTGCCGAACACCATCAACATGCCCACTCCCGAGGAGCACGAGGCGGGATTCTTTTGTCCTCTCGTGGAGAGTTCCCAGTACATGGCCAAAGCGGCCTTGAACATCCCGGAGGAGCGGCTGATCCGCCCCAGCGTCTTTCTCAAGGAGGGTCCGGACCATCTGGCATATGCCCTTCAAGCCCATCTTCCCTTCCAGGGGCGATGGACCCTTCATGAATTGGAACGGGCCGCACGGGAAGCCTGGGAGCAGCACACGGCCTTCAAAAGCCGACTGCTGACGAGGGGCAGAGAGGTGCTCGCCTCCCACGGCAACGAGGAACCCCTTTGGATCATCACGGGCCGCCCCTACAACATCTATGATGAACGCCTGAACCTCCAGCTCGGCAGGCACCTCGCCAAGCTGGGAATCGCCGCGGTTCCCATGGACTTCCTGGATCTCGAAGGCGAGGACTTGAGCGATTTTCCCAGAATGTATTGGGGATTGGGGGCCAAGATCCTCAAGGCGGCCAAGCGCATTGCCCGCACCCCCAACTGGTACGGGGTTCACATCACCAACTTCAGCTGCGGGGCCGATTCCTTCGTGGAACATTTCTACCGCCACCTCCTCAGGGAAAAACCCTATCTGATCCTGGAACTGGACGAGCACAGTGCCGTGGCGGGGGTGCTCACCCGGATCGAGGCTTTTCGAAACGTCGTGAAAAATGTTCAGGAAAACGCAGGGGGCCCCCTCCCCCTCAACGGTGCAAGGGAAATTCTGGCATGCAACATGTGACTCCTGTGGGGGCTAAGTCCCCGGACAACTCACTCCGTCGCCTCCGAACCCGCGTATCCAAATTTGATGTCTCCGAGAAAACCCTGCTCATCCCGAGCATGGCGCCCTTCGCCTGCCGGCTGCTCGCTTCGTGCTTCCGGGCCATGGGCGTCAATGCCGTGGTGATGGAGACCTACAAAGGGCTTGCTCTCGGCAAACAGCATACCTCGGGCAAAGAATGCTTCCCCTGCCAGATCACTCTGGGGGATGTGCTTTTGCACCTGCAGGAAGAGAAGCAGCGCCTCGGCCGCGACTTTCGAGCGGAAAACTACGCTTATTTCATGCCCGAAGCGGGCGGGCCCTGCCGCTTCGGCATGTACAACAAGCTGCACCGGCTCGTCCTGGACCAGTTCGAAGAATTTCAGGACGTCCCCATCGTTTACCTCTCCACGGACGATTCGTATCGCACTGCGGGCATCATGTCTCCGGAACGGGCGTCGGTTTTCAGAAAGCTCAGCTACACCGCCGTGGTGGTTGCAGACGTTTTGGACCGGACGGTTTGGCGGGTGCGGCCCTATGAAATCCGCCCGGGAATCACGGATTCCTTCATGGAGATGGCCCTCAAAACCCTGGAATCCGTTTTTTCCGAATCGGGGATGCAGCCCGACTACGTGAGAATCTATGCGCTCGTGGAAGACATCGTGGCACGGGCCGCCACCTTCATCAATCCCCAACTCCCGCGGCGCCCCCGCATCGGCGTGGTGGGAGAGATCTATCTGAGAACTCACCCCGACTCCAATCAGCACATCCTGCGTGAACTGGAGCATTGCGGCGCCGAGGTCGTGGACGCCTCTCTGGCCGAGTGGATCAACTACGTCACTTTTGACCGGGGGAGGAAGCTGCGGCAAACCTGGTCCAAGGCCTGGATGGCGGGAGACCACGACACCCTTCGAAGCACCGCGCGGCAGATTCTGGGCAACAAAATCGAAGAGCTCTACCAGAAATGGCGGCAGGGAAAAGTTTACCGGAGAGCGCTGCGACACCTGGACATTCAGACAGACCACAGCATACGGGACATCGAGCGGAGGCTGCAAAACGATCGGCTTTTCAATTTCGACATCGGCACGGAAGCGGCTTTGAGCATCGGCGGCGCGCTGGAATACATTCACGAGGGTTTCGACGGCATCGTGAACGTTTTTCCTTTCACCTGCATGCCGAGCACCATCTGTGCCTCCATCCTCAAACCCCTCCTTCACGAGATGCGCATCCCCTACCTGGATGCGGCTTATGATGGAAGCATTCAAGCCAATCGAGAAATCGCTCTGCGCACCTTCGTCCACCAGGCCAGACAGCATCTCCAACAACGCGCAGAAACAACACGGACAAGGCAAATCCATGAGTCAACAAACCATGATCATCAACGCCGTCCATCCTGAGGAATTTCGGGTGGCGGTGGTTCAAGGCCAGACCCTTGAGGGATTTTTCGTAGAAAGTGCCAGCAAGAGCAAACTCGTCGGAAACATCTACAAAGGAATCATCACGCACGTTCAGACCAGCCTCCAGGCCGCATTCGTGAATTACGGGAGGGACAAAAACGGCTTCCTCCCCTTCCCCGAGATCCACCCGGAGTATTACAGAAGCGAGCCGACCGAGTCCGTGCGCATCCAGGATGTGATCGAATCGGGCCAGGAAGTGCTGGTGCAGGTGGTCAAGGACGAAGTGGGGAGCAAGGGCGCGCTTCTCACCACCTACATCTCCCTGGCGGGGCGCGACATTGTGCTCATGCCGGGACAGTCCCAGCGGGGGGTCTCGAGGAAGATCGAGGACGAAAAGCAGAGGGAAAGGCTCAAAGAACTGGCACACAGCCTGAAAGTGCCCGAAGACCTGGGGATCATCCTCCGCACGGCGGCTGAAAACCGCAGCAAGCGCGAAGTGACCGAAGATCTGAACCACATGGTGAAGATCTGGGAAGAAATCAAGAAGCTGGTGCAGGAGACGGAGGCTCCGGGGTTGATCTACAAGGAGCAGGACCTGGCCATTCGGGTCATCCGCGATTATTTCAGCCCCAACATCAAGACCATCCTGGTGGACGACCGGGAAGTGCACCGGCGGGTCAGAGAATTTCTGCGCATCATCAGCCCGCAGCATCAGCGCAACGTCAGGCTGCACAAGGAAGACATCCCCATCTGCACCAAGTACAACCTCGAGGATCAGATCGAGCAGATTTACAAGAAGCGCGTGCCTCTCAAATCGGGCGGACACCTGGTCATCGACCCCACGGAAGCACTGGTCTCCATCGATGTCAATTCAGGAAGGACCAGCAGCGACGGAGACCTCGAGGAGACGGCCTTCAAGGTCAACATGGAAGCGGCCGCGGAAATCCCCCGTCAGCTGCGCCTGAGAGACCAGGGCGGGCTCGTCGTCATCGACTTCATCGACATGAGAGAATCGCGGCACATGCGGGACGTGGAGCGGCGTCTCAAAGAAGAGATCAAGAAAGACAAGGCCAAGGTGACGGTGGGGCGCATCTCGCGCTTCGGACTGCTGGAGCTTTCGAGGCAGCACCTGGGGCTCAACATCATCCGGGGCTCCCACCGGGAATGCGCCATGTGCCGGGGTTCGGGCATGACGCGATCCCCCGAGGCCACCGCCCTTTGTTATTTCAGAAAGATCTGGCTTGGGTTGGCACAAAAAAAGCCCGCAGGCGTCAAAGGCACTTTTTCCATCGAGGTGGCCAACTACCTGCTGAACCAGAAGCGGCAGGATCTGATCAGCCTGGAAAGCCGGTATGACGCCAGCATTTTCATCGAAGGGTCCTCCTCCATGCTCCCCCACGAAGGATGCCTGGAATTCATACCGAGGGAGACCGTTCCCACCCCCACCCCCCACTGACCCGCAAGCGGATGAGGGGGCCTTCCCGGCTCAGGACTCACTTTTTCCACGACCAGGAAGTCCCCTCTTTTAAACCCTCCCAACGACCCACCCGGGCATCCGGCACGCATCATCCCCTTTGGCCCCGTGTCACCTTTTCGTCACAAGAAAGTCACCGATTCGTGGTTTCACTTCGTAGTTTCGCGAAGTATAGAATTCGCCGTGCAGACCAGGAAGTTCACCGGACCCATAGGGAGAGAAAGAACAGTTGGAAGCATCGTCGCCCATTGCCCGTGTCGGCATCTTTTCCAAGACCCTCTCGGAGGAAATTCGCATTCGCATGCTCCTTTGCCTCCAGGGCGGCCCCCTGGGCCTTCAGCATTTCGTCGATATTTTCCAACTGGCCCCATCGACCCTCTCCAAACACCTCCACATGCTGGAAAACTCCGGGCTCGCCGTATCCGTTCGGCAAGGGCGTCACCGCCTTTATCGGTGGCCCGATGCGAATTGCGATGAAACCACCGGCTCTCTGTTGGCCTGGTTGAAAACGGCGTCCTCGCGCGACCCTTCACTTCAGGTCGATGCCGCCAGGCGGGCCGTGGCGCTGCAGACAAACCCCCTTCCCGACTTCAAGAGTGCAGTGACCCGAGTCCTCTTTCTGTGCACGCGAAACTCCTGCCGCAGCCAGATGGCCGAAGCCCTCCTGCGGGCGAGAGGCGGACCACGGTTTCAAGTGGCCAGTGCCGGAGTCTCACCCCGGGAAATTCCCCCTCCGACCTTCGAAGTGATGCAGGAAATCGGCATCGACATGACGGCTCAGAAGCCCAAGAGCGTCATGAAATTCATCGGAAAGACTCACTTTGACTACCTCATCACCGTATGCCGGTTGGCCGAACGGCAGACACCCGTATTTCCAGGTGTCACTCACAGGCTGCACTGGCCCGTGCCGGACCCGGCGGATGCAGAGGGGAGCGCAGACGAGAAGAAAATGGTCTTCAGAGAAGTCCGGGATCAACTGGATGCCCGGATCTCGGAGTGGGTCAAAGACTTTCGGACGGAACGCTGTATGGAGATATCGTTCAATCCAGGCGTTTGAATGTCCTTTTTGTTCCAATCTCAACACCTTACAGGAAAGGAAAAACAGCATGAAGTTCTCGAAGATCCTCTCAGTTTCGTTGTTGGCGGGCGCGGTCGGCCTTTTTTCCGGCGTCCAGGCCCCGGCCCAGGTCACCGTTGACCCGGCCCTTCCCGAATACAAGCCGGTGCAGGGTGTGGCGGGCAGCATCAAGAGCGTCGGCTCGGACTCCATGAACAATGAAATGACCCTCTGGGCCGAAGGCTTTCTTTCTTTCTATCCCAGCGTGCAGATCGAAATCGAAGGCAAGGGTTCCTCCACCGCCCCCGTGGCCCTGGTGGCCGGGACGGCTCAGTTTGGGCCCATGAGCCGCCCCATGAAGGAAAAGGAGATCGACGAGTTCGAAAAGCGCTACGGATACAAGCCGACGGAACTGCGCACCAGCATCGACATGCTCGCGGTATATGTCAACAAGGATAACCCCATTGCGGGACTCTCCCTGCAGCAGCTGGACGCCATATTCTCCAAGGGACGCCGCGGCGGGCATGACAAAGACATCCGCACCTGGGGAGACCTGGGTTTGACGGGGGAGTGGGCCAACGCGCCCATTAGCCTTTACGGTCGTAACGCCGCTTCAGGGACCTATGGCTTTTTCAAGGAAAATGCCCTTTTCGGCGGTGATTACAAAGATGAGGTCAAGGAGCAGCCCGGAAGTTCTTCCGTTGTGCAGGGCGTCGCTCGTGACAAGTTCGGCATCGGGTACAGCGGCATCGGGTATCGCACGGCCGATGTGCGGGTGGTGCCCCTGAGCGCCACCGCCGACGGCAAACCGGTGGAAGCATCCCCTGAAAATGCCTACACGGGTGAATACCCGCTGGCCCGGTTCCTCTACGTGTACATCAACCACAAGCCCGGCACGGAGCTCGACCCCCTGCGCCGCGAATTTGTGCGCTACATCTTCAGCCGCCAGGGTCAGGAAGATGTGGTCAAGGACGGTTACTACCCCGTTCCGGCCCTCATTGCCCAGGAAGACCTGGCCAAGGTCGGCATTCAGTAAAAACCCTGAAGCCGTGTGAAATCAAACCCCTGCTCCCTGCAGATTCCACAGGGCGGCAGGGGCCGGAAGTTCCCGGCAAGGCCTTCGGCCTTTTGTGGGGGGCGACCACCATGCCCCCACATCCCGGAGGTCCACCGAAAGTCGCGAAGTGTCATGAATCAAAAGACCACCTATACGGGAAGGCGCCGGGAGCGGGTGACCAGGCGCTCCGTTGTGATCGCCGACAAGATCGCCAGACTGCTCATCTCCCTGGGCGGTTTCGGCACCATCGTCTCCGTGTCCCTCGTGTTCGTCTTTTTGTTCATTGTGGTGGTGCCGCTCTTCAAGGGCGCAGGCATCGAGAAGACCGGTTCCATCGAACCGTCCTGGCAGGCCGGCTCGGCCTATCCCGTGCATTTGGCGGCGGACGAGTACCAGTTGCTCGGCTGGATGTATTTCCAGGATGGCGCCATCGAAATCATCCGCCTGGATAACGGCAGGGTCCTGGACCACCGCGAGCCCTTTGCGGGCAACGTGCCCACGGCACAGGTCTTCGATCCTAGGCTGGGACACGTGGCTTTCGGTTTTTTCGACGGTGCCATTCGCCTCGGAAGCATCCGTTTCATCAGCGATTTTCCCGTTGCGGAAAACCTGTCCCCTGAAATCCGCGCCATGAAAAAGGGTGACATCGCCGATTTTGACGGCGGCATCGTGCAGGTAACCCCCGAAGGACAGTTTCGCACACAGACTCTGTCTATTGAACTGGGGGAGCCCTTCTATTTCGAAAACCCGGCGGCCATCCTGCTGATGGATCAGTCTGTGCGGCCGTCCGGGCCCACCGTGGCGGTTTACACAGCCGACGGGTACCTGAGGATCAAGCGGGTGACCCAGCGGCGCAACCTGCTCACAGGTCAAACCACCACCATGCTCACCGGCGGCGAGCTCAAAGTGGAAGCGCCTCCGGGCAAAGGCCCTCCGGCCCGTCTCCTCCTCTCCGGGATTGCCGACACGCTCTACCTGGTCTGGCAGGACGGACACCTCATGCGATTCGATGCCCGAAACATCGATGCCCCGGTCGTTGCGGAAACCCTGGAGCTGGTGGGCGTGCCCGGCGAAACCCTCACGGCGTTGGAGTTCATGATCGGAAAGGCCACCCTCGTGGTGGGGGATTCGCTGGGCCGCGTCCGCACCTGGTTCAGAGTGCGCCCCGATCGGGCGACCACCGTGGACGGCACCACTCTTCTCATGTCTCACGATCTCCCCGGCAGGGGAACACCCGTCACGTCTCTGTCGCCATCCCTGCGTTCCCGCATGCTGTCGGCCGGCTACGCCGACGGCACCGTGCGCGTGTTTCACATCACCAGCGATCAACTGCTCGTGGAAGCCCACCTGGACCAGAAGGAGCCGGTCATCGCTCTGGCCATGACTCCCAAGGACGATGCCGTGCTGGCGGCCTCCGTTTCCCACATCAAGCGATGGCAGATTCGCCCCGGTCATCCCGAAGCCACCCTGTCCACGCTTTTCACACCCGTGTGGTACGAGGGCTATTCGGAACCTCGCCACGTGTGGCAATCATCGGGCGCCACGGACGACTTCGAACCCAAGTATGGGCTCTATCCTCTCATTTTCGGGACACTCAAGGCCACCTTCTACTCCATGCTCTTCGGCGTACCCCTGGCTCTCCTGGCCGCAGTCTACACCAGTGAGTTCATGCATGCCCGGGCCAAAGCCAGGGTCAAACCGACCATCGAGATGATGGCCAGCCTCCCCAGCGTGGTGCTGGGATTCCTGGCGGCTCTGGTTTTCGCCCCCTTCGTGGAAAACGTGGTGCCCCACATCCTGACCTCTTTTGTCACGATCCCGGCCTCCTTTCTCCTGGGGGCCTACCTGTGGCAGATGCTGCCCAAGGATGTACATTCTTCCCTGCAACGCGTCCGGTTCGTCGTCTATCTGGCCGTGCTGCCGCTCGGTCTGGGGCTGGCAGCCTGGCTCGGGCCCAGCGTGGAACTCTGGCTTTATGCCGGCGACATGAGGGGCTGGCTGGACGGGCGGTTGGGAAACGCCGTCGGGGGATGGATGATTCTGTTTTTACCCCTCTCGGCCATCCTCACGGGCCTCGCCTTCACCCGATGGCTCAACCCGCGCATCCGCCGGATCTCCGCCCCCTGGAGCCGCCGCAGGCTGGCCACGGTGGACCTGTTCAAATTCATGAGCGGCATTCTCCTCACCCTGGGCATTTCGCTCTCCATCTCCAGTCTGCTCACCGTCCTGGGATTCGATCCCAGGGGCACCTACGTCGATACCTTCGTGCAGCGCAACGCCCTGGTGGTGGGTTTTGTCATGGGTTTTGCCATCATCCCAATCATCTACACCATTTCGGAGGATGCCCTCTCCGCGGTCCCCGAACACCTGCGCGCAGCCTCCCTGGGATGCGGCGCCACGCCCTGGCAGACGGCCATCCGCATCATCATCCCCACGGCCATGAGCGGACTTTTCAGCGCCGTCATGATCGGGCTGGGGCGTGCTGTGGGAGAAACCATGATCGTCCTGATGGCGGCGGGCAACACGCCCGTTCTGGACTGGAACATCTTCAACGGCTTCCGCACCCTGTCCGCCAACATCGCCGTGGAACTCCCCGAAGCGGTCCAGTTCAGCACCCATTACCGGACCCTGTTCCTGGCGGCCTTGACGCTTTTTGTGATGACCTTCGTCATCAACACCGTCGCCGAAACCGTGCGGCTGCGATTTCGCCGGAAGGCTTTCGAACTATGAATTTCCTTGCCACTTCTCCCGAAGCCCCCGGGAAACAAAAAGCGACAATGCCCAACACTCGGGCCGCCCGACGCTCCCAGAGATCCGCCAGCTCGCTCCTGGCGCTAGGCGAACCCATGCTCTGGCTGACGGGCGGCGCCCTGACCATCTGCATGGTCATGATCGTGGGGTTGCTCCTTTTCGTGGTTTACCAGGGGATCACCACCTTCTGGCCTGCCCCGCTGGTCCAGATCACCACGCATGAAAACCGGGTGTACCTGGGAGAGATCACCCGAAACGAGACTTTTCGCCCGGCACCCGCAGTGTTTGAAAGTCTCGAAGCGGAAACGGCCGCGCGCGCCCGAGCGTTCGTGGCCGAACAGGAAGGAGAGGCACACCGTCGTCTCATGCGGATCGGCAATTTCGAGATCACGGGGGAACATTTCAATTGGATCAGCGATTTCATGATCCACGAGGAAAGTCGGCCCGAATGGGCCGTGACGGTGGAACGGCTTTCCTGGGGCCGTTTTTACGGGTTTCCCAAAGCGTTTCTGCGAGACGGCACCGTGGTGGCCGGCACCCCCCTGGAAGTGTGGGAGCAGTTTGAGGCCCACCATGCGAAAGCTCGCGAGCGGTGGCGGCAGCGCCGCCAGCTCGAAATCCATGCCATCGGCAAAATCAACCGGGCAGAGGAATCCGCCAGGCTGGAGCTGCGTTCGGCCCTGCTGCAGCACGGGGACGGATCCCCTCTTTACGAGCGGGCCAGGGCCCGCTTCGAAGAAGTCCAACGTCATGCGCAAACGCAAACCGCCCTCATCCGGGAACGCATCGATGCCCTCAACGCCGAAAACAACCGTTACCGGATGCTGATGACCACCGCCGACGGGCAGGAAAAGCTGCTGGCCCTGGATGAGATCGTGCGGGCCTATCCCGCCAACCGACTGAGTCTTTGGGGTCGGCTGTCCGTCTACTTCTCCCGCTGGCTGGAATTCTTTACGGACGATCCCCGGGAAGCCAACAGCGAGGGCGGTGTTTTCCCGGCCATATTCGGAACGGTGGTCATGACCCTGATCATGTCGCTCGCGGTGGTGCCCTTCGGAGTACTGGCGGCCCTCTACCTGCGGGAGTACGCCAAGGCGGGGCCGCTCATCAGTTCTGTGCGCATTGCCATCAACAACCTGGCAGGGGTGCCCAGCATCGTATTCGGCGTCTTCGGGCTGGGTTTCTTCTGCTACTTCGTGGGAGGCACCATCGACCAGCTGTTCTTTTCGGCCAAACTCCCCAGTCCCACCTACGGCACAGGCGGCATCCTGTGGGCCTCCCTCACCCTGGCGCTCCTGACTCTCCCCGTGGTCATCGTGGCGACGGAAGAAGCCCTGGCGGCCGTTCCCGGCTCCATGCGCGAGGGATCTTACGCCTGCGGGGCGAGCAAATGGCAAACCATCCGGCGCATTGTGCTGCCGCGGGCCATGCCGGGCATCATGACCGGCATGATCCTGGCCATGGCCCGCGGGGCCGGGGAAGTGGCGCCGCTCATGCTGGTGGGCGCCGTCAAACTGGCACCGGAACTGCCCGTGGACTCGATTTTCCCGTTTCTGCACCCCGAGCGCAGCTTCATGCACCTGGGCTTTCACATTTTCGATCTCGGCTTTCAGAGCCAGAACAGCGAAGCCGCCAAGCCCATGGTCTTCACCACGACGCTGCTCCTGATTTTCATCATCGCGGCACTGAACCTGGGAGCCGTGTTGCTGCGCAACCGTCTGCGCAAGAAGTTCGTTACCGGAGTTTTCTAAGGGCAGCGTGGAAAACAGACCCGTGGTCCTCAAATGGAGGATTTCAACATAAGCGTCATCACCCCAATGGAGAATCGGCCCCATGCCCGCAAATCATGACACTGCCACCCATCCGCCAACCGTTGAAAATTCGGGGAAGAGGGCTTCAAACATGGGCAGAACCGAGAATCGACTGCAGATCATTGCAGGCGGCGGGTTCGTGCCCGCCGAAATTCACCCGGCCGTCCAGGATGAGGACAGCGTACTCGACGTCCAAAACTTCTGCCTCTGGTATGGGGAGGCCCAAGCCCTTTTCGACATCTCTCTTTCGATCCCCCGTGGAAAAGTCACCGCCCTGATCGGCCCCTCCGGGTGCGGCAAATCCACTTTGCTGCGATCCGTCAATCGCCTCAATGACCTCATCGATTCGGTGCGGATCACCGGGGACATGATCCTCAACGGCCGATCCATCTACGAGCCTTCCGTGGATGTCATCGAACTGCGCAAACGAATGGGCATGGTCTTCCAGAAATCCAACCCTTTTCCCATGAGCATTTACGAAAACGTGATCTACCCCTTGAGGATCGACGGTGAGCGCAACAAATCGGTGCTGGATGAAATCTGCGAACGCAGTCTGCGGGGAGCGGCCCTCTGGGACGAAGTCAAAGACCGACTGCATGAGAGCGCCCTGGGGCTTTCGGGCGGACAGCAGCAGCGCCTGTGCATCGCCCGGGCCATCTCGGCGGAACCCGATGTCCTTTTGATGGACGAACCCTGCTCGGCCCTGGACCCCCTGGCCACCAATAAGATCGAAGACCTGATCCAGGAACTCCGAGGCGACTATTCCATCCTCATCGTCACCCACAACATGCAGCAGGCCTCCCGGGCCAGCGATTTCACCGCGTTCATGTACCTGGGGCACCTGCTGGAATACGGGCCCACGGAAAAAATCTTTCAGAAGCCGATCCTGACGGAAACGCTGGACTACGTGACGGGCCGGTTTGGTTAGATGGCGGACAAGGCATGGCCAAACCGATCAGGCCGACCGAGCCGGCTTGAAAAACCGAGTCGGTCTTTCCGGCTTGAACCGCTGTCTGGATTTTTTCAGAAGATCGCCGGCATTCAGCCTGGCGTTACAGGAGCCTGGTGCTCTTTCAATAGGGTAAAGCCGGGTCCGCCATCCCCCCGACCGTCCAGGGGGGAATCCAAGGGGGGATGTTACCCGGCAAGAACAAATCTGACAGAGCATTAACCATTCCAGGCAATTTTTTTGGAACCCATGGCACTTGCGCAATAAACCACTCACTGAAAGGAAGCAAAAGATGAAGGCAAAATGCTTTTTCACCACGACTCTGCTCATCGGAACATTTTTCTTGTTTCTTGGCTTGGCGGCAATGCCGGTCGCCGCTGCCGAACCTGCCGCCAAAGGTGCCACCGACGCCTCGGCCTACGCCAAACCCGGGTTTCATACGGAAATGGAAGACGGACGTCTGTGGGTCTTCAAGGAAGGTTCCGAGGAGCTCGAAAACTACCGCAGCAAAGGAGAACTGGCCAAGCACGTGGTCCGTCCGGGAGCGGGTCCCGGCGGCATGACCCTCAAAGCACCCGATGCCGAAACTCTCGACAGCTACCTGTCGCAACCCTAGAACCTTTCAAACAGGAATGAACGATGCCGGTGCGCTATCGCAACGAGGTCGAAGACATCCGCAAACAACTGGCGGAACTGGGCCGCATGGTTGCCAACAACTTGAACCGGGCGCTGAATGCGGTCGTGACCGCCGACGGGGACGCCGCAGGGCAGGTGATCCGCGACGAGCACGAAATCAACCGCAAGGAAGTGCGGTTGGAGGAAGAGTGCATCAAGGTCATGACCCTGCACCAGCCCGTGGGAGATGAATTGCGCTTCCTGGTGGCGACTCTGAAAGTGAATCACGACCTGGAGCGGATCGGAGACCTGGCCGCCGGCATTGCCAAACGCACGCGAGCCCTGACCTCCCCGGACGTGCTTCCTTTCGAAAAACCTCTGCAGACCCTGGCAAACGATCTGGGGGGCAAGCTGCTGGAGAGCATGACGGCTTTTTTCGAGCGCGATCACGTTCATGCCACCCGGATCTGGATGGGCGACGACGCAGTGGACGCCCGCACCTCCGCGCTCTGCGATGACATCCGCCGGGCCATTCTGCAGAATCCCGAGCGGCCCCGGGCCCTTTTCACTCTTTTGTCCATCGTCCAGCGCATCGAACGGCTGGCGGACCATGCGGCCAACATTGCCAAGAACGTGATCTACCTGGCTCTTGGGGAAATCGTGCGTCACCGCATGAGAGAGTACCGGGGACAGCTCGAGGCGGGCAAGCTCAAGGTGCTCATGGTGTGCGTGCACAACAGCGCCCGCAGCCAGATGGCGGCAGCCTGGGTCAACCACCTTTACGGGGACTGCATGGAGGCGGAAAGCGCAGGCTTGCAGCCGGGTGAGCTGAATCCTCTGGCCGTGCGGGTGATGCAGGAGGTGGGCATCGACATATCCGGCTCGGGAACTCGGGATGTGTTCGAGGTGGTGCGCACCGGCCACCCCTTCTCCTATGTGGTCACGGTTTGCGACGAGGCCACTGCGGAGAAATGCCCCCCTTTCGTGGGGGTGCAGGAGGTGGTGCATTGGGATTTTCCCGACCCGGCGGCCCAGCAGGGAGACGAAGAGAAAAAACTTCAAAAATTCAGGGAAATCCGGGACGCCCTGCGTCGGCGCATCGAAGAATGGGTCGCAAGTCTGCGGTCATCAGAAGGAAACGCTTTTCGGGCGACGATTTGAACACCCAGGATACCCGTCCTTCTTGACCGCTTCGAGACACTGGTCTTCCCGAACGGCTCCCGCCATGCGCTCCAAGCAGGCGACGGCCATTTCCCTCCAACCCGGGGTTTCTCCGAACCGCGGCTCAACATTCCCGTAAACGATGCAGACAGCTCAAGGCGCGGTGCTCCATCCGCTCCGACAGGACTCACAACCAAACCGTAACCCGTAAACCACCGCACCGTCACACTCCTCGTGTAGAAAAGCATGAACCATCAACCCACTGATAAGGAGTTCCGCGATGCGAAAACGTTCATTGCTCCGGCTGGGCCTCATGCTGGCGGCCCTCGTGATTCTCCCCGGTTCCGGTTTTGCCGGTGACATCCTGGTCTACACCGCGTTGGAAGACGACGAGATTCCAGGATACCTGGAAAACTTTAAAAAGAGCCATCCCGAGATCAATGTGAAGATCGTCCGGGACTCAACCGGCATCGTCACGGCCAAGCTGCTTGCCGAAAAGGAGAACCCGCAGGCCGACGTGGTCTGGGGCACCGCGGCCACAAGCCTGATGCTCTGCAACCAGGCCGGGATCCTTGAACCCTATGCCCCCAAAGGGCTGGAAAAGGTTCGCGCCAAAATGCGTGACAGTGCCGATCCGCCCCACTGGGTGGGCATCAAGGCCTGGATGACGGGCTTCTGCGTGAACAGCGTCGAACTGAAATCTCACAACCTTCCCATGCCCACCTCTTTTGCGGACCTCATCAAACCCGATTACAAAGGTCACATCACCATGCCCAACCCGGCGTCCTCGGGCACGGGATTCCTGACTGTTTCCGCAATCCTTCAAATGATGGGCGAGGAGAAGGGCTGGGAATACCTGGACAAGCTGCATGAAAACATCTCCCGCTACACCCATTCGGGCTCCAAGCCCTGCAAGCTGGCCGGAACGGGCGAATCCGTCATCGGCATCTCCTTCGGCTACCGAGGCATCATGCAGAAACAGAAGGGCGAACCCGTGGAAACCATCTTCCCGGCTGAAGGTTCAGGATGGGATGTGGAAGCGAACGCCCTGATCAAGAAAGCCGCCATCAAACCCGAAGCCAGGACCTTCTTGGATTGGGCCATCAGCGAAGACGTGATGCGACTCTATGGGCAGGTGTATCCCGTGACCGCCTATAGCGTCGGCATGCCCATTCCCGAAGGTTATCCCAAAGACCCGGAAGCCCAACTGGTGCAAAACGATTTCAACTGGGCGGCGGAAAACAGGGCGCGCATCCTGGAGGAGTGGTCCAGGCGCTACGACTCCAAGAGCGAACCCAAGTAAGGAAGCGGCAGATCTCGACCTCAGAGAGGTGCCCGGGAACGTTCCAGTGTACCCGTCGATGGAACCACCCATCAGGCCGGGGCGGGCGAACCCGCCCCGGCCCGTCACGAAGGAGGCTGCCATGCACAAGAATTCGATCCATGACGGCGTCTACCTGGGCGTCGAAAACATCGTGAAAACCTTCGGGCGCTTCATTGCCCTGAAGGATGTCTCTTTCACCGCCCGGGAGGGGGAGTTCCTGAGCATCCTCGGCCCCAGCGGCTGCGGCAAGACCACGCTGCTGCGCGTCGTGGCGGGACTCGAAGCCCAGGATGCCGGGCGGGTGTTCGTCCAGAGCCGGGATGTTTCCTTTCTGCCCATTTCCAGGCGCAACGTGGGCATCGTGTTCCAGTCCTACGCCCTTTTCCCCAACCTCACAGCCCGTGAAAACATCGCCTTCGGCTTGCGGAGCCGGCGTCAGGAAAAGAGCTTCGTGAAAAAGCGGGTGGATGAGCTTCTGGACCTGACCGGTCTGCGGGGCATGGGGCGGAAATATCCCGCACAGCTCTCGGGCGGCCAGCAACAGCGCGTGGCCCTGGCCCGCGCCATGGCCCTCTCGCCCTCCCTGTTGCTCCTGGACGAACCCCTTTCAGCCCTGGACGCCAAGGTCCGCGTGCGGCTGCGCGGCGAAATTCGCGAACTGCAACGGCGCCTGGGGGTGACGACCATCATGGTCACTCACGACCAGGAGGAAGCTCTCACCATGGCGGATCGCATCATGGTCATGAACCAGGGGATCCTGGCCCAGCTCGGAACCCCCCAGGAAATCTACGACTGGCCCAATTCGCCCTTCGTAGCCTCGTTCATCGGAACCATGAATTTCCTCGCAAACGCCGTAAAAGAACGTGACGCACTGTACCGGGTGGGACCCCTGCGGCTGGTGGTCCCCCACGAGCGCAATGGTCTCCGTGAAGGTGCAGCGGCCACAGTGGCCATTCGCCCCGAAGACATCGTCTTTGTCCAGGATCGGGAGAGCGAACAAAACACCTTCGAGGCGACGGTGGTTCAGGTGGAATTTCGAGGCGCCATGTTCCGCGTCGGGCTGAGCCCGGACGGGGGCAACGCGGCACTTCCCCGAATGGAAGCGGATGTGCCCACTGAGCGAGCCCGGGGGCTGAGCCTTGAACGGGGCAAGAAGGTCACCATCCGCCTCCCCGAAGACCGCCTCCGGGTTTATCCCGAGCTGAGCGCCGCATGAGCGTCGAAAATCCTGCGCGCCTCCGATTCGCTTTTTGGGACCGGGTGGACTGCAATCGCCTGGCCATGGGGGGCCTCCTCCTGGTCTCATGCCTTTGGCTGCTGACGGTGGTGATCTTTCCGCTGTTCACTCTGTTCGCCAAGAGTCTGCAGGATCAGGAGGGCCGGTTTGTCGGCCTGGCCAATTTCATCTATTATTTTCAGACACCCGCACTCTCAAATTCCCTGGCCAACAGCCTGTTCGTGTCTCTGGCCACCATGGTCATCTCCGTGCTCCTGGGCTTCGTTTTCGCTTATGCGCTGACCCGCACGGCCATGCCCGGGAAGGCCGTCTTCCGGACTCTGGCCATGATGCCCCTCTTTGCACCGACCCTTCTGAACGGCATCGTCCTGGTCTATCTTTTCGGCAAACAGGGCCTCATCACCCGGGGCTTTTTCGGAACAATCCCGGGAGTGGACATCGGCCTCTACGGCCCAGTGGGCATCATCATCTCCGAGGTCATCTTCACCTTCCCTCAGGCGGTCCTGATCCTTTCCATCGCCCTGCGCATGACCGACGCCCGACTCTATGAAGCATCGGCATCCCTGGGTGCCTCCAAAATCCGAACCTTTTTCACCGTCACCCTCCCGGGAATCAAGTACGGACTCCTCTCTTCCTTCTTCGTCTGTTTTGTCCTGGCTTTCACCGACTTCGGGGCGCCCAAAGTCGTGGGGGGGAGCTACAACATCCTGGCGGTGGACATCTACAAGCAGGTGATCGGGCAGCAGAACTTCACCATGGGCGCGGTGATCAGCGTGGTGTTGCTCATCCCGACCATGGTCGCCTTCATTCTGGACCGGATCATTCAACGCCGCCAGGTGGCCATGTTCGCGGCACGGTCCGTGCCTCTGGTGCCCGACCGCCAACCCCTGCGCGACTTTTTGATGCTGGCCTTCTGCTCCCTGACGGGCTTGCTGATCCTGGGCTTTTTCGCCACGGCCGTTTTCGCTTCCCTGGTCAAAGTGTGGCCTTACAACCTGGAGCTTGGTTTGTGGCACTACACGTTCCGCGGAACAGGGGGCGGCGGCTACGATGCCTTTTTCAACTCGGTGCGCATGTCCTTCTACACGGCCATTGTGGGCACGGCCGTGACCTTTTTCAGCGCCTACCTCACGGAAAAGACCCGGGGCATGAGGACCTTCCGGCAATTGTCCTACTTTCTCTCCATCATTCCGCTCGCTTTGCCGGGCATGGTCATCGGCCTTTCCTACATCTTTTTTTTCAACGCACCGACCCTGTCCTTTCTCGGCCTGAACCTCCCCAACCCCCTCCATTCCCTCTACCTGACCATGGGCATCCTGGTGCTGTGCAACATCGTGCATTTCTACACGGTGAGCTTCCTCACGGCCACCACGGCGCTCAAACAGATGGACCGGGAGTTTGAATCGGTGGCGGAATCCATGGCCGTGCCCTTCACCAGGACCTTCTTTCGAGTGACGGTGCCCGTGTGCCTGCCCGCCATCCTGGAAACCGGCATGTACTTCTTCGTGAACTCCATGGCCACGGTGTCCGGTGTCATCTTCCTCTATTCCTCCAACACCCGTCTTGCATCGGTGGCCATCGCCAACATGGATGACGCGGGAGACATTGCACCCGCCTGCGCCATGGCGGTTCTCGTGGTTCTGACCAACATCCTGGTCCGCCTTCTTTACGGCGTCCTCACGATGGGTCTGCGCCGCCGCACTCAAACCTGGATAAAACACTGAGGAGGCAGAAGCATGGATCTGTTCATCCGCAACACGGCCTACAGGGGCCCTGTGCAGGCGGTTGTGCTCGATTGGGCCGGCACCGCTGTGGATTATGGTTCGGTGGGGCCGACCTCTGTTTTCCGTGAAGCTTTCGAGGCATTCGGGGTGGCGGTGAACATGGAGGAAGTGCGGGCTTTCATGGGACTCAAAAAGATCGATCATGTCCGAGCCATGACCGGCCTGGATTCCGTGCGGGCAAAGTGGAGGGAGGTGCACGGCCGCGATCCGCAAGAAGCGGACGTCCAGGCCATCTACCAAAAAACGGAACCGCTCATGCTGGAGTGCATCGGACGCCACGGAGAGCTGATCCCCGGGCTTCTGGAATTCGCTGCAGCCCTGCGCGGGCGGGGGGTAAAAATCGGTTCCTCCACCGGCTATACCCGGGCCATGATGGACATCCTTCTTCCCGTGGCTGCGGCGCAGGGCTTCACGCCCGACGCAGTGTTCTGCTCCACCGACGTGCCCGCCGGCCGGCCTTTCCCCTGGATGTGCTACGCCAATGCCATCGCCCTGCAGGTCTACCCCCTGGAAGCCCTGGTCAAAATTGGGGACACGGTGGCGGATGTGCAGGAGGGGTTAAACGCGGGCATGTGGACCATTGGGCTGACCCTCTCGGGCAATGAACTGGGATTGCCCCGGAGCGAAGCAGAGGCTTTGGATCCGGAGGAGCTCTCCCGGCGGCACGAAGCCATTGACGCCGGATTCCGGGCCGCAGGCTGCCACTACACGGCCCGCGGCGTCTGGGAGGTCCTGCCGGTGATCGAAGACATCGAATCGCGACTGGCCCGGGGTGAGAGGCCTTGATGAAGCGCATTCAGGACTTGAGCGAGGGCGATGTCAACAGCTCTCCGCATCGAGCCCGCTGGCTCGAGCAGCATGAGGACGAGGCCACCCGGAAGTGGCTGGAGGCGGACGCACGGTATTTCCTGCATCAGAACCTCTCCACACCCTGCCTGGATGTGCTCGACACCTGCCGGGGGGCCACACTGCGGGATCTGGCGGGCCGAGAGTTTCTGGACTTTCACGGCAACAGCCTGCACCAGGTGGGCTACAGCCATCCCCGCGTCATCCGGGCGATCAAGGATCAACTGGATCGGCTGAGCTTTTGCCCGCGCCGTTTCACCAACATCCCTGCCGTGGAACTGGCCCGGACCCTCGCGGAGATAGCACCGGGCCATCTCAACAGAAGCCTGTTCGCCCCCGGTGGGACCACGGCCGTGGGCATGGCCCTCAAACTCGCCCGCATGGCCACGGGACGCCACAAGACGCTTTCCATGTGGGGATCGTTTCACGGAGCTTCTCTGGACGCCATTTCCGTGGGCGGGGAGGCGCTCTTCCGATCGGGAGTGGGACCGCTGCTTCCGGGCGCAGGGCATGTGCCTCCACCCGATCCCGCCGACTGCCTCTGGGATCCCTCGGGCGAGTGCACCCGCTGCTGCCTCAAATGCGCCCGTTACGTCGAATACGTCATGGAACACGAAGGGGATGTGGCCGCGGTGATTGCGGAGCCTCTTCGGTGCACCACGGTCAGTCTGCCGCCTCCCGGGTATTGGGAAGCGGTGCGGAGCATCTGCAACCGGCACGGAGCGCTCCTCATCTTTGACGAGACGGCCGTCTGCCTCGGTCGTACGGGAAGAATGTTCGCCTGCGAGCACTTCGATGCGGTTCCGGACGTGCTGCTGCTGGGCAAAGGGCTGGGGGGCGGAATCTTCCCCATGGCGGCCATGATCGCTGAGGAAAGCTTGAACATCGCCGGACATGCAGCCCTGGGTCATTACACCCACGAAAAGAATCCCGTGGGATGTGCTGCCGCAGTCGCCACCATCGGTTGCCTGCGGGAAGAGGGCCTGACGGCTCGGGCCGAGCGGCTGGGAATCGAGGTTCTTGCCCGTCTGGAAAAGCTGCGCAAGCACCAGCCGCTGATTCGGGCTGTGCGCGGGCTCGGCATGCTGTTCGGGGTGGAACTGACGTCGGCGGAGGCGGCAGACCGCGCCCTTTACGCCTGCCTGGAAAGAGGCTTGAGCTTCAAGGTCTCGAGCGGCCGAGTGCTCACCCTGGCTCCACCCCTGAACATTTCCGAAGATGAACTGGACCGTGCCTTGTTCATTCTGGAACAAGCCCTGGCCGAGACGGCACAGGGCCGCTGATCTTTTTTGAAGGTAACTCTAGGAGCGACATCGCCATGGATCTCAGACACATTCCCGAAAATCCCTATCTGCTCCTGACCCCCGGCCCCCTGAGCACCTCCAAAGGCGTCCGCGCCGCCATGTTCCGCGACTGGTGCACCTGGGACGACGACTACAACGGCATGGTCCAGGATCTCCGGAGCCGGATCACTTCCCTGGCCACAAGCGCTCAGGGATACACCACGACTCTCATGCAGGGCAGCGGCACCTTTTGCGTGGAATCGGTCCTCACCACCGCCGTTCCCCACGGTGGGAAACTCCTGGTGGTCGCCAACGGCCACTATGGAGACCGCATGGCACAAATCGCCCGGCGGCAGAACCTTCCCCTCGCGGTATTGGATTTCGGCGAAACCAGTCCTGTCGATTTCTCGACCCTGGACCGTGCCCTAAAGGAAGACCCTGCGGTGAGCCATGTGGCCGTGGTGCACGTGGAAACCACGACGGGGATGCTCAACCCCGTGAAGGCTGTGTGTGAAGTCGCCGGGCGCCGCGGATGTTCCTGCATCGTGGACGCCATGAGCAGCTTCGGCGGCATTCCCCTGGACATGGCGGAACTGGGGGCCGATTTTCTCGTCAGCAGTGCCAACAAGTGCATCCAGGGTGTGCCGGGGTTCGGTTTCGTGGTGGCAAGGCGCAAGGCTCTGGAACAGTGTGCGGGGAACGCCCGGTCCCTGAGTCTGGACCTCTACGATCAGTGGCGGGAAATGGAAGACAAGGGCGGCAAGTGGCGCTACACGTCCCCCACCCACGTGGTGCGGGCCTTTGCCCAGGCCCTCGCTGAACTGGATGAGGAGGGAGGCATTGCGGCTCGGTACGCCCGCTACTGTGAAAACCACCGCCGCCTGGTGGCGGGCATGCGTGATCTGGGCTTCGAAACGCTCCTGCCGGACGATCTGCACTCGCCCATCATCACGTCTTTCAGAGATCCGTCCCACCCCGGCTACAGCTTCCAGCGTTTCTACAAGGAACTGAAGGCGCGGGGGTTCGTCATCTACCCGGGAAAAGTCACGACGGCGGCCACGTTCCGCATAGGAAACATCGGCCACGTCTTTCCCGGGGACATGGACGAGTTGATCGCCGCCGTGGAGGAATCCATGTTCTGGAGAGCCTGAATACTCCGGAAGCACCAAGGGGATCCCCTCCAATGAATTGCCTTCTTTGCTCTTTCAGCGGCAGTTCGTGCAAAGTTTCATGCGTGCGGGAATCAGGTGAATGCTATGCCGCTGTGACACAATCGCTATCCTCCCGGTGTCTTTCCGTAACATGGCTTCCCTACGGTTAATCTCCCATTTCACATTTATCCCCAAGAGGAGGTTTTGCCCATGTCAACATCGAAGGCCCTGTTACGCATGGCATTGCTCGCGGCGATGCTGATCTGCAATCCCTTGAATGTCGTCGCTCAGGACTGCAGCCATCGAGGAATGCTCGATCCCATGTACTGCGACGAGGACCTGGACCTGGTCGCCGATCCGCCCCGGGATCAGAGCAAATGGAAAGACCCGGCGACCTTGATTTTCACCTACACCCCGGTGGAGGATCCGGCCGTCTACCGGGATCTGTTTAAACCTTTTCTGGAATATCTGGAACAGGCAACGGGCAAGAAAGTCTCTTACTTCACCGTGCACTCCAACGCCGCCCAGATTGAAGCCATGCGTTCGGGACGCCTGCACGTGGGCGGTTTTTCCACCGGCCCCACAGGGTTTGCGGTGAACCTGGCCGGAGCGGTGCCTTTTGCCGTGAAGGGCTTTCCTGACGGCCTTCAGGGATACAACCTCATCCTGCTGGTGCGCAGCGACAGCCCCTACCAGAAGCCTTCCGACCTCAAGGGCAAGAAAGTGGCCCACACATCACCCTCCTCCAACTCGGGAAACCTGGCACCCCGTGTCCTGCTGCCTGAACAGGGCCTGGTCCCGGAAAAGGATTACGAGGTCCTCTTCTCCGGCAAACACGACCAGTCTGTCATGGGCGTGCTGAACGGCGATTACGACGCGGCCCCGGTGGCCTCGGACGTGTTCGACCGCATGGTGCGGCGCGGCGCGGTCAAGGCCGAGGATTTCCGCATCATTTATCGCAGCGACGTTTTTCCCACGTCCTCGTTCGCTTACGCCCATGATCTGCATCCGGACCTGGTGCACAAGATCGTCGGCGCTTTCCACACCTATCGCTTCAACGAGGAAATGAAGAAAGCCTTTGACGGTGCGGACCGCTTTTACCCCATCACCTATATGAAGGACTGGGCGGTCGTCCGGCAGATTGCCGAGGGCACCGGCATTTCTTACAACCGCAGTGGGTTTGAAAAGGAATTCGCCAAAGAACTGCAGAAGCAATAGCCAAGCCATGTCACAGCCGGACGCACTCCTTTTCGAGGCCCCACCGATCCCGAAGGATGACGGGGGCATAAGCACCCCGTCTCTGGAGGTCAAAAATCTGGTCATGGCCTACACACCGGGCAGACCGGTCCTGAAAAACCTGGATCTGTCCATTGAAAACCGAGGCATGACCGCCGTCATCGGTCCGTCCGGAACGGGCAAAAGCACCCTGATTCGATGCATCAACCGACTGGTGGAGCCCACGTCGGGACAGATTCTTTTCATGGGGCAGGATATGGTGCGTCTCCGCGGCCGGGCTCTCCGCCACGCCCGGCGTCGCATCGGCATGGTGTTTCAGGAATACAACCTGGTGGAACGTCTCACGGTTCTGGAAAACGTGCTCTGCGGACGGCTGGGATACATCTCTGCCTGGCGGGCCTGGCTTCGACGCTTTTCGCAGAGCGACATCCAAAGGGCGTTTCAACTTTTGGAACGCGTGGGTTTGAGCGAGTTCGCCCTGCAGCGGGCCGACGCTCTGTCCGGTGGACAGCGCCAGCGGGTGGGCATCGCCCGCGCCTTGATGCAGGATCCCGATCTGCTCCTGGCCGACGAACCCACCTCCTCCCTGGATCCAAAGACTTCCGTGGAGATCATGGAGTTGATGACAAATCTCGGGCAACAGCAGCGTATCCCCATTGTCGTGAACATTCACAACGTAATTCTTGCCTCGCGCTTTGCCGACAGGATCGTCGGGCTCTCCCGAGGGGCCATAGTTTTTGACGGCCCGCCCCGGGATATTACGGACGAAATCCTCAAAGACATTTATGGCGGCCAGGACTGGCTGTCAGCGCCCGAGAAGCCGGCGTGATGCTCACCAAAGCGCGTCTCAACCCATTCAAAAGCAGTTGGCCCGCCCGGATCGGCTGGACCCTGGTCGCCATCTACACGTTCTACGCCCTGTCGATCCTTGAATTCAGCTGGCCGCGATTCATCTCCGGTCTGGACAACGGCCTCACCTTCTTGAACCGCATGTGGCCCCCTGAATTCGTGCGTTGGCGCATCCTGGTGTCCGACCTTTTGGAGAGCCTCCAAATCGCCGTTCTGGCCTCCGCCCTGGGCATTTTTTTCTCCCTTCCCGCGGGATTTCTGGCTGCGCGCAATTTGATGCCCTCCTGGGTGACTTGGCCCATGCGGGTTTGCATTGTCCTGTGCCGCTCCTTTCACCCGGTGATCATGGCCATTTTGTTCGTCAAAGCCATTGGATTCGGAGCGGCGGCAGGCATCGCCGCGCTGTCAGTCTTCTCCGTCGGATTCATCACCAAGTTGTTCGCCGAGGCCATCGAGGAAATCTCCCTGAAACAGGTGGAGGCCGTTCGAGCCACGGGCGCCTCATTCCCCAACGTGATCCTTTTCGGCGTGATGCCCCAGGTCTTCGGTCGTTTCCTCAATTTCAGCACGTACCAGATTGAGGTGAACCTTCGAAATTCCACCATGGTGGGAATCGTCGGAGCAGGAGGAATCGGCGGCACCCTTTTCGCCGCGTTTCAGCGTTTCGACTACGATTTTGTGGCAGCCATTTTGTTGTCCCTCATCGCCGTCATCATGGCGGGGGAAGCCCTGACGGACAGAGTGAGGACAATTTTTCAATGAACGTGACGGAAAAAGAGTGGCAGCGCTTCAGTCTGAGGCAGAAAATCCTGCGTTTCGCCGTCTACCTGCTCTCCGTAGCCGCCATTGTGGTTTCCTTCCGAACTGTGGAAATCGTCCCCGAATTCCTGGCCGATGCACCGAGGCAGATGGTCGATCTGCTCTCCCGCATGTGGCCCATGGACACGGCCCATTACACCCGGGGCGTTCATCAGGCTCTGGTGGAAACCCTGCACGTAGCCACCCTGGGGACCATCGGGACGATTTTCTTCGCAGTCCCCGCAGCCCTCCTGGCCTCTCACAGGATCACCCCATCCCGATGGGTCAATGGATTGGCCCGACTGATTCTTGTTTCTTCCCGTTCAGTAAACACCCTGGTGTGGGCCCTGCTCTTTGTGGCCATTTTCGGCCCGGGAGCCATTGCCGGGACCATGGCCATTGTCTTTCGATCCATCGGGTTTGTGGGCAAGTTGCTGTCCGAGGCATTGGAAGAAACAAGCACGGGACCCATGGAAGCCCTGAGGGCCGTCGGAGCTCCATGGCCGAGCATTTTCCTCAAGGGTCACTGGCCGGAGGTGCAGCCGGCCTTTTGGTCCATCCTGCTGTTTCGCTGGGACATCAACGTTCGCGAATCCGCCGTCCTGGGACTGGTGGGGGCCGGGGGCATCGGCATGGCCCTGGACACGGCGTTGAACCTTTTCTACTGGGACCGGGTTTCCCTGATCCTGGCAACCATCTTTGCGGTGGTTATTCTTGTGGAGGTCCTGGTGACCGCCATTCGCAAACGCATCCTTTAAACCAATGTCATGCCCACCGCCATGTACCACAGATGACAATTCCTTTCAGGGAGCTACGCAACATGTTCCGATTTCAACTGCAGTCCGAGCAGGAATCAAGCCCATTTAGCCTGACCCCGTCGCTGATCCGGAACATCCTTGAGCATGCAAAGCCGATGGGGCACAATGAAAAGTATGCAAACCTCAACTTGGGCTTCGGTTTTCTCTATTATGGGCTGGTGCGTTCTCTGCGCCCCGCTCATGTCCTTGTGATCGGTTCCGGTTACGGCTTCAGTGTGGTCTGTCTGGCCCTGGGATTGAAGGACAATCAAGAAGGGCACCTTTCATTCGTGGATCCGTCCTACTCGCTGGCCAGGAACGGTCCTTTCAAGACCATCGGCGGCCAGGACAACTGGTCCGACCCGGAGGCCGTGCGAGCCCATTTCGCGCGTTTCGGCGTGGAGCAGATGGTGCACCATTACAAGATGACGAGCGTGGATTTTTTTGCGTCTTACCAGGAGCTCGGGCTGCGGAAGATACATCTGGCTTTCATCGACGGGAACCACTCCTTCAAGGACGTGCGCCATGACTTTCTCGCCGTCACCCGCAACTGCATACGAAACGCCTATGTGCTGCTTCACGACACAAACATCTACATCCGCGAGATGCTCCACCACTCCGGGGTCAAAAAATGGCTGAAACTGCTCAAAACCCACCCCGACAGGTTTGAGGCGGTCGATTTCCCTTTCGATTCTGGAGTGGCACTGATCCGAGTGCTGGACACGACCCCGTGGAGCCCCGAGCAATGATCGCTCTGCTTGTCATCTGCCTGGCTCTCGGCCTTTCCGGTTTTCTCTTTTGGCGATTCTATTGGTTCTTCAGGAACCCCGACCGGCAGGCGCCTCCGGGCGATAGCCTGCTGAGTCCTGCGGACGGCAGGGTGGTCTACGCGCGCAAGGTGGAGGGGAACGAACCGGTGATTTCCATCAAAAGGCGTGTCAAGGCCAGGATCGTGGACATCCTGAAAGAGGACGACGCCTCTCCCAAAGCCATCATCGGTGTGTTCATGAGCCCCTTCGATGTGCATTACAACCGGTCGCCCCTGAGCGGCGTGGTGGAAGCGGTCACCCATTACCCCGCGCAAGGTGGAAATCTCCACATGGGACCCATGCACTGGCGAAGTCTCTTCAAAAAACTTCCTCTCTATCAAAACTGCCTGCACATCGTTCAAAACGAGCGCATGGTCACGCGGATCAGGGGCACGTTCAGAGGTGAAACCCTGACCGCCTACGTCATTCAAATCGCAGCCAAAAGTGTGAGCGGCATCGAGGCATATGTTCCCGTGGGTGAGAAAGTGGCACGGGGTGAAGTCTTCGGAATGATTCGCATTGGATCCCAAGTGGACTTGGTGGTCCCCTGGAAGCGCGGCATGGAGATCAAGGTCGCCCCGGGAGACCGCGTCCGGGCTGGGGAGAGTGTGCTCATCGGCTCAGAATCGACACTCCCGGATTCCTGCTGCATTGAGGGGATGGGGCTGCAGAGAGCTTTTTCGGAACCGGAAAGCCCCGGGGAGGGAGCTCCATGAGAACGGCCTTGCCTGACCCCACCGTCTCTCTCGAAAAGCATTGGCCGGCAAAATTTCAATCAGTCTCCGCAATGACCTCGATGGCGTCACCCACTGAAAGTGTGCCGCCGCTCAGGATCTCCACGAAGATCCCCTCCCGCGGCATGATGCAGTCCCCCGCCTGGTAGTAGATGGCGCAGCGTTCGTGGCACTCCTTGCCGATCTGGGTGACTTTTGCGACAACCGAATCTCCCAGGTACAGACGGGTTCCCACGGGCAGTGCAGGCAGGTAGATTCCTTCCGTGACGATGTTTTCTCCGAAGTCGCCGAAAGAGAGTGTGAGGCCTTTTTCGCGCATTTTTTCTATGGATTCGAGAGCCAGGAGGCTGACCTGCCGGTGCCAGGACCCGGCGTGGGCATCTTCTTCAATGCCGTGGTGCGCCGTCACCTTCGCTGATCCCACATTTTTTTTCTGAGTACCTTTCCTGGCGCTGACACAAACTGCGACGATTTTTCCACTCATGACATCATCCTGGGATTGAGGGTTGATGAAAGAAACCCGAAATTGCTCGAACCTTTGATGACAAGGCCATGGCTCCTCCTGTCCGACCCATGACACTCTTCGCCGGGCGTCCCTGGAGGAACCTGCGCAAATTCTTCCGGAGTCCACATCCTCGCTTTTGTGATAAACTGTTGCATCAACTTTTGCGGGGAGGGAATCGCGAGGGCCGCTGTATTGGCAAACAGAAAGCGGCAAATCCTCCGGCGAATCCGTTCGTGAAAATTCCATTCCCTGGGCTCTTTTTCAAGCTGTTTTCAGAGAAAGGAGAATAACATGCCTCAAGACTGTTGCACACCCGGCGGCAGTGTCATGATCCTCGCCTGTTCGGGAGGATCCAACGTGGGTCAGTTGTCCAATCAGGCCGCGGTGGAACTGACTCAGGAAGGTTTTGGAAAAATGTTCTGCCTCGCGGGCATCGGCGGGGAATTGAGCGGCTTCGTGCAGTCGGCCAGGGACGTGCCGCACATGGTCGTGCTGGACGGCTGCTCCGTGGGCTGCGCCAAGGCCTGTCTCGAGAAAGCGGGTGTGTCCCTGAGGGGTTACGTGGTCCTGAGCGATCTCGGAATCGAAAAGAACAAGGATTTCAATCTCAAACGGGAAGAGATCGATCGTGTCAAGGAAGTGGTGAAACAGCTTTTCCAAAAAGAAACTTGAAACCTTGGTTGCCATCCTGCCCGCAGTCTCCTCGGCCTGGTGAAGCTGCCTCACGTTGCACGGTCGAAACCAATTCTTATTTATCAACAATGAGGTGGTTGGGATTCTGTAGGTCATGGGGGGGATTCTATCGCCCGGTGTCCGACGGTTCGTACGCTCGCGCGGCAAAGGCTGATGCGCGGCCCGGCAGGAAAGGGACAGAACTCATGTTTCGGTTTGACAACACCTATGCCCGTCTTCCGGAAAACTTTTATTCCAGGGTGACTCCGGCCAGGGTCCCCAATCCGGAGCTCATCAAGTGGAATAAGGACCTGGCACGACAACTGGGGGCTCAAACGGAATCACTCAGCGACAGGGAACTGGCGGAATTCTTTACAGGTCAAAAACTGCTTCCGGGCTCGGAACCCATCGCCCTCGTTTATGCGGGACATCAATTCGGTCAGTTCGTGCACCAGCTTGGGGATGGCCGTGCGCTCCTGATGGGAGAAGTGGTGGACCCTTCAGGACGGCGCCACGACCTACAGCTCAAAGGCTCCGGGAGAACCCCCTATTCCCGCGGTGGAGACGGCAAGGCACCTCTTGGCCCGGTGTTGCGGGAATACCTCGTGAGCGAGGCCCTGCATCACCTGGGACTGCCTGCCACCAGGTCCCTGGCTGCGGCCACGACAGGAGAAAGGGTTTTCAGGGACGGGGCTCTGCCCGGGGCGATCTTGACCCGAGTGGCTTCAAGCCATATTCGTGTGGGAACCTTTGAATATTTTGCCGCACGGCGGGACCTGCCAAGTTTAAAGCGCCTCGCGGAGTACTCGATCCAACGACACTATCCTGAAATCCAGAATGAACCGGAAGCACATCTCCTATTTTTTCGCGAGGTGGGTCGTGCTCAGGTTGAGCTCGTGACCAGCTGGATGGCCCTGGGTTTCATCCACGGCGTGATGAACACGGACAACACGTCCATATCCGGGGAGACCATCGACTTCGGACCCTGCGCGTTCATGGATGAATTTCGCTCCGATAGGGTTTTCAGTTCCATCGACCAAATGGGTCGTTATTCCTATTCCAACCAGCCGCAAATCATCCTTTGGAATCTATCCCGACTCGGCGACTGCCTGGTTCTCCTGGCCGGCCATGAGCCGAGAACAACAGTGGAGAGGCTGAACAGGGAACTGGACGCACTGAGGACGCTCTCCGAGGAGAGGCTTGCCTCAAAGATGTTGAAGAAATTGGGGATTTTGAAAGACATACAGCCTCAGGACCGGGAGCTTGTCCGAGAATGGCTCCATCACCTGGAAACGCAGCAACTCGATTATACCCTGAGTTTTCGAAAGCTTGCCGACTTGCTGGAAGACGGTGCCGATTCTGACTCTTTCGAAAAAACCACCACCTTTCAGAATTTCTATGAGAAATGGCACAAAAGGGTGCGAAATCAGGGGCTGGACACCAAGACGATCATGGAGGAGATGAACAGGGTGAATCCTGTCTTCATTCCCAGGAACCACAAGATAGAGCAGGTGATTGAAGCAGGGCTGAAGGGGGACTTCAGCCTCTTTCATGAAATGAACGAGGTGCTCAAGAAGCCCTATGAGGAGCAGGAAGACTTCAGCAGCTACAAATGGGCTCCCACGCCGGAGCAGGTCGTCCGTGCTACGTTTTGCGGAACCTGACCGTGCGTCCCGTGAGGGAATGAAGACCTGCCGGGTGTGCACCGATGATCCCTTGTGCGGGCGGAGGGTGTCACCTGGTCCCGAGCGATCTCGGCATCGAAAAGAACAAGGATTGCAATCTGGGCCTCCGGCAAAAGTATTTCCGTTCATGGTTTCGATACCTCACCACGAGCCGAGAACCAGCCGCGTACAGTCAGTCATGATCGTTCTCCCTGAGGCCTGTCCTGAGGTAGCGAAGGGTCTCGAAGGGCAAAACGGAGTTTTGCAAAAGGCTCAATCTGAAACGACAAGAGGTCGATCATGTCAACGAGGTGGTGGTGCGGCAACTTTTCAAGAAAAAGAGTTGAAAGGTCTCCCCCCGGTCCTGACGCGCCGTGGACCCTTCTTTACTTCAGGCCGTATTTTTTGAGCTTGTAGCGGAGCATCCGTTCGCTGAGCCCCAGGTGCCTCGCAGCCCGGCTCTGATTGTACCCTGCCTTTTCCAGGGCGTTCTGCACCATCCGACGCTCCAGGCTTTCCAACGCCTCGTGAAGCGTCCCCGGGGGGAAGTCCTCATCGGTCGGCCCTGAGCTCTCCCGGTCCGCGAAAGGAAGGTCCCGGACGGAAATCATCGAATCGCCGGAAATGACCACGGCACGCTCCAGGATGTTTTCCAGTTCCCTCACGTTGCCGGGGAAGTCGTAACGAGCGAGCCGATCCATGGCTTCCGGCATGATACCCTGAATTTTCTTGCGGTTTTCTCCCGAAAATCTTTTGACAAAATGTTCTGCGAGAATGGGGATGTCTTCCAGTCGCTCCCGAAGGGGCGGGATGTGGATGGCCACCACGTTGATCCGGTAGTAAAGGTCCTCGCGGAAAAGCCCCTCCCTGATTCGGCCTTCCAAATCCTGGTGGGTGGCGCTCAAAATGCGCACATCGGCCTTGAGCGTCCGCTCCCCGCCGACCCGTTGGAATTCCCGCTCCTGGAGAAACCTCAAAAGCTTTGCCTGAAGGGACAGACTGAGCTCCGCCACCTCATCCAGGAAGAGCGTCCCGCCATCGGCCTGTTCGAACCGGCCGATTCTCCGCTGATGGGCTCCCGTGAAGGCCCCCTTCTCGTGACCGAAGATTTCGCTCTCCAGCAGTGTTTCGGGAACGGCTGCGCAATTCAACGTCACGAGGGGCTTCGATGCACGGGGGCTCAACCGGTGTATGAGGCGCGCCAGAAGTTCTTTGCCCGTTCCCGTTTCTCCCCGGATGAGCACGGTGGCCTCGCTCGGCGCCACACGCTCGGCCAGTTGGATCACCTGGGCCATTTTCCTGCTCTTGTGGAGGATTTCTTTGTCGGAAGGACTTCGGGCCTGGGCCTCCTGTCGGAGAAGATCGTTTTCCCTGGCCAGCAAAAGATTTCTTGCCACACGATCGATGAGCAAACCCAGTTCTTCCAGGTTGATGGGTTTGGTGAGGTAATCGGCGGCACCGGCCTTCATGGCTTCCACGGCCGTCTCGATGGCGCCATATGCCGTGATGAGGACAGCTTCCACGTGGGGAGAGATCCGTTTCGCCTCCCTGAGCACCTGAAGGCCGTTCATGCCGGGCATGCGAAAATCCAGGAGCAGCAGGTCAAAGGAATGATCCTTGAGAAGCCGCAGCGCCTTCTCGCCATTTTCCGCCTCCTGCACGCGGTGCCCTTCCCCGGCAAGGTGATCCCGGATCATTTCCCGCTGAAAGGGTTCGTCTTCCACGACCAGAATATCCAGGTGCCTCTCGCTCAAATTCCTAGTCCCCCATGCTGTCACGCAGAATGCTCGTTCACGCTTCCTTCTCCGCCCGCGGCAGGCAAATCTCAAAGGTGGCTCCTTCCTTGAGCCGGCTCGCCACCCGGATCTCTCCTCCATGTGCGGCAACGATTTCATGGGCGATGGCCAGTCCCAGCCCCACCCCGTCGGCCTTCGTCGTATAAAAAGGATCGAAAATGAGGTTTTCCTCTCCAGGGGGAATTCCGGCGCCCGTGTCCTGGATTTTCACCCGAATCGCGTCCCTTTCCGACTCATCGCAGGAAACGGTGATCATTCCCCCTCCACCCATGGATTCCATGGCATTGCGAAGGATGTTCAGCAACGCCTGCTCCATCTTGTATGCATCCATCCAGACGAGCCCATGGGCTTTGATGAAGTGCGGTCGAAGCGTCACACCCCGCGAAGACGCCTCGTCCTCCACGAGCGCCAGGATGCGTTCAAGAAGACCCACGGGAGACTGGAGCTTCAGGTTCAATCGCGAGTTCCGGGAAAGGCTCAGGAAGTCTTCAACGATGCTGTTGAGGCGGCGGATTTCGTCACTCAGGACGAATGTACAACGTTCGTAACGCTCTTTTTCTTCAAGCTTGTCAGGACGGAACTCCCGCTGCAGTCTCTGCACGGCAAGGCTGATGGCGTTGAGAGGATTTCGAATTTCGTGGGCAACGCCCGCCCCGAGCTTTCCCAGGGAGGAGAGCTTCTCAGCCTGGTGCAACCTGGCCTGTATGCTCTGGATGCGGCTCATGTGACGTTTCTGGATGCCATAAAAGAGCCCCATGGCCAGGAGGCCGATCCCGGCCATCAAGGCCGTCCACCCAAAAATGTGGCGACGATTTTCCTCGAGAATGCGGTCCGTTTCCTGGGTATCAAGCCCGATCTTTGCCACTCCCGGTTCCCCACCTTCAAAGGCGAAGGGCATGGAAAGCTGCAGATATCTGGTGTCTCCCACGCGGATACACTGCCCCGGAGGATTTGCCGTGTCCCGCGACGCGCCCGCCATCAGGAGGCATTCTTCCACTTCACCCTGCGACAGGCTCCCCGACCGGGCCAGCACCTGTCCCCGCCCATCCTCCACAACGAGATAGACCACACCCAGGCCCCACCTGATTTCCTGTAGTGCACTCTCCAAAGCCGTCTTCCAGATCCAATGGGACAGGCTCTCCCGGGCCAGCTCGAGCAGGACGATCTCGCCTGTGGAAGTGTTTCGAACCCCCACAAACCCTGCATAATCATCCCTGTCCATGTCTTGAAAGATATGGAGGACGATATCTCTCTTTCCCAGAACGAGATCCTGCACCCGATCTCGGAAAGGGAAGGACTCTCCGTCTCCCACCCGATGCAGCAGGGCACCCCGGCCATTCAGAATGGTAATACCTTGGAATCTTCTTCCCAAAAAAGGATTCTCGGACGACTGGTCATGGGCTGCCTGGAGAATGTTTTTCGCATCTATGGCCCTCGCCTGATCGATCAACGAAGCTGCGAGTGCCTCCTGGAGCGAAACCGCTTCATGCTGGAACAAATCCGTCATGAAATTCTGAGAAGCATTCCCCATGGAGACAAGAAGCTCGTACTTGTCCTGTGTGGACTTGCGGGCCACTTCCAGAACATAAAGCGCCTTGTTTTTGAGTGTGTCGAGCAGCAATTTTTCCAGGCGGTGCAGATCCATCATGGCGTTGACAAAAAACAGCGCGGCAACAAGGAGGGATAGGAGGAAAAGCGCCATGGGCTGGATAAAGACCCTTTTCTTGTCCATGCGCCCCCTCATCCAGTTTGAAGAAAGATTTTTTTCACGGGTCCCGTCACCTTCACAAGCACACGACGCGGTTCAAAGGTCATGCCCATCCTCGTGCAGCGGCACTGCATCCCCGACTATTTCAGGCCATGCACGCTTCTATATCATCTTCCAATGGAAGGGAACAGTTCTCGAGACCAGGCTTTTCGACATTGTTGTCGAAATCCGGTCGATGACCTCCCGGCCCCGGCGCAAAGCCAAACGGCGCGCAGGCAGTGCTCGCCCGTGTCGTGCCGACGATTTCATTCGACATTTATTGCCTGAGAGCCCCGTCGACCGTGTGGACATAGAAGCCGACATTCGTTGAACACAAAGGCCGGTGAAGACATCCCACGCACTGGCACGAGCAATGCTTTAAGAGGAAAAATATATGCGAGTTTGGGAATGAAACTCTCGTTTCCCATTCGCCCCTCGATGCCTCAAAGCCAACCGGCAGCCACCATGCGGCCGTGCCGAGGCATCGAAACGCAACGCGGCTTTTCAACCTCCATGAGCATAAATCCAGAGGGGATTGAGCAGGGGCAGCACATGAAACGATCGATTATTTTGGTCTTGGTGATGGTCTTTTGGAGTCAGAGTGCTTTGGGTTTTCGAGAAGGGACGGCGGCATCGCGAGACAGAAAAAACCATGGGGCCTGCTCCTCCGAACTCAATCTCACCGTCGAACAGCGAAGTGAACTGCAAAGCAGGCGAGACGGTTTCCTGATCGAAATAAGCCCGCTGCGGGACCGGCTTTTCAGCAAGCGGATGGAGCTTCGGGAACTGTGGAATGCAGCCCAGCCCGATCAGGTGAAGATTGCCGCCAAGAATCAGGAAATAATGGAAATTCAGAGAGAAATTCAGGAGAGAGCAACCCGACACCAACTGGAGTGCCTTGAGATCCTCTCGGAAGAACAGCGCAAGCAGATGCTCAAGAGAGTGGGGCACCGGCCAGGAGGCGGCAATACTTTCACCGACCGCTGATCCTTCAGAAAAATGGTTAGATTCTCAGAAACATTCAGCGGTTGCCCACATCATCAACCCTGCAATTGAAAACGATCCAGGTACTCGTGAAGTTTTGCCCGGTTGTCCTCGGTGAGCTCGGGGCAATCGTCGGGGCTCCGGCCCCCTTCCGCAAGATGCGTGGCGAAAACCATGCAGGTGGGCTGACCACACTTTTTGCAGTTGGTCTTGGGCAAGAGCTTGAGAATGTCTATGATCCGGGGCTTGGGAGCCCCCTCGTAAGAAGGCTGAATGTCACTGCGCCGGTCCCAGGCCTCGTTGATTTCCTGCTTCAACCACTGCAGGATTTTTTCCCCTTCCTCCTCATCCTTCAGTGCGTTCACAGCAATTTTTTGCGGATGCACCGCGATGAGCTTACCATGCACTTTGAAAGAAACCGAAGGCGGGTCGAGGGTGTACTGGAAGCCCCCCAGGACAGTGTTGAGATAAGGAATCACCTCCGTGATGTCCTCATCCAGGTGAGCGATACAGTGTATGGACTGGGCTTCCGGCCGACACTCGGGCCGGACGAATTCCTTTCGGTAACCGCTGAGCAGCATGTTGCACCTCCTTGAAAGTGATCGGTTTCTTGGCGTGAAGGGCAGTCGTCCGTACAAAGGGTTCCGCAACCCAATGGTCACCATTCCTCCGCACAAAGGCATTTGGGGGGAACCCCGGGGACTCCGGCCTGCAGCCTTGCGAGCATGGCCTTGTAGGCCTCTTTGAGGATGCACACGGAATCGGAACTGAACGTGAGGTCATCGCTCCTGGCAATGCCCAGTTCCGTGGCCACCAGATGATTTTCCACGGGGACCTGCACATGTTCCAACAAGGCCTTGGTACACCCCACAGAACAGCCGTCGAAAACGACCATTGCCTGGGAAGCCTCCCTGGCCGATTGCACGAACTCTTTCAGTTGCGCGCCCACCCCCGCCAATCCGTACATCTGGCCCAGCCCTTCCCGGGTCAGTTCCAATGCCGCCTGGTTGGTCACCTGCCCCACGCTGGAAGGGCCGGAGCACGCAAAAATAGCAATGCCTCTTGGATCAGATGGACCGGTCATGCTGTTCTCCTTTCAATTGGAGGAAAGTTTTGAAAGCTGGCGAACAATCGCACACCATAGTGAGAAATCGGTGGGGTACCCCTTCATTTCCTTTCGTCTTCCCGAAAAGCTCTCACCTGCCTCGGCGGGACAGGCTCCAGGTCTTTTTTCCAGGCACCCCCGTTTCGAGGAGCCTGGTCTCTCCCACGAGTGAAGAAACGGTCTCGGTTGAACAGTCCGCACCCCCACCAGCCCATGCATCGTCTCATCATGAAAAAACAAACCACCATCATGGCCAGTGGGAAAATCCACCACCATCCAAATCCACCACCCCAGAAAAAAAACCCGAACATCACACACCACCTTGGTACTCAGTTGGAAAAATTAGCAGAATCAAGCGTTTTTGTGCGCAACGCGGAAACACAGACTTTAACTTTGACGCAGCACGAGAAGCGAATACGCGATCGGGGAATGTGAGAAGCGTCCCTCAATATCCATATATATAAATATAGATCATAAAACAGTGTTCATTTAAAGTGCCCAATTCGAAACTTTTCAATCCCGCGTCAAGATATTTCTGGATTCGCACCGGGATTGATCGCAGCCACCCTGACGTTCACCCAGGAACGGGCCATATCTGCCGGGGCCGCCGACCAAAGATCGAGAATTGTGAATGCTTCCTTCAATACCGGGTCGTGTTCCACAGAATCCATGGGAAATTCATCTTCGCTGGCGACGCGGGGTTGTGGACACATTTTTTCTAGGAGTTGCACCGGATCGGGCATCCAGGAAAAACCCCTTGACTCGATGCTTGGAGGGGGATAGAGTCAATTAGCTATTTAGCTAAACAAGCATTTTTCAAGGGGATTCCATGGAAGCGACCGTATCGATGACCAAAGCCCTGGCCGACGGCAACCGGCTGCGCGTCGTGGCCGCCCTGGTGGAACATCCCGAACTGTGCGTGTGCCAATTGACGGAAATGCTGCGCATTGCCATGCCCACCGTGTCCCGCCACATGAGCGTCCTTCAAAACGCACGACTGGTGAACAGCCGCAAGGACGGACGTTATATGTTTTACCGGCTCTCCGATTCCTTTCCCCCGCTTCTCCTTCAATGGATCCGCCTCGCTTTGGCGGACTCGGCCCAAATCGCCGGGGACCGAGATCATCTGCAAGCCATCATCGCTTGTGACCCTCAAGATCTGTGTAGAGCCCAAATAAAGAGAAAGGCCCAAAGCGGGAATCCTGCATGCGGGCATGGCAGTCATTCACAACCTCAAAGTAAAAAGCTGAACTCTTCACGAAAGATTGCAAACATCGCAAATGCCTGACCCATTCAGAAAGGAGGGCCGACATGTCTCAAAAAGGAAACCCTGCTGCGCCGCAGGCCCAGGAAAAGGACCTCAACGTCTTTGAAAAGTACCTCACCCTGTGGGTGGCCCTGTGCATCGTGGGGGGCATCGTGCTGGGCAAGCTGGCCCCCGAAGTGGCCGCGAGGCTCGACCGCATGGCCATCTACGTGGGGGATGCGCCCGTTGTTTCCATCCCCATCGCCATCGCCCTCTTTTTCATGATGTATCCCATCA
>CAZZHS010000026.1:0-60709 GCA_964654275.1 uncultured Syntrophobacteraceae bacterium
GATTTGGCCACATACCTCTGATAGTAGGGTACGGCCACTGCCGCCAGGATGCCGATGATGGCGACGACGATCATCAATTCTACCAGGGTGAAACCTTTGCTTTCTCTCATCTTGATCAACATGAATGGCCTCCAAAAAGCTGTTGTGATTTGTGTGTGATGTAACTCAACCCCATACGATCCTCGCTATCGGCTTGCTTCCCCCCTTTCTTGAACGAAATCCGCTTCCAATTCCTGACGGTTCCAGAGAGGCCGGAGCAAACGGTAAAAGCTTGAAAGGGCGGCACTCACTCGTCGTGACCAGGGACCCTGTCTCTCCGGGCAGCTTTTGAAATCATTGCCACAAGCCTTCACCGTTTTACCTTCGTTCAAATTTTTGTCCTACATCCGACATATTTTTGAAATGTAGTGCAAAGCAAAACAAATGCCAGGATGATTTCCAGAGACGAAACTTAAGGATTCATCTCGACGGAAATCCCCGGCGCTTCGCCCTCGAAAAAACCAGCCAGCCCGGAGCACCGCCCAGGACCGGCCAACGGTCTCTCTGTCAAATGACAAAATTGGGCACCCGAGAGTTCTGGGAAGCTCACGCGCCTCGCATCCCCAATAACCGTCACGGCACCCTCACTCCCTTACACAGTTCATGACAAACCTGCCCATCGATCCACCGGATTTGGCTCAATCCCCTTGGGCGAGCGGCGCTGACAAATTTTGTCACCCGACGGACAGGAAGTGTCAGGGCTGAGCAGCCATCTTTCTTTCGAGTCAGAACTCCCATCAAATCCGGTGGCTTGCAGAGGGAATCGCTAACGCGGGAAAGCGGCTCGCAACAATGGACCCACAAAGTTGCACGAAAATTGCTCAAGTTTTCTGACAGCAGTATCGACGCATTGCACAGGAACCATAAAAGAGGGAACTCTCTCGTAGGCCCATTTCATGAGAAAAAGCCCTCGAGATTTGTGAGACCGTGACCTGGTTCATCGGAAATCCGGTGGGAAGGGTCCTGCGGACCCCATTTTTTCGCCAAAGCATCGATGACTCATGAGGAGGAATGATCTCATGACGGATTTCAAAAAACTTTCATTGATCAAACTTTGCTTCGTCTTTGTGGTGCTCCTGCAATTTTCCCTGGAGACCGGTCATGCGGCACAGGTGCGCGCCAAGATTCCCAGTCCCTCCTCCGTGCTTCAGGAGTTTGAGGCCGCCGCCCCAGAGCCGACGCCCGGTGCGCCGCTGGAAACCTCAGAAACGAAGCCCGGAAATGAACCAGTTCTGGGCCTGGTCCTGAATGCTCTGCGGCTGACCTCAGGCATATCGGAAGCCCTGGCCTCCGAAACGGCCTCTTCAGCTGCGGGCAGTTCGCCGATCTCGGATAAAATTCCCTCCGGCATGGACAGGGATAAGGATCCGGCGGCTGTGGAGGAAAAGCCGGCATTGCCCTCGCTCCAGACTCCGCTTGAGGGCGGCGCGTTTCAGGCTGACTCGGAGACAAAATCCCAGAATGATTCGGCGCAAATCCAGACATCCGAAACGCCCCGGGAATCAGCAGGATCCCAGGCGTCCGCCCCACTCGAATCTTTGGCGCAAGACCGGGAACAGGCGCGGGTAGAACCGTCGGCTTTCACAAAAGACCAGCAGCAGGTCATCGAGGAAAGCCGGGCGGAGCAGCAGACGTCCCCGGAGCTTGAACCGGCGGTGGCTCAAGCAACCGTCAAAACGCCGGAACAGGATCAGGGACGTGACCAGGAGGCAGCACAACAGCTCATGGCGGCCATCAAAGCCCCTCCTTCGGCAAGCGAGTCCAGTGGTCCCGAGGTTCCTGTTCCCATCAAGCACGGAACGGCGGAGAGCGAGATGCAGGAACCGCAGGAGATTTCCGGGGGCATCAAGGCACAGCCTGAAATTTCAGGGGCATCGACCGCACCGGAAACACCCGCAGAACAAGTGAAGGCGCCCCCAGCCACGCTTGGACGGTCAACTTCAGGCGAGGATGCTCCGGCGTCGCGACCCGCGGATACCATTCAGGACGCAGTGCCCGCAGTGCCACAAGATGGCTCCCCCGCCGCAGAATCCCCGCCTCAGGAAGCAGTGTTCAGCAGCGGATCGAAGGAAGACAAGCAGCTCCACAGTACGGTTGAGGCGCCCCAGGAATCGGGTGCATCCGAATCGGCCGCTTCGGGCGAGCCTCTCGATTCCCGGGAGCTTGAGAAGCCCACTGCGGAGACCGCCATGAAACAGGCTCCGGATGCGGCGGAAAACGCAGCTCCCCAGGGCACAACGACGGAATCGCTCGGGGCAGGCCTCTCCCGGCCGGCCTCCGGAATGCCGGGGAACCCTGCCCTCTCCGAAAGAATGACCCTTGTGAAACTGAGGGTGCTGGAGAGCCTGAAACGTGACACCTTCGCTTACGAACCCAAAGACATGATCGATCCTTTTGTGTCCTTCATCACACAACCCGAACCACCCCCCATGCAGTTTGCTCAGGACAACGATCTGCCTCAAATGCCGCCCGAACCTAGAAAACCGCTCACTCCCCTTCAGAGAATGACCTTGGTGGAAATTGAAAAAGGGTTGAGGGCGATCCTTTGGGGGGACATGGGGCGGCGTGCGATCATTGAGGATCCGACGGGCAAAGGCTTCATCGTGACCGAGGGTACGCCGGCATCGGACAAAAACGGCGTCATCACCGAGATATTCAACGATTCCATCGTGATTCAACAGGAAATATGGGATCCGAGGGCCAGACGCATGCACTTGGTGAACTCGGTCATCAAGCTGAAAAAAACAAGTGCGACCGATGGTTGATGGGATGTGAAAAGCTGGTGAATCCTTGAGGGAGGGTCGAGGGGAAAGAAATAACGATTGGGTGGGGGTAGAGGCTGGTTTCGCGAGTTGAGCGTGGAACCAGTCTTTTGTGTGCCATTGAGCGGGAAAGGGGCCGGATTGAGAACCGCTCTCTCCCCGTGTCGGGCATCGCGTCCCTGTGCGACCGTCCAATCTGGATTGGACGGTCGATGCCCGCTGTCATTCATCTTGGTGTCGGCGCTACCTGGCTCTGAAGAGTGATAAAATGAGAAGAGCCGCTCCGACGGTGATGGCGCTGTCGGCGACGTTGAATGCAGGCCAGTGGTAGCTGCCCCAGTACACGTCGAGAAAATCGATCACCTCCCCCAGTCGGACCCGATCCACTAGATTCCCCAGTGCACCGCCGATGATCAGAGCATAGGCCGATCTCGTCCAGCGGTCCTTCACGGAGACCTTCCGATAGGCCAGAAGGAGCATGGCCAGGACTCCCGTGGTCACAATGATGAAAAACCACTGACGCCAGACCGAGGGGGCCCCCGCAAGAATGCTGAAGGCGGCGCCCGTATTCCTCACGTGGACAATGTTGAAAAAGCCCGGGATGATCTCGATTCCGCCGTACAGGGGAAGTGTGGCAAGGATCAGGAGCTTGGTCAACTGATCCAGCAGCACGACACCGCCCGCCGTCACCACCAGAAGTCTCATGAGTGCTTCAGTCTCCCTTCGCCCCGGCTGCCACCACCGGATGACATCGGTGGCATAGGGACGGATGGTCGGAAAATTGGCCGACGGTTGGAGTCCGCACCCAGCAACGCTCGCACTTCTCGCCCCGTGCCGGCTTCACCTGGATTCTGAGTCCGGGAACTTCGACACCTTCGGAGACCGCCTGCGTCGAATCTACCGCGACCAGACTCACTCCGGACACGATGAAAATGGAGCGCAGAAGTTCCTCCTGCCCTGTGAACGCATCGCACAGTGTTTCGGGCAGATCGAGGGTGACCTCCGCATCCAGGGGATGACCGATGACCTTGGCCTGGCGGGCCCCTTCCAGTGCGCGCTGCACATCCGTCCTGAGAGCCAGGATCTTCTGCCAGCGAGCCTCCAGAGCCGGGTCGATCCAGGCGGAATCCACTTCAGGGAAGGCCTCGAGATGAATACTCTCCGTTGAGGAATGAGGAAGCGCCCACCAGGCATCATCCGCCGTGAAGGACAGGATGGGGGCCATGAGCTTGAGCAGCGATGTCAGAATTTCATGGAGGGCCGTCTGTGCCGATCTTCTCTCCGGACTGGCAGCAGCCTTCGTGTAGAGCCGGTCTTTCAGAATGTCCAGGTAAAAGGCGCTCAGATCCACCACGCAGTAGTTGTGCAGCGCATGGTAGACGCGGTGGAACTCGAAACGGTCATAGGCGTCACGGACCCGGCTGATGAGGCCCTGGAGCTGGTGGAGTGCAAAGCGGTCCAACTCGTCCATGGCTTCACGGGGAACGCGGTCCGCCGCGGGATCGAAATCGTTCAGATTTCCCAGGATGAACCGACAGGTGTTGCGAATGCGTCGGTACGCCTCACTCAAACGTTTCAGAATGTCTTCGGAAATGCGAATGTCGTCTCGATAATCCTCTGCGGAAACCCAGAGGCGAAGGATCTCGGCCCCGTAATCCTGAATGATTTTTCCGGGAGCGATGACATTTCCGAGGGACTTGGACATCTTGTAGCCCTGCCCGTCCACCACAAAGCCGTGCGTGAGCACACTCCTGTACGGCGCGGTTCCCCGCGTGCCGACACATTCCAGGAGGGAGGAATGAAACCATCCCCGATGCTGGTCGCTGCCCTCCAGGTAGAGGTCCGCGGGGGCGCGCAGGTAGGGGCGCCTTTCAAGGACGGCCGCGTAGGAAGCCCCTGAATCGAACCACACATCCAGGATGTCCATCTCTTTTTTGAAGCGACTCTCCCCGCAGCGGGAACAGCGACTCCCCGGGGGAAGCAGTTCCTGGGGCTCACGGGCAAACCAGCAGTCGGCGCCCTCTTTTTCGAACAGGGCCACCACGTGGTCGAAAACTTCCTGGTTCGCAAGAAGTTCCCCGCAGTCCTCACAGGTGAAAACCGTGATGGGAACCCCCCAGGATCGCTGACGGGAAATGCACCAGTCCGGTCGATTGGCAATCATATTGTGGATGCGTTCGCGCCCCCAGTTCGGAATCCACTCCACCTGTTCGATACAATCCAGGGCCTTTCTTCTCAGATCATTTTTGTCCATGGAAATGAACCACTGCTCGGTGGCTCTGAAAATGACGGGCTTCTTGCAGCGCCAGCAGTGGGGATAACTGTGAGAAACCCGGCTCTCCAGAACGAGCTTTCCCAATTCACCAAGCTTCGCGTTCACAGCACCGTTGGCATCAAAGACGAACTGCCCGGCAAAAAAAGGCACTTCGGACGTGAACCGCCCCTCGTCGTCCACCGGTGAATAAACGTCCAGCCCATGCTCCAGAGCCATGTCATAGTCTTCGCGCCCATGACCCGGGGCGGTGTGTACGCAGCCGGTGCCCGCTTCAAGGGTGACATGCGTTCCCAGCACGACCCGCGACTCCCGGTCCAGGAAAGGGTGCCGGCATTTGACACCCGCCAGGTCCTGAGCAGCGAAACGGGCGACGACGCGATACGCCTCGATGCCGAAGACCTTCATGCAGTTTTCCAGGAGACCCTCCGCAACGATCCACACTTCGTCGTGTGCCTGCACGGCCACATAGGGAAATTCCGGGTGGAGGGTGATGGCCAGGTTGGCGGGAAGGGTCCAGGGTGTGGTCGTCCAGATGAGAATGGATGCGCTGGAACCCTTCAGTTCAGGATATTTCGCCAGGCTCTCGTCCGTGAGCGAGAATTTCACGTAGATCGAAGGCGAGGTGTGATCGTGATATTCCACCTCCGCTTCCGCCAGAGCCGTCCGGCAGCTGGGGCACCAGTAGATGGGCTTCTTGCTTCGAATGACCCCCCCGTTGGCGAAAAACCGCCCCAGTTCACGGGCAATGGTCGCTTCATAATCATAAGACATGGTGAGGTAGGGATTTTCCCATTCACCGAGTCCTCCCAGGCGTTTGAACTCATCCCTCTGGATGTCGATGAACTTCTCGGCATAGCGCCGGCAGTGTTGCCGGATTTCCACTTTGGTCATGGTCTTTTTGCGTGGGCCCAGTTCCTTGTCCACCTGGTGTTCGATGGGCAGGCCGTGGCAGTCCCACCCGGGAACGTAGGCGGCATCGAAGCCGCTCATCTGCCGACTTCGAACGATCATGTCCTTGAGAATCTTGTTGAGAGCCGTGCCCAGGTGGATGTGTCCGTTGGCGTAAGGGGGACCATCATGAAGGATGTACGGGGGGGAACCCTTGCTCTGCTCACGAAGCCTGTGATAGAGGCGCATCTCTTCCCACCTGGCCAGGATTTCCGGCTCCCGCCTGGAAAGATTGGCCTTCATGGGAAAAGAAGTTTGAGGCAGGTTCAGCGTCTTCTTGTAGTCCATCTTTGAGATCCCCTCGTTACCCAGGGCTTGGCACGTGGAACCGGAAGCGTCCCGCAGCGCACCAAGACCTGACGGACAAAAGTGAACATTTCATGGAGGACGATTGCTTCACCCCGATCGCCCAAAACAAACATCAGCGGGGTAAGCAGTTTCTCTTAGCACACCCGGTTTTCAAGTCAAGCCTCTAGAAACACAAAAGCCCTTCCCCCCTGCAGGCAGGTGGTGGAAGAGCTTTTGCTTCAGCCTCAAGAGAGCGCCTCGCGTGCCCCACGCCCCTCATCGTGATGCCGGGCCGGATTCAGCCCTTCGACATCGGTGAAACGGGGGGCGAGTTCATGCCGGGTCTTCCATGCGGGGTCTGACGATGCGCTGTCAGGATTTCTAGTACATTCCGCCCATTCCGCCTCCGGGAGGCATGCCGCCCATGGGGGCTTCCTTCTCCTTGGGAACTTCCGAAATCATGCACTCGGTGGTGAGCATGAGTGCGGAAACACTGGCTGCGTTGAGCAGGGCGGTGCGGGTCACCTTGGTCGGGTCGATGACACCGGCCTCGATGAGGTCGCAGAACTCACCATTTTCAGCATTGTAACCGAAAGCACCTTCGCCGCTCTTCACCTTCTGAACGATGACGGAACCTTCCTCACCGGCGTTGAACGCGATCTGGCGAGCGGGTTCTTCGAGGGCTCTCCGCACGATGTTGAGGCCCAGTTTCTCATCGCCTTCCAGATTCAGGCTCTCCAGGGCGCCCAGGCAGCGCAGGTAGGCCACGCCGCCACCCGGTACGATGCCTTCCTCCACCGCAGCGCGGGTTGCGTTGAGGGCATCTTCCACGCGCGCTTTCTTTTCCTTCATTTCCGTCTCGGTGGCAGCGCCCACGCTGATGACGGCCACACCACCGACCAGCTTGGCGAGGCGTTCCTGAAGTTTCTCGCGGTCATAATCGCTGGTGGTCTCTTCGATCTGGGTGCGGATCTGACGCACGCGGCCTTCCAGGGCCTTCCGATCGCCGGCTCCGTCCACGATGGTCGTGTTGTCCTTGTCAATGCGGACAGTCTTGGCACGGCCCAGGTCGTTGAGGCTGACGGTCTCGAGCTTGATGCCCTTCTCTTCGCTGATCACCTGGCCGCCCGTGAGGATGGCGATGTCTTCCAGCATGGCTTTGCGGCGGTCACCGAAGCCGGGAGCCTTGACGGCGCAGACCTGAAGGGTTCCACGCAGCTTGTTGACGACCAGCGTCGCCAGAGCCTCTCCCTCAACGTCTTCGGCAATGATGAGCAGGGGCCTTCCCATCTTGGCGATCTGCTCGAGGATGGGAAGCAGGTCCTTCATGTTGCTGATCTTTTTCTCGTTGATGAGAATGAGAGGGTCGTTGAGAAGGACTTCCATCTTCTCGGGATCGGTCACGAAATAGGGAGAGGTGTAGCCGCGGTCGAACTGCATGCCCTCCACCACTTCCAGCGTGGTTTCCATGCCCTTGGCTTCCTCCACCGTGATGACGCCCTCCTTACCCACTTTGTTCATGGCTTCGGCGATGATGTTGCCGATGGTGGGATCGTTGTTGGCGGAGATGGTGCCCACCTGAGCGATTTCCTTCTGGTCCTTGGTGGGCTTGCTGATTTTCTTCAGTTCGTCGACCACCACCTGGGTGACCTTTTCGATGCCGCGCTTGAGGGCCATGGGGTTGGCGCCGGCGGCCACCAGCTTGGACCCCTCGTAATAGATGGACTGCGCCAGAATGGTGGCGGTGGTGGTGCCGTCACCGGCCACATCACTCGTCTTGCTGGCCACTTCCTTGACCATCTGCGCGCCCATGTTTTCGAACTTGTCTTCCAGTTCGATTTCTTTGGCGACGGTCACACCGTCCTTGGTCACCGCGGGACCGCCGAAGGTCTTTTCGATGACCACATTGCGACCTTTGGGGCCCAGAGTGACCTTAACGGCATCGGCCAGGGTGTTCACGCCTTTAAGAAGAGCTTCTCGCGCTTTGACATCGTAGATCAGTTGTTTCGCCATGGAATTTCCTCCGTCAATATTCAAGTCAATGAACTTCGAATCGAAAGGTCTCGTTTCAGGGGTGCGGGGTGCGCCTTATTTCTCGATGATGGCGAGGATATCGTCTTCCCGCATGATGAGAAGCTCTTCACCTTCCACTTTGATGTCCGTGCCGGCATACTTTCCGAAGAGAACGCGGTCGCCCGCCTTGACATCCAGGGGACGGCGGCTGCCGTCTTCCATGACCTTGCCGTTGCCGACGGCCAGCACTTCACCCTGGATCGGTTTTTCCTTGGCCGTATCGGGGATGATGATGCCACCAGCGGTTTTGGTCTCTTCCTCAAGACGTTTCACCACAACACGGTCATTGAGCGGTCTCAACTTCATCGGGTCAACTCCTTCTTTTCTTCGTTGGCTATGGGTTACGCAAAAGAGAAACGTGGGTGACGCTGCGTCGAGCGCTGTTTTATTAGCACTCATTTACAACGAGTGCTTATAGTCACTCGCGCATCACTTGGCAAGAGAGAAAATGGATCACAGAGGAAAAAAAAGTGAAAAAGTCGTGCCGGTGGGTGGGTGGGAGTTCATCTCGATCCGTCCTCCCATGCTCTCCATCAACTGATAGGTGATGCCCAGCCCCAGGCCCGTCCCATTGGCCTTGGTGGTGAAAAAGGGTTCGAACACCTTGTCGCGCATCTCTTCGGAAATGCCCGCCCCCGTGTCCCGGATGTCGATCCTCGCCTCCCGGGGTGTCCGCCCCTCCCCTCCCGGTTGCCACGGCACCACCGAGAGGGAAATTTCCCCCCCTTCGGGCATGGCCTCCAATGCATTGAGGAGGAGGTTCCACAGGACCTGGCGGAACTGCCCTGCATCCAACATGAGCACCGGTTCCCACTGGAAATTCGTACGCACCCGGTGGCAGGTTCCCAGCTTGTCGCGCATTTTCAGGACATCCAAGATCTCCAGGATGACCGGGCAAACAGCGACCTTCTCCACCCGGGCGGCCCGCTGAGCTCCCCGGGTCAACCACAGGAAATCGGTGATCAGCCCGTTGATTCGATCGATCTCCCGATGCACGATTTCAAGGAGGCGTGCATTCAACGAATCCGGTGGCGCCTCACCCTGGAGCATCTGGACTGAACCGCTCATGGCCGCCAACGGATTCTTGATCTCGTGAGAAATCTCTGCTGCGATGCGCCCGGCCAAGGCCAGCCGTTCCAGACGCTGCATGTGCCTCTGCATGGACTGAATCCGCGTCAGGTCTTGAAAGATGAACACCCAGCCCAGGTCTTCGTTTTCCGAACCTTGAAGAATGGAAACGGTGTAGCCGAGGGCCAGAGTCTCTCCCGACGGCCTTCGGTACGCCACCTCCGCGCGAATGGGCATGGCGGGGGGCTCTTCCTTTCCCGGATCTCCTCGAAAGGAGGGGGAGATCTCGGGACGCGGTGCTTCTTTTGAAGGCCAGGAGGTGATGTCCACCTGGTTCAGGATTTCCGACAGATGCCTTCCATGAAGATCCATTTCCCCAAGACCCAGAATTTCCTTTGCGGCAGCGTTGGCAAAAGCAATCTTCCCACTGCAGTGGACCGTGAGCAGCCCGCTGTGAATGCTCTCCACGATGTTGTGATGCAGGGAGGCGAGGCGTTCCAGGCTCTTTTTCTGACGCACCACCTCTTTCCTGGACCTCAGCCACTCCTCCGCGAGGGTTCCGCTCAGGTACGCCACCAGAAAGAACCCGACGATGTTCATGAGGAGAGTGTGAAAGTACGTTGCAATGTCACGCCCGTAGCTTTCGTCCACCAGCACGTGGAAAGGAGTGATCCACCCGAAATACTGCAGATCCAGAAGCAGTCCGTAGGCGAGGGAACAGGTGGCCGCAATGAGAAGTCCTCCCCGCCGATACAAAAGCAGGGCGGCACTGACGATCACCAGCATGTAGAGAAAGGAGAACGGACTGTCCACGCCTCCGGAAAGGTAGATGAGAACGGTGACCGCTCCCACATCGAAATGGAGCTGAAAGTAGGCCTGACGTCGAAAGCGGCGGACACTCCCGATGCCCAAAGCCGCCACCACCGTGAAGAGGAAGAGGACACACGAGAAAGTGTAGAGGGGCAGGAGCCGCGGAGAGAGCAGATCGACGTCGCGGTAGATTTGCACGAACAGGGTGAGGGAGAGGAAAAAGACCGCGAGGGCCAGACGAAAGAGGAGGAGTCCCTCGATTTTTTTCTTCAGAGACTCCTCCGGCAGGGTTGAATCCTTCGGGGAAGCGGGGGGTTGCACCTCAGGAAGCTTTCGCGACCACATCGGCCAGTTGAAAGATGGGCAGGTACATGGCCACCAAGAGTCCTCCGATGGTCACCCCGAGAAACACGATGAGCATGGGTTCCAGGAGGGAGGTCAGCGAATCGACGGCCACATCCACCTCTTCATCATAGAAGTCCGCGATCTTGCTCAACATGTCGTCCAGGGCTCCCGTGGCTTCACCCACCGCAATCATCTGAATCACCATGGGTGGGAACACTTCCGTTTCCTCGAGAGGCTCCGCCACGGAGCGTCCCTCGGCAATGGCAAGGCGCGATTCACGAATGGCTTTTTCAATGACCGTATTTCCCGCGGTAGCCGCCACCGTGTCGAATCCTTCCAGGATGGGAATGCCGCTCGACAACATGGTGCCCAGCGTCCGGCTGAATCGAGCCACGGCAACCTTGCGGATCAGCATGCCGAAGACCGGCATGCGCAGGAGGAGCCGGTCTGTGACATCTCGGCCTCTCTTGGTCCGGCGAAATTGTCGGATGCCCATCACCACCAGGAACATGCCCAACAAGATCCAGTGAAAGTAACTCTGAACAAATTCACTGATGTTGATGACGACCAGGGTGAGGGCGGGCAGGCTGGCGCCGGCATCCCTGAACAAACCGGCAAAGACGGGAATCACGTAGATCAGGATCACGGCCATGACCACAAAAGCGATGGTCACCACGATTCCGGGATACGTCATGGCCTTCTTGACCCGCTTCTTGAGGCTGGCCACCTTTTCAATGTAGGTCGCCAGGCGATTGAGGATCACATCCAGGATGCCTCCCATCTCGCCCGCCGTCACCAGACTGACAAACAGATTGTCGAAAACTTTGGGGTGCTTTTTCATGGCTTCCGAAAGGGTTGCACCCTCTTCCACGTCTTTCTTGGTCTGTTTGATGATCCGCTTGAAGGTGGGGTTTTCCTGCTGATCGTAGAGGATCTCGAGGCACTGCACGACGGGAAGGCCCGCATCGATCATGGTGGCAAACTGGCGGGTGAAAATCACCAGTTCGCGCTCCTTGACTGCCGGCTGCAGGAAGGTGAGGTAGTCGGAAATGTCTTTGGGCTTGGGCTTGAGGACTTTTACCGTCACGCCTTTGCGCACCAGGAGCTGGCGGGCGATGGCCGCATTGTCCGCATCGATGTCACCCTTCTGCTTTCTGCCTCTTCGATCGATCCCTTTCCATAGATAAACCGGCATAGTCCGCTCCCAGACCGTCACGAGCTTTTAATTAAGTTGAACATGGAGCCCTTCCGCTGCGCCGGAACGCCTCCCCCATCTTCTGGGAGGAAGCGAGACCTTTTTACCGTCACATGGAAGGGATCGAGCTGAATGGCAACCGCTCGCGCGAAGAGCTGAATCAGCTCAACCTGCCGAGGTGCATCGGAGCACTTCCTCCACGGAAGTGACACCTTGCTTGATTTTCAGGATTCCACTTTGCCGCAGCGTGGCCATGCCCAGCGCCACCGACTTCTTCATGAGTTCCGTTGCCGGGGCTCCCAGCAGCACCAGGTCTCGAATCTCGTCAAACATGGGCATCACCTCATACAGAGCGATGCGTCCCCGGTACCCTGTGTTGTTGCACTGGGGGCACCCTTTGCCGCGGTAGCACCGGAATGTCCCCACCTCATCTCCCTGCAGTCCCAGGTCCAGCAGGGACTCTTCAGGCACCTCGTCTTCGATGCAACAATCATGACAGATCTTGCGCACGAGACGCTGAGCCAGCACCAGGTTGAGCGCCGAGGCCACGAGAAACGCTTCGGCACCCATGTTGAGGAGCCGGTTGACCGTGCTGGGCGCATCATTGGTGTGAAGCGTCGAAAGAACGAGATGGCCCGTAAGGGCGGCCTTCATGGCAATTTCAGCTGTTTCGAAGTCGCGGATTTCCCCCACCATGATGATGTCCGGATCCTGCCTCAAAAAAGAACGCAACGCCGCGGCAAAACTCAAGCCGATGGAATCATGAATTTGGACCTGGTTGATGCCGAAGAGGTTGTATTCGACGGGGTCTTCCGCAGTGGAAATGTTGCAGGCGGTTTTATTGAGCTCCGAGAGCGCGCTGTAGAGGGTCGTCGTCTTGCCGCTGCCCGTCGGCCCGGTCACCAGGACCATTCCATAGGGCTTGTGAATGGCATCCATGAAATGACGGTACTGGGTTTCTTCAAAACCGAGCTTGGTCATATCGAGTTGCAGTCCCGATTTGTCCAGCAAACGGAGCACAACCTTCTCGCCGAAGAGGGTGGGGACCACGGAGACACGGAAGTCCATCTCCTTGCCGCGGGCTTTCAGCTTGATCCGGCCGTCCTGCGGAAGACGGCGTTCCGAAATGTCCAAACGACTCATGATCTTGAGGCGTGAGATGATCGCATTTTTGTAGCTCAGGGGAGGCCGCATGATTTCGTAAAGCACGCCGTCGATGCGGAATCGGACGCGCATGGCTTTTTCGTACGGCTCGATGTGGATATCGCTGACCCCTTTGCGAATGGCATCCATGAGGATGAAATTCACCAGTTTGACGACGGGGGCCTGCTCGGCGGCATTCTCAAGGCGATGTAGATCCATGTCCTCGAGATTTTCCATGACCGAGACTTCCGACTCTTCCTGGAAGAGCCCCATGACCTCTTCAAGATTTCCCCCGTCCCCGTAGCACTGGCTGATGACCTGTTTGATCCCGCTTTCGGGGGCGACGTGAACGAGGATGCTTTTGCGCGTGAGAAACCTGAGGTCGTCGATGACAAACAGATTGCCGGGGTCGGCCATGGCGATGTGAAGGGTGCTGCCCGTGATGCCGAAAGGAACCGCCTGGTATTTGATGGCGATTTCGACGGGAATGAGCTTCACCACTTCTTTGGGGATATCGAGCCGAGCGATGTCCACCTCCGGGGTCTTGAACTGCCTCGCCAGAAATTCAACAAGGGAGTCCTCCGTGATGAAGCCCAGCTTGATCAAGATGGTCCCGATGCGTTCAGCGCTCTGTTTCTGTTCCTCGAGAGCGCGTGAAAGCTCCTCTGGTTTGACCAGCCCCGCCTGAACCAGAAGCTCCCCGATCTTCTTTGCCACCAGCCGTTCCTTCTAACCCCTGAAAGTCCGCTCGCCCAAAACCTTCATCTCCCGGCACCCATCATGATCAACATCCCGAGCCCATTCTCCTCCTCTCCCCGTGAGGACACATCCAATGCAGAACACGGCCGGCTGCTTCCGACCCTCTCTGAACAATTTGCATCAACCTGCTCTATCGGCATCCAAGCCCTTTAACTCCACTCAATTGTGTGGAAGCGCTCTTGGAAGAGGGCTCCCCCGCGGACCTCCCCGGCGGCCGCACTTGCGCTCCGGGCCCCTGCCGGGCACTCGGACACATCCGCGAGGGGACGGACTCACGACAGCTGCAGCCTGTTCCCCACGGGAGGCGGGACGGCACACGATACTGGCGCTGTTTTTGTTTGACTTCTTTCAGGTGCACCGTTATGGGAATAGTGGTCAAAAATTGTGGCGACGCAGCGCGGAGAAACACCTCACAAGAAACAGCTATCTCTCGGTTCGTCATCCCGCCCTTTGATACCTCAGGGCGAGCGGGTGTCGATGGGTCCTTGGCACTCCGATATTCCTAAATAAACGGCTGTTTCTTGTGGGTCACCTTGCCGTGCGGAAGGCAGGCCTTACTTCGTTCAGCAGAAACAGGCAGGACAGAGAAGCTCCAGCAGATCTTTCCATGATTCCATTGAGTTGAAAGTCATGGGACAAGGTCTTGACAGAAAGGATTTCATCAGAGTGGGACAAACATTGATACTGACCGGAACTCAGGCGGCGGCTCTTGCCGCCAAGCTCTGCAGAGTTCAAGTGATCGCCGCCTACCCCATCACACCTCAGTCTAAGATTCCCGAGGTGCTCTCGGAATACGTTGAAAGCGGCCAACTGAAGGCTGAACTGGTGCGAGTCGAGAGCGAACACTCGGCCATGACCGTGTGCATCTCCGCGTCACTGGTGGGGGCACGGGTTTTCACGGCCACAGCGGCGAACGGTCTGGCCTACATGCATGAGCAGCTGCACTGGGCGGCAGGAGCTCGTCTCCCCATCGTCATGCCCGTCACAAACCGTGGCCTGGGGGCTCCCTGGACCATTCTCAACGACATGCAGGACACCATCGCACAACGGGACACGGGATGGATGCAGTTCTACTGTATGAACAACCAGGAGGTCCTCGATCTGACCATTTTGAGTTACAGGATCGCCGAACAGTTGCTGATCCCCGTCATGGTCTGTTTTGACGGTTTCAGGTTGTCCCACACGGTGATGCCGGTGGAACCGCCGGCTCAGGAAACCGTGGACGGCTTCCTCCCCCCTTACACGACGCCCTATAAAATCGACCCCGCCAATCCGGTCAACATCAACCCCGTGACGCTCACCGATCCTCTGCCCGATCCCCACGGAGAACTTTGCCCCAGCTATATGGGGTTTCGGCATCGGCTGCAGGAAAGCTTCGAAAATGCGTGGCCCACCATCAGGGCTGCCGCCAGGGAATTCGCGGAACTGACGGGAAGATCCTATGAAGACTGTCTCTACCGTTATCAGACCGAGGACGCGGACGTCCTTTTCATCACCATGGGCTCCCTCGCAAGTGAAGCGACCGAGGCCGTTGACGCCCTTCGCGCCCAGGGGATCAAGGCCGGAGTGATCGGCCTGCGCGTCTTCCGCCCCTTCCCTGCCGACACGCTGGCCGAGGCAGTCGCCGGAGCCTCAACCCTCCTGGTCGTCGAGAAGGCCATCAGCTATGGTTACGAAGGCGCCCTGGCCACCGAGCTTAAAGCGGCTCTCTTTCGGCAAAACGGCAGTCGCCCGGCTGTTTTCAACACCATCGTGGGGTTGGGCGGAAAGGACGTCAAACCGAGAGACCTGGAACAGATCGCCCATGAATCAGCGGCTGAAGCGGCTCAAGGGAAAATCCAGACCCACTCGAGATGGTTTGGCTATGGAATTTGAGGGTGACGATCCCCAGGAAGGAAAGATTGAAAGATGTCGACAGCAATACTGGATCTACCGGAAAAAGAATACATCATGCCCGGCACGCGGACCTGCGCAGGATGCGGGTTGCCGATTGCCTATCGTTTCATCCTCAAGGCCCTTGGTCCCAACACCATCATGACCCATCCCGCCTGCTGCCTGACCATCCTCCACGGCATGTACCCCAAGACCCCCGTGGGAATCAACGCGGTGAACAACACCTTCGCCAGCACCGCAGCCTCTGCCGCGGGACTCGTTGCGGGGTTGAAAGCCACCGGTCAGGATTTTACGGTGCTTGCCATGGCAGGAGACGGCGGGACCTACGACATGGGCATTCAGGCACTCAGCGGCGCCGCAGAGCGCGAAACGGATTTCATCTATGTGTGCTACGACAACGAAGCCTACATGAACACGGGTGTGCAACGGTCCAGCGCCACGCCTGCGGGGGCGGTGACCACAACCACCCCGATTCTACCAAAGGAACAAACCAAAAAGGATTTCATTCAAATCATGGAGGCGCACCACCCCGCCTACCTGGCGACCACCTGCTCCTCCTACCCCGGCGATCTTTTCAACAAGTTCGCCAAGGCAAAGACCATCAGAGGAACGCGGTTCATCCATCTGGCCATCCCCTGCCCGACCGGTTGGGGTTTCCACACGAAGGACACCGTGAAAATCGGAAGGCTTGCCGTGGAAAGTGCCATCATCGTGCTCTATGAGATGGAAGACGGCGAACTGCGACTGACGGGAAAAAGCCTCAGCATGGCCAAGAGCGGCCGCAAAAGACCTGTGGATGAATACCTGAAGATGCAGAGCCGGTTCAAGAAAATGACAGCCGAGCAGATCGAAGCGTTTCAGAAGCAGACCGACAGGCGCTGGGAAGAACTGCTCGGACGCGCCGGCTTCTGAAGTGCAAGCGGCACGGCGTCAGGGTTCTACAGAGACCGATGGGGACAGTCCCTCCCTGACCAGAAAGGCTCCGGCGGATTTCAAACGAGAGACCGCTCCAGCACAAAGGGCACGAAGCCTCGGCTTCGTGCCCTCCCTCCCTGTCACGCCCCGTCTTCAGTGAAGAAAACGCCCGGGTGTTGTGATCCGTCTTCCGGCATTTCAAGCCGCCCGATTTGAATCTCGATTGCCGGCGTCGACGTCCTACCGACAAAGGCGAGCCCCCGGTTCCGGCGCCCGCAGTCGCCTTGCGGGCGCAATCCTTTGAATTCCCGGTCCCTTCACCACCAGCGCAGAAGAATGCTTCCCCACGTGAAACCTGCTCCGAAAGCGGACATCACCAGGTAGTCCCCGCGCTTCACCCTGCCCTGCTCCACCAGAGCATCGTAGAGACACAGGGGAATGGTCCCTGCAGTGGTGTTGGCGTAGCGGTCCACATTGATGATCACTCGGTCCTTGTCGATGCCCATCCGCTGCGCACAGGCATCGATGATGCGCAGATTGGCCTGATGAGGCAGAAAAAGGCTGACATCCTGTCCCGTGAGCCCGTTTCTTTCAAGAATTTCGGTGGAGACCTGAGCCATCTCTCTCACGGCATACTTGAAGACCTGACTCCCCTGCTGGAACACGAAGTGCTCTCGATTTTTCACCGTTTCGGCACTGGGAGGCTTCAGACTCCCCCCAGCCTTCAGGCAAAGCAGATCGCCGCCGGATCCATCCACGTGCTGAATGAAATCCAGAATGCCATGGTCCTCGGCAGGGCAGGGCTCCAGGAGCACGGCACCCGCGCCGTCCCCGAAAAGAACACAGGTGTTGCGATCCGTATAATCGATGATGCTGCTCATGACGTCACTGCCAATGACCAGCACCTTCCGGTAGCGCCCGGATTCGATCATCTGCGCGCCGGTGGTGAGAGAAAAAATGAACCCGGAACAGCCGGCCGAAAGGTCGAATCCCCATGCCCTGGAGGCACCCAGTTCACTTTGAACCAGACAGGCCGTCGAGGGAAACAGCATGTCCGGTGTCACCGTGCCCACAATGATGGCATCAACCTCCTCAGGGGAAACCTCCGCACGCTGGAGGCAATCCCGAGCAGCCCGCACAGCCATGTAGGAGTTGCCCAGCCCCGGCTCCAGAATGCGACGCTCGCGGATTCCCGTGCGGGTGAGGATCCATTCGTTGCTGGTGTCCACCATTTTTTCCAGATCTTCATTGGTGAGGCGCCTCTCGGGAAGAAAACGCCCCACCGATCTGACATAAGCCGTAAGCCTCGGCATCTTTAGCTCACCTTTTTGATGTTACATCACACCCTTGTACCAGCCCCCATCAATCTGGATCGACGCTCCGGTGATGTATCCCGCCCTCTCGGAAGCCAGGAAAGCGACCAGAGCCGCAAACTCCTCCACAGTACCGAGACGCTTCATGGGGATGGAAGACTCCCAGCGTTTGATGATCTCCTCGGGCGTCGTCCCCTCCTTTTGCGCCGTCACCACCGCCAGGGAGCGCACCCGCTCTGTGAGGGTGTAGCCCGGGCACACGTTGTTGACGGTGATGTTGTAGGTGGCCAGCTCATTGGAGAGGCTCTTGGCCAGCCCCACGACGCCCGCGCGGACCGTGTTGGAGAGAATCAGTCCGTCGATGGGCTGTTTGACCGATATGGAAGTCATGTTGATGATGCGGCCCCAGCGCTTCTCCATCATGACGGGCACTGCCTCCCGGGTCATGATGATGGTGCTCATGAGATTGAGCCTCACACCCTGAAGCCACATTTCGTCGTCGATCTCGAGAAACGTCTTGGACGGTGGGCCTCCCGCATTGTTCACCAGAACATCGATGGTTCCAAAGTGTTCGATTCCCTTGCGCACAAAGTTTCTGGCCTGTTCGGCATCGGTCACATCCGCGGGGATGCCGATGACTTCCGCGCCCGTTGCCGCACGGAGTTCTTCCACAGCCTTGGGCAATTCGGGATCATCCAGGGCGCAAATGGCCACCCTGGCCCCTTCCCGACACATCTCCAGGCTCACCGCCTTGCCCAACCCCTGACTTCCGCCGGCCACAAACGCCACCTTGCCCTTCAACCCAAGATCCATTTCCACTCCTTTTTTTCCACTCAGTTCAACCAGTCAAGACCATTGCACGGGTGACACCCCACAGGGACCGCCCCTCCGAATGCTTACCTTTCAAAACGGGTCTCCCCTGCAAACAGCCGCTGCATCTCTTCGGTGTAGGAACCATCCCGGGTGTAAACGGAGAAAGGGGGGGTCACCCGCAATTCCTCTCCCCCAGCCTTTCGACTTTCCACATGAACCAACCGGCCCGGGCTCGAACTGCTGCTGTGGATCATGACCAGTTCTTTGGGTGCAAACCCGAACTCCACAGCGGTCACCAGGAGATGGACCAGCCGCGTTGCCGGATAGATCAACGCCATGCGGCCCCCAGCGCGAAGGAGGTATTTGCCCGCAGCAAAGACATCCCGGACCGAGCCGGTGATTTCATGTCTGGCCCGAGCCTTTTGCCCCTGGGAGTTCATTTTTCCTGTCCGGAGCCTGCGGTAAGGGGGATTGGCCACGACGAGATCGAAGCTCTCGGGGGGAAACCTCGACGAGATGTGACGATAGTCCATTTCCTCGATCTTCACAAGCTTCTCAAAACCGTTGTCCACCACGTTTCTTCTGGCCAGGTCCGCCAGCTCAGGCTGAAGCTCGATTCCCACAATGAGCCTTCCCCGGCGCTGATGCGCGAGGATGAGAGCCACGACGCCGCAACCCGTTCCCAGGTCCATCACGTTGTCCTCAGGGGTCACGCGGGTGAGTCCCGCCAGGAGGACGGCATCGAGTGAGAAACGGTAACCCTTTCTGTACTGACGGACTATCAGACGACCTTCAAAAAGCGAGTCCGCCGTCAGCAATTCTGCCTGGTTCATCAGAGGACCAGTTCCTCTTCCGGAGGCAAAGGTCGAATGACGAGGCCGCTTCCCACCTTGGGATAGAAGTAGGTGGATTTGTGAGGCATGATGAGTCCGGCTTCCGCCACCTCCTGCACCTGTTCGATGCGCGTGGGATTGATGAAAAGCCCCAGATCGTACTGGCCGCTCCTCACGCGGGCCAGCGCATCATGGAAATCGTGCTTGAAGTGAATGTTGTGTTCATTGGCCAGAAAGGAGTCGGAGAGCCCCATGAGATGCTTCAAAACGATCTGGTCCAGGATCACCACATCCAGAGATCGCAGCTGCGGCGAAATCCCCGCACCGGCCAGACGGGCGTCAATGGCTGCCGGCCTGGAATGAAGCACATAAAACGACGAAGCCGACCCGGCGAGGATCCCGATGACCGTTTCCTTTCGCTTTGCGCCCTGCTCCAGGAGTTGGAGGCATTCCTCCTGCGACGCTTCATCGAGTTCATGCATTGAAATCTCGAAGAACTCGGAGGCCTTTCCCAGGATCGCTTCGAGGTCACAACCCTCGAGGTTTCGCAGCAGGCGATGCGTGGGAAGGATGTTCAGACCCCTCTGGTTCAGGTTGGAGAGGTAGACCATGATGTATTCGAAGGCAGCGTTGGGGCCGGCCTCAGGATGATCGCGCCGCTGGATGTTCCTGAAGTTCAGCGCGGTTTCGTAACGGTGGTGCCCATCGGCAATGAACAAGGTTTTTTCCCGAAGGGCGAGGTGTACCCGGCGCAGAACATCCGGATCCTGGACCAGCCAGACCCGGTGTGCCATCCCGTGTTCATCTCGGAAACCCATGGCCGGCTTCCCGATCCTGCCGCCTTTCAAGAGGCGGTCCACTTCCTGATCCAGATCCGAGTAGAGGGCAAAAACCGGACTCAAATTGGCCCGGCAGGCCTGCATGAGGGCCAGGCGCTCCTCCTTGACCGCCTTGAAGGTCTTTTCGTGCGGCCGCACACTTCCGGAGTCGAAATCCTCCAGCCGCAGGGCGCAGATAAAACCGCAGCGCGTCTGTCGCTCCCTTCCCGGAAGATCGTAATCCAGTTCGTAATAGTAGACCGACGGAGCTTCATCCCGGATGAGGATTCCCTCGGCGACCCACTGGCGAAGACTTTCAGCTGCGCGGCTGTGCGGATTGTTGCGATCATCATCCTGCTCGGTGGTTTTGCCGAGCTCCAGCCGTATCATGTTGAAAGGGCTCAGCTCGTGAAAGCGTTCCTGTTCGTCGGGCGAAATGACATCATAGGGCGGGATCACCACCCGACTGAGGTCGGGAATCTTGTTGAGATTGTATCGCAGCCCTCGGAATGGGGCGATTTCTGCCATGATCTGATCTTCCTTTCCCTTGTTTCGTTCTTTCACCTGCAGATGCCCATGAGACCCCACGCCTGTATCCGAATGATGGATGACGGGGTTTCCTTTGCTAGCACAGCTTGTGCCTTTTGACAAGGGAGCAGGAGCCGGCCGCATGGCCCCCCCCGGAACTCGACTGCCCGGTGAAGCGCCGCGCAGGCAACCCGCTGGGGCAAGAGGGCTGAGGGGCAGGAGCCGTTTGCTTTAGAGGATGGAACTTCGGAAAGAACATGGAGGCAGGGTCGATTTGCAGGGGCTGCGTTGGGGAGGCACTCAGAAGTGCCCACCGGGATGAAGCGCTGAGTCGAGGCCGGGTCGAGTCATGAGGAGCCGTGAAAAGTCGGCAGAGAACCGAGGAGACGTCGACAGGCTCAGAGCGCAGCGCGCCACGTCGACCCACTCCCTGCACGCATCCAGGATCGCATGGTCGCTTGTCGCAACCACTGAATCGCCATAGGGAATCTCGCGCTCAGGCACGGGAACCGCCCGCGCGTCACCCCTCAAGCCGATGGCGCCAAGAGCTTTTCTGTACAGCTCCGCCAGGTGCCCCGAATGACTCATGGGGGCGTCAAAAAGGAATAATATGCTCGGTGGCCGGACCCGTTCCAAAAATTTGAAAATGAGGTTCAAGGCCGATTCGGAAATTTCGGAGATGCGGTATCGGTAAGACTGTCCCGCCAGGTCGCGGAGCGCTCCGTCGTTGGCCAGCAGCAGAAAACGTTTTGCGAGCCCGCTCTCCACGGTGATGTGCACATTGTGCCCATCGACCACCAGATTCCGCCGTCGCCAGGAACTTCCATGGGCACGCTTGGCACGCCGCTTCAGAGCCTCCCTCTGGGAGAAGACGCCTCGATGCAGAGCCTGCCGCTCGAGTTCACGCAGTCCATGCCGATTGCCCACCCACTGGAGGGCGGAACGTCTCGGATAGCCACGGTTCTGAAAATGGAAAAAATCATAGGCCGCTTCCGCCAACGCCCGGCTCTCGATGAATGACGCGGGATCTGCCGTCAATGTCCTGTTCCTGTTCATGAGATTGTGAATGGGGGAATGCCTGGTGAGGCTTCGGGAAGGGGGCGTTTCACAACTTCTCGAGGAGAGGTTTTAGAATCTCCGGATTGCCTCAGCGGTTCACCGGTGGATCATCGGTGGTTTTGGAAACTTCCTGGGAGCGTTGATCATATTCTTTTCGAAGTTCCTTACGCAGCACCTTGCCCACCATCGTCTTGGGAAGTGAATCGCGAAACTCCACCAGCCTGGGCACTTTGAAGGCGGCAAGTCTTTCCCTGCAAAACGAGATCACCTCCTCCTCCGTAAGGCTCTCCCCGGCTTTGGGCACGACGAAAGCTTTCACCGTCTCGCCTCGGTAAGCATCGGGAACACCCACAGCCACCGCATCCATCACCTTGGGATGCTCGTAGAGCACTTCGTCGATTTCCCGGGGATAGATGTTGTAGCCCCCTGCAATGATCAGATCCTTCTTGCGATCCACCACGAAAACGTAGCCGGCGTCATCCATGCGGGCAATGTCTCCCGTCCGAAGCCAGCCATCTTTCAAAGCGTCGGCCGTCTCCTGCTCCATCTTCCAGTAGGCCGACATCACCTGCGGGCCGCGGACGACCAGTTCTCCGTCCTCGCCCACAGGGAGATCCCGTTCACCCGTGTCCAGGTCCACGATCTTGCAGTCGGTATCGGGCAGGGCAATGCCGATCGACCCGGGTTTTCGAATTCCCTGGAGAGGATTGCAGTGGGTGACGGGACTGGCCTCGGTGAGACCATAGCCTTCGATGATGATGCTCCCGGTCATGGATTCGAATCGCTTCAAAATTTCCAAAGGCATGGGTGCGGAACCCGTCACGCAATACCTGATGGAAGACATGTCGTAGGCATGAACATCGCCGTGATTGACAATGGCCGTGAAAAGCGTGGGGACCCCGGGGAAAAGGGTTACTTTCCTCTTTTGCAGGGTCTTGAGAAGCTCGTTGATCTCAAATCTTGGCAGGAGAACCACCTCGCTCCCCGTGTAGAGGGGCATGTTCATGGAAACGGTCATGCCGAACACGTGCGAAAAAGGAAGAATGGCCAGGAAACGCTCTCCCCCCCAGTGAAGGTCTGGAAACCAGGAGGTGATCTGCACCACATTGGCCTGAATGTTCCGGTGAGAAAGCATGACCCCTTTGGCCACACCGGTCGTGCCCCCCGTGTATTGCAGCAGCGCCAGGTCGTCCAATTCCGCTGCACAGGGCGAAGGGTCCGGATCGTGCGAGTCAATGAGCTTTTTGAAGCTCAGGACCTGATCGCTGTAGGGCACTGCGGTGAAAAGCTTTTTTTGCCAAGCCTTGAGGGGATAAAGCAGGCGCAGGAGAAACGGCAGTTCCTCCCGGATGGAGGTGACGATGATTTTCTCGATGGAAGTGCTGGAAAGAACTTTTTCCACCTTCGGGTAAAGGTGGTCGAGCACCACGAGAAATTCGGCGCCGGAATCATTCCACTGGTGAATCATCTCCCGTTCAACATAGAGCGGGTTGGTGAGGACCACCACGGCTCCCAGGCGAAGGGCCGCATAGTAGGCCATGACGGTCTGGGGACAGTTGGGAAGCATGATGGCCACTTTGGTGCCGCGGCCGATCCCGAGCCGCTGAAACCCTTTGGCCAGGCGGAGCGTTCGGTTCCAAAGCTCCCGATAGGAGAGGCCGGCCCCCAGGAAGCTTGTGGCGGTTTTTTCACCGAACTTGGCGACGGTGCGCTCCAGGAGAACGGGCAGAGTTTCCGGAGGGTATTCGGCTGAACGGGGGACTCGAGGATCGTAGCTTCCATGCCAGATGCGCTCCATTCAGCCTCTCCTCTCCTTCAAACCGGTCACGCACTTTCCCTGCCGCACCCCGGTGCACGAGCTGCTGAAAACACGACGTGTCCAGGGGATGATCCGACCGCACCGGGGCGGATCACCCTGACTGTTTGCAGCTGAAACCTTCGGTCATGAGCAGGAGCTTTTGTGCCGCTTCACTTCCTCGATGAAGGCCGGCACGAACTTGAACAGGTCTTCAACGATCCCATAATCGGCCTTGGTGAAAATGGGTGCGTCGGGGTCCTTGTTCACTGCCACGATGAACTTGGATGAACCCATGCCCGCCAGATGCTGGATGGCTCCGGAGATGCCCACTGCGATGTAGAGATTGGGATTGACCACCTTGCCCGTCTGCCCCACCTGATCGGCATGGGGCCGCCACCCTGAATCCACTGCAGCCCGGGAAGCGCCGACGGCCGCTCCAAGATTTTTCGCCAGTTCCTCCAGCATCTTGAAGTTCTCCGCTTCTTTCATGCCGCGACCGCCGGACACGATGATTTCCGCCCCGGAAAGGCCCACTCGCCCTGAAACGTCCAGATCCACAGACTTCACCACCGACCGTGGGGCCGGAATGCTCACGTCCACCTTTTCCACCTGGGCGCTTTTGGTCTCATCGGGAACGAGGCAACCCATCACATTGGGACGGCACGAGATGAGGGGCATCTCTCCATCCGCCCACTCATTCCAGGAATAGCACTTTCCCGCATAAATGGGCTTTTTGGCCTTGATCTTGCCGTTTTCCACAACGATTTCCGTGCTGTCCTGCACCAGACCCGCGAGGAGTCTCGCCGACAGACGCGCGCTCAAATCCTTTCCATCCACAGACGCCGACATGATGACTGCGGCGGGATCGCATTTCTTGATGAGTTCCGCAACCACCGGCGCGTGAGTTTCCGCAATGTAGTGTTCCAACGCCGGATCATCGGCCACGTAAACCTTTTCCACCCCGTAGCGGCCCAGTTCGGCAGCCTGTTCCGTCACGCCCGAACCCACCACAATGGCACAGAGGGAGGTCCCCAGAGCATCGGCGACCCTTCGACCCTCGCTCGCCACTTCGTAGGTCACACGCCGAAAGTTTCCACCACGATGTTCCGCAATCACACAAACGCACTTTGACATGACCCGCATCCTCCCCCTTAAATGACTTTCGCTTCTTCGTGCAACACCCGGACAAGTTCTCGAGCTTTGCCTTCGGTATCCAGATCTCCGTTGATGATTCTTCCCGGTGCTCGCTCGGGAGGCATCTCCAGGGACAGGACACGGACCTTCGCTTTTTCCGGCGTGAATTCTGCCGGGTCAAGTCCCAAGTCAGCCAGTTTTTTCATTTGAAGGGGCTTCTTTTTGGCTTTCATGATCCCGGGCAGCGAGGCATACCTGGGACTCCAGACGGCGTGGGAGCCTCCAAAGGTGACCAGAGCCGGCAGCGAGGACTCCAGAGTCACCTTTCCGCCTTCGATGGGACGCTGGATGCTCACGCGGGTTCCGTCGCACTCGATGGAGACGGCCAGAGCCAGGTGGGGCCACCCCAGGAATTCGGCCACCATGGGGCCTCGCTGCGCCATGTCCAGGTCAACAGCCCGGGAACCGCACACCACCAGTTCGGGGTTCAGCTGCTTCACGGCCGCAGCCACGGCCTGAGCCACCTTGATACGTCCACAACTTTCAAGATTGTCCTCGGCGATGAGGACCGCATCGTCCGCACCCATGGCAAGAGCCGTGCGAACCGCCTCCACCACACGCTGGGGCCCATAGCTGAGGATGGTCACCTTGCCCCCCTGCTTTTCCTTGATTCTCAGGGCCGCTTCCACTGCAAATTCATCATAGGGATTGATGATCCACTTGAACCCATCCGTCACCACGGATTTTCCATCACCGGCGATGCGGATGACCGATTCGGTGTCCGGAGTCTGCTTGAGGACTACGACAATGTTCACGTTGGCTCCTCCCTTTCCCTCTGGGGTTTCTTTTCTTTAGCAGAAAGACGTTCACGATTTGATCTCAGCAAATGGGGTATGCTCGTGCTTAACTCAGTCCCTTAGCATATCCCCGGGAACAGATTCAAGGAGAAACAGCAGAAACAACGCCTCCCGACGCACTCCGGCGGCAAGCCGGTGCATGTCTGTCGCACAGAAGCGGCGGGGAAGTGAAAATGCGTCTTCATGCAACCTTGGCCCCCCCAGACAACCCACAGCTTGGGGCTCTTTTGAATGAATGCTCATTCAAAAGAGCGATACAAAAATACCCTCCCCCACCCGCCGGCAGCCGGGAGCCGGTTGCAACGGAGCAGGGCTGAACGCCCGGCATCGCTGTATGAGCAGCAGCTCCGCACCCCGGAGGCTCAATTCTCACCCTGACAGTGGGGGCAGAGTCCCTGAAAGACCACCTGGTGGCAAAAGATTTTGTAGCCGTTGTTTTCGATGGGATCCATGTTCACCGGCTCGGGGGAGAGCTTGTCGATGTCCTTGATGTCGTGACATTTCAGGCAGACCAGATGGTGGTGCGGTGAGGTCACCGCGTCGTAGCGGGCCACTTCCGTCAGAGGGCTCACCTTCTGGACCAGACCCACCTCGAAAAACCGCTCCAACGTCTTGTAGACTGTCCCCAGCGAAATCATGGGAAACCGCTTTTTGACCTGCTGGTAAATCAAATCCGCACTGGGATGCTTCCTGGTGTTGTGAAGGGCCTGATAAATGGCGAGGCGTTGATAGGTGACTTGAAGACCGTGTTCCCTCAGCGTCGCAATAAAATCCTTGTCGCTCATTTCTTTCATTGTGGCTCCCCTTGGTGAGAAATTCCTTTAAGACTTTGCCTGGAGAATTAGAACGGAGTGATATGAAATGATCGCGGCGGCAGATATGCGCGGATTATAAGTTACGCCCGGCGATTTGAGCAAGGCTTTTCTCATCGGAGAATGTATGTTTCAAAGGAATGTCTCGAGGGTGACGGAGAAGCGACGGCAGGTTTCTCACCCGACGGCCTCCGCCGTCACGAATCCCCCCCCGGTAAGGCCTCAGGCCTTCGCGGCACTCCGCTTCACATACACCATCAATACCGAGAGAGCTGCGGGAGTGATCCCCGCAATGCGGGACGCCTGCCCCAGAGAGACGGGCCGGATGGCTTGCAGCTTCTGTTTCACCTCGTTGGAGAGGCCGGGGATGCCTTCATAGGAGAAATCCCCGGGCACAGCAATCTGCTCCAGTTGCCTGAACCTCAGGGCCTCCGCCTCTTGCCGCCGCAGGTACCCTTCGTATTTGCACTCCACTTCCACTTGTTCCTTGGACCGTTCCGCGATTTCTTCCGGGGGGGGCGCAAGCGTCTCGATGTCCCGATAACACAGCTCCGGGCGCTTCAGGAGTCGCTGAAGTGCCGCCGGCTCGTGGAGCGGAACCGATCCTTTTGCCGAAAGAAATTCGTTCACCTCGCGTGAAGGACGCAGGTGAGTTCGATGCAGCCGTTCCAGTTCCCCGGCGATTTCCATTCTGCGCTGTTTCAGTTCCTTCAGCACCCCGTGAGAGTGCAGTCCCAGTTCATAACCCTTTTCCAGGAGGCGCAGGTCCGCATTGTCCTCCCGAAGCAGCAACCGGTACTCGGCTCTGGATGTGAACATCCTGTAGGGTTCATTGGTGCCGCGGGTGACGAGGTCATCCACCATGACGGCCAGATAGGCCTCGGAACGGTCCAGGAGGAACGGCGGCCGCCCCTGCACCTGAAGCGCCGCGTTGATGCCGGCCCAGAGACCCTGCCCCGCCGCCTCCTCATATCCCGACGTCCCATTGATCTGCCCGGCCAGGTAAAGGCCCTTCACAAGCTTGGTCTCGAGAGTCGGCCACAGCTGGGTGGGCTGAACGAAGTCGTATTCAATGGCATAGGCAGGCCGCATCACTTCTGCCGCCTCCAGCCCGGGCACCGTCCGAATCAGCTGGATCTGCACCTCGTAGGGAAGAGAGTTGCCCGTGCCGCTGGCATAGATCTCTTCCGTATCCACCCCCTCAGGCTCCAGGATGATCTGGTGATACTCCTTGTGGGGAAACTTCATGATCTTGTCTTCGAGGGAAGGACAGTAGCGCGCAGAAACCCCCTGGATGGTGCCGTTGTAGAGGGGCGAAAGGTGAATGTGCCGTCTCACCTCCTCATGGGTGCGCGCCTGCGTCCTCCCGAGATAGCAGGGCAGCTGGGTCAGCTCCAGACGATCGGTGAACAGGGAAAACGGCCTCGGCACCTCATCCCCTCGCTGTTCTTCGAAGCGACTGAAATCGATGCTTTTTCGATGGATCCGCGCCGGCGTCCCCGTTTTCATACGTCCCAGCTGGAAACCGAGCACCGACAGCTGATCAGCAAGATTCTGAGCGGGAAATTCCCCTGCTCTCCCCGACGGGATGCTGGTTGGCCCCACGTGGACCAGGCCATGCAGAAATGTTCCCGTCGCCAGGACCACAGCGTGCCCCTGAAAACAGGCACCCAACTGGTCCACAATGCCCGTCACCCGCCCTCCCTCGACCAGGAGCGACTCCACCAGCGCCTGTTTGAGATGGAGGTTGTCCTGGCATTCCAGGCGGTGCTTCATGGCGGTTCGATAGCGGACTTTGTCGTTTTGAGTGCGGGTGCCCCTCACGGCGGGGCCCTTCTTGGTGTTGAGGATCCGGCATTGGATGGATGTCAGATCCGCCACGCGGGCCATTTCGCCCCCGAGGGCATCGATTTCCTTGACCAGGTGCCCTTTCCCGATGCCTCCAATGGATGGCGAGCACGGCATGTGAGCGACCATGTCCAGGTTGATGGTCACCATGAGGGTCTTGCACCCCATGCGGGCAGCAACCAGGGCCGCTTCACAACCCGCATGCCCCGAGCCCACCACGATCACGTCATAGCAGTTTTCCATGGTTCAAATCCTCGCTGAAGAACCCTCGGCGCCTCGTCTTCACTTGGACGATTATTTTCCATCCCGGCACAAAAAATTATATTATAGCGACAAAAATCCCACGGTGAATGGGTGAGAAATGGGAACCGCATCGAAGGCTGAAAATTTTTAGAACGCACATCAGTTCACTCTCAGGGAACCGCGCCGAGCCATGCAGCAAAAACCTTTTCGCGACTACAACAGCTACCTGAGGCAACTTTTCGGTTGCCGCGTTCAAAAAATCAGCATCGACGCGGGGCTCACCTGCCCCAACCGGGATGGAACCAAAGGCCGGGAAGGCTGCGTTTACTGTAACGACAAGGGCTCCGGAACCGGTGCATTCCTCAGGGGGCAAAGCATCCGGGACCAGATCCGGGACGGAAAAGCCCGACTCTGTGCCAGGTACAAAGCACAAAAATTTCTCGCTTACTTCCAATCCTTTTCCAACACTTACGCCCCCCTTGCCCTGCTGGCATCCCTCTACGGGGAGGCCCTCGAAGACCCGGATGTGGTCGGCCTGACCGTTGGAACGCGTCCAGACTGCATTTCAGACGAGGTGTTGGATCATCTGGAAACACTTTCCTGTCGCGGCCACCTGATCTGGCTTGAACTCGGGCTGCAGTCCGTTCATGACCGAACCTTGCACCATATCAACCGCGGCCATGACTTTGCAGCCTTTGAAGATGCGGTCCAACGAATCCGAAGGCGCCATGTGCCGGTGTGTGCACACATCATCCTGGGACTGCCGGGCGAAACTGCGGAGGACATGCTTCAGACCGCTCGGGTCCTCGCTCAAATGGACATCCAGGCGGTGAAAATTCACCTGCTCTACGTCATCCGCGGCACCAAACTGGCCCAATGGCATCGGGAAGGCCGCTACACATGTCTTTCCCGGGAACGCTACGCAACCCTGGTCGGTCAGTTCATCAGTCTCCTTCCTCCCGACATGATCATCCAGAGGATCACGGGTGATCCCCACCCGGAGGAGTTGATCGCCCCGCTGTGGGCACTCGAGAAGCAGACAAACTTCCAGGCTGTTTTGCAGACCATGTTGGAACAAAATCTGTATCAGGGAAAGTTCTTCACCCCGGCCCCACCCGGTCGCGCGACCGGCAGCCGCCCCGGCGAGGCCTGCCGCCAGCCTCTCGAAAGCGTTCGTTGAAGCGCCTTCACTGCTTCGGCCCTCAGACCCGTCCGGAAGGGTTGGCCGCCTCTTATTATTGAAAAATCAGGGAGGTTTGGGCTATGTAAAGAGCAGGTTCCCCCGAAGGCGGGGGTGTTTTGTGTAAAAACAGCGAGCGACTCATCCTTCGTGCATAGATCCGTGGAGACCGGTCATGAAAAAACTCAGCAGGAATTTTTCAGGGCAAGCCCCCCTGCACGGCCTTAAGGGCCGGGCGGGATTCACTCTCATTGAATTGTTGATCGTGATGATCATTCTTGGACTCCTGGCGGCCCTCGTGGCCCCCAAAATGTTCCAGAAAGTGGGAACATCCAGGGTGAACGCCGCCAAAGCTCAAATTTCCATGATCGGAACGGCGCTCGATGCTTTCAGGCTGGATGTGGGACGCTATCCGAACTCTCAGGAAGGTCTCGAGGCTCTGCGGGTGAATCCCAATCTTTCGAACTGGGACGGTCCGTACCTGCCCAAGGACGTTCCCTTAGATCCCTGGGGGCGGCCCTACGTCTACCAAAGCCCGGGAGAGCACGGGGATTACGACCTTTACTCGCTGGGGGCCGATGGGCAGCAGGGCGGCGAAGGTGAAGACCGGGACGTGGTATCCTGGGAATAGGAGATCCTTTCCGGCTTGGGTCATTCCATTCTTTGCTTGACTCGAAAAAATTTAAGTGGTTTTAATAAGGTTTTCCATAGCATTAGCAGGTTCCGGTGTGCGAGAGTGGCGAAATTGGCAGACGCACTGGACTTAGGATCCAGCCCTGGTCACAGGATGGGGGTTCGAGTCCCCCCTCTCGCACCATATTCGTAAATCTCAATCGAACTCCATGGGGATCGTGTTCTGGGAGAAAGGTGAAAAACGTGGAATTGAATGTTTCCGTTGTCGACCTCAGCGCCAACCAAAAGAAGATTCAGGTAGAAATACCGCCGGAGAGGGTGCAGAAAGAAATCGAAGTGCGCTACCGTGATCTGGCCAAAACGGTTCGCATCAAAGGATTTCGGCCGGGCAAGGTGCCCAGAAGCATCATCAGGTCCTACTTCGGCAAGAACATCGAACACGAAGTGTCATCGCAGTTCATCCAGGAAACCTTTCCCGAGGCCCTTCGTGAAACCAGCCTGAAACCTCTGGCGGAAGCCGACGTCAGTGAGACTCGATTTGAAGACAACGGATCTTTTATCTACACCGCCATCGTCGATGTCTGTCCGCCCTTTGAAGTGGAAGGGTACCGGGGCATGGAATTGAGCAAAATTCCGGTGGAAGTGACCGACGAGCAGGTGGCCCAGGAGCTGGAGAGGTTGCGCGAGGCTCATGCCCAGCTGCGTTCCCTTGAAGAGGACCGGCCCATTCGGGAAGGGGACGTGGTGGTTGTGGATTTCATGCCGTACGTGGAGGGAAGCCCTTTTGAAAAAGGGGCAGCCAAGGATTACCTGGCAGAAGTGGGAAAACACTCGATCCACCCCGATTTCGATCAGCATTTGCTGGGCCGTCGGTCCGGGGAGACCATCGAATTTGACGTGGACTATCCCGAGGACGCTCCAACGCCTGAAATCCGGGGCAAACGCGTGCATTTTCAGGTGACCGTCAAAGAGGTCAAAGAGAAGGAACTGCCGGAACTCAGTGACGAACTGGCCCAGACGGTTGGAAAATACGACACGCTCGAAGCGCTGCGGGAAGCAGTTCGCGAGAGGCTGGTGAAGCGGGAGGAGGACCAGGCAAAGGCTGCAGTCCGCCGGCAGATTTCCGAGGCGCTTTTGAAGAAGGTGAACCTGGAGCTCTCCGACAAGGTCGTGGACCGCGAAGTGGACCGACTCATCGGAAACCTTCAGAACCAATTTCAGAGCCAGGGATTGAACATCGACACTTCCAAACTGGACACGCCCAATATTCGCGCGGAATACCGTCCCCAGGCCATTTTGAACCTGACCCAGAGGCTCACCTTCCAGCAGATCGCCAAGCAGGAAAACATAGAGCTTTCTGAGGAAGAGATCGAGGACATTTACCGTCAGATCGCTCTCTACGCCAGAATGGACCTGGATAAAGTCAAGAAAGAATTCGCCGACAGTGCCCTTGTGGAACAGTCCAAGGAGGGAAAGATCCAGGACAAGGTTTTTCAGTTGATCGAAGAGACCGCGGTCTACAAGACAGCATCTCCATCCGAGGCGCCATCTCAGGAGGATTGAAACATGTCCGTCATCCCCATCGTCATCGAACAGAGCAGCAGGGGGGAGCGTGCTTTTGACATTTATTCCCGCCTTTTACGCGATCGCATCATTTTTTTGGGAACGGCCGTCACCGATGATGTGGCCAATGTCATCATCGCTCAGATGCTGTTTCTGGAATCGGAGGACCCGGACAAGGACATCCATTTCTACATCAATTCACCCGGGGGCCTTGTGACGGCAGGGCTGGCCATCTACGATACCATGCAATACATTCGACCGGAGGTCTCCACGCTTTGCATGGGGCAGGCTGCCAGCATGGCCGCCGTTTTGCTCGCTGCGGGAGTGAAAGGCAAACGCTATGCGCTGCCCCATGCCCGAATCATGCTGCACCAGCCCATGGGGGGCTTCCAGGGACAGGCCACCGATGTGGAAATCCAGGCGAGAGAAATCCTGCGGTTGAGAGAGGAACTCAATCAGATCCTGGTCCACCACTCCGGTCGCAAACTGGAGGAAATTCAGCGGGACACGGACCGAGATTTTTACATGTCCGGGGAGGAAGCCCGTGAATACGGAATGGTGGATGTCGTCATCAAGGACCGCTCGCAAGCTGTCGCCTGACGCTTCCTGAGAGCTGCTCCTCCTGTGCCGTGAAGAAGTCCGGACCCTCCTTGGACATGCCGGCTTCTTCACGGTCCGCCCGTTCAAGGACTCTTTTTCATTTCTGCCCCAGAACGATCGCCCTCAACCACAAGGTTGTTCCTGAGACCCACCTCGGTTATTAACGGAAATGGCCGAATTTTTGCTCTCCGAATGCAGAGAACCTCATCGATCGTCGCCTCTGACGGGCGGCCTGTTCTTTAGAAAGTTCAGGCAACTTGCTTTCATCGGCGTCAGAGGTTATTAAATGCCGGTGCCGAAAGATCCGGCCGAGAGCGCACCCTGGAAGAAACTCCTCCCGCTCTCGTCAAAAGCTGCGCTTTCGGGTCGAGCATTCCGGCTCGATGCGTGTTATCTTCTTGAGGCATCAGAGGCAGGGCATTCGGGTCGAACGGCAAAGATTATGAAGTAGATATAGCCGGCACCCATGGTTATAATATCTTTAATTTTATGAATAGCTTTTACCGACTGCGTTTTGAAGATAACGCTCTCAGTCACGTCGTGGCCCGACCGCATCGGCGTGATGAAACATATGGCCAAGGAGGATGTTGATGGCTAGGAAGCGCGAAGAACGTAACGGAGAGTTGAGATGCTCCTTCTGCGGCAAGAGCCAGGATGAGGTCAAGAAGCTGATCGCAGGTCCCACCGTTTACATATGTGATGAATGCGTGGAACTGTGCAACGACATCATCGCAGAGGAATACGAACGAGAAGAAGCGGGCAGGACGACCCACATTCCCAAACCCTCGGAAATCAAAGCCGTGCTCGACCAGTACGTCATCGGTCAGGAACGTGCCAAGAAGGTGTTGTCCGTCGCCGTCCACAATCACTACAAGCGGATCGAGCTCAAACTCGACAAAAATGATGTGGAGTTGCAGAAAAGCAACATCCTGATGATCGGCCCCACAGGTTCGGGCAAGACCCTCCTGGCCCAGACACTGGCTCGGATTCTCAATGTGCCCTTCACCATCGCGGACGCGACCACCCTCACGGAAGCGGGATATGTGGGCGAAGACGTGGAAAACATCCTGGTGAGCCTCATCCAGGCGGCAGACTACGACATCGAAAAAGCGAGCCGGGGCATCGTCTACATCGATGAGATCGACAAGATCGCCAAGAAGTCCGACAGCCCCTCCATCACGCGGGACGTTTCAGGCGAGGGCGTGCAGCAGGCGCTGCTCAAGATCCTTGAGGGCACGGTGGCCAATGTTCCGCCCAAAGGCGGCCGTAAGCACCCCCAGCAGGAATTCATCAAGATCGACACGACCAACATCCTCTTCATCTGCGGCGGCGCCTTCAACTACCTTGAAACCATCATCCAATCCCGCGTGGGGGTGAAAGGTCTCGGTTTCGGGGCTGAAATCCGCAGCAAAGAGCAGAAAACGGTAGGCGAAATGCTGGTGCGCGTGCAGCCGGAAGACCTGATCAAGTTCGGGATGATCCCTGAATTTGTGGGAAGGCTTCCCGTGGTCGCCACGCTCAATGAACTCACAGAGGAAGAGCTCGTCAAAATTTTGACTGAACCCAAGAATTCGCTGGTCAAGCAATATAAAAAGCTCTTCGAACTGGAGGATGTGCGGCTTCGCTTCACGGACGGGGCTCTCAAAACCATTGCCAAGGAAGCCATCAGCCGCAAGTCGGGTGCACGGGGTCTCAGGTCCATCATGGAAAATATCATGCTTGACATCATGTACGATCTGCCGTCCCATCCGGAAATTCAGGAGTGCATCATCAATGAGGATGTTCTCTTGAATCAGGCGACGCCGCTGCTCCTTTACCGGGGGCAGAGTCAGGAGTCTGCCTGAAGGAGGCAGCGGGTGTCTCTTGGCTTCAGCATCGGCCCGTGCGGGCTGGATCTTCCGGCGCACAGGACTCTGAAGTCAAAACGGCACACCGATTGTTCCCAGGGGTTTCTCCGCACACAACGACCCCCCAGTCCCGGAAGTGATCTGCACAAGACCATCGGGTGCGGGGGGTTTCTTTTTTTGGGTGCTGCATCGACCTAAGACACAGAGGGTTTTGGAATATGTTCAAATTGACGAGAAACCGTGACGACCATCACAGCCCAGTGACTTCTTTATCATTGCCCCTCCTGCCTTTGAGGGACATTGTCGTCTTTCCCGCCATGGTGGTTCCGCTTTTCGTTGGGCGGGACAAGTCTGTCAATGCCCTGGAAAAGGCCATGAACACCGAAAAGAAGATTTTCCTGTCGGCTCAGACCAAAGCCAAAACCGATGAACCTTCCGAATCGGACATCTACCGTGTCGGAACGGTGGCCAACATTCTGCAGATCCTGAAACTTCCGGACGGCACCGTGAAAGTGCTCGTAGAGGGGGAATACCGCGCCCGCATCCTCCATTTCCTGCCCAACCCCGACCACTTCCAGGTTCAGTTGGAAGTTCTGGCCGAGCAAGGAGCGGACACACCGGAAATCGAGGCTCTGCGCCGAAACCTGCGCACCGCCTTCGAACAGTATTCCAAGCACAACAAGAAAATCACTCAGGAGGTCCTCGACTCGACCGCTCTCATCGATGACGCGGGAAAACTCACGGACACCATCGCCGCCTACATGCCCTTCAAGCTGGAAGTGAAACAGAAACTCCTGGAAAGTCTGGTCCTCTCCGAGCGACTGGAAAAGCTCTTCGGGCAAATTCGCGCAGAGATTGAAATCATTAAAACGGAAGAGCGCATCAAGGGTCGCGTCAAGAAGCAAATGGAAAAGACCCAGCGCGAGTATTATCTCAACGAGCAAATGCGCGCCATTCAGAAGGAGATGGGGGACAAGGACGATTTCAAATCGGAACTGGAAGACCTGGAAAAGCGCATCAAGCGCAAGAAACTCAGTAAGGAAGCCGCAACCAAGGTTCGCGCCGAATTCAAGAAATTGAAATTTATGTCCCCCATGAGCGCCGAAGCCACGGTGGTCCGCAATTACATCGACTGGATTCTTTCCCTGCCATGGTTCGACAAAACCAAGGACAAAATAGACATCGACGCTGCAGCCAAAATGCTGGATGAAGATCACTACGCTCTCGAGAAGCCCAAACAGAGGATCCTGGAATATCTGGCTGTTCAGGCCCTGGTGAAGAAGATCAAGGGGCCGATCCTTTGCCTGGTGGGACCTCCTGGGGTGGGCAAGACTTCGCTCGCCCGATCCATCGCCCGTTCCATGAATCGGAATTTTGTTAGACTGTCCCTGGGTGGAGTCCGGGATGAGGCCGAGATTCGAGGGCATCGCAGGACGTATATCGGCGCCATGCCGGGGAAGATCATTCAGAGTCTCAAGAAGGTGAAAAGCAGCAATCCGGTTTTCTGCCTGGACGAAATCGACAAACTGAGCAGCGACTTTCGGGGCGACCCCGCGTCAGCGCTCCTCGAGGTGCTCGATCCGGAGCAGAACTTCGCCTTCAACGATCACTATCTCGATCTCGACTATGACCTTTCGGAAATCTTCTTCATCACCACAGCCAACAACCTCCATGCCATTCCCCCCCCCCTGAGGGATCGCATGGAAATCATTCAGATTGCAGGGTACACGGAACTGGACAAGATGAACATCGCCTCGAACTTTCTGGTGGGGAAACAGTGCAAGGCCAATGGCCTCAAGCCCGAGAACGTTCACTTTTCCAGCGAAATCCTCCTCTACATCATCCGCCACTACACCAAGGAAGCCGGAGTGCGGAACCTGGAGCGGGAAATCGCTTCCGTTTGCCGCAAGGTGGCCAAGGAAGTGGTTCGCCGGGGTCCCGAGACCAGCATTGAGTTGACCGAGGATCTCGTGCAGGAATACCTGGGTATCCCCAAATTCCACTATGGCCTGGCAGAAGAAAAGGACGAAATCGGCCTGGCCATGGGATTGGCCTGGACCGAGTTCGGCGGGGACATCCTGGGCATCGAAACGGTGATCATGCCCGGGAAGGGCAAAATCACCATCACCGGCAAGCTGGGTGAAGTCATGCAGGAGTCCGCTCAGGCCGCCCTGAGCTACGTGCGCTCCCGTGCCGAGCGCTTGGGAGTGGACCCGGACTTTTACAGGAAGCTCGACATCCATGTGCATGTCCCCGAGGGCGCCATCCCCAAGGACGGGCCCTCCGCCGGCATCACCATGGCCACGTCCATCGTCTCCGCTCTGACCCGGATTCCGGTTCGCAGCGACCTCGCCATGACCGGTGAGATCACCCTTCGCGGCAGAGTTCTCCCCATCGGAGGTCTCAAAGAAAAGATCCTGGCGGCTCACCGATCCCTCATGAAGAAGGTCCTCATTCCCAAGGACAACGCCAAGGACCTCAAGGAGGTGCCTCCAAAGGTCCTGGAGGAAATTCACGTGGAATGCGTGGAGCACACGGACGATGTTTTGCGAAAGGCCCTCGCCCTGGAGCAGGGGCAGGAGCTTTTCCGTGAGGTGGAGTCCACATCTCAGGGGGTCATGTTCGACTCGAAAAAAAGTGGTCCGGATGAAATCCACGCGCACTGATCCTTGGCGGAGAAAATTTGCTTGACTTCAGCGAGGTGTTGAGGCATATAGTCAAAACCGTTCGGGACGAGACAGAAGATCAGCTCCGGAAGGTACTAAAGGGCGAATAGCTCAGCTGGGAGAGCATCGGCCTTACAAGCCGGGGGTCACAGGTTCGATCCCTGTTTCGCCCACCAAAATCAAGTTGGGGTCGTAGTTAAGTTGGTTATAACGCCGGCCTGTCACGCCGGAGGCCGAGGGTTCAAGTCCCTTCGACCCCGCCAGCAAATGCAGGGAGTCAGCTCACAAGGCTGGCTCCTTTTTTTTGTTCGCCGCGCTCTCCAGAGAACAACTCGCGAGCTGGATGTTGCTCCGAAATGCATTGCACAGGAGGGATTTTCTCGTTGGGCCGCGGGTGCTATAATGCTTCCCAAAGACGTTTGAAGCTTTCTGTCCGACTTCGAAAGCCCCTCTCCGGCAAAATCAAGTCATGGGACAAGATTCCGGGCTGAATATTCCCGGCGTGCCCAAGGCGTAAACGGCCCGCACCCCATGTCCTGTGAGGTACTCAGGAGGGAAAGATCATGCAGTGCCCAAAGTGCCGCTCCGAGATCCCAGCGTGGGCGAATTTTTGCCTGGAATGTGACACTCCCATTTGGTCACCCCCTCAAGAAGATCAGGCAGCCGCAGAAATCTCCTCCTCCGGTGCAATCTCCGACAAGAATTCTCCTCTGGAAGTTGAGGATTTTGCCCCCGCTGCCGTCCCTTCCCCTGATTTTGACCTCATTCGAAGCAAGCGGATGTCTGACAGCTGCCGGACGGACGTTCTCTCACAGGGATGTCTCGAAAATAGCAACAAACAGGACTTGTTTGATCATCGGCCGGGTTCGGACCTGGGATCAGCATGGAACGGCGTCGATGAAACAGATCGGGCGAGATGCGGAGACCCCTTCCCGGGCGCTAACCCACCCCGTCCTGGCTTCAACTTCTCCAGGGCTGCCCCCGCTGCCCACGAGCAAAGGGATTTATCATCCGAAAACGAGGGCCTGCCGGAAAAAAAGCAGCTCCTCGTCATGGGGATTGTACTCCTGGGTGGACTACTTCTGTACGCGGTGGTGGTCCAAAGCACCCTCTCCCGTCATTTTTCAGCCAACTGGAGCACGTCTGCCTCATCACAACCTGAAACGTCACTGACTTCTTTCATCTCCAGCTTGTCCGCCTACTTCCCTTTTGGAAAGGGGAGACCAGAGCCGGAAGCCTCCGAGCATTCTCAGGCCGTCATGTCGGGAGGGGCAACCGGGCTGGTCGATGTCTCACACCCTGAATCCCATGCCTCCTGGAACCTTTCCGTTTTCGACTCAGGTTCTGAATACACAAGATTGGCCAGGCCAATGCCTCCTGCACCCCAACTCAACCTCTCAACCGAACCGCTCGATCCACCTGTCCCTCTGATGGACAGTGCCCCACCCCCGGGCACCCTCTCTGCGAAGGTCAGCTCGGAGCTGAACAGGAACGGCCTCAAGGTCCTGGAAATTCGTGAGGAAGGTGAGGGCGCGATTTTTGTCTCTTTGAAGAAAAAATGCCCCGTGGAAGCTGCGGTCGTCTCGAAAGTCATTTCCAGCGTGCCCGGTGTGACAGCCGTCAGGTTTTCCCCAAATCCATCAATCCCGACCAATACCAACCCACAGGGATCAGAGGTGGCAAACCAGCGAACCCGCAAGAAGGCTGAACCCAGCAACCGTTCGCAAAAGGCGGTACGGCACAGCAGAACCTCCATCAGCCCGCCGGAACGAGCCTGGTAAAACCGGTCGCAAGAAACCCGCCCATACCGCATTGAAAGTACAGAGGAAGAGGAACGGCCGTCAAAAAATCTCATTCTTCAAAAGATTGAGAAGGAGGCGGTCTCCGCTGCGCCCCATCAGAGCAATCTCCGCTTTGTCCGCTCTGAAGAAAGATGTCCGGCCCATTGTGGAGGTTGAGTCCTCGATACTAAGTTCTGCGATGAGTTTTCCGCTTTCGGTGCCGTAAGCTGTTGCAATGGTTTTGATCTGCAGAACAACCGCAGAATCGCCTCCTTTCGTGTCCTCTCCGGTAAGGCGGACATCCTGGCGTTCTTCCACGACATGGAGCATCAGCAGGACCTTCGCCCCAGCCTTCACGGCGCGCGACAGGTGTTCATTTCTCTGGTTCACGCTCCTGACAGCCCCCGACGAATCAAAATCGTCGAGCGCAACGATTTCGTACATTTTGCTTTCTGAGAGTGACAGAGAGACTTCCTTGATCACCTGCTCAGGCGAGAGGCTCTCGGATTGAGATGTGCCCACCAGCATGATTTTGAGAGGATCGTGAAGACGATCGATCCACTTCCTGCAATCGGCTGCCAACCCTGGCGGTCTGCGAGGTTTGTTGTCGAGGACGCCTGTTATTCTCAGCAGAGCCCTATCCCGCTGACCGGTGAACACATAACAGACCCCGGTGTAAAAACGACTCAGGAGATCGTTTGGGTCAGATCTTTCCGCCATTTGAAACGCATAGAGTGCCTCGTGAAAATTTTTCTTCTTGAGATGTTCCATCCCCTTCTGAAACAGATTTTCAGCTCTTGAGGCGTCCGAAACATTCCGGCTGGATTTGCCTGGAGAGAGCCGCCTGAGTTGTGCGAAGGACTGAAGCTCGGGCACTCTGTTTGGATTGAAGTCTCGAAGAATTTGCCGAATGGAGGAGAGTCCTGCCTCCTGAACCGTGTGGTGGACTTCTTTCCTGTTTTTAAGCAGCGAGTTCACAAAATCCACACCCTCGCTTCGGCCCTCCCCCCAGGCATCATGATTCCAGAGCACATCACCCCGCAAATTGATCACCTTCAGGCGAAGGCCGATCTGCGCCTCGATGTGTCCGGCAAGGGTTCCGACAGCTTCGAGATGCACCGAAAGAAGTTCAACTTCCACAACGGCCTGAACATCGGGCTGATAGGATGTTGTGTAGGGCGGGCGCCCATGGACCTCCACCGCCTCGTCAAACAGTGCAGAGGCCGCCAGCATGGCCAGGGGAGCCACATTCCTGCCCACCGGCATCCGATAGGCGATCCCCAGCCTGTCTTTTGTGTGAACATAATTTTGCACGTTCTCATCAACGAAAACACCCACCCTCAGGTAGATTTTCTCTTTAACCGGCAAAGGCTTTTGCGAGAGAGTGTCTCTCTGCAACGGAACGTCGCGGGCACAGCCTCCGAGGAAAAACACCAGGATGAGCAGCATGATGAACGCCGGAATCAGCTTAAGCGTTGGATGCTTTATCACCTCTCGCTCCATCTCCAAGGCCTCGCTGGGCATGCTCGCCCTGGGCCGGGGAGGTTTCATGCGAAATTCCGGACTGGATCCCACAATCCCCTGGAATGGAGATAAGTCCCTTGAACTCATTTGAATTCTTTGCTCAGGGAAAAACCGCGAAGAGGCCTCAGAGGAACTCTCTGCATTCCTCCGAAGCCCGGCGCGACACCCTTCTGCCTCGATCCATGGTGCGTGAGGTCAACCTGTGAGGCGCACCCTTCTCAGCGCGCCATTCTCCCCAGCTGATCGAGAACCTGCTGCAGCTTCTCCACCGCCTCCTGAAGGCCCTTGCGGATGGTATCGAGACCTTCCAGCCCCACCTCCGGGAGGCTCGGCACTGGAACATCTTCCACCAGGGGGGCTACCGCGGGCAACTCTCCCACGAGGGCTCGGATCGAGGTATCGAGCGTCTGGTGCATGACGACCTGACGGGAATCGGCCAGAATGATTCGCCGCAGTTCGGGAAAATCAAGGGTTTCGGGTTTCAGGAAAACCGGCTCGGCGTACAGGAGCGAATCACCGATGGGGATGACCAGAAGAATGCCGCGAAACACCTCGGAACCCACCTGGCCCCAGAGGGTGAATTGCTCGGAGATGACCGCATCATTGTCAATGCGGGCTTCCACCTGATTGGGACCGTCCACGTGACGCCCGGTGGGAAAGCGGAAGAGCAGCAGTTCTCCATAGCGATTTCCATCACTGCGCGCGGCCATCCAGCCCACGAGGTTGTGCCGGTTCACAGGGGTGAAGGGCTGGATGAGCAGGAATTCCTCCCGAGGCTCTCCCGGCAGCCGTGCCACGATGTAGTAGGGCTGCAGCACCTGCGTCTTTCCGAAAGAGGTCTGCACAGGCAGGGACCACTGATCTTCCTTGTTGTAGAAGACCACGGGATCCTCCATGTGATACTGCAGGAGCATCTGAGTCTGTACGGCAAACTGGTCCTGGGGATACCGGACGTGAGCTCTGAGATACTCCGGCATCTCCTCCATGGATTTGAAGAGCCCGGGGAAAATGGCCTGGTAGGTGCGAATGAGCGGGTCATTGGGGTCAAAAATGTAATAGTCGATGGTCCCATGGTAGGCGTCCACCACCGCCTTGACACTGTTTCGGAGGTAATTGAAGCGTCCCTGCCAGGGGGTGGAATAAGGATAGCGGTTGGTGATCGTGTAGGCATCCTGGATCCAGAAGAGGCGACCGTCAGCCACCACGCTGTAGGCTTCTCGGTCCCTCAACAGAAAGGGCGTCACCGTGGAGAAGCGTTCGGGAATGGTGCGGCGGTACTGGATGAGGCTCTCCGGCTGAATTTCCGCCGAGATCAGGATATTGATGTCCATGAACTGCCAGGCATACATGAGGCGCCGGAAAAGAGAGTTCAAGGGCACGCCCCCCTCTCCCTCATAGCGCGTGTAGACGGGCCCGTCGGGACCGGGATAATTGAACTCCTGGGTCTGAGTCCGAACGATGAGAAAATTCAGACTTTTCAAACCGAAATAGACCTCCGGGCGTTCCAGTGCGATTTTTCCCCTGGGCGGAACATCGCTGATGAAAAAACCGGGCCGGCCGCCTGCATCCACTTCCGTGACCGGAGTCATGGCCACGCCATAGCCGTGGGTGAATTGGAGATGCCTGTTCACCCAGCGCTGGGCTTCGGCGGGGAGTTTTTCCGCCGAGAGTTCACGGGTGGCCAGCATGACCTGGCGCAGTTCATTGTCGACCGTGTAACGGTCCGTGTGCATGGCAAGAAAGTCATAATACAGACGGAAAAACTGTATCTGGTTGTAGCTTTGAAGCAGGGGGCCTTCGTCCCAGAGTCTGATGTTCTGGATCGTCCCCTTGTTCTCGGCCACCGTCTGGGGATCGATCCATCCCAGGGCCGGATGGCTTCTGGACTGCAGTTGCGTCAGACCGAAGGCCTTTCGAGTGAACTCGATGTTGTTGGACAGGAAGGTTCTTTCGCGCGCCAGTTCGCTCGGTTCGACATGCAGGCGTTGCACGACCATGGGAGCCACACTGCCGGCCAGAATGTTCAATCCGAACCAGCCGCCCACGGCCCAGATCGCGAGCCGTTTTTTATTGGAAAACGCACTCACCATGAGCAGCACGGAAGTCAGCAGGGCCACAAAAGTCAGGAAGGTGCGGGCGGGAAGCGTGACGTGATTGTCTGTGTACCCCACTCCGTACACAGCGCCCGTGGGTGAGAAAAGAAGGTCGTAGCGTCCCAGCCAGTGGCCGGCGGCGATGAGGACGAAGAGCAGGGCGCCGAGGATCGCCAGGTGCGACTTGACGGGCCCGGTCAAACTGAACAGTTCCCCGCGAAGTGAGCTGTTCACATAGTAAAAAGCGCCCACGATCAGGATGACCGCCACGACGACGCTCAGGAGCCAGAAGCGAAGAAATTCCAGGACGGGAAGGGTGAAGATGTAAAACGAGAAATCTTTTGCGAAGATGGGGTCCGTTTCGTTAAAAGCCACCCCATTGAGGTAGCGCAGGATGCTCTCCCACTCGGAGGCAGGTTTTCCCGACAAAGAAAAAGCTCCCAGGATCAAGACGCCGGCCGCCGCCAGCTTGAGCAGCTTTCTTGCGGCCTCATACATCTCGATGGGCAGTTTCACGCCGCCTCGCGGTTCCATGAGCTCCGTGATTCGAAAGGCCGCCAGCAGATTTGGAATGGCCAAAGCCATGAAAATGAGAACCCCCAGCAGGTACAAGACCACCCGGGTGGTCACCATCTTCAGCAGGATCTCCTGATAGCCCAGATCGCTGAACCACAGCCAGTCGGTGTAGAAAGCCTGCCCCCAGGTCAGCCCGGACCAGAGCAGAATTGCCGCCAGCACGAGAAGTCCGCCCTTGATCATGCGGGTCAGTTTTGAAAAGTCCAGGTCTTCGATGCGGATCTGGGGAAGTGGTTCCCGCGGACCGCCTTGTCCAAAAACATTCTTCATGGTCGTGCCACCTCTTGCAGGCTTGTGCCCGCCGTTCGAGTTGGAATCGGCCTCGATGCCCTCATGACCTGCCCTCACGAAAAGCAACGCCACCCCATAACAACATGCGTCGATGCTCCGGTTGCATTGAACATCCGACCGGCTTTGCTCTTTGCAGGTCAAGCGAAGCGCTTGTCTTTTTCAAAGCCCAATGTCGCGTGGAACGCAAATCCGTGGCTGCAGGTCTGCCCAAGAAAACCGGGATGGTCCAAAATGCGCCCCCGTTTTCGAAACATCCGTTGACATAAAGGTACCATTAACACAGCTTGCGCGAAGTGCTCAACCCATTCGGCAAGAAATCGACCCGCTCAGTCGCTCCAAAAGCAGATCCGCGGCTCGCTGGCTTTATGCGGTCCTTCCCCGTGTTTCGATCTCCGCCTCAGGCAAGACGGACCCGTCATCGTGCAAGAACCGGTTAACATTCCGTTATTTTTGGGTTAGACATCGCTGGGAATATCGACCTCCTCCGTCTTCGAACGACGACCCGACAGGAGCCCCTCGTGAAACGACCCATTGTGTTCAAAAGCATGCAGGGCCGGCTGGCCGTGCTCTTCTTTATTTTCGCATTGACCCCTCTTGCGGCGGTGGGTTTTCTCTCCATCAAATCGGCGGAAAAGACCCTCCTCAGCATGGCCACCAGCCAGCTGGAGCAAATCGCTGCGGACAAGGCCTTCCTCCTGGAACGCTGGATCGGCGAACGCAAAGCCGATGTGGAGGTGGTGGCCCACTCCTCCATCCTGAAGTCCATGGACTCCCGGCAGATTGCCGCCTACCTGGAACTCGTGCGCAACCGCTATGGTGAATACGGCGACATTTCCGTCTTGTCGGTTGATGGAAGCTTGATCCACAGCACGACGGGTGCGACGTCGAGCGCGGAGGGCGAAACCTGGTTCAGCGAAGCGGCTCAAGGGAGATTGTACATGTCCGACATCTCTTTCAACACACAAAAGGGGGAATCGGTCTTTCGAATCGCAGCCCCGGTGCTGGGTCCTTCCGGGGAAGTGGAAGGGGTGGTGTGCGCCCACGTGGGCACAAAGACCCTGCTTTCCGTCATTTTGCAGGTCGCGTTGGGAGAAACAGGAGAATGCTACCTGGTGAACCTGGAGGGCACTTTTCTGGTCCACAAGGAGCCTCAGAGGATACTGGCGGAAAATATCGCCCAGTCGGACAGCTTCAAAAGCATTTTTCAGACTCAGCGCAACGGCATCACTTACATCGATTACAGGGGCATCGAAGTCCTCGGGGCTTCCAAACGGGTGAAAGGCACGGACTGGGCCCTGGTGGCCGAGCAGGACCGGGACGAGGCACTCCGCGGCGCCGACGATCTGCGACGCTACGTCCTGGCCGCCCTTGCCCTTTCAACCCTGGGCGCCCTCATTTCGGCGTGGCTCCTTTCCCGTTATATCGTCCTCCCCTTGAGAAGGTTGGGAGAAGCGGCTCATGACATCGCAAGGGGCAAATTCGAAACACTCAGCCTGGAAACGGATCGCGGGGACGAAATGGGACTGCTCCACCGAGCATTTGATGACATGGCCCGTCAGCTCCGGGAACGTCAGCATCGCCTGGAAAAACAGATGGTTCAGAAGGAAGAGGAACTCAAGGAGACGGACGTGCGCTTGAAACGGACGGAAGAAGCCGCCCTTCGCTCCCAGCAGCTGGCTTCTCTGGGCCGGCTCGCAGCGGGTGTGGCTCACGAGATCAGGACCCCTCTCACCTCGCTGAAGATGTTCCTGGAGACCCTCGAAGGCGACGCAGAGGTCTCGCCGGAATATGAGGAGGACTTTCAGGTGGCCATGAATCAAGTGAAACGCATGGAGGAGACCATCCACCGATTTCTCAATTTTGCAAGGCCCCAGGACCCCATCATGACGGAGATGGAAGTGAAGGACCTCGTCCAGGACACCCTGCTCATGATGGGCCCGAGAGCCAGGCAACAGGAAACACTCGTTTCGACAAGCATTTCTGCTGCGCTCCCTGCCATCCGGGGCGACAGAAAACAGTTGGGGGAGGCGCTGCTCAACCTCATGGTCAACGCCCTGGAAGCCATGGGGCACCATGGAGAACTGACCATCGAGGCCGCCCCGGACACATTGGAAACGGAAGGTGGAGCATCACCCTGCGTGCGCATAGATGTGAGGGACACGGGTCCCGGTATCGGAGAAAAGAATCTGTCCAGAATCTTCGACCCCTTTTTCACCACCCGGGCAAACGGCACCGGTCTCGGACTCTCCATCGCCTTCAGCACCCTTCAGGGCCACGGGGGAACGATCAAAGCAGTCAACCTGCCCGGCGGGGGAGCCAGCTTTTCCCTCTACATTCCCCTCCCGGGGGGGACGGCTTCACAGCAGGCCGAAGCTGAAATATAATGGGCCCTCACGGTCCGGGCGAAGACCCTGCAGGCCGCCGGAAACCCGGCGGTGGGGCAAGAGCAGCCTCTCTCTGAAATTCAAATGGAAAGCGGATCCTTTGGGAGACACAGCCAAGATTTTGATTGTGGACGACGACGAAGGTCTTGTCCATTTTCTTTGCCGTTTCTTTTCCAAACAGGAGCATGCCGTTCGCTCCTGTGGCAGCGGCAGAGCAGCCCTCGACCTGGTGGCAAAAGATCGCTTCGATCTCATCCTGCTCGACTACAAAATGCCGGGCCTCAACGGTTTGGACACCCTGAGAGAAATCCGCCGGTTGCAGGTCAAAACCCCCATCATCGTCATGACGGCCTACGGCACCATGGACACCGCCATCGAGGCCATGAAGCTCGGTGCTTATGATTACCTGGTGAAACCCTTCGATCGCGAGGAACTCCAGCGCCTGACACGGGACGCTCTGGAAGTGAATCGCCTCATGACGGAGACGGTCAGCTTCCCCGCAAAAGGATTCAAACCGGCGGCTTCACCCGGCGGCATGGTAAGGATCATCGGCCGACATCGGCGCATGCAGGAAGTCTTCAAACTCATCGGCCAGGTGGCCGCCAAAGACGTCACCATCCTCATCACGGGGGAATCGGGAACGGGCAAGGAACTGGTGGCCAGGGCCATTTACCACCACAGCCTTCGGAAAGACAAACCCTTCCTGGCGGTGAACTGCGCCGCCATCCCGGAGACCCTGTTTGAAAGCGATCTTTTCGGCCATGAACGAGGCGCCTTCACGGGCGCGGACCGCACACACATCGGAAAGTTCGAACGGTGCCATGGGGGAACCCTTTTCTTCGATGAAATCGGCGACATGTCGCTTTCCACCCAGGCGAAACTTCTCAGGCTGCTTCAGTACGGGGAATTCGAACGCGTGGGAGGGGCTCAGACCCTGAAGGCCGATGTGAGAATCCTCGCAGCAACCCACAAAAATCTCGAGGAGGCGGTGGAACAGGGCACGTTTCGGGAAGACCTCTACTGGCGCCTCAAGATCATTTCCATTCACCTTCCCCCGCTCCGCGACCGCATGGAAGACATACCCGCCCTCGTGGAATACTTCATCGGTCGATTCAATGAAGAGTACCAGACCTCCATCCGGGGAATCGACGATCCTGCCATGGTCAAGCTGCAGTCCCACCTCTGGCCGGGCAACGTTCGCGAGTTGGAAAACTGCATGCGGCGTGCGGTTCTCCTCGCCATGGGGGACGTCATCCGTGAGGATCATCTGAAGCTGCTTTTCGACCAGCGAGAAGTCCCGAGAGGCGCGGAACACGAAGTCTTCCTGGCACACATTGAAAGGCGCCTGGATGACCTGGTACCGGATCTCCTGCAGTTCTGCAGCGAAAGGGTCCACGAGAGTGTCCTGGATGTGGTCGAAAAGACGCTCATCACCAAGGTCCTGCAGCAGTGCGCCTTCAATCAGGTCAAAGCGGCCCGTTTGCTGGGCATCAGCCGCAACACCCTCCGACACCGGCTGAAAAAATTTCACATCTCCACCCTCCCCGAGTGACCCACAAAACGGCTGCCTCTGGTGCATTTGGAGCACAGCTGTTCAAATCTTGCACACCTCCCTCAACAGGTTGATTTCACACCTTTTACCGACTCCTCACCGGTGTCCCTTCGGGCAGTGATGGTTGAGCACCAGCACACCGGCGAGGGTCACCGCGCTGTAAAAGCCCGGGCCGATAAACGAATCGATGAATAATTTCAAGCTATTGGCGAAGCACCCGGACTCGGCTTTCCCTCGGCACGTTCATTGCCCCCGACCTTTCGGCGGTTGGTGGTGGGCAGGAATCATCCACGATCGCAGGGAGGTGCGAGCGCATGAAGCATCACTTCGCGGCCGAAGGGGCCACGGACAGCAGCGGACGCGGCGAGACCCTGAAAAGGGAGATCGACCGCACCAACGCGCGGCTCAGGCATTTCAGGGGAATCGCCGCGACGGTGATGAGCAGTGCCTTCCAGACGTGGAAAGAGATCACGGAAAATTTGGAAGATCGGCGCGCGTGCAGCGAGATTCTTGACGGAACAGGCCGGACTTGCACCCACATGACTCCGGAGCACTGGAGGGAGCTGCTTGAGAAGCTTCACCTGCTGGGAATCCAGATCGATTATGCGCGGAGGCTCTGCGAGGGGCAAATTGGGGACGAACTTCGTGATGAAGGAGGTTTTTGATCATGGAACGACAGCTAAAGGTCATCCCGGGCAACGCCAAGAGCGTTGCGGAACGCGGGTATTTGCTGCCCGAGGAAAAATTCAAGCACTTCCGCAACATCATGGGCGTCGTCCTGGGGGAAGCACAAGACACGTGGGGAGACCTCTGGAATGAACTGCAGGGAGAGGTGACGGACGGTGTCCTGATTCTTCCCGAAGCGGGGGCGGGATTCGTTCCGCGCTGTGGATGGCCGGAGTTCCTCGAGAAGATGTGGCTGCTCAAACACTACCTGGATCATGCCAAAAAGTTCTCAGAAGAAAAAATGTAGGCCCTGGAATCCCCTCAGGGAGTCCTTGCCCTTCCGTTCCTCAGGGTCAACGAAAAAGGACGACACCGCAGGGAAAACTCACTTTCATGAATCAGACTGGAGGAAAACGGTCAATGTCAGGCGACAACAATCAAAACAACCCCTTCAAAATCGCTCAAAAGCAGATCAACGATTGCGCGGACATCCTCAAACTGAACTCGAGTGTCCGCGAAATGCTCCTGAGCCCCATGCGGGAGTTCCACGTGAACTTCCCCGTGCGCATGGACGACGGCACCACCAAAGTTTTTCAAGGCTTCCGCGTGCAATATAACGATGCCAAAGGTCCCACCAAGGGCGGCATCCGGTTTCATCCGGAGGAGACCATCGACACGGTGCGGGCTCTTGCCGCCTGGATGACCTGGAAGTGCGCCATGCTGGACCTTCCCCTTGGCGGAGGAAAAGGCGGCGTCATCTGCAACCCCAAGGAACTGTCCCCCGGTGAACTGGAGCGGATCAGCCGGGGTTATGTGCGCGCCGTCGGTCCCTTCATCGGCCCCGAAAAGGACATTCCCGCCCCGGACGTCTACACCAATCCCCAGGTGATGGCGTGGATGGTCGATGAGTACTCCTCCATTGTGGGGCGAAACCAATTCGGCGTGATCACCGGCAAGCCCCTGCCCCTGGGAGGCTCTCCCGGGCGAAGCGACGCCACGGCCCGCGGCGGCATGTACGCCCTTCGCGAAGCGGCCAGGGTGGTGGGAGTGGATCTGAGCAAGGCCACCGTGGCCATCCAGGGATATGGCAATGCGGGCAGCTACGCCGCGTCTCTGGCCGAATCCATGTTCGGCTCGAAAATCGTAGCCGTCTGTGATTCCAGGGGCGCCGTGACCTGCAAAGACGGCATTTGCATCCCCAAGGTGGCGGAGCACAAGCTGAACACCTCCTCGGTCCTGCATTGTGAAGGCACTCAGGACATGACCAACGAGGAACTGCTCACCATGGACGTGGATGTGCTGGTCCTCGCCGCTCTTGAAAACACCATCACCGAACGAAATGCCGACCGGATCAGGGCCAAGATCATTGTGGAGCTTGCCAACGGGCCCACCACTCCCGAAGCAGATGAGATCCTCTACAAAAAAGGCATTCACGTCATCCCCGATTTTCTCTGCAATGCGGGAGGCGTCACCGTTTCTTACTTCGAAATGGTCCAGAACGCTTACATGTACTACTGGGATGAAGAGGAGATCCATGAAAAGCTCGACAAACGAATGACCAAAGCCTACCATGAAGTCATTCAAACGTCGGACCACTACCAGATCAACATGCGCAAGGCCGCTTATGCCGTGGCCGTGGGGCGCGTGGTGGAAGCCATGAAACTGCGAGGCTGGATTTAGATCGCGAAAGGGAAGACTCCCGAGGCCGCCTGCCACGGGAGTCTTCCCTCAAAGAAGGAGCTCATGCCGTCTTCCCAAATCGTGAGCAGCGGCATTCCTGCGCTGGACGAAGTCATCGAGGGGCTTCGGCTCGGGGACAACGTGGTCTGGCAGGTCGACATGCTCGACAACTACCTGAGGGTGGTCCAGCCCTTTGTCAAACAGGCCCTCGAAGAAGACCGCACGGTGGTCCATGTGCGTTTCGCCCTGCACAAAAGAGTGCTGGAGCCCCGTCCTTCCATCATCACCAAGGTGGTGGACCCAAGACCCGGATTCGACCATTTCAGCGGACGGGTCAACTGCATCATCGAAGACATCGGTCCGGGTGCCTTCTACGTCTTCGACAACCTCTCGTCCCTCGTGGCCGACTGGGCCACCGACGAACTTCTCGCCAATTTCTTTCAGCTCACCTGCCCTTACCTGCATGAACTGGACACCGTCGCTTATTTCGCTCTCACCCGCGGGCAGCATTCCCACAGCGCCGTGGCACGGATTCGGGACACCACCCAGGTCCTCATCGACCTTTACCACCTGAGGGGCGACCTTTACATCCATCCGCTCAAAGTCTGGGACCGCTATTCCTCCCAGATGTTCCTGCCCCACCGCTACTCCGACGGAGGGCTCTCCCCCGTCTTCCAGAGCGGAGACGCCTCCAGGCTCTCGCTGCGGGCCCGCAAAACGCCCCTTCGCGTCAAGACCGATTCCATTGCACCTTGGGACAGTGTCTACCGAAAGCTGGCACAGTTCAGCGATGAGGAGCTGGGGTCGCTCGAGGGCTCCCCCGAAATTCAGGCCCTCAAACAGGAACTGGCGCGCATGATCATCGGCACTCAACCCCAGTTCGTCCGGCTGGCCGATGAATACCTCACGCTGAGCGACCTCATCGGTGTGAGGAACCGGCTGATCGGGTCGGGGCGCATTGGCGGAAAGGCCGCGGGCGTTGTGCTGGCGCGCCGCATCCTCCAGGAGAGCCGGGGTGAGGTGGATTTTTCCAAGGTCCTGGAGGAGCACGACTCGTTTTTCATCGGCTCGGACGTCTTCTTCACCTTTCTGGTGAACAACGACCTTTTTCGACTGCGACTGCGCCTGACGCGCAACTCTCAGATTTCTCCGGAAGAATTTGAAAAAGTCGAGGAGCGTTTTCTGGGGGGCGCCTTTCCCCAGGACATCATGGAGCAATTCAAGGACCTCCTGGACTATTTCGGCCAGGCTCCCATCATCGTGCGGTCCAGCAGTTTGCTCGAGGACGGATTCGGGAATGCCTTTGCCGGCAAATACCGCAGCGAATTCTGCGTCAACCAGGGGGGGCCCGAAGAACGTCTGCAGGCCTTTCTCAGGGCCGTCAAGCTCGTCTATGCCAGCTCGGTCAATCCCGACGCCCTCTCTTACCGGAAACAGCGCGGCCTGGGCAACTCCGACGAACAGATGGCCATCCTGGTGCAACGCGTCTCGGGCATGCGCCACCAGGAATATTTCTTTCCCTCCCTGGCCGGAGTGGCTTTCTCGCACAACCAGTATCGATGGACGGATCGTATCGACCCCTCCCAGGGAATCATCCGGCTCGTTTTCGGCCTCGGCACGCGCGCGGTCAACCGGGTGGGAGGGGATTATCCGAGGCTCATCGCCGTCAGCCATCCCTACCTCCGACCGGAAATGGGACGCAAGATTGCCTTCTATTCACAACGCAAGGTGGACGTGCTGGACCTCTCCAGCAACCGGTTGAGCAGCCTCTACCTCGCCCAGCTCCTGGAAAATGTCGATTTTCCGGACCTGGACCTTTTTGTTTCGGTCCTCGAAGATGGATACGTCCGCGACCTGACCGTCCTGACTCACAAATCCCCCTTGGGAAGCGTCCTGACGTTCAACAAGCTCCTGGCGGAAACGGATTTTGTCAAAATCATGCGGGAACTTCTGAAGGTGCTGGAAAAGGCCTACGGTCATCCCGTGGACATGGAGTTCACGGCTCACGTGCATGCGGATCGACGGGTGCGCATCAACCTCGTGCAGTGCCGCCCCATGAGATTGCCCGGGCCCCTGGGAGCTCTGCAGATGCCCGATCACATCGCATCCGCAGACCTCCTGTTCTGCGCTCAGCGCACCATATCGGGAGGAAACAGCGGTCCCCTTCGCTACATCGTCTACGTGGACCCCGGTTCCTATGCCCGCAAGGCCTCCTTGGAAGCCAAGCAAACCATGGGGCGCATCATCGGTGAGCTCAATCGCCATCCCGACTTCGTGCAGCAGGGCATCATGATGATGGGACCCGGCCGATGGGGAAGTTCCAACATTGCACTGGGAGTCAACACCACCTATTCGGACATCAACAACACGTCGGTCCTCGTGGAAATGGCACGGGAGGAAGCCGGGCACGTCCCCGATGTCTCCTATGGGACCCACTTCTTTCTCGACCTTGTGGAGTCCCAGATCATTTACCTGCCCCTGTACCCGGATCACCCCGCCTGCAGGTTCAACACCGCGTTTTTTGAGACCGCGCCCAACTGCCTCCACCTTTTCCTGCCCGGCGTCGAGCGATTCGAGGAACTCATCAAGGTCATCGACGTTCCCGCCGCCTCAGGGGGAAAATTCGCCCGCGTGGTGGCCGATCCCCACCAGGGCCAGGCCGTGTGTTTTCTCGAGTCCGCTCCTGACGGATCCTCGGTGCGGCACGACACAAAACAATGACCATTTCCCCATCCCTGAGGGCTCCTCAAAAAGTCCACACATGGCCGTTTGGCTCTTGTCAATCCATTGCCTGTATCGAGCGCAGCTGCGGGGTCGATTGCTTTTTTCGGGACCATTCCCCCGTCATTGCCCCGCACTTTTGGCGGGAATCCGGATTCGCACCGGCATCTCTCGATCCCCACCCGGAGCTCTTGCGCAGGACGCCCTGAGGCATTCATCAGCTGAAAAGTTGCCCGGAATCTTTCGTCGCCCTGCGCTTTCGTGTGCCGGCACCGGGTTGGACGTCGGTTTTGGTGGAGAGCGGAACGGGTTTTCGTGAAACCAGAATGGCCAGGGAACGCCCCCTGACCAAGTATTGATTCGGTGTTGCGAGAGGCTTCCATGCGTGCTCGCCCAGGATGTCGCGGGGGGATGGCTCCTCGGTGTCTGCAGCCAGGAACCAGCGAAAGCCCTTGGGCGTCCGAGGAAGTTCAAAAGACGCCGGCGCCTGATCCGCATTGAAAAGGAAGCAGAGTGCGTGCTGATCGGAGGAACCATCTTCTTTTCCCGTGTGGAGCAGGCAGCCCAGCACATTTTTTTCGCTGTGCCAGTCCATCGCCTCCCCGGCTGGTGCCAGCCATTCGATGTCTTCCCCGGTGTAGAACTTCTCGGCCCTGAGAACCGCCTGACCCCTCCTGAACGCAATCATGTGCCGGGTGAATCGAAGCAGCTCCGCGTTACGCTTGAGAAGCTTCCAGTCAACCCAGGAAATTTCATTGTCCTGGCAGTAGGCGTTGTTGTTTCCTTTCTGAGTCCGGCCGAACTCATCCCCTCCCAGGAGCATGGGAACGCCGCGGGAAAGGAAAAGGGTCGCCAGCATATTTTTCATCTGTTTGAGCCGGACGCGGTTCACCTCAGGATTCGTGGTCTCCCCTTCCACACCGTAATTCGCGCTGTAATCATCGGAAGTGCCGTCCCGGTTTTCCTCTCCGTTGGCCTCGTTGTGTTTGCGGCTGTAGGTCACGAGGTCGTGGAGGGTCAATCCATCGTGACAAGTGATGAAGTTGATGCTGTTGAGGGGCGCTTTGCCGCTTCGCTCGTACAGGTCGGAGCTCCCGCAGATCCTGGATGCAAACTTTCCCACCATGCCCGGGTCCCCACGCCAGAATTTTCTCACATCGTCGCGGAACTGCCCATTCCACTCGGACCACCTCTGACCGGGGAAAACCCCCACCTGGTAGGCGCCGCCCGCATCCCAGGCTTCTGCGATGAGCTTGGTGTCTCGGAGCAGCGGATCTTCGGCGATGCGCTCCAGAAGCGGGGGGTTGGAGAGGATTTCGCCATCCTTGTCGCGCCCCAGGACGGAGGCGAGATCGAAGCGGAACCCGTCCACGTGCATCTCGGCCACCCAGTGACGCAGTGAGTCCATGATGAGGGTGCGCACAACGGGGTGGTTGCAGTTGAGCGTGTTGCCGCATCCCGAGTAGTTGCGGTAGTGATTGGTGCCCGGCTCCAACATGTAGTAAATGCTGTTTTCGAGGCCCCGAAAGTTCAGGGTGGGGCCCCATGCATTCCCCTCCGCCGTGTGATTGAAGACAATGTCCAGGATGACCTCGATCCCAGCCTTGTGCAGCTCCCGGACCATCGTTTTGAATTCGTTCACCTGGATCGACGGAGCGCCTCCCGTCCCATAGCTTTCCTTGGGGGCCATGAACGAGACCGTGTTGTAGCCCCAGTAGTTGCGGAGCTTCTCCCCCGTCAAAGGATTGTTGCGCGCGATCTCGTTTTCGTTGAACTCCTGCACGGGCATGAGTTCCACCGCGGTGACGCCCAGTTCTTTGAAATACGGGATCTTTTCAATCACACCCAGAAAAGTTCCGGGGTGTTTGGCCGCGGAGGATGGATGCAGGGTCAGGCCCCGCACGTGGGTTTCGTAAATGAGCGTATCCGCCCAGGGGTGCTTGGGAGGCCGGTCGTTTTGCCAGTCGAACTGCTTGTCGACCACCGCGCATTTGGGGGCCCAGCGTGCGTTGTCGGTGCCGGAGGGCAGCCAGTGACCGCGGGAGGCGTGGGGTGCATAATCCTGCGCCTTCTCAAAATCCCAGTGTTCCGTGCCCACCAGGGCGGCGGCATAGGGGTCGAGCAGGACCCGATTGCGGTTGAACCGATGACCGTTTTCGGGATCGTAGGGGCCTTCGGCGCGGTAGGCATAGAGCTGCCCGCAGGAGATTCCCGTGAGCCGTGCGTGCCAAATGTCTCCCGTCCGGTGAATGGCCGGGTCCAGCGGAAAAACCAGGAGCGGTTCCGAATCGGCTGACTGCCCATAGAGTTCCAGAAACACCGCGGTGGCGTTTCTGCTGATCACGGAAAAATTGAATCCGCCGCGGTATTCACTCACGCCCAGGGGCAGGGGCCTTCCCGCGTCCATTTTGATTTTGATGTTTTTCATGATGCCCTCGATGGCACAGGTGACGGCTGTTTCGAGTGAGGGAAAACCGGAATCATGGAGAATGCAGAGTAAACCATGAAACGTTCCGCTCATCAACGCGCATTTCGATCCCCATTGTTTGGGCGATGGAAATGGTATAAACGATGTTTCTAAATACAGGCCGTTGGAGGCCTTGTTGATTATGCAAAAGTCATGCAAATCAATGCCCCTAACTCGCACAGGAGGGAGACCATGTCCGAGCAAAATAAACCGCGCATCGATTCCGTGGGAAAGGCGGAGAAAAGAGTTGACGCCGGCAACACGGCTGTTGCCATGGGCAGCGGAGAAATCCCGGTTTTCGCCACCCCGGCCATGGTGGCTCTCATGGAAGAGGCCGCGGTCACGTGTGTGAAGGCGCAACTGGGCCCCGACGAGACCTCTGTAGGAATCAGGCTGGAAGTGGCTCACACCGCCGCCACCCCCGTCGGCATGATCGTGCGGGCGGAAGCGGTCTTGAAAGAAATCGACGGCCGCAGGCTCATCTTTCACGTGACGGCCTTCGACGAACGCGAAAAGATCGGCGAAGGACGGCACGAACGCTTCGTGGTGAAAAAGGAACGCTTCCTCAGCAAAGTTCAGGAAAAAGTCGAGGTGCCTTCATGACATCCATGCCGCGGCAGGCCCATGTGGAACGCAAAACCAGCGAAACGCAGATCGAAATCCGATTGAACGTGGACGGTTCCGGAAAGGCGGAAGTGGACTCCGGGGTCCCTTTTCTGGATCACATGCTCACCCTTTTCAGTGTGCACGGCTTCTTCGATCTGAACCTGCACGGCCAGGGAGACCTGGACATCGACGCCCATCACACCGTGGAAGACGTGGGCATCGCCCTTGGCATGGCCTTCAAATCGGCGCTGGGGAGCAGAAAAGGAATCCGCAGGTACGGCCACGCCGTTGTGCCCATGGATGAAGCCTGTGCCACCGTCACGCTGGACCTGTCCAATCGCCCCTTCCTGGTGTTCCAGACCCCCCGGCTGGCGGAACGGGTCGGCCGGTTCGACACGGAACTGGCACCCGAGTTCTTCCGGGCATTCTGCCTCCACGCGGGGGTGACCCTTCACATCGTGGTGGGCTATGGGGCCAACACCCACCACATCCTGGAGGCGGTTTTCAAGGCGTGGGGACGCGCCCTGGACGAAGCCACCCGGCACGATGAAAGGCGACTGGACGTCCCTTCGTCCAAAGGCACTCTATAGCTCGAAGGTGGCCCAGGGGAGACGGTCCAATTTGCGGCGGGTCTCTCCTTGAGGGAAGTTTCGGGAAAAAACTTCACGAGATCTGTTGACAAGTGCGGCACAAAGGGGTACTTTGCGTTTGGTTGTCGCGGGGTGGAGCAGTCCGGTAGCTCGTCGGGCTCATAACCCGAAGGTCAGAGGTTCGAATCCTCTCCCCGCTACCAGAAAAATCAAGGGGTTACGACACAGGGTCGTGACCCCTTTTGCTTTTGTGCTCACCTATTGCTAACCAGAGACAGAACCACCCACTCCCAAGACCCTCATCGAAAGGCCAAGTCACCCGAGAATCTTCGAGTCAATCTTTTCAGGTCAAGGCACAACACCCCTGTGTTCGCAGCGCCGAGACAACAATGTGTTTGACCAAGCTCATCATACCTGTTGCACAAAAACCCTCAGAAAACAATTCCTTATCACTCATCACCTTCACCCATTCCGGACCGCGATGTGGCCAGGCATCAACCTTTGAGCCAGGTCCGTCGGAATTTGAGGGCTGCCCCCCCGCGCATAATTCGGTCGCTTATGCGGCCGCTTGGCAAGCCCATTCCGCACCCCCGGGAGCGATAGGGATCCCGATGCCGACGGCGATACATCAATCCGGAGCCATGCGCAGTGGCTCTCCCTGGGCTATTTGAGCAGCAGTCCCAAGATGGGTGCCAGCCTGAAGGATTTGGTCTGCCTGGCTCCTAGCCGGTTGGTCAAAATGCTTACTGTGCCAAGGTGATTGTCAATCGTATGATTGTCGTTGCATACTGCCACATCCGCATCCCCATCATGATCCAGGTCTGCCAGTGTCAGCCCGTCCGTGCCGCCACCGGAAAGATAACGCTCCTGGACAGGGAAACGGCCATACCCATCGTTGAGCAAGAGGGTGATCTCATTGCTGCCGTCGTTGGCGACGACCAAGTCGAGCCCTTGCGCACCATCCATCTGAGCTGCCGCCACCCGCACCGGACTCCTGCCCACATTATAGGCAGTGCTGCTTCCAAGGGAGCCTCCCCCCCGATTCACAAGCACTTCCAGGGAGCCGTCCTGGTCCGCGTCCGTCAAGCTCGCCACTGTTGTGAGAATGACATCCGGCAAGTCATCGCCCGTGACGTCGGCACCGATGACATCCTTGACCTCCCTCGAAGCCGTCATAAACTCTCCGACCCGAGTGAATGTCAAATTGCCGTGATTGAGAAAAACCGTAACAATTCGATTGCTGGCCCCCAGAGAGTTCCACGTGACGGCGATCAGGTCCTGCAAGCCGTCTCGGTTCATGTCAGCCGAGCAAAGCGCTTGGGGCAAGCGGGCGTCAAATTCCATAACGTTGTCGCTGCCAAGGATCAAATCGCCCACGTAGGTCATCGTCCCGTCGCCGGCCACAGTGAGAATACTGATCCCCGCAGTCAGCCCTTCCTCTCTTATTCTCAGGACAGCCATGTCCTTGATCCCGTCGCTGTTGACATCGAGAGCGGTCAGGTCCGAAGGCATGCCATTGAGTGAGACGAACTTCATGGGTGCAGGTTGCGCGCCGATCACTCCGAGGCTCAGTCCAACCCCCATGGGCTTCCCGAAGAGGGAATCCCCAATGAAAGCAACCCCCAGGTCGTAGGCGGAATTCCCAGCTATGCGGTCGGCATGAATCTTGACCGGCATCTCCTGAGGCAAGTCTATGATGACCGGCGTTGACGAGACGCCTCCAGTGATTCCGTTGAGGATGACCAGGGTGTCCGGACCCGTGAGGCTGCTGTAACCGACCACCGCGGCAAGGTCCATCCATCCGTCGTTGTTGAAGTCCCCGCTGGCGATGTCTTCGGGCGTACCACCGGAGGGAGCGTATTTTGGATTATCGATGGAAACAATGGCCGGTGTGGGGTATTGCCCCCCCTCGTTGTACTGAACGCTCAATCGGTTGTCATCCCCAGCCACGGTTAAAGCCTCGGGTCCCGCAAAACCATCGAGATCTGCAAAAGCAAGATCGAGCACATCAGCTCCCGCGGGATAGACGCTTGGTGCACTCAATTCGCCCATGCCATTGTTCTTCAGGAGCGCCCAATGGTCGGTCGGCTCGTCGTTGACATTGCCCGCGAGCGGACCGTAGTGCACAACGCCCACATCCATGTCTCCGTCGCCATCAACATCGGCGAGGGCCAAGGCACCGGCGTTCCCCTCTCCGCTTCCCGATGCAAACCTCCGAGGAGTGAAAAAGGTCCCGTTGCCCACGTTGCGAATGAGAATCACGTCATCCATGTCGGGACCCGTCAGGGATGTTCCGGTCGTGACAATATCCGGACTCCCGTTCCCGTCCATGTCCGAAATTCCCAGTTTCTGCCCGAAGGATTCGAGAAGCACATGAAACGGGCCCAGGGTGCCGTCACCCCGGTTCAAGAGGGCCACCACATTGGAAACATGGAGGACACAGGCGGGCGGTGAGTGGAGCGAGTAGCAGTTATTACGGCACTCCTCGTATTTCGGGTCGGCGGGATCCGTTGGGCATTTAGCAATGCAACCCCCGTAGGCCTGGCATTGAGGATTGACATCGTGGGAAAGGACGCGTTGTATCGAGTTTGTCAAGACCAGATCCGCTCTGTTGTCGCCGTTCAAGTCTCTGCATAGGCAATGGAGAACATCTATCGGCGTCTGAGCATCATCGAGCCCGTCTCCATCTACATCCCGAAAGGTCATTTCCGTGCTGTAGGTTCCCTGGAAGCTATAGGATCCAAGGCCGTTAGAGAGGTAAACATGCACAAGGGGACTCGCGAGATCGTCACCGATGACGAGGTCCGGCCCGTTTATACCATCGAGATTGCCGACGCACAGATGACTGGCCGGGAAGGACAGTGAGAGTGTTTGAGAATTGAAGGAGAAGGATCCGCTTTGCGTTAGAATGAGAACTCTTCCCTGGATCGTATTGTAGCTCCTTGCCTGAAGGAGATCGAGACGGCCGTCACCATTCAGGTCGGATTGAACCAACTCTGTACTCGCCGGAAGCGACAGGCTCGTCCGGTGGGTGAGAGTCCCGTCTCCCGGATTTTCGAAAAGCTCCAGATAAGCGTTCCCCAGAGTATCCACGCTAAGGACCGCCGCATCATGGTCTTTGTCCCCATCCAGGTCCATCGGGAGCACCTGCAGAGGGATGAAATGGGTGACGTAATTCCTGGGAGCATCCAGTTTCAGAGGGGGAAGTGCGTAGACAGGCAAAGACACTAAAAACAGGAACTGCATCGCCGCCAGAGCGGTGAGGAACACTCGGAAGAGAAGAAGGTTGTTCGGTCTTCTGCACGCCAAAGGAGTGGCGGGCAGCCCGCGGTTTATATCCCACAGATCAAGCAGTCGAAGGCTAGGGGACATGGTCTTTCTCCATGGTTGACCGGCCCCGGTTTTCGGGTGAAGCGAGGTGAAATGAAGAGAGGTGAGGGTATAAGAAATTATTTTTTGTCCAATGACAATTAGCACTTATACTCGGGTGTGTCAAGCGCATTTCCAGCACGTCTTTATATAAGTTTTCTGCCAGGGTTCAGGGCTGTTGGGTCAAGTCGTTCGCGAGTGTGGCTTCTTTGTGTAGAAGGGACCGTAGACTGTTTGACCGCCCTCCACGGATCCGGGGGGGGCCCGGTCAAACCAACCAGGCAAACTGCTCCCCTGGCAGCCTCCAGGGACTGTCTCCAGTGCCGAAGCCCAGCGCTAGACAATGGAAGCTCACCCGGCTATTATCGACGGCGTGAATTTCAGCTGCTTTCGACGGTGTCGGAGTCAGCCGGGCTGATCGATTAGTCGGTTAGGAAGTCGGCCAGTTGCCTCTTCTTCCTTATTACGCATGCAAAATCCTTCCACTTCCGTTTATTGATTCCTTTTTCTTCCGTGTGCTTCTGGCACCGTAAGGAGCGCCATGGTTGTCGCCTGTAGGAGGACAATCATGAGCCGAGCCATCCAATGCGTTCATTGCGGGTGCGATTTCGGGCCCGACCCACGTGTGAAAAATCAGTGTTACTGCAGTGCCGAAGAATCCCAGCGTGCCCGGAAGCCGACTTAGCAGCAGGAAAAACTGCGGAGCGATTCGGACTGCCAAGCCAAACTGCGCGATTGCCAGAGGGAATGGCACAAACGCCACCCCGGTTGCTGCAGGCAGTACCACAAGCGCCATCCCAAGAGCCGTGAGCGCAACCGACTGATGCAGCGCTACCGAAATGGCCGCAGGCGGACCCGACAAACGATTGCAACAATGGACGCGTCAACCCAAAAAGTCCTCATCAATCCAGTCGGTTAATGTCAGCCGGATGGGATTGCAAAAGAGGACTCCTCAGCGGTCCCTAAACCCACCGTGTTGGCCTTTGCTCCGAAAGAAGAGGAGTCATGATTCAAAAAAGCTGCTCAGCCCCGAGAGGATCCGGAAGATGCCGGGAAGTTTCGCCGCAATCGAGCATCGCTTTCCACGCGATGGCTTCTGGAGGGATCTCACTCATCATGATCACCTGCTTTATCTCCTGCCGGCCCTGGTCGCAGACCGGCACGGACTCTCCTGCTAGAGCTACGACAGGCTCTGCTCGCTTTTGCTCCTCACTGCGCAGGAGTACATCCAAGCCCAGGACGCCTTGATCGATCTGGATCTCCTGGCAGGAGCCAATGAACCAATCTCCATCTCTCTCGATGAAGGCGTTGAATTCATTTCTCATCTTTTCAATTCTACTTCGCTCTTCAT
>CAZZHS010000027.1:0-4735 GCA_964654275.1 uncultured Syntrophobacteraceae bacterium
AATTTTACCCACCAAAGAAATCACCTCCACTCCCGCCCAGCAAGAGAATCCGCCCGAACCAAATCGCACCCCCTCTCAACTCATATCCCCTGCAGCACCCCTGATATCCCTCAAACCCATAGCACACCACTCCGCACGTCACGCCTGCGTTGAGCCGATAACTCACGCACAGTGCTCTCCTGTGCCCAGCCACCATGGAATCGCATCATGCTGAAACCGTGCGTCACAGGCCATAAGGCCTTGAAAATCGACCGTTCTGCAGGGCCGTGAAAATTTGCGAAGTCCCTTCGGAAAGACACTGCCGTCTGCTTTCCGCTGCGCTGCCGAAGGAAAACGAGACCTTTGTATGCTGATGAACAATGATGCTTGTCGATCATTCAGTCTGATTCGAGCGGCTTGACGTTTGCCCTGGCCCAGGAGATCAATTCCTGGTAGGTGGTTCCCTTGTGGAAGAACTTCACGAGCCCCATGCGTTCCAGCTCGGGCAGTTCCTCTTCCGCAAAAATGCCTCCCGCAGTCACAGGAATGTGCGCAATGCCGTGCTGCTGCAAGGCGGCAAACAGGGTTCGGAACTCTTCCAAAGTGGCCCCGTCGAGCGTGGTGATCCCGATGTGGTCCGCAGATTCCTGCACGGCTGAAATGGCGATCGCTTGAGGGTCCTGTGTGCTCGTGTAGATGACCTCATATCCCGCTTCACTGAAGGATCGGGAGAGTCGCAGCATGGATTCTTCTGATCCTTCTCCAAACTTGGCCATCAAAATTCTGACTTTTCTCTGAGACATGATCGCATCCTCTGTGTAAAATCGTCTTGGATCGATTCACCGCCGGCCACGGCATAGGCTTCAAGTTTTGGGGACGATAGAAATGCAGCGCGTGGTTTCCTCGCCAACCCTGGAGGCGCAATCCTGGATGTCAGGGCATTCTTTTGCAAGGCCGGCGCAACCCCTCTTATTTCTTTCTTACTTCTTAGGGGTTTCCGCCTTCGAAAGCAACCGGTTTTGTATTTCATCCTTGCTGCTTGACCGCAAAGGCACTCACGGATTTCCGACTTTCCTTCAGGCATCTTATTGGCTGCCGACACGTGGGCTCGGCCAGCAGCGTCTTCCTAAAATGTCCAAAAAATATCCAGGCGACCACCCTGGGGTTCTTATAATGCCGCACAGCGTTTCCCATACATTTTCGACTGCGAACCCATGGGCCATTGCCGGAACAGACTTTCCCAAAGGAGCGGGAAACCGAGGCTCGAAGGACCGTCCCCAGCAATGAATTCAGATTCGAGGTTTATCACCGTGAATACTCATGGCTGGATCGCATCAAAACGGAATACTTTTCGGTTCATTGGACGGATTTCTGCGTTCTCGGTCAAGGTCGGGCTGCAGCCCGACAGCAGGATGCGCCCCAGGATGTTTTTTGAGGACGCGTTGGCAAACAGGCCTTGTCACTCAAGAGTAGTGCGCATGTCACCAGGCCGTAACAAACCTCCGATATGTTACGAACCAAAGAAGGGTGCGAATGTTTTGTGAAAAGCGTCCGGATCTTAGTGGAAAGTCTGGAACCAGCTTCTGTGAAACCAAAAATTTGGAGGACAACGAGCATGAATTTGTTTAGAACCGTATCAACATTCAGTTTGGGATTGACGCTTCTTGCCGGCCCCGCCATGGCCGGCACCGTTTCGATCAACGGATCCACAACCGTGTTGCCCATCGTCCAGAAAGTGAGCGAAGCTTACATGAAGGAATACCCCGGAACGACTCTGTCCATCTCGGGAGGCGGATCGGGGCACGGAATCAAGGCTCTCATCGACGGCACCACCGATGTGGCCATGAGCTCCCGCTTCATTAAGCCGGAGGAAGTCAAACTCGCTGTGGAAAGGGGCAGCTACCCTGTGCCCTTCGCAGTGGCCTACGATTGCATCGTGCCGGTCGTGCACCCATCGAATCCGGTGAACGATATTTCACTCGACCAGTTGAGGGCGATCTTCAAAGGCGAAATCAAAAACTGGAAGGAAATCGGCGGTCCCGATCTGGCGATCGTTGTCACTTCCCGTGACACCTCTTCGGGCACCTACGAAGTCTGGGAAGAAAAAGTCATGAAGAAGGAGAGGGTCTTCCCGGGAGCGTTGCTGCAGGCATCCAGCGGTGCCGTGTCTCAGGCCGTGTCCAAGAACAAGAACGCCCTGGGCTACGTCGGAATCGGTTACCTCAATGAGTCCTTGAAAGCCCTCACGGTCAACGGCATTGAAGGGAATGTGGAAACGACCCTCAACAATACTTTTCCCATCGCACGCCCTCTTTTTATTTTTACCCGCGGTTGGCCGGAGGGCGAGACGCTGAACTTCGTCAACTACATGTTGTCGCCGCAAAAGGGACAGAAATACGTTCAGGAAGCGGGGTTTGTTCCCCTGTATTGATATCTTTCAACCGGTTCCGGCAGCCGCGACGTGCACGACGGACGTTCCAGGAATCGGACGCAGCGGTCTCTCGGAATCGGGCAGTTCCTGAGAGCGTTCCCGATGGAGCCTCGGTTTCTCAAGGCAGTTGGTTCGCTCTCGGGCTGCTCCTCCACTCCCGTCATGGATTGTTCGATCGCCCCCTGCCAAAGCTGCCGGGTGACGTTTTTTGAGGAAGTGCGGCTTGTCGCGGGAATTTATCCTCGAATATTCCCGCACCACTCTGAGAAAAAGCGAGAATTTTTATCATGTTCCGAGAGCGACGAACTAAAGAGAAGGTGATCCGAAGCTTTTTTTTCCTGGCCGCCTCCGTATCCATTCTCGTTCTTTCTTTGATTTCGCTGTTCCTGTTTTGGGAAGGGCTGCCAATTTTCCAGAAAGTTTCCGTGCCGGCTTTCCTGTTTGGAAGGGAGTGGTATCCCACTGCCTCGCCTCCGGATTTCGGAATTTTTCCCCTCCTCGCTGCCTCTCTCGCTGTGACGGTGCTTTCCGCGATGCTCTCCATCCCCCTGGGAGTCATGACGGCCATCTACCTGGCGGAAATCGCCTCGGCACGGTTCAGGAGTATTGCCAAGCCCGTTGTTGAATTGCTTGCGGCGCTGCCTTCCGTGGTGATCGGCTTTTTCGGAATGGTGATCGTGGCTCCGTTTCTCCAGGATGTCTTCAACCTCCCAACGGGTCTGAACCTTTTCAACGCTTCACTCATGCTCGCATTCATGTCCGTTCCGACCATTTGCAGCATTTCCGAAGATGCCATTTATTCCGTCCCGCGAGAACTCAAGGAGGCCTCCCTGGCGCTGGGCGCCACCCATTGGGAGACCATTCTCAGGGTTATTTTTCCTGCGTCCCTCTCCGGCATCAGCACGGCTGTGATCCTCGGGATGTCGCGGGCCATCGGCGAAACCATGGTCGTTCTCATGGTCGCGGGCGGCGCCGGACTGATTCCCACCTCCATTTTCCAGCCGGTGAGACCCATGCCGGCGAGCATTGCCGCGGAGATGGCCGAGGCACCATTCCGAGGTGATCATTATCATGCTCTCTTCGCCATCGGCATGATGCTCTTTCTCTTTACACTGCTGTTCAATCTCACTGCCGATTATATCGCTCAAAAGCACAAACAGGTCGGAGCAGCAACTCTGTAAGCAACCCGCAACAGCACCGAAGGAGCCGGACTCGCTTCGGCAGTGCGGGAAGAGGGTCAGGTTCTTTGAGCAGCAGCGAGGACTGAAAGCAGTGGGCACTTCAAAATCGCCCAAAGGAGTCTCTGTGGACAAAGGCGCTCAGGATAGTACTCTGATACCCGTGGCCAATGCCGTCCCTGCCTGGCAGCGTCACCGTTCAACTTCGGTGCGGCACTTGTTCGAGAAGGGGTTTTTCGGAATTTTTCGCCTGGCCGCGATCATCAACGGTGCGGCCCTGGTGGTGGTGGTGGGGTATCTGCTCTACAACGGGGCCGGTGCCATCAGTTGGACGTTTCTCTCTCAGCCGCCCATGGATTCCATGACCAGGGGAGGGATTCTTCCATGCATCGTGGGGACATTCCTGCTGAGCTTTGGTGCCATGGTCATCGCCTTTCCATGGGGAGTCGCCTCTGCCATCTACCTGCATGAATATGCGGCGGAGGGAAGGACCGTGCGTCTCATTCGTCTCGGCATCAACAATCTGGCCGGGGTACCCTCAGTGGTGTTTGGGCTCTTCGGCCTGGCTTTTTTTGTGACCTGGATGGGCATGGGGGTGAGCGTCCTTGCGGGCGCCCTGACGCTGGGAGCGCTGATCCTCCCCGTCATCATCGGAACCTCTGAAGAGGCCCTTCGTTCTGTGCCCTCCACCTATCGAGAAGCCTCGCTGGCTCTCGGCGCCACCAAGTGGCAGACGATCTACCGTGTGGTGCTCCCCGCTGCTTTTCCGGGAATGCTGACAGGCTCCATTCTGGGAATCAGCCGTGCAGCGGGTGAAACCGCCGCCATCATGTTTACAGCAGCCGTTTTTTTCACACCCCACATGCCTTCCTCGATTTTTGAGCCGGTCATGGCGCTGCCTTACCACATCTATGTGCTCGCAACGGCCGGCACCGAAATCGAAAAGACGAGACCCCTCCAATACGGCACGGCACTGGTGCTCATCGCATTGGTGTTGGGCATGAATATCATCGCGATCATCTACAGAGCCCACCTTCAAAGGAAACATTGACCGGGGTTTAGCGTCGCAGCGCGGGAAATCATTCCTGCCCGCACTCTCCAAAAGCGGGCGCGAAAAAAGCCGGCAGACTCCGGGCTTCTTTCGTCC
>CAZZHS010000027.1:4835-59036 GCA_964654275.1 uncultured Syntrophobacteraceae bacterium
CCGGCCGGTTTCCAGGCTCTTGCCTGGAAACCGGCAAGTGGTTCAGGACTTGCGCCCGGGAGTACCAGGGACTCAGCTGCGAATAATCTGGATCCGGAGCAATGGAATTGTTCGCCTTCCGCGTGGCATTCAAATTCCGGAGCGCTTCAGGTCATTTGACTGTGAGTCCTAAGTCCGCTGGCAGTGATGCTTGATGTTGACCCCCTTCACAATGAAGATCACCGATTCCGCGATGTTCGTGGCCTGGTCGGCGGCTCTCTCAAGACATCTTGCAGCGATGATGGTCTGGACGGAGCGCTCGATGGCGGGGGTTTCGTGGAGCATATAGTCCATCAAGTCCTTCAAAACCTTCACATTGAGTTCGTCGGCGGTGTCATCCATCTGGCAGACATCGATGGCCTGCTCCTCGCTCTGATTGATGAAGGCGGAAATGACGGACTTCAGCATGTCGAGAGCTGTGTCGCCCAACTGCTGCATGGCGGGATTGGCACGCAGGGGAGGACGGCCGGCCAGGAAAATGGTTCTTTCGGCGACATTGACCGCCTGGTCGGCGATGCGTTCCAAGTCCACTGCGATGCGCATGGTTCCGATAATGAACCGAAGGTCACGCGCCATGGGCTGCTCAAGAGCAAGCAGCTTGAGACATTGACGATCGATCTCCACTTCGAGAGAATTGACTTCCTTGTCACCCCGAATGACTTCATTGGCCAGATCCGTATTCCGGTCCATCAGAGACTGGACAGCTTTTTCCAATGCTCTTTCCGTCAGGGCCGCCATATGAAGGATCGTCATTTTGAGATCTTCCAGTTCCTTGTGAAATCGGCTTTCCATTATATTCTCCACCCAATGATGATGTTAACCAAAGCGGCCCGTGATGTAATCTTCCGTCTGCTTATACTTCGGACGGGTGAATATATTCTCTGTGGCGTTGACCTCGATGAGCTTCCCCATGTAGAAAAAAGCAGTGGTGTCCGAAACTCGCGCCGCCTGCTGCATGTTGTGCGTCACGATCACGATGGTGTAATTTTTCTTGAGTTCGTGAATCAGTTCCTCGATTTTCTGAGTGGCGATCGGATCCAGTGCGGACGCCGGTTCATCCATTAAGACCACTTCCGGCTCCACAGCCAGGGCGCGGGCAATGCAAAGCCGCTGCTGCTGTCCCCCCGAAAGCCCAAGCGCCGAAGCATGCAGACGCGCTTCGACTTCATCCCAGAGGGCGGCCTGGCGCAGACTGCGCTCCACCCGATCCGCGATGAGAGACCTGTCTTTGACGCCGTTCACACGCAGTCCGTAGGCAACGTTTTCGAAGATGGTTTTTGGAAAAGGATTGGGCTTTTGAAAGACCATTCCCACCCGTCGCCTCAATTCTACAACGTCCACCTTGGTGTCGTATATGTTCATATCATCCAGCAGGATTTCACCATCCAGACGGCTGGAGGGAATCAGGTCGTTCATGCGGTTGAGGCAGCGCAAATAGGTGCTTTTTCCACAGCCTGAGGGACCAATGAGCGCGGTGACATGGTTTGCAAGGAACTGGATACTGACGTCATGCAGAGCTTTGAAAGATCCATAAAAAAAATCGACGTGTTTCGATTCCATCTTCACTGTTTTTTCCATGATGAGTCCTTGCTTCGAAATTCAGCATTTCCAAGCGCAAAACTGTCGCGCCCAGTCCGGGGCCGGCCGGGTGCGTGAAGTTGCCCAGTGAGCCGTCATTCCCGCAACCGAGTGTGCTTCCTGATTGCTGAGGAAGGAATACGCCCCGAAGTTGTCTTTTATGACCGCCATCTCAGGCAGGCCCGAATCGAGGAATCCAGAGCCCCTGGAATAGAGCCCCCTGGCCGGTGGGGGGTCATTTTTCTGAGGCAGCCTCTTCAGCCGGATCTCCTCCAGAGGTTAGGCCCGAGCTGAACGGTGCTTTAGGCAGACTAAAAGAAAACGTGCAGCCTGTTGAGCCGTCGGGATTGGGGCTTTGCAGCCAGATTTTGCCTCCATATCCCTGAACGATGTGCTTGCAGATGGCCAGCCCCAGACCGGTGCTCCCCGAGCGAGGACTGCGGTGCCTCTCGATCCTGTAAAATCGCTCAAATACTCTCTGCTGGTGCTCGGGAGGAATCCCGGGGCCCTGGTCCTGAACCCCGAGAGTGAACAGCCTTCCTTCATCCTTGCAGAAAACCGTCACCTGACTCCCGTCCGGGCCATATTTAATAGCATTTTCCAATAGATTCCTGAAGACTTGAGTCAGCTGTTCCAGGTCGGCAAGCACATGCACACCGTTGAAAGGCAGAAAATTCTGCAGTTGAATGTTCTTGGACTGAGCGAGCGCCGTGCATTCCTTCCAGGCCATTTCGAGGGCCTCCCCCGCATTCACGGGAACAGCCCGCGATACGTTCCTCTTCGATTCTATTCTGGCGAGCTGTAAAAGGTCGTCGACCATTTTCACCATGTGATTGGTGTTTTTCAGAATGACTTGAAGAAATGACCGAACCGTCTCGTCGTCCTGCTTCGATTCGGCAAGCAGGGTTTCCGTGTATCCCTTGATGGAGGTGAGCGGTGTGCGCAGTTCATGAGTCACATTGGCGACGAAGTCCTGCCGTACCTTTTCCAGTCGCTTGAGCTCGCTGATGTTATGAAACACCAGAATCGCTCCGAGATTCTTGTCTTTTTCGTGCATCCGCACCACGTTGACTTCATAAAATTTCTCAGGTTCCAGTTCAATCTGGAGGCTCAAGGGCCGGCGGCCGAGGTGGGCGGCACTCGTCAGAATCCTGTCGCACGCATCTTGAAGTTCCAGATTCATGATGGCTTCGAGCGGTCTTCTTCCGATGGCCTGCGACGGGTTGGAGATGACTTCGGAAAGAGCTCGGTTCACGGACTTGATCCGTCCGCTGGGGGTGAGCACCATCACGCCTTCCTGCATCCCGTCGAAGATAGCCTGAAGCTGCTGCTGCTGTTCCGAAATCTCCCGGACATGCTCGTCGAAACGTCTGGCCATTTCATTGATGGCCCGCTCCAGCGGCTGGAATTCGTGCGGCGTGTCCAGGATGACCCGCTGCTTGTAATCGCCGAGGCCTATGGTCTGCATGGCGGCCACCACTTCTCTGACCGGTTTTTTTAGTTGCAGGAAAAAGACCAGGCTCGCCAGGACCGTCACGGTCACAAGCACCAGCAGGATGACCAGGAGAGCGGTTTTGATTTCAGATTGCAGTTCTTTGGCTTCCGAAAAAGGAGTGGACACCCGCAGAATACCGGAAGGAATGGCTCCCCGCCCCTCGATGGTCCGGGCCACATACAGTTGTTTTTCCAGCGTGCTGCCGCTAAAGCGAATGGCCACCCCCATGTCCTTGGCCCTGGCCTCCATAACTTCCGGGCGGCTCGCATGGTTCTCGAGATTTGGAATCTCGTTGTGAGGCACATGGGAATCAGCAATGACGGTGCCCCCATCGGCGATGTAGGTGATTCGGAATTTCAAACCCTTGCCGATGAGTTCCAGCCAGTTGCCCAGCTCCAGAGTGTCCTTGAAATTCATTTCTTGGGTCAGCATCTGGTGGATGAAGCCCAGTTCCCGAACAACCTGTTCCTGGGTGCCCCGGACGATGTCATCGCGGATGCTTCGATAATAATGCTGGGACGTCAGAAAAAACGCACCAAGAAGCAGGCTTATGAACAATAGCAGGAATCTCGTCCTGAGAGAAAATCGGGCTGTCATCGGTTTCATCCTTTAAATCGGTATCCAACGCCGCGCACGGTCTCCACGAGGTCGGCGTAAGGACCCAGCTTTTGCCTCAGTCGCCGAATGTGCGTGTCCACCGTCCGGGCATACCCTTCGAACTGGTAGCCCCAGACCTTATCCAAAAGATGGTCACGGGTCTGCACCTTCCCGTGGCTTCGGATGAGCTCTGCAAGAAGCTTGAATTCCGTTGCGGTAAGAGGCATCTCCTCCCCTTCGAGGGTGACTTTGTGGGCTTCGAAATCCACCACGATTCCCTCCTTCTGCCACAGGCTTTCCGGAGTTGCCTCCTGAATGCTCCTTCGCAACACGGCTCGGACTCGCAGGATCAGTTCTCTGGGACTGAAGGGTTTGACCACATAGTCATCGGCACCGAGTTCGAGCCCCACAATGCGATCAATTTCATCTCCGCGGGCTGTCAGCATGATCACCGGTATCGTTTTGGTCTCCCCGCTGCGCTTCAACTCTTTGCAGACCTCGAATCCGTCCAGATCGGGAATCATCAGGTCCAGAATGATGAGCCCCGGAAGATGTTGACGAGCCACGGTCAGGGCGGTGTATCCGTCCTTCGCTGTGACGACATCGAAGCCCGATGCTTCGAGATTGTACTTGAGAAGCTGAAGAATGTCGCTATCGTCTTCGACAACCAAAATTTTCAATTTTGCCATTTTCCACTCCTCCTCGAAAGGGTCATTCATCCTGACACGTGAGCATGGCAAAAAGATGTATGGATTGTGACAGCAACGTTACAAAAGTCGGCCCCAAGTCAAGAAAATTATGAGGAGAGTGGACTTACGGTCTTTCTGTTTTCGTAACACGACGGAAAAATTTCCCTGCACCCTCCATGGAGAAAGGCTTCTCATGAATCGAAGGGCACGCTTCGCCTCTGGGCACCCCCTTCGGACCTCGTCTTTCGGCGCGCACGAAGGAACTTTGAGATGCGGCACGGTCCAGACATCGATTCATGCCCACATTTTCTGCCCGATACCCCGGGTTTTGGAGGGCTGCCCGCCAATGAATCGTGAGAGGCGGGACTCCCTGCGCCCGCGTTCGGGAAACAAGGAAAGCAAAATCGATCGATGACATCAGAATCCGATTCAGCACCCATCCTTTAAATCCGGTCCCTTTCTCCTCACACATCTAAATGTCACCGTTTCTTCACGAATTGAGAAGAATCGTTTCGTAACGTTCGCCAAGTGTCAGCTCTGGAGAACAATTTTTTATGATGTCCCACTCAGAAAAAAAGGAACGACGTGGCCATGGATGGGGTCCTGCATCAATGCGAGGAAAAAATTTTGCAAATGAAAAGGGGTCCACAAAATCTGCCAACAGAGTCGAGGCAACGGCTGGTTGCAGCGCTTCATTTGCGCAAGCGGCCTCGCGACTGCAAGGGCGATCAGGATCTGTTGGAAATCCAGAACCTGCCTTTTGGGCTGGAGGATGTCACTGCAGGTGTAGAAAACGAACTGCAGGCGGTGGTCAAAGGCAACAGGGAGGAGGTGGACCTGCCCATCGTTATCGAACAGTCCAACTACTATGCCAATCTGGCAAAAAGATTCCTTGCAGGCGAAACCTCGCGGCAACTTCTCACCCAACTGGAGGACTACCTGCAAAACAATCGCAAGGGCATCTGGGAAAACAGCTGGGTCAGGTTTCCCTATCGTGTGCTGTGCACTCATGCTCGGGAAGTTCTCAGCCGGGATCTGCTTGCCCGGAAAAGCGACCCTCAGCACGGACTTCGAACAGACGCAGATCGATTCCTTTACAAATCCGGGGCCGGAGAGACCCATGTCCGTGTCCCCGTCAGCTATCTGCTCAAGCTCTCTCTGGCCGATTTCATAGGTTCCCTGAGCGGGCAGGAGAAAGCCCCGCCCCTTGTGCTGCTGACAGCCGATCGTCTGCTGGCTCACTTTTCCAATGACAACAGTTCCCCGGAGACTTTTTCCTTTTATGTCGTCAGTGCCGCAGCCGGCAGTTCCCTGGGGGAGTCCGTGGCTCGGGAGACTCTGCGCCGCTATCTGCTCACTCAGTTGCTCACCTCCCGTGCCAACGACAGGTTCATGCTCTCCGAGTCGGGCCAGGAGGCCATGGTCTATTTCGCTCCGCATCCTCCCCTGAGACAGCGACGGCTCAATGAGAGCATTGCCGATGGATTTTACCGGGAGCTTTTCATGAGCCCCTGTCTTTCGGGGTGGGATGAGGGGGAGTCCAAGCACGCCTACATGCAGCTGTGTCATCAGGTGCTCAGCCGCAGCCAGCTGAACGGTCTTGGAAAACTCCGTGATGCAGGCATCATCACCCGCAATCTGGTTGTCCTTCCCAATGTTTCCAACATCAGTCTCGCCAACAACGGCACGCATCTCAGTCTGGGGAGCCGATCCCTGTCGACGCTTCTTGGTTCGAAGTGCTCGGACTTTACCCACTCTGACGAAAAATATCTCGGAGACCTGGCCATCAAGATGCTCGAACATTTTCTGCCGCTTTTTCCAGGAACTTACAGCGCGTCCCCCTATCGGATGTCTTTCACCGACTTCCATCCGGAAAAGGCCCTCGGATTTCTTCCACACGAGCTGGATTTCACTCACCTGCGCATGATTTGGCGCCGCTGGAAAAACAAGGCGCAGCTCAAAGTCTTTGGACGGCCCATGACCCCTTTCGGGCCGCTCTGGATCGACAGGACCCTGAGTCGAATTTTTCGCCTCCGGGGAGACTTTGTTCCCGATTATCGCCTCATTGACTATTTTGTGTCCCTCATGAGCACCGAGACGAGCCCTGCACTGGACGGCAGTCTGGAAAACGATGCCCGTCTCAAGAAGGATCTGGCCGCCATGGGGGTGTTTGATGAGAGGATGGCAACCTATCAGCTCATCCGGTTACGGGAGTATCACCGCATGGGATTCAGCGGCTTCGAGGGAAGGCATTACAGCCTTTTTCCCAGTCTCCGTGAACACTTCAGCAAAGCGGCCGACCTCCAGGCTTTGCTGACCGCCTGGGTGTACAGCAGCATCCTGAAGGGGGAATGGACTCACGGTCACATTCCCGACACCCCCTCGACTGAAAGCGAGCGGCGTCAGATCTTTTTTGGAACGGCCATCGGCATTCCGACCTTTTATGTTCACATGAAGACTCGAAATCTGTTTCTCCAGAAGATTCTGAAACGGTGTCCCAGAGTGCGCGTGAGTCGCCGCTATCCCGGGTATTGGAGAGCTTACAACTGGGAATACAGGCAAGCGCTGGTGGGCCTTCTCAAAGACGAGGGGGCGGCCGTCGTCGAGGCGTTTGACATGCACGATGTGGTCAGGGATCTGGAAAATCTCCTGCGCCATCCCGAGTGGGGTTCGGCCACCAGCGTGCTTGTGAAGGATGCATTGAGGGGCTTGCGTCGCTCCTCTCCCATGGACATGAATGCCGAGGAATTCAACGAAACCATGGAGGATTATTACCGCGATGCTCTGCGGAAAACACATCTGAGCGAAGCCTTTGAAATCTTTAAGGAGGATTGCGAAGAACTTCAGCGCAATTCATTTCTCGGAGACAACTCCCTGAGGGAATCGCTGGCCTCCATCCTGGGCGGCCAGGGGACGCTGGATTTTGCCGTCCGAGTGGAAGGTGATTTCCTGGCGGGGACCCTTCCACGGCTTGAACACGAAAAGCTCATCCAGCTGGTCTTGCTCATCATCGGCGGAAACATCGAGGCAGTGGAGAAGAAAAAACATGACCGCTCGGGGAATGGACAGGTGCCACCAATATGTGGAACGACACTCGGGTAGAATCGTTACCGAAAACCTCATGGGCGACACCTTCGTACGCTGGATCTATGCACTTGAACGAGAGCATCCTTCTCAGCTTTTGAAAATCCTGACCTCTCCCCGTGTGTCCCGCCTCCTGGCACTGTGGCACTACGATCTGCCCTCGCTCAGGGGGCGTGAGGTTTGCGCCCATGTCTGCAGACAATTCGGCTTGAATACCGCTGAATTCCTCAAGGATCCCTCCGAATTCGATTCTTTGAGAGACCTCTTTGAGCGAAAAATCAAGTTCTGGGAGTGCCGGCCCATGTCGGAGGACACGAGGGCGGTGGTTTCTCCGGCCGACTCCCGCGTGCTTCTTGGTTCCCTGAACCGGAGCTCCAACCTGTACCTCAAGGAAAAGTTTTTTTCGCTCGATGAATTGCTCGGCAAGAACAAAAGCGAGTGGCGTTCTGCCTTCGCCGGGGGTGATTTCGCCATTTTCCGCCTGACTCCGGACAAGTACCACTACAACCACACACCGGTGGCGGGTCGGGTGGTGGATCACTATGAGGTGGAGGGGCGTCATCACTCTTGCAATCCCCATGCAGTGGTCCGCACCGCCACTTCCCATTCCAAGAACCACAGGGTGGTCACCATTATCGACACGAATGTCGTTGGGGGCACCGGAGTCGGCCTGGTGGCAATGATCGAGATCGTGGCGCTCATGATCGGCCGGGTGCTTCAGAGTTACAGTGAAAAGAGGTATGAAAATCCTCGCGTTATGGAAGTGGGCATGATGCTGAAAAAAGGCGTCCCGAAGAGTCTCTATCGCCCGGGCAGCAGCACCGATGTGCTTCTCTTTCAGCCTCACTGCGTGCAATTCGAAGAGGACCTGCTGCAAAACATGTTCAGGACCGGAGTGGTGAGCCGGTTTTCCCAGGGATTCGGCCGGCCGCTTGTGGAAACCGACCTTCAAGTGCGCTCCCTGCTGGGCATGGCAATCCAGGGAAGGACGTGCCACCCTGAAAAGTCTCTAGGATCAGTATAACCCGCTTGTGACTACGGAAGGACAATGAAAAATGACGAACCTGGGCATCATTTTGACTTTTGGCGCAGCCCTCTGCCTGACGCTCGTCTGGGCTTTCAGGACACTTCCACGAGAGGACTGGCAGATGCTCGCATCCTTGCCCGTTGAGAAAGCGCCGGACGGCAGCTGGCTTGGGGTGAATCTGACTTATTATGGATTCTTCACCGCCAATGCCCATCTCGCGGCACTCGCGGTTTTTTTCACCCTCCTCGGTTCCGTGGGAGTGAGCGGGCAGGTCGCCCTGGCCGCAGCCACGGCGCTGCTGCTGTTATGTGTGCCGGCCTCCAGATGGATCGCAAGGTTGGTGGAAGGAAAGCGGCACACTTTCACGGTTGGAGGCGCTTCATTCCTGGGAATCCTTGCAGCTCCCTGGATCGGGTTGATTCTCGAGGGCGTCCTGGGAGCTTTCTGGGGTTTGAATCTTCCGCTCTGGCCCTTTCTCGCAGCCTTGGCCATCTCGTATGCAGTGGGCGAGGGGCTGGGGCGGCTGGCCTGCATCAGCTTTGGATGCTGCTACGGCAGGCCCATGCACCTAAGTCCCCCCTGGATTCGGAGAGTCCTGAGAAACCGGGCCTTCACTTTTCAAGGTCAAACCAGGAAGGTGGCCTATTCCGGCGGTCTTGCCGGGGAAGCACTGGTTCCCGTCCAGGCGCTCACATCCATTTTGTACCTCTTTACAGCCCTGCTGAGCATGCAATTGTTCAGTCTTTCGCTGTTCCCTGCAGCATTCGTGACCATTGTGGGAGTCACCCAGTGGTGGCGGTTTTTCTCGGAGTTCCTGCGCGCCGACTACCGGGGTCACACCTCCCTCACGGCCTACCAGGTCATGGCCGCTCTCGCTCCTTTATACTCGGCATTCATGCTCTTCCTTCTTCCGCTGCCGGAATCAATGCAGCCCGATTTGCTTCGTGGGCTCCATTCGCTTTGGACACCCTGGATCATCCTTTTCTTCCAGACGGTCTGGCTGACCATCTTTTTTTATACAGGAAGGAGCCGGGTCACCTCTTCGCTTCTCTCCTTCAAAGTCCTCGAGGACCGGATATGAGCGCTGAATCCCATTGGGAAAAGCAATCCTGATGCGGACGCGTCTCTCGACAACTGCCATCGTGAAAGTTTGAAAAGGCCGCTTGCGCCTGAACACACAGTTCAGGCGCTTTTTCTGGAGGCTTCAAACCCTGTTCCGACACCACCCAGGGGTTCCCACCGCGTTTCATCGTGCGAGACCACTGCAAAACTCTCTGGATCAAAAACCCGCACCTGTCGTATCATTCGAAGAACTGCACGGAGAGCGATTTTTGATGGACCTTCAAAGCGGGTGAAAATGTATGTTGAGATTTGCTTACAGCACCAGCGTGTTTCGTTTGAGGCCCCTGCAGGATGCCATTGATGGAATCGCACGGGCGGGCTTTGCGGGTGTGGAACTCATTGCCGATCGGCCGCATGTGTTTCCCGATGACATGAGCGCCTCCAGCGTGACCGAACTGAGCCGATGCCTGGCTGAAAAGAAGCTCAAAATCAGCAATCTCAACAGCGCCCTGGTGACGGCCTATGGGGATCAAAGAAGCCCCTCATGGATCGCCGATGACGCTTCAGAGAGGGAGAAGCGAATCCGTTACACGCTCTCCTGCCTTCGTATGGCTGCGGCCATGGGGATTCCGAATGTCTCCACGGACACCGGTCCAGGTATCATATCGGAATCTCTAAGTATTTCTGAAGCCATGGATTTGTACCTGGGGCAGATGAGCCGCATTCTCCCTGTGGCGAAAAAACTGTCGGTACGCCTGCTGCTGCAGCCCGAGCCGGATGCGCTCGTGCAAAACGCTCAGGACGCTTTGGACTTGATGGACGCTCTCAAAGACCACGCTTATGTGGGCATCAACTTCGATGCGGGACATTTTCTCTGCGTGGGAGAAGATCCTTGCGATGCCTACGAGGCCCTTCGACATCATGTGTACCACGTGAGTCTTGCGGACATCCCCCCGAATCGCGGTCATCGGCACATTCAGTTGGGAGAAGGGGTGATGAACATCAGGGATTTTCTGAAGTGTCTGCAGGCATTCAACTATCTTGGTTATGTGACCATAAAGCTCGATTCCTTCGATCAACGTGCCGAGGAAATCGTGATGGCGTCGGCCGCGTATCTTCGTGGTCTGAACTTCATGGGCGGATCCGGTGAAGGGGCCTGACGTGAAGTTCGCTGCGTCCTTCCCGCATGAGGGCTGCAGTTTCTCATTGACACCCCGCTTGTCCCCCGAATTCCTGCCAGGGTGAGCCCCCCGGAGATCGAACTCACCCCCCCGGAAGAAAAGGCCCGGGGAACACTGCTAACTAATTGTTATAGTTATTTAAAATTGTGAAAAAATCTTGTGTACTTTGACTGGAAACTTTGCTATTTACAAACGCCGAAATTCGATGGGCTGAGAGATGTTTCAACCCCTGAACCGTGGAGCACAGCAATCCTTTGCCGCGGGCCGACTCCTTGTCCAAATGGCAGAGGAGGCCTACAGGCAGCCGGCGAATGTGCCGAACGGATCAAAGAGATTTTCGACCTATGCCGGGAAGTTTTGCTGCGGATTCCTCAGGGCGTGACGCGAGACAATCGGCACGGCTCTGAGGCGCTGTGAAACTTCAAAGGCACATGGAATCGACGGGATCGCAACAACACATTTGGGGGAGCAGAGCGATGAAAAGCATCAGAGTGTTGAACACGGTATGGATCGTTGTCCTGGTCTTTTCGTTCTTGATGATGGGTCCGGCGACGGTCTCCCAGGCATCGCCGGAGGAAGAGACCATCGTGGGAGTGGTGGTGAAAACGGACAAGGGCCTTATCATCGAGGCAGAAGATGGTGACTACGCGGTCAAAGGGATGGACCTCTCCAATGCGGTGGGAAAAATGATCGAAGCTACGGGGGTCATCACCGAGACGGAAAAGGGGGATTTCATCGAGGTGAAATCCTTTGAAGAGCTTCAGGAATGACCGCACTGAGACGGGGAGGGAATCTCCCCGCCTCATCAGATTTCAGCTTCAAATCGAGCTTTGCAGGATCCAGAAGCATGCAAACCAGAGCCCATGATTGCATCATGTTTCAACTGAGGAGAATGAAGAATGAAAGACAACATTTGTCAGGAGAAAGGTACAGAACCGTCAAACGGTGACGCACAAATCACCGAGGAGGAGAACGAACCTCCAGGCACATGCCGCGGGATCGACCTTGCTGCCGCAACTCTCTCCCCGGAAACCCCTCCCATATCCGCCAATGCTCTGCTCTCAGCTGAGATCATAAAAACTTCGATTAAATCCAGGCACTTGACATCAAGACCCCGATTCACCATCAGCCCCAGGTCCGATGCGTTTCGCAAGCAGTTTTTCCCGGAGGCCACCGATCAGGACTGGAACGACTGGCGCTGGCAGCTCAAAAACAGGATTCAGACTCGAGAGGGTTTATCCCGCATCCTGAAACCGGCGCCCCACGAATGGGGTCGACCGGCGGAGAACCACGCCCTCATCCCCTTCTCGATCACCCCTTACTATGCCGGCCTGCTGGACCCGTTGGACTCGAATCAGCCTTTGCGTCGCACGGTGGTGCCGGTGGAGGCCGAGCAGCACGGGACGAGCGGCGAGATGCAGGATCCGCTGGGAGAGGAGCACGACAGTCCTGTTCCGGGTATTGTTCACCGCTACCCCGATCGTGTCCTGTTTCTCGTCACCGGATTTTGTTCCACTTATTGCCGATACTGCACGCGCTCCAGAATGGTGGGGCAGGCAAAGGCCTGTCGCTTCGACACCCGGAAACTGAGTACGGCAATCGACTACATCCGGGAGACGCGCACTGTACGTGATGTGCTGCTCTCCGGGGGCGATCCCCTCACCCTCTCCAACGACCGCCTGGAGTGGCTTCTCTCCCAGGTGCGCGCCATCCCACACGTGGAAGTCATCCGCATCGGCACCAAGGTGCCGGCGGTCCTTCCCCAACGCATCACCACCTCCCTGGTGCGCATGCTCAAGCGCTACCATCCTCTCTGGATGAGCCTCCATTTCACTCATCCCGCCGAATTGACGCCCGAAAGCCTTCATGCGTGCAACCGTCTGGCCGATGGAGGAATCCCGCTGGGGAGTCAGACGGTGCTGCTCTCAGGAGTCAACGATCGTGTCGAGATCCTCAAGGAACTTTTTCACGGGCTTCTGAAGATGAGAGTGCGGCCCTACTATCTCTATCAGTGCGACCCCATTCCGGGTTCGTCACACTTTCGCACTGCAGTGCAAAAAGGCCTGGAAATCTTGAGGGGGTTGCGCGGCCACACGAGCGGCTATGCGATCCCCACGTACGTGATCGACGCTCCATCGGGGGGCGGCAAAATCCCCTTGCTCCCCGACAGCGTTGTGGCGAGGAATGCCCACGCACTGGTGCTTCGCAATTATGAAGGGAAGCTTTTTTCCTACCCGGACTCCGCAGAGGAGATAATGCCGGCGAAAGGCATCGGGTCATGACCAGCATGTCGCTCCCCAAAGACCGCCTCCGCGTGCGTGTCGGGCTCACCTACGACCTCAAAGACGATTATGCCCAGGAAGGCCTGGATCCCGAAACGCTCGCCGAGTTGGACCGGCCTGAAACCATTGACGCCATTGAGACGGCCCTGCGTCACGAAGGCTTCGCGACCGAGCGCATCGGGAATGCGAGAGCACTTCTGGCGCAGCTTGTAACGGGTAAACGCTGGGACGTGGTTTTCAACATCGCGGAGGGTCTCAACGGCGTGTCGCGGGAGGCCCAGGTTCCGGCCCTGCTCGATCTTTTCAGCATCCCCTATACCTTTTCGGATCCCATGGTCCTCTCCCTGACCCTGCACAAAGCCATGACCAAGCGTGTCATCAGAGATTTGAAAATCCCCACCCCCGAATTCGTGGTGGTGGAATCCGAAGAGGAACTCGAACAGGTCGGGCTGAGCTATCCTCTGTTTGCCAAGCCTGTGGCCGAGGGCACGGGAAAGGGCATCACCGGACTTTCAAAGCTTGAATCCTCCAGCGGACTCCGCGAGGTCTGCACGCAGCTCTGGGAAAAGTTTCGCCAACCGGTGCTCCTCGAGCGATATCTTCCAGGTCGGGAATTCACGGTGGGTCTCCTGGGAACGGGCAAAGAAAGCCGGGTGATCGGTGTTTTGGAGGTGATGCTGGGCGAACGGGCCGAGGAAGGCGCTTACACTTACGACAACAAGGCCCATTACGAGGATCGAGTGGTTTACCGTCTCGCGACGGATCCCATGGCCGTCCGGGCCGGTGAGGTGGCGCTCGCGGCCTGGCGCGGACTCGGGTGCCGCGATGCGGGTCGCGTGGACCTTCGAGCCGACGAGGCCGGGATGCCCAATTTCATCGAAGTGAACCCTCTGGCGGGACTGCACCCCGTGGATTCCGACCTTCCCATCTTGTGCGCCAAGGTGGGCATGTCCTACCAGAATCTCATCGGTGCCATCATGAAGTCCGCCCTTTCCAGATCGGCGAGTTCAAAAAGCCCAGTTGCCGGAGTTCAGCGAGGCATCCCATGACTCTTTTTGTTGCCGGGTCACGGAAATCGTCATGACAATAGATGACAGGCCCCATTCTGTTGAGAGGCGTAGGGCTCTGATCCTGCACAGCCATGTCGCCGAAGGGGGATCCAACGACGAAAAGGACGTCCTGGTCCAGGCCCAATGGGTGAAAGGGATCTTGGAGGAAATGCGCTGTGAGGTCGCTCTCGCACCGTTTTTTCCGGACCTCGAGGGACTGCGCCGCATGCTGAACGTTTGCAGGCCCTCTTTTGTTTTCAACCTCGTGGAGACGGTCGAGGGAAGGGGACGCCTGATTCATCTCGCACCCGCATTTCTGGATCATCTTGATATTCCCTACACGGGAGCCTCTGCGGATGCTCTGTACGCAACATCCAACAAGCTCGTGGCCAAGCGTCTGCTTCAAGCGGAGGGCCTTGCCACGCCACCCTGGGTGGCGCCTGCGGGGTCGTCCAAGGGACCCTTTTCATGGAAGAGGCCCTGGTTGTTGAAATCGGTCTGGGAACATGCCTCCGTGGGAATCGACGACGCTTCGGTGGTGACTCCGGCCCATGAGGCCCAGTTGCTGGACTTCATTCACGACCGAGCCCGAATATTGAGCGATGAAATCTTTGCCGAAACTTTCATCGAGGGCAGGGAATTCAATCTCTCACTGCTGGCGAGCGGGAAAGCCGTGGAAGTCCTGCCTCCCGCCGAGATGGTCTTTCGAAACTACCCCTCGGGCAAATGGCGTATCGTGGGATACCAGGCCAAATGGGACGCGGAGTCTTTCGAAGCCCTGCACACCGAAAGGTCCTTTGATTTCACTCCGGAGGATCAGGCGCTCCTGGGAAAAATGAACCGGATGGCCCTCCGCTGCTGGAGTTTGTTCAACCTGAGGGGTTATGCACGGGTGGACTTTCGCGTGGACACCTCGGGAAGTCCCTGGATCCTCGAGGTGAACGCCAATCCCTGTCTGTCGCCCGATGCAGGATTCATGGCCGCTGCACAGAAAGGGGGCCTCAGTCCTCAACGCGTGATGGAGCGAATCCTCGGGGGACTGTGGCATCCGGTGCCCTGAGGCGCCGCCATCCAGTCAGCCTGTGTTCAACCGCCTTTGCGATAAATCCACCGCTGTCGCAAGGATTCACCGCCGGGGTGTGAAGGTGCAAATCGTTCACACCGCCGCCGTGAGGACGAATCCCCATGGTGCACATCGAATCCGGCCCGGAAGGGGACCCGATATTTAACGATCATCCTTTTCTCAAGGATGTGCATTTCCGTTTGGATGTTTCCGAAGGTGACCCTTGCGCGGTAGAAGGCATCGTTGCGTCCTCAGGCTTTTTCACGGATGCTGAAAGGAATCTGGCTGTGGAACTCGTGCGGGAGGCTCTGGTCAAAGGTCCCGCATCGGGATACCATTTTTTGTTTGCGGAGTTCCGGGGCGATCTCATAGGATACTCGTGCTTTGGGCCCATTCCCTGCACCCAATTCAGCTACGATCTCTACTGGATCGTCGTCCAAGAGGATTTCAGGCGCCTTGGGCTGGGGAGTCAACTGCTGAGGGCCACCGAAGTTCTGGTGTGGAAACTGGGAGGACGCCGCATTTACGTGGACACTTCGTCGAGACCCCAATATGCCCCCACTCGCGCCTTTTATGAAAAATTCGGTTATGTGAGGGCCGCCATGCTCCAGGACTTCTACGCACCTGGAGACGGCAAGGTGACTTACATCAAGGTGTGTGGGTAGATCGGGTGCGCAGCAGGTGTTGCCGGGGGATGGAACCGGTTGGGACATCCGCAGGGTGCCCAATCCTTTTTGTGGTAGGGAGGGAAAACATGGCTTCGGAAACGACCAACCGGGGAGTGGAAGAGGCACGTCACAGGATGCGCAAGTGGCTGCAGCAGCTGTATCAGCATCGGATTTGCCCCTGCTTTTCCGAAGAGGGAAGCTGGCTCCCGTCAGCAGACATCCATGAAACGGAAGACGCTTTCCATGTGCTCATAGAGCTGGCTGGAGCGGTGCCGGAGGCCATCCAGGTCGTGATCGACGGCAATACCCTCTGCCTCGAGGGAGAGCGCAAGCGGCCCCAGCTTAGTCTGGATTCCCGCGTCCATCAAATGGAAATCGATTTCGGCAGATTTCGTCGATCATTCAATTTTCCCGCACCCCTCGATGTGCAGAAAGCTCACTCCTCTTATCACCAGGGATTCCTCGAGGTCACCCTGCCCAAATTGAAGCGTCCGGGCGGTTCGGTGCGCATCTCATTGAAAAGCGACTGATGGTCCTCGGAAAAGGAGAGAGGGAAGCCGCCATGACCCAAGAAACACCTCCGGAAACCAATGAAAAAGAGGGGATTCCCAAACGGGCGCCCATTCTTCCCGTGCGCAACACGGTGCTCTATCCGGGCCTGGTGCTGCCGCTGCAAGTGGAAAGAGGGGAGTCGGTGAAGCTCGTGGATGACGTGGTGGTGAGCAATGCGCCCCTCGTGCTTGTGGCTCAGCGGGACGGCGATGTGGAAAATCCCGGCCCCAATGACCTGTTTGATGTGGGAACCCTCGGAACGGTCATCAAACTCATGAAGCAGCCCGACGGCTCCTATCACATCATCGTGAGGGGAACCCACAAGGTCAGACTGAGCGAGTTCGGGAAACCGGATCGGTATCACGACGCTCGCATAGAGGTCGTTGCGGAGGATGAAACCACCGATTCAGAAGTGGAAGCCATGGCGCTGAATCTGCGCAATCAGTTCGAAAGGTTCATCGAACTGACCAATTTACCCGCTGAATTGAATGTCATTGCCCTCAACGTGGAACGCCCCATTCAACTGGTCTATATCGTCTCCGCCAATCTCAATTTGACCGTCAAAGAAAAACAGACCCTGCTGGAACTCCCCGATGTCCGCACTGCGCTCGACCGCATCACCTTTTACCTGACCCGCCAGCTTGAACGACTGGAGCTTGCACAGAAGATTCAGAGTCGAGTCAAGGCCGGGATGGACAAGCGCCAGAGGGAGTTTTTCCTGCGGGAGCAAATGGACGTCATTCGAAGAGAACTGGGCGAGGGGGAGGAGAAGAACCCTGACGTTCAGGAGTTGAGGATACGGATTGAAGCCCTTGATCTGCCCGATGAGGCCAGAACCGCTGCGGAAAAGGAACTGGACCGCCTCAAGAGGATGTCGCCCGCATCCGCTGAATATTCCGTATCGCGAAATTATCTGGACTGGCTCCTCGAAGTGCCCTGGAACGTCACCACGGAAGACAGTCTCGATGTGAAGCAGGCGGCCGCCATTCTCGACGAAGACCACTACGACCTCGAAAAAGTGAAGCGCCGCATCCTGGAATACCTCGCGGTTCTGCAGCTCAAAAAGGACATCAAGGGACCGATTCTCTGTTTCGTGGGACCGCCGGGGGTGGGCAAGACCTCCCTTGGACAATCCATCGCCAGAAGTCTCAACCGAAAGTTTATCCGCATTTCGCTCGGCGGCATGAGGGACGAGGCCGAAATCCGGGGCCATCGACGCACCTATGTGGGAGCACTCCCGGGGAGGATCATACAGGGGCTGCGAAGAATCGGCAGCAGAAACCCGGTTTTCATGTTGGACGAGATCGACAAGCTGGGTGCGGACTTCCGGGGAGATCCTTCATCGGCCCTTCTGGAGGTTCTGGATCCCGAGCAGAACTTCGCTTTTTCCGATCACTACCTGGAAGTGCCGTTTGATCTCTCCAAGGTGATCTTTGTGGCCACGGCCAACGTGATGGACCCGATCCCTTCAGCCCTGCGGGACCGAATGGAGGTCATCGACATACCCGGCTACACGGAGGAAGAAAAGCTGCAGATCGCCAGGAAATACCTGGTGGCGCGGCAGGTGGAAAACCATGGCCTCTCGGAGGGCCAGGTCATCATCCCCGATGAAGCCATCCTGGAAATGATCCGATCGTACACCCGCGAGGCGGGCGTGAGAAACCTCGACCGCACCCTGGCTGCGGTGTGCCGGCACACTGCCAGGGAAATCGCCGAAGGGACGGAGGGACCCATCATCATAGAGGCGAAACAGCTTCCCGACATCCTCGGGCCCGTGCGCTACATTCCCGAGTCGAGCACCCGCTCCTGGGGCGCCGGCATCAGCACGGGTCTGGCATGGACCCCCGTGGGCGGGGAGCTCATCTTCATAGAAGCGCTCAAGATCAAAGGCCACGGGAAGTTGACCCTCACCGGTCAGCTCGGGGATGTCATGAAGGAATCCGCAACGGCGGCGCTCACCTACATTCGAGCCCACTCGGAAGAATTGAACATCGAAGCGAAGGATGTCCTGGAATGGGACATTCACGTGCACGTCCCGGCGGGAGGAATCCCCAAGGACGGCCCTTCGGCCGGTGTCGCACTGGTGGTGGCTCTGGCTTCGCTCATGAGTGGAATCCCCGTGAGAAGGAATGTGGCCATGACGGGGGAGATCACGTTGAGAGGGGATGTGCTTCCCGTGGGCGGCATCAAGGAAAAAATTCTTGCCGCACGCAGGGCGGGCATCAGGGAGGTCCTCATTCCTCATGCCAATGAGAGGGATCTGGTGGACATCGCCCCCCATCTGCGGGAAGGAATGACTTTCCACAAACTCCAGCTCATTTCAGAGGCCATTCAACTGGCCCTGGAATCGTCGGGCGCCCCAGCGGGCTGAGTTTCGGATTTGTTCAGTTGCTGTGCGAGTCCGCACACGCTGCAAAGTTCTCCGTAGGTCGGTTCCAGGCAGCTGCGGCAGGTGTCGAAGTCCGGACTTCCGTTGAGTCCCTGGTTGCTTCGCAGGTGTTTGTAAAGAAAATGGCGTTTGGTGCCCGGCATTTTTTCCTCCAGAAAATCCAGTGCCTCCTTGAAAGCATGACTGGTGGCCCCCCGTGACAGGGGGCACTTGTCATCCAGGGGGCGGATCTCCCTCACCCGGCAGTAAGCGAGCACTTCATGAGAATCCAGCCGATAAAGCGGCTTGGCTCTGGCCGGCATCCTGGGGTGCGGTGAGGCGAGGTAGGGGGAAAGCTTCTCCAGGTACTGATCCCGGTGCCGCACGAGATTCCCCAGGAGTCTTCCCGCCTCGTCATCGAGGTTGTGACCCACGGCCAGTACGCGAAATCCTTCCTTCACAGTGAGCCGGTTCAGGAGCTGCCGTTTGAGCAGACCGCACAGTGCACAGATCTTTCTGCGTGTCCGGCCCTGGATTTCGGGAATGGTATGGCCGAAGGATTCCTGGAGCGAATATTGAACCCACGGCAGACGACGCTCCTCGCTGAACCGTCGGATGGCATCCACCGAAGCCTCGGAAAAGCCCTCGATGCCCAGGTCGATGTGAAGGCCTTTGGTCTCGAATCCCAGCTGGTCGAGAATTTCCCAGAGTGCAAGCGAATCCTTGCCTCCCGATACCGCCACCATCAGCGGTTCCCGTGGGGACAGGGGAAATTTCTTCAACGCCCTCTCGACCGCAGTGTGGACAAAGTTTGTGAAACATGACGCGCAGAAATTGGCGTGGTGATCGGGCATGCGGAGGGTTGCCCTGCCTTTGCACCGGGTACATTTGGCCTCCGGAGGCAGGGCACGCTGACGTTTTTTCATGGGCAATCCCTGTGTCCATTCAAATGCGAAAGGGACCGAAGCGATCCCGGCGGGTTCATGAGAGCATTGAGACCATGTGGCCCCATGCCGAGGGACCATCTAAACAGATAACGCGCTGCATCTCAAGTCACCCCTCTCATTTTATTGCTGTTGACGTGGGTCGCGCCTTGCCTCCTCAACGGAAGTCCCGTTATAGTCTCTGACCGAAGCATGAACCGGAACGAGCAGGCCGGCTCCTGCCGCCTGCGGTGGACGTCTCTTCCAGGAGTGCAGGAGTGGTTGATGGATGGAATGCACTATGAAGGGGTGATCATTCGCCCCCCCAGCGAGGCCAACAGCATTCTCCTTCAGGTGACTGTCGGATGTTCCCATAACAAATGCACCTTTTGCGGCACCTACAAAGGAGAACGCTTTCGCATCAAGGAGGAGCAGATCGTCGATGCGGATCTGGAGTATGCATCAAAGCATCTCGATTTTCTTCATCGAGTTTTCCTGACCGATGGGGATGCTCTGATCCTTCCCCAGGAACGACTGACGCGCCTTCTTGAAAAGATCAGAGAGAAACTTCCGAGGGTCCATCGTGTCGGACTCTACGGAAATGCCAAAAGCATCCTGCGCAAAACCCCGGAGGAATTGGTTCAGCTGCGCGAGCGGGGACTGGGAATCGTGTACCTGGGCGTGGAAAGCGGCGACGGGCAGGTCTTGCAGGAAATTCGCAAAGGGGTGGCACCGCAGCGCATGATCGAAGCAGGTCGGCGGATCAGGGAGGCGGGTCTGAAGCTTTCCGTGACCGTGCTTCTGGGAATAGCCGGCCGCCGACGTTCTCTGGAGCACGCACGCGCCACGGGCGAAATTCTGTCGGCCATGGATCCCAATTACGTCGGCGTTCTCTCCCTCATGGTTCTCCCCAACACGGAACTGGCTCAAAAGGTCCATTCGGGTGATTTTGAGCTGGTCAGTCCCGAGGAGATGCTGATGGAACTCAGAGAGATGCTCGAACACACAAACCTGACCCGAGGACTCTTCTTCTCCAACCACGCCTCCAATTACTTGCCCCTGAAGGTGAGAATGCCCGCAGAGAAGGAAAAGGCGTTGCGCACTATCGACGAGGCATTGACGGGTCGAGTGAGGCTCAAACCCGAGTGGATGCGGGCCCTTTAGGTTCGGAAGCGCAGGGTACTTCGTCGCAGGATTTCATCATTGCCGACAAATCGGGGTAGGTGCCGGAAACGGGATGAAAGCGAGAGACAAGCGCAACCGACCGGGACGGTTTTCATCAGGTGAGGCCCCACTTGAGCTTGGTGCGCAGGATCTCGAAATAATTGATGGAAGGGGTTTTGATCAGCCTCAGGGGTGTCGGGGCTGCGGAGATGACGATCTTGTCGGCTTTTTCAAGGTTGCAGCCCACCTGACCATCGCAAGTCAGTGTGACATCGGGAATGGGAATCTTGAGTTCAAGCGTGATGGTGGCTTGCGGCGGGAGAATGATCGGCCGGTTGTTGAGGGTGAACGAGCAGATGGGTGTGATGATGATGGCGCTGGCGGTGGGATAAACAATGGGCCCCCCTGCAGAGAGATTGTAGGCGGTGGACCCAGTGGGTGTTGCCACGATGAGGCCGTCGCCGCGGTAGCAGGTGAGGTAGCGGCCGTCGATGGTGGTGATGAGGTCGATGATTCGAGCCAGGGCGGCCTTGTTCACCACAGCGTCGTTGAGCACCACCTGCTTGAAGGTCACTTTGCCTTCGCGCATCACGGACACTTGAAGACGCATACGGTCTTCGATCTCGTACTGTCCCTCAATGATTTTGTTCAATTCCCGGTAGCAGCTTTCACGGGTGACTTCTGTGAGAAAACCGAGACCGCCCAGGTTGATGCCGATCACAGGGATGGGGTGATCTTCCAAAAGCCGAGCGACGCTGAGAAGCGTGCCGTCCCCCCCAAGGACCAGCACGGCGTCTACGGTGCCGGGAATTGTCGGGTCGGATCCTTTCACAGGCCGCAGGTCGGGTTTGTCAGGATTTTCCATGCAAAACACGCGGATCTTTCGATCCTCCAGCCAGTGGGTGATCTCGCGCGCGAGGCCCAGCGCTTCGGGGCGGAGCCGTTTGTAGATGACGGCAATGTGACGCATTCTGCCTCCTCACATCATGTTGGCGTGTTTGCGCGGAATCATAGGCGGAGGCTGCCGGCAAATGCAAACAAAAACGTTTGTCAATGTAAAACAAATGGGCTATCTATGACTTTTGAGAGTGAAGATTCGCAATCATTTGAGTTGTCAGCGAAGAGAACATTCCACACCGGCATTTTTGGAGCCCGCCTGCCCCTATGAAAGATCGCGAAGAAATTTCTCCTCAAAGAATCCTCCTGGTGGATGATGAAGAGCAGATGCGTGAGATCCTTCAAGAAGCGCTTTCCCTCATGGGGCATGACGTCGAGACCGCCCGAGACGGCCAGAAGGCTGTCAGTAAGGTTCAAGAGGCAGAATTTGACATTGTGATCACGGACATCCACATGCCGCACATGGATGGCATTCAACTCATCAAATACCTCAGTGAAAATCGTCCCGCCATTGACATTGTGGCCATCACGGGCCACTCGATGGACTACACTTACACGGATGTGGTGCAAAGCGGTGCATCGGATTTCATCATCAAACCCTTCACGCTCAACGAATTGGAAGCCAAGGTGAGGCGGATTGTCCGAGAGCGGGAGTTGCGCAAGGAACTGGAGCATCTCGCCATTCGAGATTCCCTGACCGGCCTCTACAACCGCCGCTACTTCGACGAAGTGGTGCGAAAGGAGGCTGTACGCGCATCGCGCTACCACCATCCGCTCCTTTTGTATTTCATCGACATCGACCAGTTCAAGTCCTTCAACGACGAGCGAGGTCACCGCGCCGGCGATCAGGTGCTCAGCCACTTTGCCCTCATTTTGCAGCAATGCATCCGAAAGGATGTGGACATCGCCTGCAGATATGGAGGAGACGAGTTCGTGCTCCTGGTGCCGCACGTCGAAGCCGCACAGGCCTTGATCGTGGCGGATCGCATCCGGGAACGTTACAACGAATTGAATCTGCATCCCACACGCCTGTCCATCGGCATCGCCCAACTGGAGGTTGCGGGCATGGGTGTGGAAAGGGATGTGGAAGACATGATCTGCCGGGCCGACAAGGCACTCTACCATGCCAAACACAACCTGGGAGGGGATTGTGCGTTTATTTACGAAAAACCTCCCAGGCAGGCCTCCTTCTGACTGCCACTCCCGGGCGCCCTCCGCCCCACAACCTTTTTCTCTCCTCACAGAATCCTTCTCGGTGATTTTTTCTTGACACACCCCATGCGGTCCTTTATATAGTGCTGACTTTGTCTGGAGATGGCAAAACGGTCGGTAAGCAGTGGAGAACTCTTGGAAAATCCACTAAATGCGTGTCCCCTGCCTCGCCGCCTGGATGCCTGCCGGGCACTGAACCCAGAGTTGGCATTTTCAGTGCACGGTCATTCTTGAACAGCAAAAAATTTGGGCCACTGGTCATGGTACGGGAAACCGGTCCGCCCCCTCAATTCAGGAAGTAAGTCCATCAGATCTCGATAGGCCGGACGCGCACTGGCACTGCGCTGTTTCCGGTGCTCGCTTGGTGGCATCTCCCGATGTTGGGCGGCAAGGCAATTTTGGACGATTTGGGGAGAACGGAACGGTTCTCACAAAGGAAAGTGGAGGTGACTGCCATGGGTAAGGGGAAACCCGAATTCGGCTTTGGGGTTCACTTGATGATCGATGGTTACGGCTGTGAGCGCTCTCGACTGGAAGACATGGGGCTCATCTACAATTTTTTGGATGATTACCCCACCGAGATGGACATGACCAAGATCATGCCCCCCTATGTGTTTCGATACAATGGAGTGGTTCCGGAGGATTGGGGTGTCTCCGGATTTGTTCTCATTGCTGAGAGCCACATCAGTGTGCACACGTTTCCGGATAAGCAATACCTGAGCCTGGATATGTTTTCGTGCAAACCCTTCGACACGGACCAGGCCGTCGAATCTGTGAAGAAGTATTTTGACATTCAAAAATGTGAAGTGAAAGTCCTCGATCGCGGCCAGGAATTCCCCAACACCATCAAAGAATCGGCCCAGGTGGTTCGAATGGATCGTATGTTGATGCAGCGCTCGCGCTGATTGTTACGGATAAGGCATAACAAGACGCCAGGGGTTCGCACATGAGTGTGGACCCTTTTTGCATTCGAGCCCAAGACCTCGAGGTGGCACATTTTTATGGACAGTGGTGGTTGAGGGCTGATAAATTGCGAAAAGCAGTGAAAGAAAAGCCGGCGACGAGAGGCTTGTGAGGATGGGGTGAGGACGTGCGCACGGCGCAGGTTCCCCCCGAATGGTTTAACCATCGAATCCAGGAGAAGAGATTCAGCTTTGGAAGAGGAGTCAGCCAAAGGGTTTCAGAATTGGCTCAAGATGTGCTTCCGTCGGCTTTCCCGAGTGGAACAGGCCGAAGATATCGAAAAAGAAATCCAGCAACTCATTGACGAAGGGGAGCAGCGGGGCCTCATCTCTGAAGATGAAGGAGACATGATTCAGGGCATCTTTTCCTTTCGTGACACCACGGCCCGCGAAATCATGATTCCTCGCACCGAAACGGTTTATGCCCGCGCAGAAACCAAGATCACCGAGGTCATTCAGCTCATCATGCAGTCGGGACATTCCCGCATCCCTATTTATGAAGAAAATATCGACAACATCGTGGGCATTCTCCACGCCAAAGACCTCCTGAGCTACTGGGGACAAACGGAACTCGAAGCGTCCGCGCTCATGCGCCCTCCCTACTTTATTCCTGAAACCAAGAAAATCAGTGCAGTTCTCAAGGACCTGCGTTACACCAAATCCCATCTGGCCATCGTCATCGACGAGTACGGCGGCACCGCAGGGATACTCACGCTCGAGGACATCATCGAGGAGATCATCGGCGATGTCATGGATGAATATGACGCGGAGGAGCACCTGATCGTGGAAAACGGTGACGGTTCGATCACGGTGAATGCCCGCCTCGATGTTGAGGAACTCGAAGAATATCTCAAGGTGGAGTTTCCCGAAGGCAAGTTCGAATCGGTGGGTGGATTTGTGATCAGTTATCTGGGACGCGTGCCTGAAATTGGGGAGCGGATGGTTTTCAAGGATCTGGAATTTGTGATCGAGAGTGCAGATTCCCGGAAAATTGAGACCATTTGTATCAAGAATCTCAAGCAGACACCACCCCGGACTGGAGAATTCGAGGAAATCTCCTGAATCCATCGCCCCGAGCGGATTGCGATCCTCCTGGGACGGCCCTCAATGGGAGAAACCGCTCCATTGGTCAAGATCGAGCGCTTGAGCCCCTTCACGGTCTCCCCCCAACGGTCCAGCCTCGAGGGACCCTCTGCATCACACCCAAGCCGAGCCGTGCATTATCATGCGAACGTCTCGCGATCTGCTTGTTTTCATGTGCATCCCGGTTTATATGGAGAATCCGAAATCGGGCTGTTCCGCCAATGATCCAGGCGCAGAGCGTGTTCGGTCGCACCGCGCCTTTTCGTTGAAGATCGCCGAAGAGAAAGGCATCGCAGGGTGACCTGTGCACCGATCCCGTATTCCCTCTCCGGCAGCAGCTACAGCCGAGGTGACTGCATTCGAACGAGGGATCTCATGAAAAGAAGGCGTGTTTCGGGGCAGGCATCGGGGAATGATCGAGAGGGTTGACCGCACCATGACGCGTAAAGACTTTTTTTTGAGCACATTGAGCGGGGCCATGCTGAGCCTTGGCTTTCCCAAGTTCGGTCTGTTCTTTGTGAGCTGGTTTGCCCTGGTCCCGCTGCTTTTGGCGCTTCAGGGTAAGAAACCCCGGGAAGCCTTTCGTCTCGGGTTTCTCTGTGGGATTGTGCATTTTGCAACCACCCTTCACTGGATCCAGTATGTCCTTCAGCATTACGGCGCTTTTCCACTCCCCCTGGCCCTGGGTTGCGTCCTGATCCTCGCAGCGTACATGGCCCTTTACCCCGCAGCGTTCAGCTATGTGGCCAGCCGTTTGGAACCCTGGCCACTTTTGTGGGTGATCGGACTGCCGGGCGCGTGGGTGACCCTTGAGTTCATTCGGGCGCACGCGCTCACCGGTTTTCCCTGGGCCAATCTCGGCTACACCCAGACCCCCTGGAATCTTATGATTCAGGTTGCCGATATCACAGGAGTATACGGAGTGAGCTGGCTGATCGTTTTCACGGCCGTTGTCATTGCCTCCTTCCTCCTCGGACATCGAAGTACCCGCTGCGCTCTGGCCCTGTGTCTATGCCTGGCGGTTGCGCTATCGTATGGGTCATGGCGCCGATCCCAGGTGGAAGCACGCCGGCAGGGCGTGCCCCCCTGGCCTGTGGCGGTCGTTCAGGGGAACATCGACCAGTCCGTCAAATGGGACCCGGCTTTTCAACAAATGACGTTGCAACGCTACGAGACCCTCTCCCTTCAGGCCATGGCAAGTTCCCCTCCACCGGAGCTGCTTGTTTGGCCGGAGACGGCTGTTCCTTTTTTTTATGGTTTCGAGGAGGACCTGACCGCGCAGTTGAACAAAACCTTCGCCCGGATCGGCAAGCCCGTCCTTTTTGGAGTTCCGTCGGTGACCGTTGTGGAGGAAAGACCCAAGCTGCAAAATGCGGCTTATATGGTCGCTCCCGACGGCAGCAGGCTGGGGAGTTATGCCAAGCAGCACCTGGTCCCCTTTGGAGAGTATGTGCCCTATCAAAGGGTGCTCTTTTTTGTGAATCGCCTGGTTGAGGCTGCAGGGGATTTCGAGCCCGGCCGGGGGCCCTCCCTCATGAAACTGGGCGGCAACTCATTGGGCGTGCTCATCTGTTACGAGGGGATTTTCCCGGAGCTGGCAAGGGCGGCAGTTCGCCGCGGAGCCAACACGCTCGTCAACATCACCAACGATGCGTGGTACGGCGACACGGGAGCCCCCTATCAGCACATGGAAATGTCCCTCTGGAGGGCCGTGGAATTTCGCGTCCCCCTGATCCGCGCTGCGAACACGGGGGTCAGTGTCATTGTGGATGCCACCGGTCGAATTGTCGGAAGAATCCCGCTCAATGAAACGGCGCAGCTGGTGAGAGAGGTTCACCCCCTTGAGATGGAAACCCTCTATGAAAGATGGGGGGATTTTTTTGCATGGCTGTGTAGCCTCACCACTCTCGTTGGTGTACTATATGCCCATTGGAAGCCTCGAAGGATCTCTTGAAAAACATAAAGGAGGAAAATCATGGCGTTAGATCTGACCCAGCTGAAATCCGATTTGAAAGAACTGCATCAACGGTTTGAAACCCTTGGGGGGTATCTTTGACCTCGAAGGCAAGCGCAAACGTCTCCTGGAGTTGGAGCACATCCTGGCTCAGCCGGGCTTCTGGGACAAGCCCGAAGAGAGCAAGGTGATCCTCAAGGAGCGTTCCGACATCGACCAACTGCTTCAATCCGTTGAGCATCTCTCCCAAAGCCTCGAAGACTGCCAGCTGCTCCTGGACATGGCCATCGAAGAAAACGATGAGGACACGCTCCTCGAAGTCGCACAAAAAGGCCGTCAGTTGCAGAGAGACCTGCGAACTCTCGAGCTGGGACATCTCCTCAACGACGAAAACGACGACAAGACCGCCATCGTGAGCATCAACGCCGGAGCGGGTGGCACGGAGGCTCAGGACTGGGCTGAAATGCTCCTGCGCATGTATCTGCGGTGGGCGGAGAAGAAAAATTTCAAGGTCCAGATGGTGGACATGCTGGAAGGCGAGGAGGCAGGCCTCAAGAGCGCCACATTCACCGTGGAGGGTCCCCACGCTTACGGATTGATGAAATCGGAGTCCGGAATCCACCGTCTGGTTCGCATTTCTCCCTTTGATGCCAGCGGCCGAAGGCATACCTCTTTCGCCGCAGTCTTCGTCTATCCCGAAGTCGACGACAAAATCGAGATCGACATCAAGTCCTCCGATCTGCGTGTGGACACATTCCGGGCCAGCGGCGCCGGTGGACAGCATGTGAACAAGACCAGTTCCGCAGTGCGCATCACCCATCTGCCCACCGGCATCGTGGTCCAGTGTCAGAATGAAAAGTCGCAGCACCGCAACCGGGACCTGGCCATGAAGATCCTGAAAGCTCGCCTTTACGAACGGGAGCGGCAGGCTCAGGAGGAGAAACTTCAGGAGGTTCACGACAGCCTCGATGACATCGCCTGGGGCAACCAGATTCGTTCTTATGTGATGCAGCCTTACCGCCTCATCAAGGACCACCGCACGGGAACAGAGAAGGGAAATGTGGATGCGGTGCTCGATGGTGATCTGGATGACTTCATCGAGTCGTATCTCATGAACCGCATGCACGAAAAATCGCGTACGGGTCTCGCATGATTCCATTGACCTGCGCCTCGCGCAGTGAGCCGAAGCTCCTGTCGGCAACGTAGCGGGTCCGTGCTGACCTCCGGGCTCCCTCGCAGTTCATCGCAGCTCACTGCACGGCCATGAGATTCCGCACCTGGAACTCATGGCCGTGTTTTTCGGAACGCCCACAAACTTCACGTTTTTGTAACCTCACGTGACCCCGAGGGCCTTTCCGCTTCCAGTGAAAAATCGATCGGCCGAGTCCTGGCAATAAAACCGGTCGGTCCGCCCTTGGCGGCGACACCAAAGAGGGGGCCTGGGGAGAGGTTTTTTCACATTCCCGGCACGTGTTCTCCCCTGGGGCGTTCCAAACCTTCGCTTTTATTCCGCAGCGCGCTGTTTTCAGCGCAAGTCTCGATCCCAAGTGCTACAATTTTGTTACCCTTCCTGAGCAGCTCTCCATCCATCTACAATCTTGTATCGTCCCATCCCCCCCTTTCACTCACTGACAGCACCCGGCCTCAAATCATACTTTTCTAGTTGATTCAGTTATTTGAAGCGTTTTCGAGAAACTCGAAAAGCCGGTGGCACATATTTTGACCTTATGAGTGCCAACACCACGCGCTGGATATGGACCCCGGGTGGAACTGAAAACGCTTTTGCACCGGCGAGACGACTCAAGGGTGCTCTCATTTGCAGAGGAGGATTTCATGGTCAAGATCGAAGCCATCATCAAACCGTTCAAACTCGATGCCGTACAGGAAGCACTGGTTGCCGAGGGCATTCACGGCATGACCGTTTCCGAGGTCAAGGGTTTCGGGAGGCAGAAGGGTCACAAGGAGATCTACCGGGGCTCGGAGTATGAGGTGAGGTTCGTGCCCAAGCTCCTGCTCATGCTGGTCGTGGCTGAGCACAACGTGGAAAAAGTCGTTCAGGCCATTCAGAAGGCGGCCTGCACTGGAAAGATCGGCGACGGAAAGATTTTTGTTTCACGCATTGACGAAGCCATGCGCATTCGCACACAGGAAACCGGCCCGGATGCTCTGTAGGCAGCGATGTTGAATCAACAAAACGCAGAACCAGGTGCGTTTTCCCATGGGGAGGAATAAAATGCTCAGTAAGATCGTTGGGACCACAAAAGGGCACAGAGTGTTTCATTGGATCAACCACACGAGACCGGCAAGCCTGCTGGGGGTTATCCTCCTGCTGCTCGTTTCCGTGGGAATCGCGTGGGCCGAGGAGGGTACACCGGCGGAGCTAAATTCCGGCGACACAGCCTGGGTACTGATTTCCGCAGCACTGGTGATGCTCATGACCCCGGGGCTTGCTCTTTTTTATGGCGGCATGGTGCGCAGAAAGAACGTGTTGAGCACCTTCATGCATTCCTACATCGCCTTCGGAGTGGTGGGCCTGCAGTGGGTCATCATCGGATACTCGCTGTCTTTCGGGGAAGGAAATGCATTCATTGGAGATTTCAGCCACTTTTTTCTCATGGGCATCACGGCGGATTCACTGACCGGCACCATCCCCACCTATGTCTTCATGATTTTTCAGGGAACCTTCGCCATCATCACTCCCGCGCTCATCAGCGGTGCCATTGCCGAGCGCATGAAATTCAGTGCCTACGTCCTGTTCATTCTGCTGTGGGCCACCTTTGTCTATGATCCTGTGGCCCACTGGGTGTGGGGTGGCGGCTGGATTCAGGAGACGGGAGCCCTGGATTTTGCGGGCGGCACCGTGGTCCATCTCTCTTCGGGAGCTTCCGCCCTCGCCATGGCTCTGTTGCTCCGCAAACGTTCAGGTTATCCGGGAGAGGCGTTTGTGCCGCACAATCTGACCATGACCCTTCTGGGGGTGGCTCTGCTCTGGTTCGGATGGTTCGGGTTCAATGCCGGGAGCGCTCTTGGAGCCAATTCCATCGCAGGGCTCGCCTTCACCACCACCATGGTGGCATCATGCGCCGCAGCGCTTTCCTGGTCTGTCATGGAATGGATGGTTCACGGGAAGCCGAGTGCACTGGGCCTCGGTTCAGGCGCCATCTCCGGGCTCGTGGTGATCACCCCGGCTGCGGGATTCGTCACACCGGCCTGGGCCATGCTCCTGGGTCTATCTGCCGGTGTGATCTGCTACTACGGCATCCGCATCAAAATGAAGCTCAAGTTCGACGATTCTCTCGATGTGGTGGGGATCCACGGAGTCGGCGGATCCTGGGGTGCAATCGGAACCGGTCTTTTTGCAACCGTTGGCGGAGCAGGTCTTGTGGCGGGCGCCCCGGAAATGGTGCTCACCCAGTTCATCGGAGTGGCCGTCGTGGCCGTCTACGCCTTCGTCGTCACCTACATCATCGGCATCCTTCTCGACAAGACCTTGGGACTTCGCGTGGACGAAGAGCAGGAAGAAATAGGACTTGACCGGGAACTGCATGGAGAAGTCGGCTACACCCTCTAAACCTTGAGGTCCTGGTGCGGCCTGAGCCGTCCTGCCCGACAAGGGTTCCCCTTCGCCGCGAGGTGAGGGGGAACCCTTCATTTTGCAAACAATCATTCTGGAACAGCCAAACCGAAGAGAAGGCGCGCAGTGCCGTCGATCACGCTTCAGGCCAGTTGAACTCGGAGCAGATCCTCCCGTGGGCTCACCCGGTCTACATGCACTCTGATCATGGCGCCTCGCTGCAGCTCCATGTTTTCCTGCACCGGGAGGTTCGTCTCTATGAGAAAATCGGGCAGCAGCAGGTGGGCAAACCGCCCATTGAGATCGAGAACCAGCGCGTTCAGCGACTGGATGTCTTCCTGTTCCATGTATTTGAGAATCCAGTAGCGGGTCCACTTCCTCTGCATCAGGGAGATCTTGGACTGGAGAGCTCCCACCTGGATGATGAGCTGTTTCAACTCCTCCTCCCCGTAGAGTGCCTCCTCCTGCCGCAGGGCCGCTTTCAGCTGTCTTTGCACGACGAGATCAGAAAAGCGGCGTATGGGAGAGGTGACCGTTGTGTACTGCGGCATTCCCAGACTGCAGTGCGGCAGCGGCTGCGTGTCCAGTTCCGCCCGCGAAAAAAGCCTGCGCTGACGGTAGACGTGGAAGATTTCGTGGTCGCTGTGCACGAAATCTCTCTCCGGTTTGCACTCGGCCTGGCCTCTGTAGATGGACGGAATCCCCCGCTCCGCCAGATACGCCGCGGCCAGCCCATTGACCGTAATCATCCACTCGGAAACCATCAGCTGACTGGGCGTCTCTTTTTCATGACGCGAGAGCTGGATCATGCCCGAAGGAAGAACATGGAGCTGGATTTCAGGAAGCGGCAGATGGATCGCCCCCCGTGCCGATCGCTGTTCGCGCTGCACTCCCGCAAGCCGGTGGAGCCACTCGAGGGAGGGGTTCCGGGCAATCCGGTCGTTGACTTCCTCATAAGTCAGCTTTTCCTTGATCCGGATGAGACTCCGGCAGATTTCGTAATCGAGAAGATTCCCCGTTTCATCCATTCGAATGAGAAAGCTCAGGGCCAGGCGGTCCACACCGGCCTGAAGGCTGCAAATTCCCTCCGACAGAGGCGGCGGCAGCATGGGAATGATCGTGTCGGGCAGGTAGATGGAGGTCACCCGGTTTTGAGCCTCCACATCGAGCGGGTCACCTTTGCTCACGTATTCCGCGGCATCGGCGATGTGGACCCCGATCTCGAAACTCCCATCTTCCAGGCGGCGTATGCTCAAGGCATCGTCGAGATCCCGGGTTTGAGCGCTGTCGATGGTGATGGCATGAAGTTCCCGCAGATCACGGCGAGGGTCCAGGGGCGAGCGGGATTCCGGTGCCCGTGAAGTCAGGGCGAGTGCCGCCTGTTCCACGCTGTCGGGGAAGTTTTCCGCGATGCCCAGTTCGAGAAGGTGGAGGTTTTCATCCTCATCCCACACTCCCAGACGCACCAGCATGCGAAAGGCGGACTGTTGCAGCGGGGGAATGTTGGCCTTCTTGAACACTTCCTTGAGGAAGGCATACGACGGCGCGTCCTGGCCGTAAAGGCAGAACTGCTTCAGGTCTTCGACCAGATCCCGGTGCGCCTCGTGACCTCCGGCAGAGCGAGCTTTTCGCGACCAGAGGTTCTGCAGCCAGGCGGCACTCTCCTCCAGGCGGGCGATTCTTTCCTCCTCGCGTTGTATCTCCTCTTTTCTTTGCTGCACTTTCTCTGCAGATCGCGGGAAAAAAAGCCCTTCCCGGTGTTGGAAAAACAGCCGATCCTGCAGCAGACACCTCTGCGTCGCGGCCACATGATCGTCGGTGATCGTTTCACTGAAAAGGAATTCAGCACACTCCCGAGCGCCGAAGCCCTCCTCCTGTCCCTCCAGGAGCGACCAGAGTTCTTCCACCTCCACGCGCCGCAGGAGCTCTCTTCTCGAACGATCGATCCCCTGCAGCCTCGAAACCATGTCATCCCGGCTCATCTTGCCAACGTCCATTCCGACGTTGCTCCCATGGAGGACCCGGCTGGCTGCAAGATTGATTTCACGGTTGTTCAGAGAGAGGACGGTCAGCCTTTGCCCCTTGACGGCAAGACACACGCCCAGGGTGATCTCTTTGGCATCGAAGAATTCCAGGAGGGTTCCCGGCATGATTTCCTGGGAAACCGGGCGGCTCATGGTTTACCTCCCGCAGCGGCAAATCCCCTCATTTCCTTGATGTAAGCCTGTATTCCCCGGGTGATGGCCGCAGCCAGGTGCTCCTGAAATCCATGATCCTTCAATCTTTTTTCCTCTCTTTCGTGGGTGATGAATCCTGCTTCGACGAGGATGCTCGGCATTTCCGCTCCCAGAAGCACATAAAAAGGGGCCTGCTTGGTCCCGAGATCCTTGACCTCCCGATACCCCAGGCTGAGTTCCTCGATCATGCTCCTTTGCACCGCATGCGCCAGCCGTGCCGACTCATTGAGCTTCGTGTTGAGCATGAGGCCTTGCAGAATGCCTTCCAGATCGCTGAGCTTCCTGGGGGAGGTGGCATTTTCCATGGCAGCCGTCCGCGCCGATTCCTGGTCTTTGCTGAAGTTCAAAAAGTACGTTTCCGTCCCATAAATTTCCCGGTTCTCGTGAGCGTTGGTGTGCAGGGAGATAAAGAGGTCTGCCCTCTGAGCGTTGGCGATGGCGGTTCGCTCCTCCAGTGTCAAATACCGATCGTCATTGCGGGTGAGGAGGACTTGGAAGCCGCCATCCTGCTCCAGGACTCGTTTCAGTCGCCTTGCGATGGACAGCACCAGGTCTTTTTCGTAGACGCCGTTGGGGCTGATGGCCCCCGTATCCTTGCCCCCATGCCCCGGGTCGATGACAATCCGCTTCACTTCCAAGGACAGTTGAGCCGGCAGGTCCGAGAGGGCCGCCCCGGGAGTTTCGGGCCAAGGAGTGCCTGCCGTTTTACGCGGCAAATCCCTGGTCCCCCTCACGTCCACGATGATTCGGAAGGGATCCGGGAGGGAAAAGATCCGGTAGCGGTCGATGGCATTGGCATCGAGAGTGACACGAGTCTGGGACGGTCCGATCTGCTCGACGAGGACATCCTCCAGGAAAGAATCTCCGACGGGGAGTCGCCCCGTGAGACTCTTGTCGGCTCGACACGCCTCCAGATCAATGTAAATTTTGGGCTGACGTTTTTTCCCGGGATCTCCGGCAATGGATATTTCCTGGAATTTGACGGGAGAATCGACGTAGATGGCCACTCTCGTGTATTGGTCCCCACTCCAGTGCTTGATCTCCGTGAGGCGGGGAAGCGGCGTGGCGGAATCTCTCCGGACGGTCCCGGATTCTGCCGACGCTGAGCCCTCTTTCTTCAAAATGTGTGAATCGCTGCCGGAGTTGCGCAAATGGGCAAACCGCCGCTCGAGCGCTCCGAGTTTTTCTCGAGCCCGGGGCAACATGTCCCCAGAAGGGTATCGACGTTCCACTTCCTTCAATTCCGCATGAGCCTGCTGGGGGTCCGAGCCGAGGTAAAGGATGCCGATGAGGTACTGGGCATCGTCTGCGAGAACGCTGTCCGGATAGTGGGTCGTGACCCGCCGGTAATTTTCGACGGCGCGCTTCAAGTGCTCGTCGGATTGGGCGATGTCATGAAGGCGGTGATGGCATTGAGCCAGGAGGTAATAGGCCCGGTCCAGAGTCTTTCCGTTTGAATCCCTGCGGATGTGTGCGCCCGCCTTCTCGATGAGCCTCTCCAGAGCAGTCCTTTGCTCATCGGGATTCGAAAATCCCAGAATGCGCCGAAACTCCGACGAAAGAGTCTGGTACTCCCGTTCCACCGGAGCGGCACCTGCTACCGGCGCCTTTGAGAGAACGCTGAGAATTCCGATGAGAAAAAACATGGGGATCCGGGAGCGAAAAAAGCAGGACATGATTCTTACCTTCGTGAAACGTGCGGATGCGCTCATCGCACACCGTGCAGGTTCCACTTTCATGGAGTCGTAGAAAAGGTTGCCCCTTTATCCCGTCAAGATGCTCGCGTCCAGGGGCGAGTGCTCGAGGGGGGCTCGGGAGATGCCGTCAGGGGCGGCGGCATGCTTCGGGGACATTGCGAAGAGAATGTCCATCACTCAAGACCGTCGTCTTTGGCCCGTATTTGCTCCTGAAGAGCATACAGTGTCTTGAGAGCCACCATCGGGGGCATGTGATCCAGATCGAACCCCATGATCTGTTCTTTGAGCCAAGCCAGAGAGGGAGGAAAAAGGCTCATTTGAAGGGCGGTCTCTTTTCCCTTGTGGGGCGCTCTGGGACGCGGCTTTTTCAGGGCGGGGGTGATACGGGCCAGTTCGCCTTTTTCCAGCTGTGCCAGAATCTCCTGAGCCCTCGCGATCACCTCCGAAGGAATGCCGGCCAGTTGGGCCACCTGGATGCCGTAACTCCGGTTGGACCCTCCGGGTATCAATTTATGGAAAAAGATGATTTCGTTCTTCCATTCCTTGATGGCGACATTGTAATTCTTGACCCTCGGGCGGCTCAGCGCGAGGTCCGTGAGTTCATGATAATGGGTGGCAAAAAGAGTTTTTATACCAACATCTTTATGATCATGCAAATATTCCGCCACCGCCCAGGCGATGCTGAGGCCATCGAACGTGCTGGTGCCCCTGCCGATTTCATCCAGAATGACCAGGCTCGAAGACGTAGCCTGGTGGAGAATATTGGCCGCTTCCTGCATTTCCACCATGAAGGTGGACCGGCCGCGCGCGAGATCATCCGAAGCCCCCACGCGGGTGAAGATGCGGTCCACCAGGCCGATCTCTGCTTCCGTGGCAGGAACGAACCCCCCCACCTGTGCCAGGAGCACGATCAGGGCCACCTGGCGCAGGATGGTGGACTTCCCCGCCATGTTTGGGCCCGTGATGATGAGCACCTGCTGCGTATCATGGTCCAGATGCAGGTCGTTGGGGACAAACTCCCCGTCCTTGAGAAAGTGCTCGATCACCGGGTGACGCCCCTCCTTGATGGTGAGGGAACTTCCCTCCGTGAGCCGCGGTTGGCAGTAGTCATATCGGGATGCCGCATGGGCGAGGGACAGGAGGCAATCGAGGACCGCCACCCGGTCCGCCATCTCCTGGAGGCGGCCGCATTGCGCCGATACGGACTCACGCAGTTGCACAAAGAGCCGGTGTTCCAACTCCAGCCGTTTTTCATCGGCTTCCAGCACCTGGATTTCAAATTCTTTCAGTTCCTCGGTGATAAAACGTTCTGCATTGACGAGGGTCTGCTTGCGCTGGTAGTGGTCGGGAACAGAATTCAGGTGTGACCTCGAGATTTCGATGTAATACCCAAACACCTTATTGTAACGAACCTTGAGCGAAGAGATACCCGTCTCGTTCCGTTGTTGGCTCTCGTAATCCGCCATCCACCCTTTGGCGTCCCGGCTCAGGCGAAGGGTGTGGTCCAGCAGGGGATCCACACCCGCTTTGATGAGACCTCCCGCATTCATGGCAGCGGGTGGTGGATCGACCAGCGTTTTCTCAATTTCCTGAGCCACCTCGGAGAGATCATCCCACTCCGTGGCGAGGGTGCGCAAAATTCGGCTGTTGGCGCGCTCCAGTGCCGCACGGAGATAGGGCAGAGCATTGAGTGACCTCTTGAGGGACACCAGATCTCGGGCATTGGAATGGCCGGTGGTGTTGCGGGAATTGAGCCGCTCCATGTCCTGGATCTGGGCCAGGTGCTCCATCATCTCCACTCGAAGGTCTCCACGCACCACCAGTTCGGCCACTCCCTCCTGACGCAGGAGGATGGCGTTGAGATCCACGAGAGGATAGCGCAGCCACTGCTGAAATTTTCTCCCCCCCATGGCGGTGCGCGTGTGATCCAGCTGGGAGACGAGCGAGCCCTTGCGTCCCGAAAAGCTCGTCGATTCGAAAATTTCCAGGTTCCTGACCGTGGCATCATCCAGGATCATGTGATCCGAGCGGCGGTACGGAAGGAGCTTCCGAATGTGGGCGCAGCCGTCAAATAGTTTTGCTTCCGCATATTCGAGGATGGCTCCGGCCGCTTCGATCCCCTGCGTCCACCCTTCGATTCCAAACCCTTCCAGGGAGTGGACCTTGAAATGCCGGCAGAGGCGTTCTTTCGATCTCTCAAGATCGAAGGCTTCCGGCGTCAGGCGGCTGACTGAGACCTGGGTGCGCAGGCTCAGCTGGCCGAGCCAGGAGGGGCTCTCATGTTCTGCCAGAAGGATTTCCCGAGGTGACACGCGCAGGAGTTCTTCGAGGAGTTGTTCCTCGGATTCCACCTGAATGACTCTGAAATCAGCCGTGGATACATCCAGATAGGCCAGACCGTGGGATGCGTTCCCGCCCCCCCGGCCGGACACAGCGGCGAGGTAATTGGGATCTTTGGCCGAGAGGTTGCGATTGTCCAAAATCAAACCCGGGGTGATGACACGCGTGACTTTTCGCTTGACAAGGCCTTTGGCGGTTTTGGGATCTTCCACCTGGTCGCAGACCGCCACCTTTTTCCCGGCCGCCACCAGCCTGGCCATGTAGTTCTCGGCGGCGTGGTAAGGAACGCCGCACATGGGAATGGGATCTTCGGCGTTTTTGTCCCGCGATGTCAGCGCAATCTCCAGGATGCGTGCGGCTTCCACCGCATCGTCCAGAAAGAGCTCATAGAAATCCCCCATGCGGTACATGAGGAGCGCATCCTGGTGTTCCGCTTTGATCCGCAGGTACTGCTGCATCATGGGGGTCTGTCTGGACATGGCAGAAAAAAGATCCTCCACACTTCTCGAAGTGAATCCATGAACTGGGATGCAATAAAGAGATTGGACCACCGGATCGGGACCGGACTCAGAACAGAATTCTTATCCAGTGTCCCCATGAAGATCAAGGGATAGTTGCCCATTGGCTCCTCAGGTCCCATTCACCTCCGATCAGGCCCGTCACCTTAATTCTCGTGGAGGAGTGAGTCGTGAAGAAAGGAAAACGGTTCGCGCCGAGCGGTTGCCGCTCGCATTTCCCTTTGAGTTTGCATTTGAGAAAAAATCCGCCGACAGCCATTGGCCGATCGCTCCCGACGGATTAGATTCATGACGTTTCTTGTCTCCCCACTGTCGGAGTCCGGCAGCGCCGACAGGGAAAAGCGATTCTGCTTCAATAACTGCGTTTCCTCGCGCGCCACTCGGGAGCCCTGGAACTTTTATGAACATTTGGATTCCCACCGGAACCAGGCAAACATGACCCGCCTGCAGCTGACGGTTCATGATCCATGGGGCCGCCTTTAATCTTGCTTCGCAGCATCACCGGCGCTTTTCAGGAGATCCATCCCTTGGCACAGAACAACTTCATCCGGCTTCGAGGCGTGACCCAGCACAACCTCAAAAATCTGAACCTGGACATCCCTCTCAACCGGCTCATCGCCGTCAGCGGCGTCAGCGGATCAGGAAAATCGAGCCTCGCCCTGCACACTCTCTATGGAGAAGGGCAGCGCCGCTACGTGGAAACGTTCTCCCCTTACGCGCGGCAGTTTCTGGAGCGAATGGACCCGCCCCAGGCGGAGCTCATCGAAGGGATTCCCCCCAGCATTGCCATCGAATCGGGGACTTCCGTGCGGAGTTCCCGTTCCACCGTCGGCACCATCACGGAAATCAACGATTTCTTGAAACTTCTCTTTGCACGGCTGGCCGTGCCTCATTGCCCCCAATGCCGCAGGCCTGTCCGTGAGGACACACCCCAGAGCGTCTATCAGCACTTGGCGCACGTCCTCTCGCCAGGCAGCCGGGTCCTGGTCACTTTTCCCCATGTTCCGGAGCATCCGGATTCATGGTCACGGCAACTGGTGGCCCAGGGATTCCTTCGGATTCTCCACGAAGGAAAGGCCGTTGGCCTCGAAGATGCTGAACCGGCCCTGTTGCGCTCGCTGACGGGTCGGGAGATCCGGGTCGTGGTGGACCGAATTTCCTGGGGCCGGGCCTCGGCTCAACGGGTGACCGATTCCATCGAAACGGCTTTCCGCATGGGCAATGGGAGAGTGGCGATCGTGGTGCTTCCGAATGAAATTCTGCCCTTCAGCACCGACCTGAGCTGTCCCCATTGCGCCGGTTCGCCCGCTCTGACGCCACCCACGCCCAATCTCTTTTCCTTCAACAGCCCTCTCGGCGCCTGCCCCCAGTGCCGGGGGTTCGGAAGGATCATCGGCGTGGACATGGACCTGGTCATTCCCGACCCACGCCTCTCCCTGCGACAGGGAGCCATCAAGCCCTGGTCCCCCGACCGGACCGAATTTGAAGATCTTCTCGCTTTCTGCGTCAAGGAGGGGATTCCCCTGGATGTGCCGTATCAGGACCTGCCCCGGGAGCAACAGGACAAAATCGTGCTGGGCACCAAACGGTTTTATGGTGTCCGGGGTTTTTTCAACTGGCTGGAGAGCAAGACCTACAAGATGCACGTCCGTGTTTTTCTCTCCCGGTACCGTGCCTACACGCCATGCCCAGCCTGTGGGGGATCCCGCTTCCAGCCTTCGACCCTGTTGTATCGCCTCAAGGGCGCGACGCTGGCGGACGTCTCTTCCTGGCCGGTGGGGGACTGTCTTGGTTTCTTTGCCTCCTCATGGCCCGAATTGCAGGAGGACGGCGCCTCGGCCCTGCTCATGTCGGAAATCAGCCGAAGGCTGAACTTCCTGTGCTCCGTTGGGCTCGAATACCTCACTCTCGACCGTCAGTCCCGAACCCTTTCGGGAGGCGAAGTTCAGCGTGTCCACCTCACCAAGGCCCTCGGATCTGCACTCGTGAATGTGCTCTACGTCCTGGACGAACCCAGTGTGGGACTTCATCCCCGGGACCAGCAGCGCCTCATGGGACAGCTTCACAAGCTGGTGGAACTCGGCAACACGGTCGTGGTGGTGGAGCACGACCCCGACATGATCCGTTTTGCCGATCACGTGATCGACATGGGGCCGGGTGGAGGGGCCCAAGGAGGGCAGGCGGTCTTCCAGGGGACGCCGGAGGGACTTTCCCAATGCACGGAAAGCCTCACCGGCGCTTACCTGTCGGGGCGGCTTTCCGTGTCTTCGCCGGCTCGTCGGCGTACACCCCGGTGGGATCGCGTACTCCGTTTGAAAGGCGCTCGCGAAAACAACCTGAAGCACCTGACCCTGGACTTCCCGCTCGGCGTGCTCATGGGCATTTGCGGTGTCTCCGGCTCCGGCAAAAGCACCCTGATGGAGAAAACGCTCTACGGCCAGTACCTCAGGCTGAAAGGCCGTCCCACGGACACTCCCGGCGCCTCGGACGGCCTGGAGGGGCTCGAGCACATCGGAGAGATGCTCCTCGTGGACCAGCAGCCCATTGGCCGCACACCCCGTGCCAACCTCCTCACCTACACGAAGGCCATGGATCCTGTCCGGAAGATTTTCGCCGCTGATCCGGCCGCGATCGCCCGCGGACTTTCCCCGGCGCATTTCTCCTTCAACGTCCCTGGAGGACGTTGCGAACTCTGCAAGGGTGAAGGCTATGAGCGTGTGGAGATGCAGTTCCTGGCGGACGTTTACGTCCGGTGTTCCCAGTGCGAGGGGCGCAGATTCAAGGACGAAATTCTTGAAATACGGGTGAAGGGGCTCTCCATCAGCGACGTCCTCGACTGCACGGCCCTTGAGGTCATGGAGCGGTTTTCCGAGCATGACGGGCTTGTGAAGGCTCTGGAGCCCATCGCGGCGTTTGGACTCGATCACCTGCGCCTGGGGCAGCCTTTGAGCACGCTTTCGGGCGGCGAGGCACAGAGGTTGAAACTCATCCATCATCTGCGGCCGGCCTCCACAGGATCGCGCCGCAACGGCCTGAACGGCGGACGCACCGTTTTTCTCCTGGATGAGCCCACCACCGGTCTTCACCCCCATGATCTGCAAAAGCTCCTCAATGTGCTGCAGCAACTGGTCGATCAGGGAAACACGGTGCTCGTGGTGGAACACAACGTGGACCTTCTCGCCGCCTGTGACTGGCTCCTGGAACTGGGTCCCACAGGGGGCGCCGGTGGGGGACAGGTCGTGTGCCAGGGGCCTCCCGAAACGGTTGCCAACCTCGCCAAGAGCCCCACGGGACCTTTTCTCAAAAGAAAGCTGAGAGATCTTCCCCTCAAAACGTCGCACGTCTCCGAGGACGCGGGCGAGCCCGACTCCCCTGCAGGGAGAGAGAGAGGAGGTCTCGAGCCCGATTCGCCCCTCTCCGAACCTCCCTCCCTGTTTGTGGAATCCCCGGAGGACCAGGATGCCGCTGCACACGATTCCATCCTGGTGCGTGGCGCTCGGGAACACAATCTCAAAATCGATGAAATCGCGCTGCCTCGAGAACAGATGATTGTTTTGACGGGATTGAGCGGCTCGGGAAAATCCACTCTGGCCTTCGACGTGCTTTTCGCCGAAGGACAGAGACGCTATCTCGAGTGCCTTTCCACCTATGTGCGCCAGTATTTTAGAATTCTCGAAAAGCCCGATGTGGACCAGGTGCTCGGGCTTCCCCCCACTGTGGCCATCGAGCAGCGGACCAGTCAGCTCAACCGCCGCTCCACCGTGGGGACGATCACGGAAATTTACCATTTCCTGAGGCTTCTTTTCGCCAAGCTGGGAAGACAGCATTGCCCGGACTGCCGGCGGGAATTGTCGGCCCTTTCCCTCGACCGCATTTTGGAAATTGTTGTTCAAGAGCTGAAGCAGGGGGGGGAGACTGAGGTCTTCGCGCCGATCATTCAGGGCCGCAAGGGGATTTACCGGGAGTTGTTCCAAAAACTCTCTCGAATGGGTTTTGAAAGGGTTCTCGTGGACGGGAAGGATCTTCCCCTCAGGCCCGTCCCCACGCTGGCCCGTCACCGGGAGCATGACATTGCCGTTCTGGTCTTGGGCACCGGCAGCGGCAGGGTCGGCATTAGAGATCTTCACGCCCGGTTGGAACGAGCCTTGTCTCTTGGCGGAGGCTCCATCCTTCTCAGACAGGGCGGCGAGGAACGCATTCTGAGCAAACATCTCTTCTGTGTTCACTGCCACAAGGGATTTGCCCCCCTCGATCCCCGGCTATTCTCCTTCAACAGCCGCCACGGCGCGTGCCCTTCCTGCCAGGGAATCGGATCGAGCACCGAGCTGAACCTGGAGCGCCTTCTGGGCCCTTCCCACCTATCCCTTGAAGAGGGGCTTCTGAGTTTTCTCAGGGCCAATGTGTGGCGCAACGGATTTCAATCCGCTGGAAAACGACTGGAGAAGAACTGGGCCGAGCGGCTGCACATCGATTTTCGTTCCCCATTCCAGGGATTGCAACCCGATCAGCAATCGCGGCTCCTGCACGGCTCCAAAGGACAGGCGAGCGGCCTTGTGCCGCTTTTGCACCAGGCGGCTCAGGACAGCAGAATCGGTCAGGCTCTCCAACCGTATTTTCAGGACGTTCCCTGCCCGAACTGTGGAGGGGAGCGGCTGAACGCCCAGGCCCGCTCGGTTTTTTTCAAAGACTGGACGCTCGGCTCCATGGTCCGGTGCAGTGTCAAGGACCTCTCTCGAATCTGGAAGGAATTGAATCTGGAACCCAATGAAAAACCCATTGTTCTGCCCATCAAACGAGAGCTCACCGAGCGCCTGGAGTTTCTGCAGCGCGTCGGCCTGGATTATCTCTCGCTGGATCGCTCGGGTGACACCCTGTCGGGCGGGGAGGCTCAGCGAATTCGCCTGGCCGCTCAGCTGGGATCGAACCTCAAGGGAATCTGCTACATCCTGGATGAGCCCACCATCGGACTGCATCCCACGGACAACGAAAAACTTCTGGACAGCCTGGAGCGTCTAAAACGCAAAGGAAACACCATCGTGGTGGTGGAGCACGATGCGGACACCATGAAACGCGCCGATGTCCTGTTGGAATTGGGCCCCGGGGCGGGGGATCATGGGGGCAGCGTCACCGCCGCGGGAAGCTTTTCCGAACTCTGCGCCCGCGAAAACACGCTCACCGGGAAATGGTTCGGCCCTGCGGCGGGGAGACTTCTCGACCTGACCCAACGCATCGAACCGGGCCGGTCGGGCTGGCTCGAATTTGTCGGAGCGAGAGCCAGAAATCTCAAAAGACTCCATGTCCGCATTCCCCTGGGAACCCTCACCTGCGTGACCGGTGTTTCGGGCGCCGGAAAAAGCACGCTGGTGCACCAGGTGATTCATCACGGTCTGCTGTCGCGGTTCGGTCGGGGGCAGGGGGACATCCTTGCAGCGGTTGAAGACGTCCGGGGATACGAGGGGATCAGACGCGTCCTGGAAGTGGATCACAATCCCATCGGGCGCACACCTCGTTCAATCCCGGCCACGTATGTGGGAGCCTGGGATGAAATCCGCAAGCTCTTTGCCCTGCATCCCGATTCGAGAGAGCGGGGATTCACGGCCAGCCGCTTTTCTTTCAACGTCAAGGGAGGGCGTTGCGAGGAATGCAAGGGGCACGGCCAGGCCCGCGTGGAAATGAATTTTCTCCCCGATGTTTATGTTCCCTGTCAGGTCTGCGGGGGGACCCGGTTCAACGCAGAGACGCTGGCGGTGCGTTACCGGGACAAGAACATCTCCCAGGTCCTCGAGATGAGCATGGAGGAGGCGGCGGAGTTTTTCGAACCCTATGCGAAAATCGCCCGCCCCTTAAAGGTGCTGACCGAACTCGGACTGGGATACCTCACCCTGGGTCAGGCCAGTCCCACTCTCTCCGGCGGTGAAGCCCAGCGGATCAAACTGGCCGGCGAGCTTGGAAACAGCCGCCAGCCCACCCTCTACATCCTGGATGAACCGAGCACCGGCCTGCACCGTGCCGATGTGAAGCGACTCCTTGACGTGCTGCGCCACCTGCGGGACCAGGGACACACGGTTCTGGTGATCGAGCACAACATGGACCTGGTCTGGGCATCGGATTTTGTCCTGGATATCGGTCCCGGCAGCGGGGAAGAGGGCGGGCGCATTGTGGCCCAGGGCCCGCCCCAGGAAATCATCCGTTCTCCGGGAGAGTCTGCAACGGCGCGGGTTCTAGCCTCTTATGCCGAAGGGGAGGGGGGGCTCACCCAGCGGAAGCTCAAGCGCGCTGCAAAACGCCAGGGGATAGGGGCTGAGTCTGCCTGAATCATGCCGTGTGCCTCCTTGCAACGTTTTCAGGATACAGCTCTTGTCCCGTACCGACAGCTGAAGATGAGATTTCATAAACTCAACGCTCACCCGCCCACTCCATTTCATGGTATCCTGACCGACACGTGCTGAATTAGCTGCAAACACAACCAGGAACTGAAACCTTCGGCCATGAAACGCCTTTTTCCGACCTGTGTGTTGTTGGGGTTCATGATTTTTTCAGGTGTGCCTGCGACCCGGGCGCAGGAAGGCGACACACGGAGTTTTACGGATTCAGCCCCCGGAAAACATCCCGCAGGTCGGGAACTCCTTGTGATGAAGCTTTCCAAGGCTGATGACCCGGAGGTGACCGTCGAACTGGTCGACGTCGAACTGACGGACCAGGATGGACGAACTCTCGCTTTCGAAAGCGATGTCGTGGCCGACAAACTGGTGGTGATCATTCCTTTTTACACCACCTGTCCCACCAGTTACCCTATTTTGATTTTCACACTCAAGTCGGTGCAGAAACTTCTGGGAGATCGCCTGGAGAAGGACGTCCGGCTCATCGCCCTCACCGTGGACCCCAAAACGGACACACCGCTCAGGCTCAAAGACTACGCAAAAAAGAATCAGGCCCTGGAGGGCTGGCTCTTTCTCACGGGTGATCGGGAAGATCTGGGACAGGTGATGTATGGTGCAGGTGTTCTCCTGTCGACCAATGTGGATCAGCACAATCACGTTCCACTCACGGTTCTGGGATACCGGGGTGGGCCCTGGAAAAAGCTGCACGGCTTTCCGTCGCCGCAGCAATTGCTGCAGGAAATCGAACGGCTTCTCGATATGAAGGAGAATGCCTGATGTCGTTGGAAACGTTCCGATGAAACCGGATCCCCAATGGAAAGGACAGAGAGGACAACCATGGCGAAATCCACGATACACCCACTCATTGCAGCACTGGTTTCATTTGTTTTTCTGACGGCGGCCTCCGGCGAAGTCCCAAAGGACATTGCGGCCTCCCCCTCCTGTTCGCACTGCGGCATGGACCGGCAGCACTTTGCGTTCAGCCGGGTTTTCCTGGAATACGACGACGGATCGACCCTGGGAGTCTGCAGCCTCCACTGTGCGGCAGTGGATCTGGCCCTGCATACGGAAAAGACTCCCGTGTCCATCCATGTGGCGGATCTGGGCACGAAGGAACTCATCGATGCAGAGCAGGCCAGCTGGGTGCTGGGAGGTGACAGGCCTGGGGTCATGACCCGCCGGGCCAAATGGGCTTTCAAGGAGAAGGCGGATGCCGAGAGGTTTCTTCAGGAACACGGCGGCGAACTGGTGACCTTCGAGGAAGCCATGAAGGCCGCCTACGAGGACATGTATGCGGACACGAAAATGATTCGAGAGAAAAAAAAGAGGATGAGGAGCGGGAAAGTTCCGGCGGCAGGCAAGCATGAAAAGGCCGGGGGGTCTTAAAAAATCCTTGGCCGTGCACCCCTTGTTGAACCAACGGGAGAAGAGACCGCTCACCTTCCGGGATCTGATTAGAGTGAACCACGACACAGCCGGGGATACTTACCGCTGCTTCCTTCCGGACCTGACGGGGTTTGTATTCGACTGTTGCGCGGTGTCCAATCGACACCGGAATTAGAAACGGCCCATCCAGTTAAAGCCCGCCAAGAGGGATTCAGCCCCGCTGAGCGGATTTCGGGTCACAGGGCACCGCTAACTCCCCGCCTAGCACGACCAAGGCTGAATGGATCGCAATGAGACCATGATGTCTAACATCATTGGGCGAGAAATGCAAATCCAATCCGCTGCCGTCAGTGGGCTGCCTGTTGGTCCACTTTAGGCCACGTCCGGGAAGCAAGTTTTTACCGGGCACGTTGTATCCTCATCGATCCGCAGACCTGCGTTGTCGAATCGCCGGTGACCGGCAGGGAGGTTCTGGAGACTTTTCGGCGCAGGCAGAGGGTCAGAGGGAAGGCTGGGGGGTGACGGGACGGAGGAACTGGGGGGCGGGAATGGATGCTTGACATAGTACTTACTACGTGCTATCGAAAGCCATGAAAAGCGAATCCCACTCCAAAAAAGAAGCCCGTGCCCTCGAAACCCGCCGGAAAATCCTGGTGGCCGCCACCCAGCTTTTTGCCCGCCAAGGCTACCACAAGACCACCATCACCGACATCTGCCAGTCCATCGGACTGACCTCCGGAGCCATCTTTCACCATTACCCCTCCAAGGAAGCACTGCTCGATGCCGTCATCAGCCGCCTCGAGCGCGGGATCCATATCTACTCCAATTACCTCCGCAGTGTGGAAAAAGGCTCTCTCGCCGTTGTTCAGGAAGTGATCGACATCATGTGCCGGCACTTCAAAAGACAGCCGGAAGCAACCATCTGCCTCGCGGCCCTCGCAACGGAATTTGCCGGAAGCAACCATCCCGTGGAAAAGCAGCTCAAAGACATCTACGAAAGCTTTGTGAAGGCCTTTGCCAACATCCTCAGGGATCATCCCCGCATCACCAACCCTCGCGCCACGGCCATCGCGTTCGTGGGCCTCGTGCAGGGGATCGCGATCCAGGGACTCCTCAGAGAGGATGAGGAGACCATCGATGAGCTGGCGCACGCTTTCACTGAGATGCTGGCTCCCTGGTGAGAGGTCGCGTCATCGCCGGGAATTTGACCCTTTCTCGACTCGAAAGGAAATGTTGCAGGCAACCTGCCAAACAGGTTGGGAAACAAAATCGGAAACATCAGGACACTTTGCTCACCGCGTAAATCCAACAAATCACAAGGAGTGGCCATGGTCATCAGGAAGGTCGGAGTGCTGGGTGCAGGAATCATGGGTTCTGGGATCGCTCAGGTCGTCGCACAGGCAGGGTTCGAGGTGGTCCTTCGCGACATCGAGGAGGCCTTTACGGCGCGCGGACTTGACACCATTCGAGGCAACCTGGAAAAGGCCGCCGCCAAAGGCAAGCTCTCCAAAAACGAGGCGGATTCCATCCTGTCCAGGATCCAAACCACCACCTTCCTGGAAGAAGCCGTCCGGGATGCGGACCTGGTCGTTGAGGCCGTGATCGAGTCCATGGACCTGAAAAAGAAGGTCTTCAGCGACCTGGACGCTCTCTGCCGGCCGGAAACCATCCTCGCTTCCAACACCTCGGGCCTATCCATCACCGAGATGGCCTCCGTCACGCAACGGCCGCACCTCGTCATCGGCATGCATTTCTTCAATCCCGTTCCCGTCATGAAACTGGTGGAACTGACGCGCGGATTCGTGACCTCGGAAGACACCTACCTCACGTGCAGACAGTTCGTGGAAACGTTGGGAAAGAGCCCGATCCAGGTGGCTGAAGCCCCCGGCTTTGCCGTCAACCGCATCCTCTGCCCCATGATCAACGAGGCCATTTTCGCACTTGCCGAGGGCGTGGCCTCAGCGGAGGATCTCGACCGTGCCATGATGCTGGGCGCCAATCATCCCATCGGCCCCCTGGCGCTCGCGGACATGGTGGGCTTGGACACCCTCCTCTTTGTCATGGAGTCGCTCCACAGGGAATTGGGTGAGGACAAGTACCGCCCTGCGCCGCTCCTTCGGAAAATGGTCCGTGCAGGCTACCTGGGCAGAAAAAGCGGCAAAGGTTTCTTTGACTACTCCCGGTAGGTCCCCATCGAAAACCCCAGGCAGAAGGAAATGAAGAGATATGGCGTATGAACTTTCGGAAGAACAGCAGATGTTGCAGGACATGGTCCGACGGCTGGCCCGCGAACGCGTAGCCCCGGGGGCCGGCAAACGCGACGAGGAAGGACATTTCGACTGGGAAATGGTCGAACTTCTGCGCGAAAACGGCTTGTTCGGCATCGATTTTCCCGAAGCTCACGGCGGTTCGGGTGCGGGGATGCTCGCGCTGGCCATTGCCGTGGAGGAGCTGTCCAAAGTGGACGCTTCCTGCGGCCTGCTCATCGCAGACCAGGAACTGGGGTCCCTGCCCATCATCCTGGCCGCCGACGAGGACCAGAAAGGTCGATACCTGCCGCGGCTGGCCTCCGGCGAATCCCTGGCGGCCTTCGCCCTCACGGAGCCCAGTGCCGGGTCCGACGTGGCCCGACTCCGCTGCCGTGCCGTGAGGGACGGCGACCGTTACATTCTCAACGGCACCAAGACCTTCATCACCAACGGCGGCGTGGCTGACCTGGTCACAGTGTATGCGGTCACGAATCCGGAGCAGCCGACGCACAAAAACGCGGGCGTGTTTGTGGTGGAAAAGGGGACCCCGGGCTTCTCGGTGGGCAAGAAGGAAAACAAAATGGGCATCCGCTGGTCCGATACGGTGGAACTCATTTTTGAAGATTGCGCCGTCCCAGCGAAAAACTTGCTGGGGAGGGAGGGGCAGGGCTTTCATGTCATGATGAAAACCCTCGACTTTTCTCGCCTCGCCGTGGCGGCTCAAGCCCTGGGCATCGCCGCGGGGGCTTTCGAAGTGGCCGTCGCCTACGCCAAGGAACGGGAAACCTTCGGCAAACCCATCATCCAGCACCAGGGAATCGGTTTCAAACTGGCGGACATGGCCATGCGCACGGAGGCGGCGCGGCAACTCCTCTACAAGGCGTGCGCCCTGTTCGAAAAACTGCCCAAAGACATGAGTTCCCTCAGCCCTGAGCTCATCCGCATGAGCTCCATGGCCAAGTGCTACTGCAGTGACGTGGCCATGTGGGTGGCCACCGAAGCGGTCCAGGTGCTCGGCGGTTATGGATATGTCAAGGAATTCCCCGTTGAACGGATGATGCGCGACGCCAAGATCACCCAAATCTATGAGGGGGCTAACGAGATCCAGCGCCTGGTGATTTCCAGGACCCTCTGATGAGGATTCCGGAATCGCCGCAGCTGTTGACGGACTCGATGCAGAGGCAGAAACGCACACAAGGACAAACTTCATGAAGAGAGACAGCGATGTGGTGATGGTCTCCGCAGTGCGGACACCCATTGGAAAATTTGGAGGGGCCTTGAAAGAGGTGAGGGCCTCGCGACTGGCGGCCCACGTGATGCTGAAGGCCCTGGAGCGAGCCGGGAATCTGGATCCCGCCCTTGTGGAAGAGGTAGTTTTCGGGGATTGCGTCCAATGTTTCGACGAGGCCAACACCGCCAGGACCGCCCTTCTGGCGGCAGGTCTGCCCTTCACGATTCCGGCGTTCACGGTACAGCGCCAGTGCTCCTCCTCCATGCAGGCCTTGAACCTGGGGGTGCAGCAGATCCGCTGCGGGGACGCCGAAATCGTTCTGGTGGGGGGCGTGGAATCCATGAGCTCGGCACCTTACTATCTGGCCAACGCCCGGTGGGGCATGCGACTCATGAACCACGAGGTGACCGATGCGTTGTGGGAGATGCTTCACTCGGGCAGTCGTTTGCTGGGCGATTCCATGATCATGGGCGTCACGGCGGAAAACCTCGCGGAAAAGTACGGCATCACCCGGGAAGAGCAGGACCAGTTGGCCCTGGAAAGCCACCGAAAGGCCGAAGCAGCCATACGGGAAGGACGCTTCGAAGCCGAAATCGTTCCCATTGAAATCCCGGGAGAAAAAGGATCGACCAGCACCTTTCAGCAGGACGAGCATCCCCGATTTGGGCTGAAGCTGGAGGATCTGGCCAAGTTGAAACCCGTGTTCAGGAAAAACGGGACGGTGACGGCGGGCAATTCCTCGGGTCTCAATGACGGGGCTTCCGCGGCGGTTCTCATGACGCGCGGGAAAGCGAAAGAGCTGGGCCTCACGCCCATGGCCCGCATGGTGACCTGCGCCGCTGCCGGCGTCGAACCGCATCTCATGGGATACGGGCCGGTTCCCTCCACGGAAAAGGCCCTGAAAAGGGCTGGGATGTCTGTGAAGGACCTTCAGTTGGTGGAGGTGAACGAAGCCTTCGCCGCACAGTACATCGCCTGCGAACGAGGGCTTGGTTTGGACCGATCCATCACCAATGTGAATGGAAGCGGGGTAGGGCTTGGACACCCAGTGGGGGCGACGGGGCTTCGCATCGTGGTGTCCCTGGTCCATGAAATGGCACGTCGGAATCTGGAAACGGGCTTGGCGACTTTGTGCGTGGGCGGTGGGATGGGCATGAGCACCATCGTGGTGCGTGATTAGGCGCAAAACCCTTTCGGAAACATTTTCGAAGTGAGGAGGAACACAACATGTCGGTGAAATTGATTGAAAAAACTGCATCGGCTTACGATTACCCGCTTCTCATCAAACGGCTGCTGCTCACGCCTCTCAACTATTCGCCGCAACAGGAAATCGTCTACCGGGATCTTAAACGTTACGACTACACAACGCTGAATGAACGCATCGGTCGGCTCGCAAACGGTCTGAAAGGCCTCGGAGTCCAACCGGGAGACACCATCGGGGTCATGGACTGGGACAGCCACCGCTATCTGGAATGCTTTTTCGCAGTGCCCATGATGGGTGCTATCCTGCACACCATCAACGTACGCCTCTCGCCGGAACAGATCCTCTACACCATCAACCATGCCGAGGATGATGTGCTCCTGATTCACTCGGATTTCCTCCCCATCCTCGACCAGATCAGGGACCAGCTGACCACCGTGAAAAAGGTGGTGCTCCTGTGCGACGAGCCGGCAGCCGGCAGCCCGAACCTTGACGCTGAATATGAAGCGCTGCTCACTTCGAGTGCGGATCACTATGAGTTCCCCGATTTCGATGAAAACGCCACGGCCACGACCTTTTACACGACCGGCACCACCGGACTGCCCAAGGGGGTCTTCTTCAGCCATCGCCAGCTGGTTCTGCACACCTTCGCCACGCTTGCCGGTCTCAACGCGTACACGAGCAGGCGGGCTTTCGGGGCCAATGACGTCTACATGCCCCTGACTCCCATGTTTCACGTGCACGCTTGGGGGCTTCCGTATGTGGCGACCTTGCTGGGCGTGAAACACGTCTACCCCGGCCGCTACATTCCGGACAACATCCTTCGCCTGGTCGAGAAGGAACGTGTCACCTTCTCCCATTGCGTTCCCACCATCCTCCACATGCTTCTCGCGAGCCCCGTCTCCAAAGAGGTGAACCTCTCCCGCTGGAAGGTGATCATCGGAGGCTCGGCGCTGTCCTCGGGGCTCTGCAAACAGGCGCTGGCTCTGGGCATCGATGTGTTCACGGGCTATGGCATGTCGGAAACATGCCCCATTTTGACGCTGGCCAACCTGAAACCCTCCCTGGAACACCTGGATGAAGAGGAAAAAGTCAAGATCCGCTGCCGCACCGGGATCCCCATTCCCCTTGTGGACCTGCGCACCGTGGACATGACGGGAGCGACCCTGCCCCACGACGGGATGAGCACCGGGGAGGTCGTGGTGCGGGCACCGTGGCTGACTCAGGGGTATCTGAAGGAAACGGACCGTTCCGAAGAATTGTGGGCGGAGGGATGGTTGCACACGGGAGATGTGGGGTTCATCGATCCTGAAGGATATTTGCAGGTCACAGACCGCATCAAGGATGTCATCAAGACGGGCGGAGAATGGATCTCTTCGCTGCAGTTGGAGGACATCCTCACCTGCCACGAGGCCGTGAGCGAATGCGCCGTGGTGGGCGTTCCGGACGAGAAATGGGGAGAACGGCCCCTGGCTTTTGTGATTCTCAAACCTCAGTACCGGGACAAGGTCACGGAGGAGGACATCCGGTCTTTCTTCATGGACTATGTGCGCAAAGGGACCATTTCCCGGTGGGGAGTTCCGGAAAAAATTCAGTTCACCGACAGCATCGCCAAGACCAGCGTGGGCAAGCTGAACAAGCGGGAACTCCGCAAGACAGCCCGCGTGGTTGCAGCGGAAAGCCCCTGAAACTAAGGTCCAGGCAAGGAGCGCTCTCGCACCATGAGGCGCTCCGGCAGCGCCCCTCTTCAGCGGAAAGTCCTCAGCAGTTCGATGAGCTCCGAGGGGGCCTTCACCCCCATCGCTCGTTTTCTCATCGCTTCGTCGCCAAATTTTCGGGAGATCTCTGCGAAAATCTCCAACTGCCGCCCCTCGTCTTCTTCACCGCTGAGGATGAGAAACACGTGGCGAGCGGGCTGTCCGTCAGGTGCATCGAAGTCGATGCCTTGTTCGGAAATTCCAAGGCAGACCAGGGGGACCTTGACGGACTTCACGCGTGCGTGAGGGATGGCGATACCGTGGCCGATGCCCGTGGGCATGCTATTTTCTCGCTCGAGGACCGCGTCGGCGAGAACATCCGCATCGAGAGCCCTCACTGCCGAAACTTCCCGGCAAATCTCGCGGATGGCCTCCTGGGAGGTGGTCGCCCGGAGTCTCTTGAGCACCATGGCCCGGACGAAGCAATCTTCAAGAAGGCAGGCCTTCTTCAGATTCAGGATTGCCTGGATCATGGGGCCTGCCACGATGGAAGTGAGCGTGGAGACCGTCACCAGGGAAACCAGGAGCCGCTCGCTTCCAATCCCGTGTTTGAAGCCCAGCATGGCCACGATGATCCCCATGGATCCCTGAGTGAGCATGCCCGCGCCCAGGGCCAGGGATTCGCGGAGCCGCAGACCGCTGAGGGCAGCCCCGATGGCTCCTCCACCGATTTTTCCCGCAGCGGCGAGGCCGACCAGACAAAGGATGAGCCACGGATCGAAAGCGAGTGCAAAATTGAACCGCAGGCCGATGCTCGCGAAAAAGAGCGGGGCAAAAATGAAGGAGATGAACTGGGCGAGAGTGGTCCTCAATTCCTCCTTGAAGTGGGGGGAGTCCCCAATGACAATTCCCACCAGAAAGGAACCGAAGATGGCGTGAATCCCCATCCACTCGGTCAGAGCAGCTCCGAGCAAATTCAACGACAGGGCAAAACCCAGCAAGGCTCCCGGCACGCTGCCATGGGTGCTGACCCAGGGTATCGCACGTTTCACCACCCAGCGCACCACCGTGAGCATGACCACCGTAAAACCCGTCACGCTGAGGAGACTCAAAGCAGCACTGGATGCACTCAGAGTTCTTTCAGGATCCGTGATGCCCAAAAGCAGCGCAAAAATGAACCACCCGATGAGATCCATGAAAACGGCGGAGGCCACAATGATCATTCCCATGTGGCTGCGGTAGAGGTCCAGATCCATGAGGATTTTCGCAATGACCGGAAGAGCCGTCACCGACAGGGCCACTGCGAGAAAGACGGTGAACACCAGCCGGTCGGCAGGCGGGGTGTGACCGAAAAAAGCGGGAGAGAACCAGGCGGCAAGAAAAGTCAGGGAGAAACACAGCGCGAGACTTCCGCAACCCACGGCCAGGACGGCGTGTCTCTGCCTCCAAACCGTGGAAAGGTTGACCTCCATGCCTGCAACCAGGAGAAAGAGGGAGATGGCAATCTTTGAGAGGGCATCCAGGATGACCGCGTTGTTCCCCGTGGCGGGAAACAGGGGCTCGATGAGGTGAGGGAAATAGGTGGCGGCGAATGTGGGCCCCAGAAGGATTCCCGCAAGGATCTCGCCCGCCAGGGAGGGCAGCTTCAGCCGCTGAGCTGCCTCTCCCAGGATCCTCGCGGAAGCCAGAAGGATTCCGAGGCTGAGAAACATCACCACAGTTTCGCTCATGGGGAGCACATGCACTTCAAGTCCTTCGGTTCCGGGTCCTTTGCAGGGGTTGCATGGCCGCGCCGTCTCCCGAAGTCGAGCAGCTCATTCCCAAAAATACAAGAAGCGACGTGAAATCCAGGCAACCAGGCGAAACACTGCCATCGCGAGAATAATGATACTATGGCCGGGATTCTTTTGAAATGTCGCTCTCGGCGGGCTTTGAGAAAAGGCGTTCTGAAGGGTGGAGAACGGACATCCCTGTGAAGAGTGTCTTTCCTGGCCTTTGAATTTTGGGAGACGGGGTTCGTATCAAGCGCCATCGAAAGACGCCCGCCATGCCCCTTCAGTTCATGCCCCACAGCCGGCGCTGCGAGGGCGTTTTCGAGATGAGGTCGCAAGGCACTTGACTCCAAGCGCCGAAATGGAATCTAAAAGCATGAACAGCCTGATCGCCGGGCTGTCCGCAGTCAAGTGAGGCCGTCTGCTTTATCCCGAAGTTGATTGAAAAAGGAGCAGTGACCATGCAATGCAGCCAATGTGGCACCCCTGCCGGAGAGGACGAAATCCGCGTTCATGAGGGAAAGCCCTATTGCGATGACTGTTACCTGGAACTCATGTTTCGTCCCAAGACCTGTGACCCATGGGCGGTGCACAGCGCCAAATCCCTTGAACGTTCAGGGGGTTCCGAGAAATTGCCTCTCACGGAGCGGCAATCTCTCCTCCTCAAGGTTTTGAAGGAAACGGGCGGCATGCAGCCCGAAGCCCTTGCCCGGAAATTTGACATCTCCCTGATCGAACTGGAGAGAGAAATAGCGGCCCTCCGTCACATGGAAAGAGTGCGGGCCGAGCTGCGGGAAGGGGTCAAATACATCCGTTTGTGGTGAGCGAGGCACGTCCAATTTTTCATTGACACATTCAACCATTGCAGCTATTCAGCTTCCATTAAGACCACCTTGAAAGGTTGGGTTCAATAACTTTTTTTAAGTCGCTGCCATGAAGGCCGCGGACACCTCGTGAAATTTTCGAATTTTGAGGTGCCGCGGTTTTTTT
>CAZZHS010000028.1:0-58491 GCA_964654275.1 uncultured Syntrophobacteraceae bacterium
CCAGACGGCATCCAAATTCCGGAGCGCTTCAGGTTCTTTGGCTGAGAGTCCTTAAGAGACACCGCGGGTGGTCACCCTTCCCCGTGTTCTATTTCCGCCGCTCGTCCACGAGCCTCACGGCCTTGCCTTCATTCTTGGGCAGGCTGTGGGGTTCCGCCAGTTCCACCACGGGGGTCACCAGCAGTTCGCTGCGCAGATCTCGGGCGATTTTCTTCTGAAGGCTCTGCAGCCGCCGCATGTCCTCCACGAACACGCGGTCGGTCACTTCCACCCGCACGATCATCTCGTCGATGTTGTTTTCGTTGCGCAGCAGGATCACATAATTGTTCCCCACTTCGGGAATGTTCATGAGCACCTGCTCCACCTGGACGGGGAAGATGTTCACGCCCTTGATGATGAACATGTCGTCGGAGCGGCCCTGCATGCGATCGAGGCGGCGATGCACGCGGCCGCAGGGGCATTCCCCGGTGAGGATCCTCGTGAGGTCCTTGGTGCGGTAGCGGAGGAGCGGCATGGCCTCCCGGTTGAGACTGGTGAGCACCAGTTCGCCGTAGGTTCCGTCGGCGACGGGTTCCAGGGTCTGGGGATCGATCACTTCCACCAGGTAGGAATCCTCCCAGATGTGCATCCCCTGCTGACAGGGACACTCGAAGGCCACGCCCGGTCCGTTCATTTCCGACAGCCCGTAGCTGTTATAAACCCGGATGCCGTAAAAGTCCTCGATGCGCCGCCGCACCTCTTCCGAATAGGGTTCCGCTCCCACGCAGCCGATGCGCAACTGGAGATCGCGCCTGGGAACGACCCCCATCTCCTCCATGATGGGCATGAGCAGCAGGGCATAGCTGGGAATGATGTGGATGACGTTGGTGGAAAAATCGCGCATCAACTGAATCTGACGCTTGCTGTTGCCGGCGCCGGCGGGAATGGTGAGGAGCCCGAGCCGTTCGGCTCCATAGTGAAACCCCAGCCCTCCCGTGAAAAGCCCGTAGCCCGTCAGGTTCTGAAACGTGTCGCCGGGCCTCGCACCGACCATGTACATGGAGCGGGCCAGGAGGTCCGCCCAGTTTTCCACGTCTTTTCGGGTGTAGAAAATGGCCGTGGCCTGTCCCGTCGTTCCCGAGGAAACGTGCAGTCGAACCAGCTGGTCCCGCGGCACACACAGAAACCCATAGGGGTAGCCGTTTCTCAGGTCCGCCTTGCTGGTGAAGGGCAGGCGGGCGATGTCATCGAGCCCCTGAAAGCTGGAGGGCGTCAGCCCCCACTCCTTAAACTTCACTTGGTAAAAGGGTGAGCGGGCGACCCGTTCCAGGGTGTCCTGGAGCCGCCTCCACTGGAGGTCCTGCAATTCCGAACGGGTCGGAGCTTCGACGGATCTGTCCCAAAACTGCTTGTTTTCAGTCATGATCGACTCTTTCAAGTTGCTAACCTCTGAGCCTGTTGCAAAACTCCGTTCTGCCCTTCGATACCTCAGGGCGAACGATCATGATTGACTGTACGGGGCCGGTTCTCGATTCGTGGAGAGCGAAGTAAGCCCTGCCTGAGGCATGGCAAGGTGACCGACAAGAAACAGTCGTTTCTTACAAGATTCTGGAGAACCACAAACCGACAAAACTACGTTCGCCCTGAGGTATCGAAGGGCGGCATGGAGCACAAAGAGACCGCTGTTTCTTGAGAGAGGTATCGAACCATGAACGGAAATACTTTTGCAAGAGGCTCCTCTGTAAAGATGGGTCCCTGGCGCCGGGGCATCACTGATGGAGGCTCTCTGCGGGAACGACGGATTGATGGATGGCCCTTTGCTGCTGTGCAGCGCCCAGGGGTTTTGACAGTTTCGTTTCACCAGGCACACCCCCCTTTGATTCCCCCCTCGAGGGGGGATTGCGGGGCACATTGGCCCCTGCTCACCACGGAGAAATTTTTGCTCGGCAATCTCAACATGCCCTCTCAACAGGGACTGCGGGGTGCATTGGCTCCTGTTCGGGACTCACCTGCAAATAACCTGGAGCTGGAGCCATTAAACTGCTCGCCCTCCGTCTCACATTCAACATGCGGAACGCCAGGAGAAAATGAAAGAATAGATCGAATCCGCAAAGAGCATCTCCGTCTGATGTTCAACATACGGAGCGCTTCAGTTTATTTGACCGTGAGTCCTAAGTGGTCAGCGCCAGGTTCTCGAACCTTGTGTAGGCGTCGATGTAGTGCAGTTTCACCTCACCCGTGGGACCGTTTCTCTGCTTTCCGATGATGATCTCGGCGATGCCCTTGTCGGGTGAGTTGGGATTGTAAACCTCGTCCCTGTAGATGAAAGCGATGACGTCCGCATCCTGCTCGATGGCCCCCGATTCGCGGAGGTCGCTCATCAACGGCCGCTTGTTGTTGCGTTCCTCCACCTTGCGATTGAGCTGCGACAGAGCGATCACCGGGACATTGAGTTCCTTGGCCAGGCCCTTGAGCGACCTCGAGATGTCGGAAATTTCCTGTTCACGCCGTTCGGAGCTCTCCTTGCCGCGCATGAGCTGCAGGTAGTCGACCACCACGAGGCCCAGGCCCCGGTCGGCTTTCATGCGCCGCGCCTTGGCCCTCAGCTCCAGCGTGGAAATCGAAGGTGTATCATCAATATAAATGGGAGCTTCCATGAAAACACCCGCGGCCGAAAGGAGCTTGGCACATTCCTGCTGGCTGAGAAACCCCGTGCGGATCTTGTGGGAGTCCACACGCCCCTCGGAGCAAAGCAACCGCATGGCCAGCTGCTCACGGCTCATTTCCAGGGAGAAAAACCCCACGGGGACCCCGCTTCCCAGGGCCGCATTGCGCGCGATGTTGAGGGCAAAAGCCGTCTTGCCCATGCTCGGGCGCGCCGCCAGGATGATGAGGTCCGAAGGCTGAAATCCCGCCGTCAGCTTGTCGAGGTCGGTGAATTGGCTGGGCACGCCCGTGACCATCTCGCGGTGTTCCTGGAAACGCTCGATAGCCTCGATGCTTTTTTTGACGATGTCCTTGATGGAGGAATAGCTGCTGCGGATGCGGTTTTCGGTGATGGCAAAAATCGAGGATTCCGCATGGTCGAGGATCTCCTCGATGTTCTTCCCACCCCCGTAGCACCAGCCGCTGATTTCGTTGGCGGCCTGGATCAGGCGCCGCAACAGAGCTTTTTCATTGACGATTTTGGCGTAGGCGGGAACGTTGCTGGCCGAGGGGACGGATTCCACCAGGGACGCGAGGTAGGTGGGTCCTCCCACGGCGTCGAGCTGGTTTTTCTCGCTCAGGAGAGAAACGACCGTCACCAGATCGACGGGTTCGTTTCTCTCGAAGAGGTCCTGAATGGCGCGGAAAATGACGCGGTGGGCCTCCCGGTAGAACTCGTCGCCCGTGAGGATTTCCATGGCCGACGGAAGTCCGTCGTTGTCAAGGAGGATGCCTCCCAGCAGGGATTGTTCCGCTTCCAGTTGCTGAGGGGGGACCTTCTTGAATTCTTCCGCAAGGGCGTCCACTTTCTTACTCGTCCTTCTCCACCGTCACCTTCACCTGGGCCTTCACTTCCGCATCGATGCGAATGGGGATGGTGAATTCACCCAGCTGCTTGATGGGCTGATCGAGCTGCAGCTGTTTGCGCTCCAGGGGGAACCCGCGCTCCTCCAGGGCCGTGAGGATATCGGTTCCGCTCACGGATCCGTAAAGCTTGTCCTCTTCCACGACCTTGCGGCGCAAAACCAGTTCCACCCGGTTGAGCTTCTCCGCGATCGACAGCATTTCCTGGCGCACTTTTTCACGCTTTTGCGCCAGCATCCTCTTGCGGTGCTCCAGCTCACGAACGTTCTTGCCCGTGGCCTCGGCTGCGAGATTCTTGGGGAAGAGGAAGTTCCGCGCGTAGCCGGGGGCCACATTGACCACGTCTCCGATTTGTCCCAGAGAAAAGATATTTTCCGTCAAGATCACTTTCATGCCTGTCTCCTCAATCCGGCTTCCGGTGAGAGCCCACAGCCCCGACCTGACGACGGGTCAGGCTTTCTCACCCTTTTCCGTATTCTTTCTGAAATCGAACCAAACATCAAAAAACCCAAAAAGCATGATCCCCAGGGTCACAAACTGCTGCAGCAATATGAAGGCAAAAATGAGGGCCCTCAAAAAAATGGGAAGCTTCCATTTCTCCAGGTAGAACACGGTCAAGGACAGGCCCTGAAAGAAATAGACGGTCCCGAGGACCAGCAGCACGTTGAGCGCGATGAATTTGAGCGTCAGCACGGGCAGGAGCAGGACCACACCCGAGCCGATCACGCCCCACACCAGGGGTTCCGGAGCCCTCCACAGGCTCCAGCGCGGCCAGTCGGGCCATGCCACATCGTGCAGCAGGCAATACCTTTGGGCCGCCAGGATGTTCAGCCAGGCCAGCACCAGGAGTGCAGAGAGCAACACGCCGGGGATCACCCGCACCACGAAGGGCACCGCAGAGGCCAGAGACTCCTCCAGGGCGTTTCTCTCGGGCGATTCCGGCGCCAGTTCCTGGACCATGCCGGATATGGTGGTCTGAATGTCTCGCTCCAGCCGGGCGGCGACCCCGTCCTCCAGATCGCTCAGCGCCAGGTACGTCATGAGGCTTCCCAGCACAAAGAGGATCCCCACGGGCACGACCACGGTTTTTTCGACAGACCAGCCCAGCCCCATGCCCAGGCTGAGAAAAACGCCCATCACCAGCAGACCCAGCAGGAAGGGCAGACTCGCCGCCAGTCCCATGGAGGGAAACAGCAGCGCACTCACGAGCGCTACCGTGGCGGGAAGCCACATCCCCACGCCCAGCCCCCACCGGTAGAGGAACAGGAGTGAGGGCAGAGGGGTCAGAATCCCCACGAACAACCCCACCACAGGCACCAGAAGCATCGAGGCAAACAGGAAAAAAGTAGCCGCCGTGCCGGCAAGGTACTGTTTTCGGGCGTCGGGATTGTGCCAGAGTTGGCTGAAGCTAGCGCTGAGGCCCATAGGTCTTCATCGGAAGAGGGGCTCCCGGTACCAAACCCCCATCAAACACTCTGAATGGTGGTGTAAGGCAGAAGCGCGATCTGACGCGCCCGCTTGATGGCCAGTGTCAGCTTTCTTTGGTGCTTGGCACAGTTGCCCGAAATTCTCCGGGGAACGATCTTTCCGCGTTCGGTGACGAAATACCTGAGGGTCTTGGAATCTTTGTAATCTATCTTCAACTCACCATCCACACAAAAACGGCAGACTTTCCGTCGGTGAAAGGTGCGACGTCTACGCTTGAAGGCCATGATGACTTCCTTTCTTATGATCGAACTCTAAACGCGAAATCCGGTCGCATTTTCCGATGCATTCCGAAGGTGAGGTCCCTTATCTGGACTCCTCCTCCTGGTCGCCTTCCTCAGCGAATTCCTCGGTATCCTCTCCCTCTTCCTGCGAGGGAGATCCGAGCTCGCCGCCCGCCCCGGCCCCTTCCTCACCAAAAGCCGCCTTGGCGTTTGGGCTGGATTCCTCCCTGGCGGGATCAAAACGGTCGTCCAGCTTCACCGTGATGAACTTCAAAACCCTTTCATCCAGGCGCATGATTCGCTCAAGCTCGGCGACGAGTGCCGGTCCCCCGGCATATTGCATCAGAATGTAAGAACCGCGCGTGCGCTTCTTGACGGGATAAGCCAGCTTGTTCTTACCCCAGGGTTCATAACTCAGGACCGCGCCGCCCTGAGAAGCGACAACCCCCTTGATTTTGTCATCTGCGGCCTGGCTCACCTCATCCGGCAGGTCCGGATCCACAATGAAAAACGTTTCGTACTTCCTCATTCGTTTCTTCCTCCTTGCGGGTTAGTAGCCCCTTCCAATCCGAGGGTCGGGGCAAGGAGCATTTTTAATGCAAAGTGCGTTAGCTAACACAATCGGTCAAATTCCGTCAAGGAGTATTTGGAGGAAGCCCGCTTTCACGTCCGGGGGAGCCTTGGGGCTTTCCGGGTGACATGAACTGGATCATCAACTCGTTTTCCCGCGCCCAACCCAACTGCTCACGCGCCAGCCGTTCCTGAGCCCGGGCATCGTTCTTGAAATTCATGATCCTTCTGTAAAACTTCTGATTTGCCTTTTGCAGGGCTGTGACCCCTTCCTCCATTTCCTTCACCTGCCTGCTCTTCAACCGATAGCCCCACAGGCCCTGGGAAGAAAAGAAAATCCCCCAGAGGACCAGCAGGTTCAACACCAGCACGAGCACACAAAGGAACCGGATGATTCCAATCCCGCTCAGAAAGGGTCTTCGCTCGCCCTCACCCTTGTCCCGCCCCGGCAGATTCTTCTTCGCTCCCATCAGTTCACGCCCTTCCCCTGCGCTCCCGCGGGAATTTCCACCGACGGGAACAGGCGGGGGTCCGTGTGCGGCAAAAACAGGGCTCCCCGAAATTCATTCATCAGTTCCATGTTCACGTTCAGCTCCACGTAGGTGATGCGGCTGCAGATTTCCTGGACCTCCACAGGCAGAGAACGGTCCAGCAGCACGTTGACGGCCCCCTCCCCCGCACTGTTTCCCACTCCTTCATAAACGTCCAGCGGCAGATCGGGAATCATTCCAATGCGAACGGCCATGGCCGGATCGATGTGATTGCCGAAGGTGCCCGCCACGTAGATTTTCCGGAGGTCTTTGAACGCCACGCCCACCTTGTTGCAGATGACGTTGAGGATGGTGTACATGGCCGCCTTTGACTTGAGAAAGATTCCGATGTCCACTTCGGTCACGAGCAGGTCCCGACCGTCCTCGGTCTCCGATCCATGAGCCAAGATATAGGCGGGACCATCGGCGGTCTGCACCACACGATGAGACTTCAGCCCCGTGTTGATCTTGCCCTGCACGGTGAGAATCCCTGCGTCGAACATTTCCGCCACCAGGTCGATCACGCCCGATCCGCAGACTCCCCGGGGTTTCCCGTCCCCCAAAACATGCCACTCGGGCTCGAAGGTCGACCGATCGATACGCACCCGATCGATGGCTCCCGGCAGGGCCATCATGCCGCACTCCATCACCCCGCCCTCGAGCGCGGGTCCCGCAGCCCCGGCGCAGGCGATGAGCCAGTCTCGATTTCCGAGCACCACTTCCGCATTGGTGCCCACATCCACCAGGAGGCGGATTTCCCGGGACCGATGGAGACCCGTGGCCAGTATTCCCGCGAGGAGGTCGCCGCCGAAATAGGACCCCACGTTGGGAAAAACATAAACAGGCGCAAAAGGGTTCAGACTCAAGCCCAGATCACGGCCGTGGCTTCGGGGGAAGCGGTTGACCGCAGGGATGTAAGGTTCTTTGCAGATGCGCGTTGCATCGAGCCCCAGGAAAAAATGGCTCATGGTCGTGTTGCCCGCGACACTCAGCGCCCGGACATCTCCCGGGGAGCCCCCATTTCGCCCGGTGAGCTCCGCGAAAACCTCGTTGAAACGCTTCACGAGCATGTCCTGAAGAAGCTTCCGGTTCCGCTCCTCGCGGGAAAAGAGGATCCTCGTGAGGATGTCCTCTCCGTGCTCGATCTGAGGGTTCTTCACGGACAGCTCATCCAAAACCGTTCCCGCCTGCAGGTCCACGAGGTAGAATGCCAGACTGGTCGTCCCCAGGTCCACGGCGACTCCCAGGAGGGGCCGATCGTGGTCACGGGGCAGGACGTCCATGAGTTCCCAGTACTCCCCCCAATGGCTCAGCACTGCCTTCACCCGGTACTGATGACGTCGGATGGAGTGCACCAGGTGATTGAGGTTCGAAACGTGCACCTGAAGCGGCTCGAAGCCGGCGGCTTTCAACTCCCGCACCACCCGGTCCAGGTCCGCGGTGTTGTCATGGAGGGTTGGCGGCGAAAGATCGAGAACCATGGTTTCAACGAGGGGCTGCGGCCGGGCCGGCAAGGGTGAGTTCATGGGCCTCCTCATTTCTCCGATGACGTTGCAGGGTTTTGCTCAAACCGGCGGAAGATGTTCAGTGGAAGGCGGCCGGACCTTTCCACGGATTGCAAGGTCTTGGGTAAATCCTCCATGCGAGTCACTTTGAAGGAATTTTCCCCAATGCGCTATAAGCTATCCAATAGACTGGAAAAAGAAAAGGCTTTTTTCCCCCGCCGTTTCCCGCCCGGTGCGCATGCAACGTATTATTTTCTCTAACATTTTGCACTTGACACGGTGGGGGTATTTTCGTAATGTCGCATGGATTCACACTCAACAAACAAATGTTTCTTTTGGGTAAATTTCGCTCATGAAGTGCGTGTTTCTCAAGAAGGAGAAGGCTATCCCCATCAAGGCGCAGGAACGCCGCATGCCCCCTCCTGTTTCTTCGGCTCACAGACTCCGGAGCCAAGAGTTCTTCGTTATCGCTTCTCATGGTTTTGGCACCACCGGCGAAACAACGAAACCAATCAGCTGAGCCCAAACGGTACAACGATCTTCTTGCATCGCGAGATGTTCTCAACGGACGGGGAAGAACATGGAAGACATCCAAATCAAAGAATTGGTGGAAGTGATCGCTCGAGCACTGGCTGAATATCCTGATGAAGTTTCAGTGAGAGAAATCAGCGGCCAACAGATTTCCGTTATCGAACTGAGAGCAGCCAAAGACGATCTGGGAAAAATCATCGGAAAAGAGGGGCGCAATGCCCACGCGCTGCGCACGCTGCTCAATGCCGCCGCAACCAAACTCCGGAAGCGCGCGGTTCTCGAAATTCTTGAATGAGTTTTCGTTCTCACCGCGCCCCGCAAAACAGATTTCTGCAGGAGGGCGGATGACACGGGCAATCCACCACTTTGCACCGGGTGGTGCTTTGAACCCGCAGATTTCCCCGGGATCATCCGACTTCCTGATGCGCTCGAAAGACAAACGACGTGAGGATTTCCGTTTTTGAGCGATGAGAGGCAGAATCCCCTGACTCGGACTCCGGCGCGGCAGGAAGGTGAACGGCCCCCCTGCCACGGCATTGCGGAACTGGTCTGCCCGCGGGATGAAGAGGGCGTCATTCAACCTCAGCCCGAGTGCGTCTCCTGCGCAGACGTGAAGACCTGCCTGAGAAAAGCCGTGCTGGCGGAGGGCCTCCTCAAGGCCGACCCCGACCCCCCTTCGCCGGTTTCCAAAATGTCGGGATTTCTCAAGCGATGGTCCCGCCAAAAACTCGCCCGCAAAGAGTCCACGCCGCCCTCGAAGTCCTGAGAAAACTCGAAAGAATTCAGGCCGCTGCCCCATCGTCTCCCTTCAGAAACGAGACGGATGGTGCTGCGTGAATTCGACACCTCCAATGCCTCCACACCAGCGCCCGCACGGCCGGGAAAAACCGATGGAAGCTCCTTCATCCCCAGCGCCCCCCGGGAGAACGGTGGTCATCCACCAGGGAGCCCTGGGAGACTTCCTGCTGGTGCTCCCGGTCTTGAACGGGCTGCACCGATCCGGTGGATTCGTCTTCGATCTCTGGACCAGGCCCCATCATGCGCAACTGGCGGAAGGACTGGCTTTCCTGGCTGCCTGGCACAGTTGCGAGGGCACGCACCTGACCCCCTTCTATCATGACGAACTCTGGGAAAAGGCTCCACCACCTCCTTTTTTCCGAGACGCCACGACGATCTTCTTTTTGGGCCAGGCATCCGCTCGCCCCATCTGCGAACGCCTTTCCCGCCGTCTCCCCTGCCCCGTTCACTGGATACAGTCGTTCCCGCAGGAGGGGGCGGGGAGAAGCGTCGCCGATTTCCTGGCAGAGCAGTTCCGGTCCCTGGGCTTCCCCGCTCAAAACATTCCGGTCCTGTTGCAGGCATCGCCGCAGGCCCGGATTGAACTGGAGAAAAAGTTGATCGGCAGGGGTCTTCGGCCGGACTGCCGTCCGGTGGTCCTTCATCCCGGCAGTGGAGGGCGCAGCAAGATCTGGCCCCTCGATAAATGGTGGAACCTGGCCCAATGGCTCGTGAAACACACCCCCCATCCAGTCATTCTGATTCTGGGACCCGCCGATTCGTTTCTTGAGGCTCCGGCCCGGCAGATGGAAAGACTTGGCGTGAGCCTGCTTCAGGACCTCCCGCTCCCGCAGGTGCTGGCCCTGTTGAACCGGGGAAGTGCCTACGTGGGAAATGATTCGGGAGTGAGCCACCTCGCGGCGGCTGCAGGCGTCGAGAGTGTTGTCGTCTTCGGCCCGACGAACCCACGGGTCTGGGCGCCGCAAGGCCCCCACGTCCATGTGGTCCGGACGAGCTGGATCGAGGGGGACTCGATCCAGCTCTCCTCAGCAGGCTGGGAAGCTTCCCCCGACCTCGAGGCCGTTCAAAACCTTCTTTTGCCCCACATCTCCCGGACCTGAAAAAAACGGCACCCTCCCACGGAGTGGCGAAGGGTGCCCCAGGAACTGCAATCACTGAATCCTGCGATGGGGAGCCTGTTCGTGTCCGGCTTTCCGGTCAAAGTGAAAATCGATTTTGACCGCGGCAGAACGGTGCTCGCGCCTCAACCGGGGGGAGGTCGCGCCCCCCGCAGCGTGGGCCGTTTGAAGGAGATGACCAGGCACACCGGGAGGTGTCCCCGTCGGCCACGGCATCAGCCTCTGAGCTTCCTGCGCAGAAGTTTTCCGGTCGGGGTCCGGGGCAGAGCGTCCACGTACTCCACGATCCTGGGAAGTTTGTAGATGGCGATGTGCTTTTTCAAGTACTCCTTCAGTTCCTCCGTAAAGGCTTCCGTGCCCTCCTCACCAGGCTTCATGACGATGACGGCCTTGGTCACCTGCCCCTTTTCGGGATCGGGCACACCCACCACACCCACATCGGCCACTTTGGGGTGGGTCGCGATGGCCTCCTCCACCTCCGCCGGTCCGATGCGGTAGCCGGAACTCTTGATCATGTCATCCTCGCGGGAGACGAAAAAGATGTTGCCGGTCTCATCGGCATAGACCGCGTCGCCCATCTGGTTCCAGCCGTCGCGCACCCCCTTGGCCTGGGATTTGAGAAGCCGCTCATCATCCACATAGGGCTTCCAGTAGAGCGTGCCTGAGGGGCCCTTGAGGAGCATGCTTCCGATTTCATTAGGCTTGCAGTCCTTCCCCGCACTGTCGATGACCTTCACCTGCACGCCGGGGAGAGGTTTGCCGATGGAGTTGGGGACGGGGACCTCGTTCATGGTGTTGGAAGTGACCAGGTGAAGCATTTCCGTACCGCCCAGGCCCTCCCAGATGGGCTTGCCGGTGAGGTTTTCCCAGGCCTTGAGCGTGTCGGCGCCCAGAGCGTCGCCACCCGAGGTGTACAGGCGCACGGAGCTCAAATCATAGTCTTTGAAGGGAGGAAACTTCATGAGGGCCCGGTAGGCGGTGGGCAGGCCGGTGAGCACCGTGATCTTGTGTTTCTGGATAAGATCCATCATGTCCGGGGGCGCGAACCTTGGGATGAGGGACACGCCGGCTCCCCCTTCGAAAGGCAGGAGGGTGAAGGTGCCGAAGCCCGCTGCAAAGGAAACGGGGGCAGCTCCGCCCAGGATGTCTCCGGGCTTGAGCTGGTAGACGTATTTGTTCACCATCCTGGCTTCAATGATGGAAGGCCGCACAAAATGGACGCACCCTTTGGGCATCCCCGTCGTGCCCGACGTGTAGAGAATGATGCCGATGTCGTAGGCATCGAGCATCGTGGCTTCCAGGTCGGGGGCCCCCGTCGCCATGAGTTCTTCAAAAGCCAGATTTCCGGCGGAACGAACTTCCTCGGGTGAACCTCCGATGACAATGATGCGAGTGCCGAACTGAAACGAAGGCTTTGCCTCCTCGACAGGCCCCATGAGGGGGGCATTGACCACGAAGTATTTCATCTCGGCGTTGTTGGCCACAAACGCGATTTCTTCGGCGGACCAGAGCGGGGAGGTGGGGACGGGAACCGCGCCGATTTTTTCGATGGCGAAGACCGTGATGAGAGCCTGGGGAGAATTGACCAGCCGGATTCCCACCCGGTCCTGTGGCTCTACCCCCAGTCCTTTCAGTGCATTGCCGAATCGGTTGACGGACTGTTGCAGCTGCGCATAGGAAATGCTCTTTTCCATGAACTTGATGGCGACATTCTCTCCCCGGCCTTCCCGCACGTGGCGGTCGAGGAGAAAATCCGCAAGGTTCAGCTGCATCGGGGTATCGGCAAATTCTTCAGGGACGGTGTATTCGGGCCAAAGGTCTTTGGGTGGCAGGTAGTTGTCCGGTATTCTTCCCATCTCTCACGCCTCCTGTTGATCGTCAAGGAACTTCAATGATTGACGCCTGGAACTGTCGGCACCAAACGAAGTCGCACATCCCGGCAAAAGGCCGCTGAGATCGGCATTTTGCCACCAAAAGTCGCCGCGCTGATCCGCACCTGCGGAAATCAGCTCACCAGCATGAAAAAACAAGAACTGCCCGGACTGAACACCGTGCGCGCAGGATTCGCCCCGGAAAAGAGTGTCGTCGGTTCGTGGTCGGATTCATGCGAAGACAGAAGACAGAGGATCTTCGATTGAGCAGGGAAACAGGATTCACAACAAATCGCCGGGAAGGCGGCCCATCTCCGATTCACGGAAACTTCGCCGCAGTCGAACGCCCTAGGAATCGCCGGCCAGCACCTTGATCCCCCCGCGCTTCAGGGCGTTCACGATGGGCGACAGATCACATTTTTTCAAACGGATGGAGTAGGCATCGGCGGTATCGTCTGTGCCCGGCAGGTGACAAAGACTCACCACTTTCCCATTCTTTTTCTCGACGACCTCCAAAACCTTGCTCAGCCCGCCGCGCGCAGAGGCGGCCTCCACATCCAGCCGGGACGAATAGGGCAGCATGCCCAGGAGGGTGATGAAGGCCGAAAGAACGTCCACAACGGTGATCACCCCAACCAGCCGGCCCTTTTCCACCACCGGCAGCCCCCCGATACGCTTCTCCAGAATCATCTGAGCCGCTTCGTCCATGGACAGATCGGGGGTGGCCACAATGGGCCTGCGGATCATCACGTCGGCCAAAGTCAGCTCTTCGAGCATGGAAGCGATCAGGACGCCCCTCAGGTCCGCATCGGTCACCCACCCGATCAGCTTCTGGTCGGCGTCCACCACGGGAAGGTGCCTGATGGACGCCTGTTTCATGACGGAGAGGGCTTCCTGGATGGAAGCTTCCTCATGAATGGTCACGACCTTGGTGGTCATCCAACGCTTCACAATCACCTGATCACCTCTTTGGGGATGCCGCACACCGGTGAAAAACTGATTTAATTAGCGATTGCAATAACTTCGTAGCGATACAAACCGAACCTAAGCCATTCGACCGAAAAATGCAAGCAGAAATTCCTGGGGAGGGCGAGCCCGAATATTTTCCCCAGAAAAGTATGTATTCTTGTGGGAGCAGCGGGTATAATGAAATTGCTCGCTTATATCTTTCATTTCAAATCCCTTGCACTTTCCATTGACCCTCCCAAGAACACATGCTAGCTTCTGCATAGATATAAGCAGCTTACCTTTTGGTTCTTTTCACAACCGGCCCTTGGTTCCCAAAAAGATGGAGGTGATGTATGGCGGTTCGAGTACTGATCGAGAGAGTCGTGGACGAGGGACAGGAAGTTAAACTTCACCAAATTCTGACGAAGCTTCGCTCCCTGGCGTTGCAAAAGGCGAAGGGCTACATTTCCGGGGAAACCTTGAGATCCATGGAAACCCCCAACAAGTTCCTCGTGATCAGCACGTGGAACAGCGTGGAAGAATGGAAGGCATGGCAGAACAACCCCGAACGGGCCGCACTCCAGAAAGAGCTGGATTCGGTTTTGAGGGCCCCTGAATCCACAGCGGTCTATTCAAACCTCTGATCAACGCGCTCATCCATGGCCGGGCCGCTTCACATCCGGACCCGGTGCGAACGATTCGGCAGTCCCTTCTTTGCTCACCGGTCTGTTCATTCCACACCAGGCCGGTGGGTGGCAAATCATTCCATGGTCCTCTGGACTCTCAGAATTCCTCGTTCGGAACGCAGCACAGACAAAACGCGCTGCAGGTGATTGGTGTCCTTGACCTCTATTTTCAGGAGGCAAACCACTGCATCCCTCGCGCTGTTGTCCATTTTGACGTCCACCACGTTCACGTCGAGCTGACCCAGAAGCCCGCTGAGCGCAGCGAGCATGCCTTTCTCCTGGGCTAAAACCACTTTGATGTCGACAGGATAGACCTTCCCCTCCCCCGAATCCCATTGCACCGAGATCCTGCGCTCCTCATCCCCTCGGACCACATTCTTGCACCGGGCCCGGTGCACCGTGATGCCCCTCCCCCGCGTGATGTACCCCACAATGGGTTCACCCGGAACAGGATTGCAGCACCTGGCCATGCGGATCATGACATTGTCCGCTCCGCGAACCACAATGCCCTCATCCTGGGAGCGAGGTTTTCGCTTTTCAAAGGCCAGGACCTCCTCTTTTTCCTCCGGTTCCGCCGATGGGGCCGGCATCAGTCTCCCGATCACCTGCACAGGCGAAATCTTCCAGTAACCGACACTGGCCAGGAGGTCGTCGATGGTCCGCAGAGAGAAGGCTCGCGCCACTTCCAGCAGTTCCGGCGCATTGACGTAATTGCTGAAGTTCAGGCCCTTCTTGCGAAACTCCTTCTCGCAGAGCTCTTTGCCCAGAGCCACCGAACGTTGCCGCTCCGCAGCCTTGATCCAGTGGCGGATGCGCTGCGTGGCCTTGGAGGTTTTGACGAACTTGAGCCAGTCTTTGCTCGGCTGATGGTTGGCGGCCGTGAGGACCTCCACCGTGTCTGCATTCTGCAGCTGATAGCGCAGGGGAACGATCTTCCCGTTGACCCGCGCCCCCACGCAGCGATGGCCCACTTCCGAGTGGACTTCGTAGGCGAAGTCAACGGGAGTCGCGCCCCTGGGGAACACCTTCACATCCCCCAGGGGAGTGAAAACATAGACCTCGTCAGTGTGGAACCCATCCTTGACCACATCGAACACCGTCTTGGGATCCCGCCATTCCTTGTTGAAGTCCAGGAGTTCCTTCAGCCAGGAAAACCGCTGCGACTCCCGTTCGTCGAGCTTTTGGCTGGAATCGCCCCGCTGCTTGTAGAGCCAGTGCGCCGCAACCCCTTCATTGGCGATGCGGTCCATCTCGTGGGTGCGGATCTGCACTTCCATTCGGGCTCCTTCGGGGCCGATCACCGTGGTGTGCAGGGACTGGTAGCGGTTGGATTTGGGCTTGACGATGTAGTCCTTGAATCGGCCGGAAACAGGGTTCCAGAGGGTGTGAACCATCCCCAGCACCTCGTAGCACGCTCGAACGGAATCCACGATGATGCGAAAGGCAACGACGTCGTAGATGCGCTCCAGATCGAGCTTCTGGCGGGCCATTTTGGTGTAGATGCTGTACAGGTGCTTGGAACGGCCGCTGACCCGTCCCTGGAGCCCGTGCTGTTCAAGGTTTTCATGCAGAATTTTCTTGACCGTCTCGATGTAGCGCCGGCGCTCCACCTGAGTCTTGACCAGCCCTTGCAGGATCCGGTCGTGCTCTTCGGGTTCGAGGCATTTGAAGGCCAGATCCTCCAGTTCCACCTTCATCCATTCAATGCCGAGACGATCCGCAAGAGGCGCGTAGATGTCGAGGGTTTCCCGGGCCAGGATGCGCTGGGAGGCGGAACAGAGGTTCTCGTAGGTGCGCATGTCGTGGAGGCGCTCCCCGAGCTTCACCAGCAGGATGCGCATGTCATGGGAGAGGGCGAGCACCATCTTGCGCATGTACTCCGCCTGCTCCTCCTTCTTGTTGCCGAAGTCGAGCCGGGTGAGCTTGGTCACCCCCTGAACGATCTGCGCCACATCGGCGCCGAAGCTTTCTTCGAGTTCCTCCAGGGTGACCAGCCCTTCCAGCAGCAGATCGTGCAGGAGGGCCGCGGCAATGCTTTCCACATCGAGTCGCATGTGCACCAGGATGCCCGCCACGGCCAGAGGGTGCGCCAGGTAAGGTTCTCCCTTGAGGCGCGTTTTGCCGCGATAAATCCTGGCGGCAAAGACATAGGCCTTCTCCAGAAAGGCGACGTCGGCCTCAGGGTAATAGTCCAGCAGTTGATCGATGATCTCAAAAAACCGCACGCTCTTCTTCCCGGTCAATCCAAAAGGCGCTCACCCGTCATGACTTCCACCTCCCGGAGCAGCCGTTTCAGGAGGTCCCCTTCGGAGATCTTTTCCACCAGTTCTCCCTTTTTGAACAGGATGCCCTTTCCACGACCGCCCGCTATCCCCACATCGGCCTCCCGGGCCTCCCCAGGCCCGTTGACGGCGCAGCCCATGATGGCGACCTTGAGGGGCGTGCGCACCTTGCGCAAACACCGCTCGGCTTGCTGCACCAGGGCAATGAGTTCGATTTCCGTCCGGCCGCACGTGGGGCAGGCAATCAGCTCGACCCCTCGATGCCGCAGTTTGAGGGAGCGCAGAATGCTGTAGGCCACGGGCATTTCCTCCTCGGGATCGCTGGTGAGAGATACTCTCAGGGTGTCGCCGATGCCCTCCAGGAGGAGGAGCCCGATGCCCAGGGCCGACTTGACGGCTCCGTCCACCACCGTTCCCGCTTCCGTGACCCCCAGGTGGAGCGGATAATCGGTCCTGGCCGAGAGCAGCCGGTAGGAGGCGATGGTGTCCAAAACATCCGAGGATTTGAGTGAAATCTTGATCAGATCGAAGTTTTCGTCCTCCAGCAGCCGCACGTGCTTGAGGGCGCTTTCCACCATCGCCTCGGGAGTGGCCCGGCCGTATTGGGCGAGCAACTCCTTTTCCACCGAGCCGCTGTTCACCCCTATGCGGATCGGGACCTGGCGCTCGAGCGCCGCGGCTGCCACCTTGGCCACCCGGTCTCGCCCGCCGATGTTTCCAGGATTGAGGCGCAGACCGTCCACTCCCTGTTTGAGAGCCCCCAGGGCAAGACGATGGTCAAAATGAATGTCCGCGATCAGGGGGATGCGGATCTCTTTCTTGATGCGCGGGATTTGTTCCAAAGCCGCTTCATCGACCACGGCCACGCGAACCAGTTCGCACCCCGCCTCCTCCAGGCGGCGGATCTGGTCTGCAGTAGCCCGCCAGTCCCGGGTGTCGGTGTTGGCCATGGACTGAACCACGATGGGAGCCCCTCCGCCGATGGGAACAGGGCCGATATGAATCCTTCGCGTGTTGCGTCGCGGCAAAACGATGCTCAAGGGATCACTCCTGTCGTGAACACGAGACATTCATCCGTGCGCTCCCGATGTCACAAAACGATGTGGTGGAGCAGCAGGGAGGCCAGCCCCAGGAAGATGAAAAATCCGCCTGTGTCGGTGGCCATGGTGACGAAAATGCTGGAGCCCAGTGCAGGGTCCAGCCTGAGCTTGCGCAGAGTGATGGGAACCAGCGCCCCCACCAGTCCCGCCACGATCAGATTGGCGGTCATGGCCATCCACAGAATCAGCGAAAGCCAGATATTTCGCTGCCAGACAAATGCGATGGTCCCCATCACCAGTCCGATGAACAGACCGCTGCAGAGGCCGACGCCGATCTGTTTGAACAGGACCCCCCAGTCCCCCGTGAACTTAATTTCCCCAAGCGCCAGGGCCCGCACCACGACCGTGAGGGTCTGCGTGCCGAAATTGCCCCCCAGTCCCGCCACAATGGGCATGAGCGCCGCCAGGATCACGTACTGCGAGATGGTGTCCGAAAAATAGCTCACGGTCATGGACGCCACAAGGGCTGTCATCAGGTTGACGAGCAGCCAGGGCACGCGAAGCTTGACGGACCTCGGCAAGGAGGACGAAATCTTCTCATCGGTGTCGAGGTTGGCCAGGTGGTACATGTCCTCGGTGGCCTCTTCCCGCATGACGTCAAAGATGTCGTCATAGGTGATGATGCCCACCAGCCGATCGTCCTGGTCCACCACGGGGATGGCCAGAAAATCATAGTGCGTCATCTCCTGAGCCACGTGTTCGATGTCGTCGTCGACCCGCACGGAGATGACGTTGCGGCGCACCACGGATGCGATGGGATCGTCGGGACGTCCCATGATGAGATTTCTCAGTGAGACCAGCCCCACGAGGCGCCGGGCCTGATCCACCACGTACGCGTAATAGATCGTTTCTTTCCTGGGGGCCTGCAGACGAAGCTGATCGAGGGCGGCGCGAATGGTGCCCTCAGGTCGCAGGATGGCGTAATCGGTGGTCAAATAGGCCCCTGCGCTCCCCTCGGGATAGGTGATCAGCTTCATGATATTCTGGCGTTCCGCCTGCAGCAGCAGGGAGAGAAGCCGCTCCTGGGACCTTTCGTCCAACTCCTCGACCAGATCCGCCCTGTCGTCGGGGCTCATGAGATTCATGAGTTCCGCCAGAGTCTTCCTGGAAAGATGGTTGAGCGCGGTCTTCTGCAGTTCGAAGGGCACGAACTCGAAGACCGTGAGCGCATTGGAAGTCCCCAGCACTTCCACGAAGTGCGCCACCTCCTCCGGTGTGAGCTCAGCGAGCTGCTCAGCAACATCGGCGGGGTGAAGTTCCCGGGACACCTGAAGAAGCGGCTCCACCGCCCCCTCCGCAATCCACTGCCTCAGCCGCTCTGCATGAAACGCTTCTTCCATGATTCACTCCGGGGAACACGCGCGCACCCCTTGCCTGAAAATCCAATTTCGGACATCGGGGATGAGGTCGTGAAAGGTCGAGGAAACGAGCCGCCAAGCTTTAAAAAACCCTGCACGAATCGGCGCCCCTGACCCGATCGTCCTTTCAGCTCGATTTCAGCAGCAACTCAGACTTCCGACGGCATCCCGGGTCCCTCTCACGAAACCACCCCCATGAAACTTGTGTAAGCTCCACAGTGCAGGGTGTCCGTTTCGACACTCGCCATGCGGGCAAGCTAAAAACCGGCACCCGCGTTCTTTTCTGTGAATTCCGGTTGCAGACTGCCGGAATGACGACTCGAGTGGCGGACACTTTTTTGTGCTGCGCAGTCATCGGCACAATGCCCCTCGACACCCGATGACCGCGTCCCTCCACAGGACCCATGATAGTCGGGATGACGCGCCAGGACCCGACGATCCCACATACCGGTGCATGAGTCTGCGAGTGCGCCCGGACATCCGGATATCGGCAGCGCCGCGAGGCTGGACTTCATCTACTAACAGATAGCACCCTCCATTTCAATGCCGGCAGACATTTCAGACGAGGGGAGGAATGGTTTAGCCGGGAGGTGTCGCGTCGGGGGAGCCCGCACGAGTCTGACAAGCATCGTGGCGGTGGGGGGGACGGAGTGCCCGCTTCCGGAAGAAGAACGGGCGAGTGCATCACAACATGTCCACGGACTCCGATTCCTCGTCGATGGCCACCCGGTTCACTTCTTCCAGGGTCGTGAGTCCCCGCAGCACTTTTTTGAGACCATCGTAGCGCAAGCTCTGGAATCCCCCGGCGCGAGCCAGCCTCTGAATTTCCACGGCGGATTCGCCGCGGGCGATGAGACTCCGCATCTCTTCGTCCAGATAGATGATTTCGTGGAGTGCGGTGCGTCCGGAGAACCCCTTGTAGTTGCAGTGCGAACAGCCCCGGCCGCGATAGCAGAGGACCTCGCGACCTTCCACGTTGAAGGCCTTGCGCACCTGGTCGGGAGGCATCAGGTATTTTTCCTTGCAGTGGTCGCAAATTTTCCGCACGAGCCGCTGCGACATGACACCCACAATGGACTGAGCCACCAGGAAGGGTTTGAGTCCGATGTCGAGAAGACGTGTGATGGCCTGGATGGCGCTGTTGGTGTGCAGGGTCCCCAGGACGAAATGCCCCGTCAAGGCCGCCTGGCAGGCGATCTGTGCGGTTTCCTTGTCCCGGATCTCCCCCACGAGCATCACATCGGGATCCTGTCGCAAGAAGGCTCTCAGGGCGGTGGCAAAATCCAGGTCCACCGCAGAGTTCACCTGAATCTGGGAAATTCCCTCCAGCCGGTACTCGACGGGGTCCTCGATGGTGGTGATGTTGACATCCGGCTTGTTGAGATGCTTCAGAACGGAAAAGAGCGTCGTGGTCTTGCCGGAACCCGTGGGGCCCGTGACGAAAAAGATGCCGTGGGGCATTCCGATGATTCGCTTGAGGATGGTCAGGGAGTTGAGGGAGAGATTGAGCTCCGTGAGGTCCGGAATGTCTTTGGCCCGGGTTTGCCCGAGGATGCGAAGAACGATTTTTTCACCGTGGATGGTCGGGACACTGGAGAAACGAAAGTCGATCGCACCGCTGGGCAGTTCCAGATTGATGCGGCCGTCCTGAGCTCTTCGCCTTTCGGTGATGTCCATGTTGGCAAGAATTTTGAGCCTGGAAACGATGGGCGGCAAGAGCGCCTTCTCGAGAGTGCTGTACTCCTGCAGGAGCCCGTCGATGCGAAAGCGGACCTTGACCTTTTCCTCTCCCGGCTCAATGTGGATGTCACTGGCCCCCTCCCGGACCCCGAGGATGAGCAGGCCGTTGACAAATTCCACGACAGCCTGGCTACCGGCGACTTTCTGCAGTTCATCCCGCGTCAGCTCCGAAATGTCTTCAATCTGGATGGAGTCCGTAACGATTTTTCTTGAGAGATCATTGAGCTGCGCCTCGTTTTTGTAGTTGATCTCGATGGCTTCTTCGATGTCCTCAGGGAAGGCGAAGGCAGGACTCACGGCTTGATGAATCATGCCTTCGATCTTCTTGATGGTGAAGTCGTCCTGAGGATTTGCAAGAGCCGCTGTGATCACGTCCCCGAATTTGTAAATGAGGATCGCATGGTTTTTGCGTGCAAACGATTCGGGGAGCAACTGAACGATGTCGCGCTGAAAAACGATGTTAGAAAGATCGAGATACGCCAGGCCCAGTGAATCGGCCCAGAGTCTGCCAAGAGCTTTTGCCGGGAGCAGGTTCATGCGAAGCAGATGCCTCAGGACTGCCTGGGCATCTTCCGCATGCTTCTCCACGAGACGGTTGAGAATTTCCCGGGTGATGATCTTCTTGCTGACGAGTGAGCTCAGGAATTTGGGATTCTTGACCATGAGTCAACGTCTCCCGTTTCCCGGGCAAGGAGAGTCGATCCGGGGGGCGGGGCCTGCACTCATGCGCCCCCCGACCTGGCTTTCGCTTTGGAAAATTGCTGCCAGGATTCCTTGAGGATGCTCTTCATTTCCTCGATGGGGGTATCCTTTCGAATGAAATTGGTCGCACCCAGCGAGAGACAGTTTTCAACCGTCGCCAGATCGGCCACGGCCGTCAGCATGATCACAAAAGCCCCGGGATGCTGCTCCATGATCTTCTTGAGGGCCTCCTCGCCCGATTCGACCGGCATGTTGACGTCGAGGAGCAGAAGGTGCGGTCTGTGTTTGCCGTAAAGCTCACAGGCCTCGACGCCGTTGGTGGCTTCGGCGACCACCTCGCAGCGCATGGACTGCAATAACGCGCTCAAAAATACCCGGCAGTGACGTTCATCGTCCGCGATGATCACTTTCGGTTTTCTGGATTCACTCATGGGCACGTCCTTAAAATGGAGCAGCAGAATTCCAGACCGCCCAGGCAAGGGCGCCTGGAGGTGGAGCGGCACCTCGCCCCGCCACCCGGCAACAAATTCAGGAGCCCTAAAGCGGCAGGTGAAGCGTGAAAACCGCGCCTCCCTCTGTCCCGTTGCAGACCGAGACATGACCTCCGTGAGCCTCGATGATCTTTTTGGTGATGGCCAGCCCGAGTCCTGTGCTCTTCTCCCCTCCCGTGGGCTTTCCCTTCGACTTTTCAAACTCGTCAAAAATCCTGCGCAAGTCTTCCGGGGGAATTCCCGGGCCCTTGTCCACCACGGTGAACCTCACCCACCGGCCCTCCTTCTCCAGAAAAACCTCAATGCGTGAACCCGGGGGAGAGAACTTCACGGCATTGCTGAGCAAATTGTCGATCGCCTGCCCCAGGCGCGTCGGGTCAAAGGCAAAATCGGGAAGTTCCCCGTAATGGGCCGTCAACCCGATTCCTTTTTCTTCCGCAATGGCCCTGTAGACCTGAAGCCGCTCCTCCGCCAGGGGCCTGAGGGCTCCGATGACGCGGTTGATGCCCACCTTGCCGCTTTCGATGATGGAGACATCCAGCAGGTCATTGACCAGTGCCAGCATGCCGTTGCTTGCGGAACTGATGATGGACAGGTAGGTTCTCTGGTCTTCCGTGATTCCCCCGGCCACTTCCGTCAGCAGGATCTCTGCCAGGCCGCGAATGGAGAGCAGGGGGTTGCGCAGATCATGGGACGCCATTCCGAGCAGGCTGTTTTTGGTCCGGTTGAGCTCCAGCAGAAACCGGATGGAATCGGCAAAGCCTGCCGCAACGTCCTGAAGAAATCGACGTTCGAGGTCTTCATCGCACCGGCAAAACCACTGTTCGAGGAGAGTGGCCAGAAGAAGCCTCACCCGGCCATCCTCCAGATTCTCAGGACTTCCCAGTTCCTCCGTCAGCTGCCGAATGTCCAAAGGCTGACCGCCTGCCCCCATCACACACCCGCACAAAGCTCAGACCGGACCGACATGGACACCAGCGCCCATCAAGCCTCCCAATCGGCAAAACAGGATTCGGGACCCAGGCAGGAATCTCCTTCCTGGCCCTTGCCGGAGGAGGAATTCCCGTTCAGCAATTTCTCACTGCCAAAACTTCCATAATCCCCATCCACCGGGAGGCCGTCGATGCCCACTCCGGTCAGGAGAGAAAGACGCCTCCACAGGAATGCGATGCTCTCCGGATGCGCGAGAATGCCCCCGTATTGCGGGGCCACCACCCTGAAAGGCAGGGCGGCGATGCACTGCAGGGCGCTCCGCAGCGCCTTCTCCGACGGCATGACGCTGCGGTGATACTGTTCCATGCTGTGCACCGGGCAGAAGCCTTCGAATCCGACGCAGGCCCCTCCCGCCTCCAAGCAGGGCTGGCAGTCGAATTCCAGTTCACCCCAGAACAGGCGCGGGACCTCCTGGCTGCCGAAAAGTTCCCCGGTGAACAGGACTGCGCTTTCGAGGTCGAAGGTCACGAAACTGCCCGCTGCGGGCGCAAAGGGGATCTTAAAAAATTGGAGACGCCGTCCCGACGAAAACTTGAAATGGTGCCCCATCGCTTCGATGGATGCGAAAGGGCCGGCGGCCTCTTCCGAGGACAGGCGCCGGATCCCCGACAAATCGGTTATGATCTGCAAATCGGGTCGATCGATGAGCCGCTGCAAATGATGGCGAGTTTCCCAGACCTGTGGACTCCTGTTGTGGTAGACCAGAGCCAAGATGTTGCGCGGCTGGACGCCCAGCTGAAGCACTTTCAGCACGAGCGACGTCAAGTCCTCCCGGATGCCTCCATCCAGGAGCACAGCCTCGTCCCCGTCTCGGATGAGAAATGCGTTAGAAGTTCGGCATGCCTCCGGGTCGTGCGTACCTACCCAGTAGACGCCGTCCCCAATCTTGAGGGGACGATCGAATGTGGATTGTTTCAGCGCATTTGTCGCCATGGCCTCCGCCTCGAGTTGTAAAATTCTGCATTTGCCCGGTGTTGAAGTTTAGATCCCAACGGTTTCACCGTGGATGAACGGAAGCAAATAAAGTGCCAGGCACTGCAAAGCGAAAATCAACTCGGTGGGATAGAAAGCGCGCTGTTGCGAAGGTGCCCTTTGCCGTCCTCGCCAACCGGTCGCCCTCTGTCGTCCGCGTGCTGTCCGAGAGGCTCCCGCAGGAGGTCTGCCGAAGCGGCGACACTCGAACCTTCGACCGGAATCTCACCGGCCCCGAGCTTCTCGAAGGAGACTCGCGGGGGCTCATCGGCATGATCGGAATGGAGGCGCTGGCAGAAGGCAAGGAGAAGACACTCGGAAATTCCACGGCGGACATCGCTTTGCCTCGAGGGCGGAAAAAGGTCCACCATTTTTTCAAGGACCGAACGGGCCGTGAAGGCAGCGAAGGTCGCCAGAACGAGGCAGCCGGAGGACGCCGCGGCCAGTGCCGCCTCAACAGCTTTCGAGTCCCTCATTTCGTCCAGCACCAGGACATCCGCCGACTGTTTGGACAAGTCCCGGGCGAGTTCGTCCATCGAATGGATGTCATCCCCCAGGACCCGGTGGTTGAGGAGGCTCTTTTTGGGAGCCACCACGATTTCGAGGCACTCGTGGATGGCGACGATGTTGACACAGCGTTTCCTGTTGATCGATTCCAGCAGAGCAGTGACCGTGGTCGTTTTTCCCTGGCCCGGAGGACTTGCGACGACGACCAGTCCGCGGGGTTGCGACACCACCGATTCAAGCCATGCGGGAAGCCCAAGCCGTTCCAGCTCCAGTCCCGGGGCATGAATGCGACGGATGCTCAGGGAAACGCTTCCCCGCTGCTGGTAGGCACTCACGCGGAGCCTCCCCGTGGACTTGTGGTCGCTGATGAAGGTGATCTGTTTCGTTCTTTCGAAGGCCTCCCATTGCTGTTCCGTCATGAGCACCTTGGCGTACACCTCGCAAATGCCTTTGCTGATGGGCGGCATGTCCAACAGCCTGAGCCGGCCGTTTTTCTTGATCGCCGGGGGAGCCCCCACAGAAACCAGAAGATCGGAACCCTCGTGGTGCGCCAGAGCCTCCAGCAGCGACACCATGGTCATGGGCCCTTTCAACAACTGCTGCAACTCTCGTCCGTCAAAAGCCCCACCCCCTTTTTCCATGAGGTAATCGATCGCCAGATCCAGTTGATAGGAGGTGGTGACGATGGGATAGACTTTTTTCCCCAGGAGCATTTCGACCTCATGGATCGCCCCGAAATCATGAGGGCTTTCCATGGCCAGGTAAAGGTTCCTGCCGTCTGAGCGCACGGGCAGCAGCCTGTTCTTTTGCGCCAGTTTGAGAGGGATGAGGTTCAGGACGTCTTCGCTGATGTGAAGATCTAAAAGACTGACGCTTTCGGTGTCATATTTTTTACTCAGCGATTTTAAAAGAATTTCGTCCTGAATGAACCCCAGCTGAACCAAAATGGAACCGATGCGCCCCCCCCGTTCCGACTGCAGCTGCAAAGCTTCCTGGAGCTGGTCTGCGGTGATGAGCGCGTCCCTCAGGAGGATTTTGCCCAGGGGCATTTTGGAAAAATCCTCCTGAGGGGGCCCTTTCATCCGGCGGTCGTGCAGAAGTTTATTGATTTCTCTCTGGGTGATCTTTCGATTGCGAGACTTGCTGATCCTCTCGTCTTCGACGATCTCTTCAAGCATCCTGTTGAGGTCGTACATGGCGTGCACCCAAGGTGTGATGGTTCAGCCCGAACAAATGGGCAGGGAGCTGCGGACGCAATTCTGGAGGCAAGAATTGCGCCACCATTTGAGGCATCATTCCCGAAAACCCAGTGGGATGCAAAGAGAGGGGGCCGCACAACCCTTTGAAGACTTCAAGAGCCGTGCAGTCGCCGTGGGGGGGGCAAAACCGGGGAGGGCAATGGGTTCAGCGGAGCGTCAAACCTCCACCATACTCTCCTGGAGCAGGTCGAGGTCTTCGATTTCTTCTTCCAGATAAGCCTTGAGTTTTTTCTTCAGGCGGCTTTCGATCTGACGCACCCGCTCGCGGCTGATTCCGAATCGATCCCCGATTTCCTGGAGGGTGAGGGGTTCGTCCGTGAGCAGCCTCTTGTCGAAAATCACCGCTTCCTTGCCTTTGAGCTGCTCCCTGAACAGGATCAGCTTTTCGTGCAAAATGGCCTTGGCCTCGCGGTCCGCAATCTGGTCGTCCACGGGCAGGTCTTCGGAGGGGAGAAAAGATTTGTGCGTGTCCTCCGAATCTTCCTTGAGGGGGCTGTCGAGGGAGATCTCCCAGCTGCTCAGCCGCTGGTCCATCTCAACAATTTCAGATTCTTTCACATCCAGCCGCCGGCTCAGGAGGGGCGTGGTCGCCTCGATGCCCTGGGCTTCCAGCCGCTCCTTTTCCTTGCGCAGGTTGAAAAAGAGCTTCCTTTGTGCCTGAGTCGTCCCGATCTTGACCAGTTTCCAGTTGTCCATGATGAACTTGATGATGTAGGCCTTGATCCAGAAGGAGGCGTAGTAGGAAAATTTGTAGCCCCGGTAGGGATCGAACTTCTTGGCGGCCTGCATCAGGCCCACATTTCCTTCCTGAATCAGATCATTGAGGTTCTGCATCCAGTAGCGCTGAAAATCCATGGCGATTTTTACCACCAGGCGCAGGTTGGCGGTGATCAACCGGTAGGCCGCTTCCATATCGCCCTTTTCCCGATAGCGAATGGCCAGCTCTCTCTCCTCCTCGCGGCTCAGCAGGGGGTAGCGTTTGATCTCCTCCAGATAAAGCCGAAAAGGGTCGAAAGAGACCGCGCGGGACCTTTCGTGAGAAATCACCGGGGGAACCGAATTCTGCTCCTGCCGGTCTTCCATTTCTCCGGATTGCACTTCTTCTGCAAGTTTCATATCCCGGGTCGTTTTTGCCGTCTTGCCGGCTTTCTCGGTCTTCTTGGCCATGAGGCGAAACCAGTCCTTTATCCAATCGGCGTGAAACTTATCAGGGTCCGACGGTCAAACACAAAACTGAAGAGGCGCCCCGTCCCATGACCTGCGGAGTTCGCACGCCGACAGTGGACGCTCCGGCGGTCAGGGGGATCGGCGGAATCGATCTTTCTTGCACGGGCGCCGTGTGTTCGCTCGTGGATATCCCCTGTTCTCGGGACGCATGGAATGTCATTATAGCGCATCTTTTCCAACAAGTTGCAAATTAAAAAGAATTCATGCGCAAAACGCCGCGACAAACCCGTTGTCTTTTCTCTGTTTTTCTTTTATAAGTTCGATTCATGTCGACGGCGGGCAAGCCCGCCGTCGGCAGAATGCCACGAGTGAGAGCATCATTTGCGAAGAGCACGACGACCCCTGAGACTCATTCCATCCAACATTTTTTCTGCAGCAAGCTTGGTTCGCCCACCAGACTCTCCCCGCTTCCAGCTGGAGACATCACGGCATGAAACCGTTCGAGGACGAGGAAGTTTTCTGCTCACCGACCGAGGTGCCATGATCATTGCCATCGACGGCCCTGCGGGCGCCGGAAAAAGCACCGTCTGCCGACTACTGGCCAGGGAACTCGGCTACGTGTACCTGGACACCGGAGCCATGTACCGCGCCGTGGCCTTTGCCCTCTCCCAGCAAAACCTTCCGCTGGACCAGGAAAACAATCTCGAGAAAAAACTCCCGACCCTGCCCCTCTCTTTCTCCCTGCAGGAAAACAGCCTTCGGGTGACCTACAACAGCAGGACACTCGAAGAAGAACTCCGCTCTCCGGAAATGGCGCAGGCTGCCTCGGAAGTCTCCCGGCTGAAAGCGGTGCGGCGGTTCCTCACGGACTGGCAGAGGCGTCTGGCCGTGGCAGGGCGGGTGGTGGCCGAGGGCCGGGACATGACCACCGTGGTCTTTCCCCATGCGCCCGTGAAGGTTTTTCTCACTGCCGATCTGCGCACCCGCGCCCTGCGTCGCCACGCCGAACATGCCGCCCGGGGAGTCATCGTGGAGTATTCCGAGGTGGAAGCTCAGATGCGTGAACGTGACGAGGCCGACAGCAAGCGGGCGCTGGCCCCGTTGCGGCCTGCACCCGACGCGTTCGTTCTGGACACCTCCGGCCTCGAGATCTCGGGGGTGCTGGAGCGGCTGCTGCGCCACATTGCCGAAAAAGCAGCTTCCGCAGGCAACGTTGATCAAAAACTAATCGGAAAAATGCATTGATCGTCGAGGCATTTTTTGGTAGTTTAGATAATTTGAAGATGGCGAAGGCCAAAATTGGACAAGGGGGTAACTAACTCAATGGTTGAAAACGAATTGAAAACTAAAGACAACATGAATCAAGACCCTGAAATGGACGACTTCTTCGACGAGGAAGACACCTCACTGGATGGCGAAATCGAGGACATGCAGACCATGCAGGACCTCTACGATCAGAGCTTCAAGAACATCCAGGAGGGCGAAGTCCTCACCGGACGCGTGGTGCAGGTCAGCGAAGACTTCGTCATGGTCGACATCGGCTACAAATCCGAAGGCCAGATTTCCATTTCGGAATTCAAGGATGAAAACGGTGTCATACAGGCCAATGTGGGCGATGAGGTCGATGTGCTCCTCGAATTCCACGATGACGAAGACGGCTCCATCCACCTCTCCAAGGAAAAAGCCGCCAAAATCAAGGTCTGGGACGATATCAGCCGCATCTACAACGACGATGGAGTCATTGAAGGCAGGGTGATCTCCAAGGTCAAAGGCGGACTGGCCGTCGACATCGGCGTTCAGGCCTTTCTGCCCGGCTCTCAGGTGGACCTCCGCCCTGTGCGCAACCTTGAATCCATGATCGGCCAGAGCTTCCCCTTCAAGGTCTTGAAATACAATAAAAAGAGACGCAACGTGGTTCTCTCCCGCCGTGCGCTGCTCGAAAAAGAGCGGGAAGAGATGAAGACCCAGACGCTCTCAAGCCTCGAGGAAGGCAAGGTCGTCGAGGGCATCGTCAAAAACATCACCGACTACGGTGTCTTCGTGGACCTGGGCGGCATCGACGGGCTGCTCCACATCACGGACATGAGCTGGGGCCGGGTCGGACATCCTTCGGAAATGTTCCAGATCGGGGACAAGATCAACGTCATGGTGCTCAGCTTCGACCGTGACAACGAACGCGTCTCCCTCGGCCTCAAGCAGATGGTGGAGGACCCCTGGAACAAGGCCGCAGAAAAATACCCCGTCGGCACTCAGGTCAGCGGACGCGTGGTCAGTCTCACCGATTACGGCGCGTTTGTGGAGATCGAAGAAGGCGTCGAAGGGCTCATCCACGTTTCGGAGATGTCCTGGACCAAGAAGATTCGACATCCCTCCAAGGTCCTCAGCGTGGGCGATGAAGTGGAGGCAGTGGTCCTCAGCATCAACCCCGACAACAAACGCATCTCGCTCGGCATGAAACAGCTCGAACCCAACCCCTGGGATGTCATTGCACAAAAATACCCCGTGGGCACCACCATCGCCGGCAAGATCAAGAACATCACCGACTTCGGCGTCTTCATCGGCATCGACGAGGGCATCGACGGTCTCGTGCACATTTCCGACATTTCCTGGACCAAGCGGGTCAAGCACCCCTCGGAAATCTTCAAGAAAAATCAGGAAGTGGAGGCCATCGTTCTCAACATCGACAAGGAGAACGAGCGATTCTCCCTCGGCATCAAGCAGCTCGAACCCGACCCGTGGGAGAGCATTCCGCAGCGCTATCCTGCGGGCAGCGTCATCACCGGCCCCATCACCAATGTGACCGACTTCGGGCTGTTCGTGGAAATCGAGGAGGGGATCGAAGGTCTGGTGCATGTGTCCGAAATCAGCAAGGAGAAGATCAAGTCTCCCATCGGCCAGTACAAGACCGGCGATGAAATCACCGCCAAAGTGATCAACATCTCCCCCAAGGAGCGCAAGATCGGTCTCTCCATCAAGAAAGTGGAAGAGCAGGAAGAAAAGACCAACTACACCGATTACATGAACACGGCCAAGGCCGCGACCTCCAATCTCGGTGAGTTGCTCAAGGAGGAGCTGGAGGCCCGTGCCAACAAGCCCGCGTCATCCGATGAGTGATCCGGCGCCCTTCACCCTCTCTTGCCTTTGACCCCCCTCCAGCACCCGGCCCATGCGCTCCCGCAGAAGCCGGGTGTTGGTTTTTGAACGGGTGATCCCCATGAGTGTGCGCAAATTGATCATCTGGGCCCTGCTCACCGCCCTGGGCCTGAGCTTTTTCCTGTGGCTTGCTTCCCGAATGGATCTTTTCGCAAGCCCCAACCGCATCGCCGTCCTTCGGGTGCGGGGCGTCATCGAGGACGTGCAGGAGTTTCTCAAGGCCCTGGAGAAATATCGGGAAGATGACAACGTAAAGGCCATCATCGTTCGCATCGAATCCCCGGGCGGCGCCATCGGTCCTTCCCAGGAAATGTACCGCGAGGTGAGACGCACGCACGCCGTGAAGCCCGTGGTGGCGTCGCTGGGAGGCATTGCGGCCTCGGGCGGCTACTACATCGCGTCGGCGGCGGGACACATCGTCGCCAACCCCGGAACCATCACCGGGAGCATCGGCGTCATCATTTCTTTTCCCAATCTTCGGGAACTTTTCGACAAACTGGGCTATCACACCGTGGTGATCAAGAGCGGGGAATTCAAGGACACGGGCAACCCTGGTCGAGAAATGACCCCTGAGGAGAGGACCCTCCTGGAGACCGCCATTGCCCAGTCCCATGCACAATTTGTGAGGGATGTGGCCCAGGGGCGAAACCTGCCCGAAGACACCGTGAGGGCGGTTGCCGATGGGCGGATCCTCATGGGCGAGACGGCCATGGAGCTCGGGCTGGTTGACGAGATGGGCAACTTCCAGGATGCCGTCACTGCGGCCGCTGCGTTGGGGAAGATCGAAGAAAAACCCCAGGTGATCTTCTTCGAGAGGAAGAAAAGATCCCTCATGGATTTCCTCCTGGGCACGGATATGAGCGAAAAACTGGCGACGGCGCTGGACGGATCGCACAGCTTCCTCAGATATCAGCTCGCCGTTCAACCTTGAGTTGAGGGCTTTGTCAGCTTTGTTGCGCCGCGTGCACCCCCGTCGATTCCGTGCTCCAGGGGATTGAGGCGGATGTTTGACCCTGCCTGGCCATTTTGACGGAGCGTCGGTCGTGGGAGGCTGCCCAGCCGTGTCGGCATGCGCCGCAGCGGCGGACGTTTGTGTCCGGCGGAAATGGGGAGGCTTTCACGACCAAGCCTTTCAGAAGACGTTCACGTCTCCCAGCCCCTCACGCAGGATTTCCGGCTCGTCGTCAATGAGGGAGATGACGCTGGAAGGCTGGCCGGGAACCACGCCGCCATCCACGATCAAATCGATGGCATGCCCGATGGCGCTCTTGATTTCGTGGGGTGTGACCAGGATCTCATCGGTCTCGGGATCGGTGGCGCTGGTGCTGATGACGGGATGCCCCAGTTCACGCACCATGTGGAGGCAGACCGGGTGATCGGGGACGCGGATACCGACCGTCTGGCGCTTGGTGAGCATGATCTTGGGGACGAGCCGGGAGCCTTCCAGCACGAAGGTGTAGGGTCCGGGCAGCAGTCGCTTCATGGTTTTGTAGGCATAGTTGGTGACCTGAGCGTACTCGCTGATGTTTTTCAGGTCGCTGCAGATGAAACTGAAGGGCTGACTGGGAGAACGTCGTTTCAACTGGTAGATTTTTTCTATGGCGCTCTTGTTGAGCAGATCACAGCCGATTCCGTAAAAGGTGTCGGTGGGATAGACGATGATCCCGCCACCCCTCAGGACATCGACAATCTTCTTGATCTTTCGTGGTTCGGGGTGGTTCGGGTTGATCTCCAGAATCATGGTCGGCCCTTTCCAGGCTGAGGTGAGCCCCCTCGCCATCTTTGGTGCCTTCGGGCTGCGTCGTTCACTGGGAGCGGGCAGGGGATGATTGCGGGACCCGGACGGGAGAGGCAACTCCCGTCTGCGATCCCGGATTCAAAAACGAAACCCTCGCCTTGTAAATAATCGGATGATCTGCAGGATGTCAAGGTCTGAAGGGGAAGCCGACTTGACCGAAACTTCCCTGAATTCAAGGTTTGGAGCCATAGATCTCGGGTCGCACACCCTGCGGCTCCTGGTGGCGGAACTTCGAAACCGAAGCGGTCTCACCCCCCTCCACTCGGACCGCAGAATCACCCGCCTCGCCCAGGGGTTCCTGCCGCGGGAGACCCTCGGGGAATCCGCCATGGCACGCAGCATCGAAGTTTTGAAGGAGTACGCGCGGGTGCTCGAAACTCTCGGTGCCGCGACGGTGGTTTGCGGCGCCACGGGAGTCCTCCGAAGGGCTTCCAATGCTAAAGCCTTTCTGGATCGAATCAACCGGGAGTCCGGACTCTCTCCCAGTGTTTTGTCCGAAGAGGAAGAGGCCTTTTTGTCGGCCAAAGGAATCCTGAGCGTTCTTTCGAAACCCGCAGAGTGGGCGATCCTCTTTGATCTGGGAGGAAGCAGCACCGAGTTCACCCTGCTTCAACTCCAACAGCCCGAACGCATCTGGTGCACCAGCATTTTTCTAGGCGCCGCCACCCTTTCCGAGCGATTCCTTCAGGGGGACCCGCCGGGGTCTGCCGCCGTGGGCCGGGCCTTCACCCACGTGGCCACAGTCCTGAAACCCGTTGTGGCTCACATCCGACGCCTCCTGAACAACCGGGATCCCTCCTCTCAAAACGTCATGCTGGTCGGCACGGCGGGAACCGTGACCACTCTTGCCGCCATGAAACTCGAAATGAGCTGTTACCAGCCCCACCGCGTCAACGGTCTGACTCTGGAGCACGACTGGGTCGTGCGCACCATTGCAAGGCTGGGCGCCTCCACGCTGGAGCAGCGGCGCCGGATGGCCGGGCTCGAACCGGGCAGGGAGGACATTCTGCTGGGGGGAGCGGTGGTCGTGCGGGGAATCCTGGAGGGACTGAACCTGACGGAGATGGTGGTCACCGATGCGGGCCTTCTGGAGGGACTCTTGCTTCACGGCGCGGAAACGGCGTTGGGGCGGCCCAAAAGCCTTGTGAGCCCCTTGACATGGCAGACGGAAAAAGGTTAGACGCCTTCCCATTCTACGATGCGGGAAGGCCCCCAGGAGATCTCAACCAGATATGGAGAATGATTTGATGGACCCCAGACAAGCAGTCAATGTCCCCATTGCCTTGACTTTTGACGACATTTCCCTTCTCCCCGCCTACTCGGAAATCCTGCCCGGGGAAACCAGCGTGGAGACGCGACTCACCCGGGATATTCCGCTCAAAATCCCTCTGCTGAGCGCCGCCATGGACACGGTGACCGAGTCGGACACGGCCATCAGCATTGCCCGCGAGGGCGGCATGGGGATCATCCACCGCAACATGTCCATCGAGCGTCAGGCCCTCGAGGTGAGCAAGGTGAAAAAGTCCGAGCGGGGCATGATCGTCGACCCGGTCACGGTTGAGCCCGACCAAAAGGTGTCCCATGTGCTGGAACTGATGCAGCGCTACAGAATTTCGGGGGTCCCCGTGGTGAAGGACGGCCAGCTGGTGGGCATCATCACCAACCGTGACCTGCGTTTTGAAACGGACATGGACATGGAGATTTCCCAGGTGATGACCAAGGACAATCTCGTGACCGCGCCCATGGGAATCTCCCTGGAGGAGTCCAAACGCCTTCTGCACAAGAACCGCATCGAAAAGCTTCTGGTGGTCGACGAGGAAGGGAAATTAAAAGGGCTCATCACCATCAAGGACATCACCAAGCTCATCAAGTACCCGAACTCCTGCAAAGACGAACTGGGGAGGCTTCGCATCGGCGCAGCGGTGGGCGCAGGGGGTGAGACCATGGATCGGGTGCGGGCCCTGGTGCATGCGGGAACGGATGTGATCGCCGTGGACAGCGCACACGGTCACTCGCGGAATGTGCTGGAGGTGGTGCGGCGCATCAAGGAGGAATTCCCCCACGTTCCGGTCCTGGCAGGAAACGTGGCCACGGCGGCGGGTGCCGAGAGTCTCATCAAAGCAGGGGCCGACGCCATCAAAGTGGGCGTGGGGCCCGGTTCCATTTGCACCACGCGCATTGTGGCCGGCGTGGGCGTTCCGCAGGTGACGGCGATCATGGAATGTGCCCGTGTGGGTCGGGCTCACAACATCCCCATCATCGCCGACGGCGGCATCAAGTACAGCGGAGATGTGGTCAAGGCGATCGCTGCGGGCGCCAACTGCGTCATGATCGGTGGACTTTTCGGCGGCACGGAGGAAAGCCCGGGTGAAACGATTCTCTTCCAGGGGCGCAGCTACAAAGTTTACCGCGGCATGGGTTCTCTCGGGGCCATGAAGGACGGCAGCAAGGACCGCTACTTTCAGGAGGGGGTCATGGAACCTCAAAAACTGGTCCCGGAGGGCATCGAGGGCAAGGTCCCCTATCGAGGTCCTCTGGCGGGAGTGGTCCATCAGCTCATCGGAGGTCTGCGGGCCGGCATGGGTTATCTCGGCTGCAGCACCCTGGAGGAGCTTCGCACCAAGGCACAGATGGTTCGGGTGACCCCTGCAGGGCTTCGGGAAAGCCATGTGCACGATGTCATCATCACCAAGGAGGCGCCCAACTACCAGGTCGACCTCAAATGAAACGGCCCTGCTGAGAGGAAAAACCCATGAGATTCGACCATCTGCACGAAGAACGTGTCCTCATTCTGGACTTCGGGTCCCAATACACGCAGCTCATTGCCCGGCGCGTTCGGGAAAGCCATGTCTACTGTGAAATCCACCCTTTCAACATGTCCCTGGAATCCATTCGAAATTTCCAGCCCAAAGGGATCATTCTCTCGGGGGGCCCAAGCAGCGTCCATGAAAAAGACGCCCCCCTCTCGGACCCCGGGATTTTTCAACTGGGCCTCCCCATTCTGGGAATCTGCTACGGCATGCAAATCATGGCGCACCAGCTTGGAGGCGCCGTGGAGGCCGCCGAGCGTCGAGAGTATGGGCCCGCCACCATCGAAGTGGATCATGCGGGGGAGATCTTCAAAGACGTGGAAAAAGAATCGGTCCGCGTCTGGATGAGCCACGGCGACCGCATTCTGCGCATGCCTCCCGGTTTCATCGTTCAGGCCCGCAGCGACAACTCCCCGGTGGCAGCCATGGGGGACCTGCAACGCCACTTTTACGGCGTTCAGTTTCATCCGGAAGTGGTGCACACCCCCAGCGGCATCACAATCCTTGAAAATTTTCTTTTTCGCATCTGCCGCTGCCGGTCCAGCTGGACCATGAAATCCTTTGTGGAATCAGCCATCGAGGCCATCAGGGAGAAGGTCGGCGATGGACAGGTGGTCTGCGCCCTGAGCGGCGGTGTGGACAGCTCGGTCGTGGCCGTCCTCATTCACAGGGCCATCGGCTCCCGCCTCCACTGCATCTTCGTGAACAACGGCCTTTTGAGGAAAGGGGAAGCGGAGAGCGTTCAGCGGGTTTTCCGCGATCATTTTGAACTGAACCTCACCTATGTGGACGCCTCCGAGCTCTTTCTCTCCAAACTCAAGGGCGTCATCGACCCGGAACAGAAGCGCAAGATCATCGGGAACCTTTTCATCGAGGTGTTCGAACGGGAGGCAGCCCGCCTGTCCAACGCTCAATTCCTCGCTCAGGGAACCCTCTACCCGGATGTGATCGAGAGCGTTTCCTTCAAGGGACCCTCTGCCACCATCAAGAGTCACCACAACGTGGGAGGGCTCCCCGAACGCATGAAGCTCAAGCTCATCGAACCTCTGCGGGAGTTGTTCAAAGACGAGGCCCGCATGGTGGGCCGAGAACTTGGGCTGCCCGAATCGACCATCCTTCGCCACCCTTTTCCGGGACCGGGACTCGCCATCCGCATCCTGGGAGAAATCAGCCCGCAAGACCTGCACATTCTCAGGGAAGCGGACAGCATCATTCTGGAAGAAATGGAAGTGTCCGGGTGGTACGATCGGGTGTGGCAGGCTTTTGCGGTGCTGCTTCCCGTGCGTTCGGTGGGAGTCATGGGCGACGAGCGCACCTATGACCGGGTGGTTGCGGTTCGTGTCGTGGAGAGCGTGGACGCCATGACTGCGGATTGGGCCAAGTTGCCTTACGAAATTCTCCAGAGAATCTCCAATCGCATCATCAATGAGGTCAAGGGCATCAACAGGGTCGTCTACGACATTTCGTCCAAGCCTCCCAGCACCATCGAGTGGGAGTGAGTGTTTTTTCCACGACAGGTCGCGACCGGGGGGGGGGGCGGAATCCCGCAGTCGCCTTCCGGCGTTTTCCACTCGAAATTCATGACCCGCCATGGCGCCACAGACGTTTGACTCCCAGGAGCGGTTTTACCGCTGCCACTTTTCGGCATCGAGCAAATGGAAGACCTACGAGGTCGTGTTCCGCGAGACGGATCTGTGGATCCGCTCGACCAGGGACCTGCGAGAGGAGGCCCTGACCGCCGTTCTCAGCTGCCGCCATCAACTACACGCCTACATTGCCCAAAATCCCGCATTTCTTAAATCCTTCGATCCCCTTCCCCCCGATCCTCTGGCACCTCCCATTGTCCAGGAAATGCTCGCGGCGGCCACTCGGACTCAAGTGGGCCCCATGGCGGCCGTGGCGGGTGCAGTGGCTCAGCATGTGGGCCGGTTTCTCCGCACGCTCACTCCCGGAGTCATCGTGGAAAACGGAGGTGACTGCTATCTGGACCTGACGGAGGAGGTCACGGTGGGGCTCTATGCGGGTCCCCATTCCCCCTTCAGCCATCAGGTGGGGCTCCGTTTCACCCCCGACCGTTTCCCTCTGGGCGTCTGCACCTCTTCGGGCACCGTCGGCCATTCCGTGAGCTTTGGAAAGGCCGACGCGGTGACGGTCGTTTCCCCGAACGCCGCTCTGGCCGACGCCGCCGCCACAGCATTGGGCAATCTCATCCAGGCCCCTCGGGACATGGCGGCGGCCATCCGCAGGGCCTCTCAAATGGAGGGCGTCGAGGGTGTGGTGCTGGCCATGGGGGAAAAAATCGGGGCCTGGGGCAGGGTGGAACTGGTTCCCCTGGGCACCTGAACACTCTGAAGTGTTTCAAGGAGGACGATGGGCAGCGCGCTGCTTCGCGGGAAAACACTTTGTGTTTTCAGAGGGGGCTGCTATATTACCCGACGATGGCGAAAGACCGTGAACCCTTTTGGCCCCTGCCTCCAGCGGGTTGCATCCATGAAGCTCGTTTTGATGGCCGACACGCACCTCCAGAGCGTGACGCGTGAATTCCGGAAAATTTGCGACAGATATTGCTCCGACGCGGACCTGGTCATCCACTTGGGAGACTGGACGCGGGAGGCCATCCTGAATTTCATGGGAACCTATCCTCTGGAAGGGGTAGCCGGCAACATGGATGGACCGGAGATTTCCGATCGCCTCCCCCGAAAGCGGGTTCTGCAGATCGGCCGTTTCCAGGTCGGCATCACTCACGGCTGCGGATCTTCTGAGAATTTGCGTCCCAGGCTCCAGAGGGAATTCGAGGGAGTGGACGCCATCTGTTTCGGACACACGCACCAGCCTCTGGCAGAAGAAAAGCATGGCGTCTTCTGGTTCAATCCCGGATCAGTTTTTCTCGGCCGCAGCACACACCCCAAAACTTTGGGGATCCTGTACCTGGAAGATCGCATTCGAAGTGAATTCGTGAACCTTTAGGAAGCATCTATGCAAAATCTTTGGGCTCCATGGCGCATTGACTATATTCTGGGCAAACGAGAGACCTATTGCATCTTTTGCCCGGAGGGGGATGGACTCTCGGACGAGGAGCGCCTCATTTTGCACCGCGGCCCCAACGTGATGGTGATGATGAACAAATACCCCTACAACAACGGTCATCTGCTCATCGCTCCATGGCGCCACCTTTCCCGGTTCGAGGAACTTGAGGAAACCGAACTGCTGGATCTGTCACGATGGATCCAGCGTTGCATCGTGATCCTCAAACGCGTGATGCATCCCGACGGCTTCAACGTGGGGCTCAACCTGGGAGTCGTGGCAGGAGCCGGAATCGAGGACCACCTGCACGCCCATGTGGTCCCCCGCTGGAATGGTGATACCAATTTTCTTCCGGTTCTCGCGGACGTGCGCAGCATTCCGGAACACCTGAAAGCCACGTTCGCCAAGCTCCTGCCCCACTTCAAAAAGGAGGGCGCCCATGAAGCTCTTTAAGCTGATCGTCACCCTCATCCTGCTGGCCTTCATCGGTGTGTTCATTGGTGGAAACCTCTCAACCTTCAACACATCCGTGCCTTTTCAGCTCAACCTCTACGTGATCGACGTCATTCAATGGCAACATCGGGTCTACACCCTCATGGCCGCGGCCCTCGGACTGGGCCTTCTTCTGGGTGTCCTCGCCATGATCAAGCCCTACCTGAAACTGAGGAACACCCTCAAACAGGAGCGCGAAGCCCGTTCTCACGCCGAAGTCGGCCAGGACCAGGTGATTTCGGCCACATCGCAGGAAACCCATTCAGAGGTGGCGGCACCCGCTCAAACTCAGATGGACCCAAGAGACAGCGAAACCCGCACCCAGTGAAGCGGGGACCCCTCAGGATGCCGCACCGGGCATCCTTTCCCCGCGCCCGCATTCTCGAAAGGTTCCCCTGAGAAGGCCTCCTCCCCTGCCTGTTTGCCTTGTCCAGGTTTTCCGCAGCACGATCCGGCCCGTAAAGCGCACGGGTTTGGCTGTGGGCCCGGGAGGCCGCAATACCATCGGCACCAGCAATACAGCTTCTTTTATCTCCGAACCTGTGCTAGATTTTCCGCGTTTTGTGGACCCCCTCTCCGTTCCCCTGTTTCATCCCCGTCGTTTGAAGGTCCATCACTGGGAGGAATTCTCCGTCGCTCATGGCCCGAACCGATCCTCAGGACTTTGGGCCCGGGCGACCGCAGCCGGACAGGTGACCGCTGCGCGCCGCCTTTCCCCCGGGAGGAGTCCCGGGGAAGTGATGGCGGCGGGAAAGGCGGATTTTCGCCAACGTTTTGACGTACATGCATGAGAAAGGACCCATGCGACAGAAACACAAGATTCTCCTTGTGGATGATGAAGATCATTTTCGAGCCGCCCTGAGGCGGCTCCTGGAAAAGTCTCACCTTGTCCTGGAAGCCGGCACGGGACTCAAAGGGCTTGAGATTGCGCAGCAGGAAGAGCCCGAACTCATTCTTCTCGACATTGGGCTTCCGGACGGCAGCGGCCTGGACCTGCTTCCCCGGTTCAAAGAACTTCGTCCCTCTCCCACCGTGGTCATGATCACGGCCTATGAGCAGGTGCGGGATGTGGTAATGGCCATCAAGGGCGGCGCCTTCGACTATCTGGTCAAACCCGTGGACCTGGATGAGTTTGAGGTGACCATTCAAAAAGCTTTGGAAAATTCAGGCCTTCGAAATGAAGTGGACCGGTTGCGTCAGGAGCTGCGCCGGCTTCGTGGCGTGGAAAGGCTCATCGGCAACGATCCTAAATTCATCGAGGCTCAGATGCTGGCCGTCAAAACGGCTCAGAGCCGGGACGCGGGAGTGCTCATTCAGGGGGAAAGCGGTGTGGGCAAGGAGCTTTTTGCGAGGCTCATCCACAACAACAGTCCCCGTGCCGCCTACCCCTTCGTGGCCCTCAATTGTGCAGCATTCGGAACGGAAATCATCGAAAGCGAGCTCTTTGGCTACGAAAAAGGAGCTTTCACAGGGGCCAGGTCCGAAGGCAAGGAAGGCCTGCTGCAGGTGGCAGACCGCGGCACTTTGTTTCTGGACGAAGTGGTGGAGCTCCACCCGGAGATCCAGGCGAAGCTGCTCAGGGTCCTGGAAGAACGAGAATTCTACCCGGTCGGAGGCACTCGCAAGAAAGAAGTGGACATTCGGATTGTATCGGCCTGCAACCAGGATCTCTGGGAAGCCAGCGAACAAGGGCGGTTTCGAAGGGACCTTTTTTTCCGCCTGGCCACAATCCGCATTGATCTGCCTGCGCTGCGGCAGCGTCCCGGGGACATTCTCCCCCTGGCCCTGGCGTTCATGGAAGAATTCAACGACAAATATGGGAAGAAATTTCGCGGGTTCAATCCTCAGGCGGAAAAGATTCTTCTGTCCTATCCCTGGCCGGGCAATGTGCGTGAATTGAGAAATGCCATCGAAAGAGTGGTCCTGCTCGAGCAGGATGAAAATATATTGGGGCGTCATCTCAACTTTTTGGTCTCACCCTTCGACGAAGCGCAACCGGGCGAGCAGAGCGGATTCTTCTTTCAACTCCCCGAAAGTCCCATTTCTTTTGACGAAATTGAAGCGCAGATCATCGTGAAGGCCTACGAAAAGTGCAAAAAGAACAAGTCGAAAACCGCCCGGTTTTTGAAAGTTCCCCGACACATCCTCACCTACAAGATGAAGAAACTGGGTCTCGATGGCTGAACAATATGATCCACCCCTCCATGCCATGCAGAATACTCTCCAAACATTTCCAACTCCTTATTTTCACTGCATTCATAAGACCGCTCCGCTTCAAAGCATTGCGCCGATCCGCCGGACGACCGAACAATATTCTCTAAAAAAATGCGGCCGATCAAAAGAGCTCCTTGCCGGAGAATGCTTGCTGAACAGCCGTTTGTGATGAAAAGTTGATTCTGGCACACTCCATGCTTAAAGTACAAACGAAGGGAAAAATTGCAAACCACACAGCGCGTGTTGTTGGTTGAAGGCAATGCTTCCCTCAGACGCTCTTTGGAAAATTATCTAGAACGGGCTGGGTACACCTGTGACAGTTGCTCAACGGCTCGCGAGTCAACCTTGCTTGCGGATCAATGTTCCTATGACCTGATGATCGCTGAACCCCTTCTCCCTGATGAAAATGGTACCGAACTCCTGCGGAATCTCTACCTCAAAGCTCTTCATCTCGCTGCCGTTTCATTTCACGTGATTTCCAAGCCGTAGCTGATTTATGTCGCTGACTTCGAGTTGCGTTGCTTCCTCAAAAAGCCATTTGATCTCGACGATTTTGAAATTGCTCTTACAGCGTTGAAGTTCAGAGCTGAAAATCTCGGGGTTGATTCATCCGAAGCTTGCCTTGCATGTGAATGATTCCAAGGTGTGCCTGCCTTCATCATCCAGTAGAGAATTCTCCGGTTGTTTCGTTGTTTGCTCGTGCTGTGCTCTTGTGACTGTGGCTGCGGAAATCTCAAGTTCCTTTTCAATTCTATCTCGTCTTCGGGTTTAATGTTTCACGTTGCGCGCTCTCGTTCCCGTGAATCGCTGAAGTCCCTCCGGTCTCCATCGCTGCTCGTATCGATCTGCCGCTCCTGCTGCCTATCCCACTGACGTTCCATCTCATCGCTCATTCTCTATGTTCTGCTGTTCTCTTTGATGGTTCAAGCTCAAAGTTCTCTCCGAAATGGAACAATCGAGAGGTCCTCTATCTGAATAGCAAAAGGCCATGGGGTAAAACCCCATGGCCTTTTGTGTGTTGCGCTTCAAGAATCCCCGCGGAGTCTTCCCGGGCGGCATTGCCTGCCTTCTCTCCTGACGCTGCGGATCAATCTGATATAATCCTGCTGAAAACGCTTGCAGAAGCGGACGAAAACCTCTTAAATGTGGTGCGAGCCATCATGAAATCGTCGCTCCCTCAGTCGGGGACGGAGCCCCGGAGGGCAACTTTTTGAACCCTCCCATAGCGCCGCAGCGACACTTTCAGGGATTCTCCCCAGCCGGTGGAGAGCCCCTGATCGATTGCATCTAATTTTATTCTACAACAAACCAGGGAGAGAGCCATGGAACTCCAAAAGTCTGAACTCATCGAAAAGGTTGAATCCAAAGGGATGACCTTCAAAGAAGTGGCGGAAAAAATTGAAATCGACCCGACGATTCTGACGCTGTATTTCAACAAGGACGATTATCCGGTACCGGTAAGAATTCTCAAGAAAGTGGCGGAAGTGGTACTCAATTGAGCCACGTCCTGTTTGAGGCGCTCCCCGTATCGGCAGGAAGCCGGATGGCGAGGGCGACCTCACTCCTTTGTCCGGGGGCACACAGAGAGCGCGGGAATAGCGCGGCAAGAGACTCTCAACCCTGTCTTTAAAGGCGGGGCCACGGAGTGCTTCCACCGCCATCCCCTTCTCTGTGGGCTTTGCGGTCTCCCCGCCTGGTAAAGCCCTCACAGTCTCGCAATTATTTTCTCTCGAAAATCCGCAGCATTGAGACGATCCTGGGACGCAAGATCTCACCGCCTCTTGACACAGCGAAATCATAGTGATACCAAAAATCTGTAATCGATTCTCTTCACTTTGACAACCTGCATCGCGCCGCCTGATTTTAAGAAATCCACCAGCCGAATATATGAAATCCTCTCGACCTGTTCTCTTCATGGACCGGCGCGCGGGAGCCTCCAGCAACGAAGGATCAGTCTGTCTGACAACCCGGACGGCTCCGAAAAAAAATATGGATATAATGGGCCCTCTCGAAGGGTTTCGTCGTGTGCATGGGCAGGACTTAGAGCTTTGACGTGGACGGAGGAGGTATTCTGATGAAAATGGAAAAGCAGGTCGAAGAACGGCTGGAAAAAAGGGGGGTTTCCCGCAGAGATTTCATGAAGTACTGCACCTTGTTATCTGCCACCATGGGTCTCTCATCCTCTTTTGTTCCAAAAATTGCAGAAGCGCTCACCTCACCCCATCGTCCTCCCGTGGTCTGGCTGGCTTTCGCCGAATGCACGGGTTGCGCGGAATCAACGCTCAGAACCACTTACCCCTGGATCGATCAGCTCCTCTTGGACGTCATCTCCATGGACTACCATGAAACCATCATGGCGCCATCGGGTGAAGCGGCCGAGAAATCCCTTCACGACACTGTCAAGAATCATGCCGGTAAATTCATTTGCGTGGTGGACGGCGCCATCCCCACTGCTGAAAACGGCATCTACGGAACCGTAGGGGGCAAGACCATGCTGGAAGTTGCCAAAGAAGTCTGTCCCAAGGCCCTCGCTACATTGTGCATCGGGACCTGTTCCTCCTACGGCGGGCTTCCCGCCGCCGCTCCCAACCCTACGGGAGCCAAATCCGTGAAAGATGCCATCGGCATCGAGACGGTCAACATCCCGGGCTGCCCTCCCAATCCCATCAATTTTGTAGGCACGGTGGTCAACTACCTTCTTTTTGGAAGACTGCCCGAACTGGACGACAAGGGACGTCCATTGTTCGCGTACGGGAAAACGATTCACGACCTGTGTCAACGCCGCTCCCATTTCGAAAACGGCGAATTTGCCAAATCCTTCGAATCTCCCGAGGCCAAAATGGGTTACTGCCTCTATGAGTTGGGCTGCAAAGGCCCCGAAACTTACAACAACTGCCCCCTGGTGAAATTCAACGAGGGCACCAGCTGGCCCGTACAGGCGGGACACCCCTGCATCGGCTGCAGCGAGCCCGACTTCTGGGACAATTTCACACCCTTCTACAAAGTTCTGTAAAGGGGTGGGGAACGCCGTGCGCTCTCCTGGACGCTGCCGGCGTGAGGGTTGTGGCCCGCTTCAAGGCAGCGGGACCGCCGTCTTCAGTCTGGGGAACGAAACAGCCAATGGAGTGGCTGAGGGCTTTGCCAAACGGCAGCTGAATCCAACTCAAGAAAGGAGTCATGATCCATGGGACAGAGAGTTGTCATCGATCCGATCACCCGCATCGAGGGTCATCTGCGCATAGAAGTTGAGGTCGCCGACGGAAAAGTCGCCAACGCCTGGTCCAGTTCCACCCTATTCCGCGGTTTGGAGCTTATCCTGAAAGGGCGAGACCCTCGTGACGCGTATCTCTTCACCCAGCGGGCCTGCGGTGTCTGCACCTACGTGCACGGCCTGGCTTCCGTCCGTGCGGTGGACGACGCCATGAAACTGACGATCCCGGATAACGCCCGCCTCATCAGGAACCTTCTCCTGGGCGCCCAATTCCTCCACGATCACATGGTCCACTTTTATCACCTCCACGCGCTGGACTGGGTGGACGTGATCGAAGCGCTCAAGGCGGATCCCAAAAAGACTGCTGACCTGGCTGCCGAGGTCTCCACTGCAGGCAAAACCGGGGTGAACGACTTCAAAGCGGTGAAGGCCAGGTTGCAAAAACTGGTGGACAGCGGCCAGCTGGGCATCTTCGCCAACGGCTACTGGGGACACCCGGCCTACAAACTTCCTCCCGAAGTGAATTTGCTGGCGGTGTCGCATTATCTGGAAGCCTTGAGGCAGCAGGCCCGAACCGCCCGTCTGCATGCCATATTCGGCGGCAAGAACCCCCACATCCAAAGTCTGGTGGTCGGGGGTGTGACCTGTGCGAACGACCTGAACGCGGACCGCATCGCGGAATTCAAGTTTCTCTGGAAAGAGACCATGGATTTTGTGAACAATGTCTACATCCCCGATGTGCTGGCGGTGGCCGGGTTTTACAAGGATTGGGGCAAAATCGGCGGCACTTCCAATTTTCTGGTTTACGGAGAATTTCCACAAACCGCGCAGGAACCCGACAGCTTCCTGTTCCCCAGGGGTGCCATCTTCGGAAAAAACGTTTCCAAAGTCGAAGCCGTGGATGTGGCTCAGGTGGAGGAACACGTGAAGCACAGCTGGTATGAAGGGGACCAGGCCCTGCATCCTTCCAAGGGTGAGACGAACCCCAAATATGAGCCTCTGGATGTGGAGAAACGTTACAGCTGGATGAAGGCTCCCCGTTACAAGGGCGAACCCATGGAGGTGGGTCCCCTGGCACGCGTGCTGGTGGCCTACGGAAAAGGCCACGAACCCACCAAGAAAGCGGTGGACGGCGCCCTCAAAACGCTCAACATTCCCATGGAAGCCCTCTTTTCGACCCTGGGCCGGACAGCGGCCAGAGCACTGGAGACCCAGATCATCGGAGAGGCCATGGAGGGCTGGATTCTGCAGTTGGTGGAAAATCTTAAGAAGGGCGACACCAAGATCTACCAGGATTATGAAATGCCTGCCGAATGCATGGGAGCCGGTCTCAACGACGTGCCTCGAGGAGCACTGGGGCATTGGGTCCATGTGAAGGAGCAGAAGATCGAGAACTTCCAGCTGGTGGTGCCCTCCACCTGGAACCTGGGCCCCCGGTGCGCTCAAGGCAAACCCAGTCCCGTGGAGCAGGCTCTCATCGGAACTCCTGTGGCCGATCCCAAACGGCCTGTCGAAATTCTCAGGACCGTCCACTCGTTCGACCCCTGCATAGCCTGCGGCGTGCACGTCATCGATCCCAAGACCAACGAAGTCTACAAGTTCAAAGTGGTTTGATGCCAATCCCAAGGAGGGTGGTGAGCCAACCCGCCCTCCTTCACAGCGGGTCGCACCAGGTGCGCAGGACCGTTAAACCAGCCTCCAGGCCAATCGTCAGGAGATTTTCCATGCTCGATGAACCGGGTCGCCGCGTTCCCAGAAGGATTCTGGTCCTGGGCGTGGGCAATGTCCTGCTGCGCGACGAAGGCATCGGGGTGAAGGTGGTACAGGCCCTCGAGGCCCGCTTTTGTTTCAGCCCCAACGTGGAGATCATGGATGGGGGAACCCTGGGGGTGAGGCTTCTGGACCCCATCTGCCAGGCGGATTTTCTCATTGTGGTGGACGCAGTTCAGAATGGGTGCGATCCCGGAACGTTCTACCGCCTCCCCGTGGATGAGATCGCCAGGCGCGTGACCTTCAAAAATTCGCTCCACCAGCTCGACCTGGTGGAGAGCCTCGCCTATGCGGAACTGCTTGGAAACAGGCCCGAGGCCGTTATCATCGGCGTGGAGCCCGCCGACATTTCTCCCTGGGGGACGGAGCTGACTTCCACCCTGCAAAACCGGTTTGAGGAGATGTGCGCTCTGGTGCTGGAAGAAATCAGGAAGGCGGGGGGCGCTTTTTCCCCCCGAATCGGCTACGATGAAGTCTGAGTGTCGCCGGCGGCTCCGGCCTGATTCCAGGCAAAACCAAGGCCGGCGATGCCGTCCGGTCGTTTTTCGAGAATCCGTGAGGAGACGCCCAAATGTGTCTAGCCATACCCGCTGAAATCATCGAGATCAAAGAGGAAATGGCCGTGGTCAGCGTCGGGGGAGCCTTGCGCAAAGCCTCGCTCATGTTGCTTCCCGAACCGCCGAAGCTCGGCGACTATGTGATCGTTCACGCAGGCTTCGCCCTGCACACGGTGGATCCCGTGGAAGCCCGGGAATCCCTACGCCTCCTTCGTGAATTGGCCTCTACAGCTCAAGAGGGAGACCCTGTCTGAAAGGCCCCGAAGGCCGGCGCCGATCCCAAAGGGTTGGCAAACGTCAGGAGCCCTCTCCGTGCGCATCCATTTCCGCCTGCAAAGGCTTGTGGACGATGGAGACGCGCCCGACCCCGCTGTCGGATGAAAACTCCCCCGCGGACGGTTCAAAGGTCAGCAGGACGGTCACCAGCTCCTCGTTCCAGAAGACCCTGCGCGCGCGATCGTCCTTTTGGGCAGGTCCCCCCCACGCGTCCTTGAAGACTTTTTCCAGCTTCGTGAAATCCTCTGTTGCCGCAAAGTAGAGAAACACCGCGTAGAGGCGTCCGTCAAAGAAGCCGTACACGATCCTCTCGAGGACCGTTCCATGAAAATTCAGGTCCTCCTGATCCTTTTGATAAAATTCCAGCTTACCTTGAACTCCAAGGGGCACCAGCCCGGTCTGCTCACCAGGGCCGGAACCCCACTTGAAGTTTCGAAACCCTTCCTTGAAATCGACGGTTGGATGGGAGCCGCATCCCGGAATCAGGAGCGTCACCAGCAACCCGACCCAAAGAACAGGTCGAACCCAGAACCCTTCTGCGCTTGAATTACGCACCCGCCTCACTCTGCGGCTCTCGTCCACCATCACCTTCCCCATCGCACCCGCCTCATTTTTGGATGGCACTGCATCTCGCCTCCGGGACCGTTCAAGACGCCTTCCGAAGGACTCTCCCGGCAATTCCACAGGCCCGTCAAGGCACGAACGCCCGGTCTTGAACGAATCTACTCTTCCTCAAAAACGGAATCGTCCCCCTCCTCGGCTTCTTCCACGTGCACGGCCAGGTGTCTCTTGAGAAAGAGAAGGAGACGATTCCCATCTTCCGTGGGAATCCACCCCACACCACCGCATTGCGGACAGGGCATGAGGTCTCCATGGTTCTCCAGTGAGACCACTCCTTCCCCCCAGCAGCTCCAGCATTTCACTTCCAAATCCGGCAGTGTCATGGCCGCGTTCCTCCTGAACCCCGTGCTTGATGACTGGATAGGTTATTGCAATCATTTGCGAAAGCTTATAATTCGAGGTGGTGCATCAGCGCCCGATGAAAAACCCTCGCGTTTCCCTTGGCGCCTCAGAAGTCTGCATGACCCGGCGTTCTGGGAAAGGGAATGGCTTCACGAATGTTGGGAAGGCCCGTCACAAACTGTATCAGCCGCTCCAATCCCAGGCCGAAGCCGGCATGGGGTACGGAGCCGTATTCGCGTAGATCCACATACCACCGGTAAGCCTCTGTGGGAATCGATTTGAGGCGCATTTGTTCGAGAAGCATCTCCGTCCGTTCCTCTCGCTGACTTCCGCCAATGATCTCCCCGGTTCCAGGGACCAGGATGTCCATGGCGGCCACCGTTTCCCCGTCGTCGTTCACGCGCATGTAAAAAGGCTTCAGGGAGCGGGGAAAATGGATGACGGCCACGGGCTTCCGGAACACCTTTTCAGTCAGGTACCTCTCGTGCTCCGCTTGGAGATCGCTGCCCCACAGGACGGGAAAGGCGAAGGATTCTCCGGATTTTCTTAACAGTTCGATCGCTTCCGTGTAGGTGATCACCTCGAAGGGTTCCTTGTGCACCTGTTCCAAAGTCCGAGGCAGTGAGCTCTCGATGAAACGCGTGAAGAAATCCAGATCGTCGCTGCAGTCGGTCAGGACGATCCCAACCAGAAATTTGATGAATTCCTCGGCCAGCCGCAGATCGCCTTCAAGGTCACAAAAGGCCATTTCAGGTTCAACCATCCAGAATTCGGCCAGATGACGACTCGTGTTCGAATTTTCGGCGCGAAAGGTGGGACCGAACGTGTAGACGTTTCCCAGGGCCAGGGCGTAAATCTCCGCCTGCAGCTGGCCGCTCACGGTGAGGTAGGCGGGTTTGCCGAAAAAACTGTCCCGGCTGCCCGGTTCATCTGAACCTCCGCTTTTCCGGAGCTCATCGGAAGTGACCACCTGGAACACTTCGCCTGCTCCTTCGCAGTCACTGGCCGTGATGATGGGGGTATGGATGTAGCAGAAGTGTCTCGCTTGAAAAAACTGGTGGATGGCAAAGCTGACGCGGTTGCGGATCCGCGCCACGGCGCCGAGGGTGTTGGTCCGAGGTCGAAGGTGAGCGATCTGACGCAGAAATTCAAAGGAATGTCTCTTTTTCTGGAGGGGGTAGCTCGCAGGGTCAGCCCAGCCCACCAGGACAAGTTCCTGCGCGTGGAGCTCGATGCTCTGCCCCTTGCCGGGGGAGCGCATCACGCGTCCCGTCACGGAAAGGCTGCACCCTGTGGTGACCTTCTTCAAAACCTCCTCGAATTCGGGTCTCTTAAGCTCCACCACCACCTGAAGGTTCCGAAGGCAGGAACCATCATTCATCTCGACGAAGCTGACGCCTGCTTTGGAATCCCTGCGTGTCCTCACCCAGCCCTGCACCGTCACGGTTTTGTCCAGGAATGCCTGGTCGTCGTGGAACAAATCCGCGATGCGTTCAGTCCTTTCCATGTCGCCTCCCCCTGTTTTGCCTGATCTTGAAAAACCCTTTTCATCGAACCCATCGGCATAGCCTCACCCCTTGCGCCGTGGGCACCTCAGGGTGCACGCACTCAGGACCGCTGGATTGGAAAAAGGAGCAACATCTATCGCACATTCAAACAAAAAAATATATGATCCCGGCGATGTTGTGAACTGAGGTCGCGCATTTTGATCCGGCAGGGTGAGCTGACGGCCCGACCGAATGAGACGCTCCGGCTCGGAGTTTCAGGCTCTTTCTGACAAGAATGCCAAATGACAACAGCCCGATCGTGAAAAGAGGGGGGAGTGAATTTTCAGCTGTTTCTCTACAATCTGGTCCTTCACATGGCAGGGCTTCCGGTGTTGCTTTTCCTCAAGAAAAACGCAGGCGGTGACAAGCTCTTTTGGGAGGGTCGCCTGGGATCCCACCCGCCTTGCGCCCCCGGCAAAAACTCACTGAAATTGTGGTTCCATGCGGCCTCAGTGGGGGAGGTGACAGGCGCCGCGGCAACGCTGCATGCCGTGAAGGAGCGTTTTCCCAATGCCTGCATTTACCTGAGCGTGGGAACGGTCCAGGGATTCCGGTTCGCTCGCGCTCAACTTCCGTCCTGGGTGACGGTCATTCCCTTTCCCCTGGATTTCCCGTGGATTCTCCAGAAAACCTTCCGGGCCCTGCAGCCCGACCTCTACGTGGGGCTCGAAGGGGAATTCTGGCCAAACCTCCTGCACACCCTGCAGCAAAGAAAGATCCCGGCCGTGCTTCTCAACGGGAGACTCTCCAGCCGCTCGGCCCGGCGCTTTGCCCGCTTCAGCCGGCTGCTCGGTCCCCTGGCTTCCCACTTCTCGACCCTCGCCATGCTCACGGAAGATGACCGGCAGAACCTGCTCTCTCTGGGAATTCCCCGGGAGCGCACCCGGGTGCTGGGAAGTTCCAAATACGACGCCCTGGCCCGCCGTGTGGATCCGAACCGTGCGGCGGCCTGGCATCGATTGCTGCGCCTTGACAACGCCGCCCCCGTCATCGTGGGAGGGAGTCTCCGCCGGTCTGAGTGCACTCAGCTCCTGGAGGTCTTTGAAGCTCTCAGAAGGGAAGCCCCTCGAGCTGTGGGGCTTTTTGCGCCCCGACACATGGAACAAATCCCCCCGATGGTGCGGTGGCTGGAGGATCGAAAGATCGCCCATCATCGTCTCAGTGATCTGGAAAAGGGGCACACCGTCAGACGAGAGCCCATTGTTCTGGTGGATCGGATCGGGATCCTCTTCGAGCTCTATGGAACCGGAGACCTCATTTTCTGCGGCGGAACCCTGGAACCCATCGGAGGCCACAACATCCTCGAGCCCGCTGCCTGGGGCAAAGCAGTTTTTTATGGTCCTCACTTGCAAAAAGTCCAGGCCGAACATAAGATGCTCCATTCCTTGGAAGGGAGTTTCATGGCAAGGGATGCGGCAGACCTTCTCGAATCCTGGCTGCACTGGATGAAGGACCTCCGCGGTCTGGAAAGCCATGGTTCGAGAGCCCGAGAGGCTTTGAGCAGACTGGGAGGCGTCACCGAGAGACATCTGGAGATCATCGAGGCAGCCCTTCAGGGGGCTTCCGGTACAGGAACACAGACCCATGGAAAAGATTAAGAACCTCCTCGCTCTCTTCAAAGCCGGCCGGCTCGAGGAGCATGAGATTCTGGACCACCTCCGCAAACTTCCCTACGAAGACCTCTCCTTTGCCAGAATAGACCATCATCGCACCCTGAGAAGGGGATTCCCCGAGGTCGTCTTCGGAGAAACCAAGTCGGCAGAGCAAATCGTGGAGATTGTGAGGTCCATGGAGCGATTTGGAAGCGACGTGCTGGTCACGCGGGTTGATGAATCCAAAGCCGCACAGGTGACGGAGCACCTTCCGTCCCTGACCCACCACCGTGAAGCCCGTGCTCTTTCACTGGTGAAACGCGCCTCCGGGGCTGCTCCCAGGGGTGTGGTGGCCGTGATCTGCGCGGGGTCTTCCGACATTCCCGTGGCTGAGGAGGCCGCTCTGACGGCCCACTTTATGCACTGCACCGTGAAAAAATTCTTCGATGTGGGCGTTGCCGGACTGCACCGGCTTCTGGACCTCTGGGAGGAGTTGCGGAACTGTCATGCGTTCGTGGTGGCGGCAGGAATGGAGGGGGCGCTCCCCAGTGTTGTGGGCGGACTGGTGGACCGTCCGGTGATCGCTCTACCCACCAGCGTGGGGTACGGCGCATCTTTTGGAGGCATCGCAGCGCTCCTGGGAATGCTGAACAGCTGTGCACCCGGTGTTTCGGTGGTCAATATTGACAACGGGTTTGGTGCGGGTTATCTGGCTGCTATGATTGCTCGTTCGGCTGACGCTTCACCCTCGGAGGGTCGGTGAATGAGTGGCCGCACCAGAAACTAATGCCGGAAAGGCACTCCAAATTTTGGGAAAGGGATGAGCGTGGCCAGAGAATATCGACCCAATGTGAGAGAATCGGCCGTGATCTCCAAATTGGATCATGCCAAGGAGTCGCAGCGCGTCAACGCGATGCATCTGCTGAGAGAGCACCTGGACGACCTGAGTGCCATGGTCACCATGAAGCTCATTGAAGAACGACTCATTGAAACCACCAGCCAGAACGAGCTGGAGGACCAGATCCGCCGCTGCCTGGAGACACTTCTCGAAGCCGAAGAGTTCGAAGTCAACTTTCAGACGGCGAACATCCGTGCCCTGGTTCCACGTCCTCACTTCGTGAGCCTCTACTTGACCGCTTTCATCATCGAGAAGCTGCTCAATCACAAGAGCGTCGTGGAAATCTACGGAACGGACGAAGACATTTATCACAGCGTCAACAGGCAGGTGAACCGCTACATCCCGCTCTGACCCCCCATTCTTTCTCACTGGAAGGCAGTGCCCGCCTGAACTCTACGCCTCGCCTCCTGTGCGCAGGTCTTGAGGCCCTGAAGATCCGTGAGGGAAAAATCCTCGCGGCGGCAGGCAAAGAAGGTGTTGTTGTGGGTGAGGGGCTCCCGCGCGATGTCGAAGGAAGATGCGCCGCAGGCTTCCCGCCACATGGCCGTGCCGGGAACGGGCGAATACTCCGATAGGAAAGGGCTGGCGCCCGCAGCTTCGACCTCTGCGACGGCATCGGCCACATCCCGGACCTGCTGGCCGGGCAGCCCCGTCAGCAGGTAAACGCCAATCTGCTCGCTTCTAAATCCTGATTTTCTGAGCCGTTCCACCGCCGCCCTAAACATGTCCGGTTCCACCTTCCCCCCCCATTCCCGCTGCTTTTCCAGCCGGGTAGTTTCCAGTCCCAGACGAAGGGTGCAAAATCCGCTCGCGTGAAGCAGATCACACCATTCCTGAGTCAGCGCCCGGATATGGATTGCATTGGGCGTGTGAAAGCGGAGCTTCCAGCCTTTTCGGCACACCTTCAACAGCGCCCGGCGAACTTCCTCATCCCTGCCCAGCAGCAGGGCGTCGTCGTAAAAGGCGAAGTCCACCACCCCCTTTTCAGTGTGCCAGGCGCCGATTTCTTCCACGATCCGCTCAGCAGACTTGCGTTTCCAATGGGGCTGAAGAATGGAGGACGCACAGTAGGGACAGTGGTATGGACAACCCACGCTGGTCATGATGGGCGCATAGTCCCACCGGGGAAGCAAATCCCGCGCGGCCCCCGGCCAGTGGCTGAAATCCCCCCACGCGGCGGCATTCCTCAGTGAAAATCCCGTCTGGGCCTGCAGCAGAGCGGGCAGTTCCCCGGGAGATTCCGTGACGATCCGGTCGGCCCCACTGTGCGCCCCGGCATGATCACGGCAGAGCCGCGCGTAGATGCCTCCGAGCCACACGACGGTCTCAGGATAGACTTCTTTCACGATCCGCACCGTTTCCTGAACGCCGGGATACCAGTAGGTCATCATGGATGTGACCCAGATGAGATCCGGTTTGCCCGCTTCTTGAAGTTTTGTTCGAAGGCTGTCCGGGTGGATGCCGTGGCGAAACCAGCGCCGGGGAAGCTCCGCCAGGATCTCCGGCTTTGGCAGGACCATGCGCGGGAATTTGCCCGTGCCGTATTTTCGGCTCGAAGCGCCGAGGCAGTCCGGATGCCGGTTGGTAAACGGGTCGTGCCGGTCGAGACAGTCGATGAACACCGTCCCGCACCCCCCTTCCCGCAGCAAGGCTGCAAGCGAGAGCAGCCCCAGAGGCTTGGCCCACAGATCATGGGCGGCAAAATCGGTGATCCAGGGATTGACGAGCAATATGAGTGGAGCTTGTTTCATCGACGGCAGGAACTCTCTCGGGCCCTGGACGAGCGGGCAGATCGGGTTCGGCTATCATGACCGACAAGAATGTCGCGCATTTTGGGCTCCTGGACTGCCATGTTGCTTTACAAGCGAGCCATCAGCTTGTATCGGTTTTTGAGCAGCCGGTCAATGGCCCCGTGAAGAACGGACATGGGACATGGAACTCAAGGAGGGGCATTCTCGTGAGAGCGGTGGTTCAAAGGGTGACGGAAGCGTTTGTTTCAGTGGGAGACCGCGAAATTTCGCGCATTGGAAAGGGGCTCCTGATTTTTCTCGGGGTGGGCGCGGACGACGACGAGAAGGATGCGGTCTATCTGGCGGAGAAGGTCGCTCACCTGCGCATCTTTGCCGATCAGAACGACAAGATGAACCTCTCGCTGCGGGATGTGGCGGGAGGCGCGCTGGTGGTGTCTCAGTTCACCCTGTGGGGAGACTGCCGCAAGGGGAGAAGGCCGTCTTTCATCAATGCCGCCCCTCCCGAACCGGCCTGCCGGCTCTACGAAGCCTTCATCCTGTCGCTGCAAGCCTGGGTCGATCCCGTGGCTTCGGGCATTTTTCAGGAAAACATGCAGGTTCACCTGGTGAACGACGGTCCTGTGACCCTGCTCCTGGACAGCCGAAAGATTTTTTGAAGGAGAGGGAGATCGAGGATTCCACGGCAGGGCAAGGGTCTTATTCCCTTTGGGGAGGGTCCCCAAAGGGAACTCCACGGCGGTCTCTGCCCACGGAGCCCCTTTGAGGGCTGATCACAGGGATCAATCGGCTTTGAAGAAGGCTTTCTTGTTGGCACCGCATACGGGACAGGCTTCCGGGGGTGCCGCGGCCACGGTGTAGCCGCAAATCTTGCAAAGATACCAATCCTGGACGGGAAACTTATCGAGCTGTTCGAGAGCCTGCTCGTAGAGGCCGGCATGGATCTTTTCCACCTCATTGGCGTAGGTGAAGCTGATTTCCGCCGATTTCTGACCTTCCGCCTTGGCTGCTTCAATCATTTCGGGATACATGGACTTGAATTCGTGCACTTCGCCCGCGAGAGCATCCTGAATATTTTCCTTGGTGCTCTTGACCCCGTGCAACACGCGGAGGTGCTTGTGAGCGTGAATGGTTTCAGCGGCTGCCACAGCCCGGAACAGCTTGGCGACGCCCGCCATGTTCTCGTCTTCAGCCCGTTCAGCAAAAGCCAGATATTTGCGGTTCGCTTGAGATTCACCGGCAAAGGCCTCGCGCAGATAATTTTCCGTCTTCGACATACATGTCTCCTTTCAAGTTCTGCATGGTTGGTATGTTTGTATGACACTTTTGATACACGGGGGAATGGAATCGATGAGCAGAATCCCCAGAAAACAGAGTTGTAAATCAGGCTGAAAAGCCCCCTCGAAAGTCGTGGAAGGAAATTAAGGAACGAATAATTCAAAGTCAATCTGTCACATGTCTTTGATTATGATTCCAGAATGGATTATTGTGTTTTTTCGAGGCAGCCGCGCACCACAATCCTTTCACTTTTTTTCAGGAGGGACCATGAGCACACCCATTAAAGTCGGGATGACCCACCAGGTGACGATCAAAACCGGCCCCGAACACTCGGCTCAACTCTTTTATCCCAACCTTCCCAACGTCTTTGCAACGCCTCAGCTGGGAGGCCTCATGGAGCGGGTTTCTGCAGAGCTGATCGACGCACACCTGCAGCCCGGTGAACAGTCGGTGGGCATTTCCATGGATCTCAAACACTCTGCGGCCACCCCCCTGGGCATGGAGGTCACCGTCAAGACGGAAGTCACGGCCGTCGAAGGCCGCAAACTTTCCTTCAAACTGGAAGCCTTCGATGAGGTGGAAAAAATCGGGGAAGCCACCCATGACCGCTTCATCATCAACGCTGAGAAATTCAATGCCCGGGTCGCTGAAAAGGCCAAGAAATAAGCCCCGCTTTCCGGCGGGCGCAACCATCAGAAGGGAGGCCCCATGCCCACCAACGATCTGCGCTGTTTTTTTCACCCCCAAAGCATTGCAGTCATCGGTGCGTCCGAGAGTCCGGAAAAGCTGGGCCACGAGATCCTGAAGAATCTCGTGGAAGGAGGCTTTCCCGGTCCCATCTACCCCATCAATCCCAAAAGCGAACGCATCCTCGGGCTCACCTGCTTCACCAACGTGAAGGAGATTCCCGATGCAGTGGACCTGGCTGTGGTGATCATTCCCGCTCGCTTTGTGCCTCAGGCCATCCGGGACTGCGGTGAAAAACACGTCAAGGGAGCCATCATTGTCACGGGCGGTTTCAGCGAAGCCGGTGAGGAGGGCGAGGCCCTTCAGAAGGAGGTGGCCAAAATCGCCAGGGAATACGACGTGCGTCTCATCGGCCCCAACTGCCAGGGCGTGAACAATCCCTACCATCCGCTGTGCGCCTCCTGGCCTCTGCTCACCCACAAGGGACGGGTCGCCGTCATCAGCCAGAGCGGCACCGTCGGCGCAGCCATGATGGACTGGTTTTCCGTGGAGGAACTGGGGGTTTCGAGCTTCGTGAGCCTTGGCAACCGCGCCGATGTGAGCGAACTGGACCTCATGGAATATTTCGAAAGCGATCCCAACACCAACGTCATTGCCGTCTACCTGGAGGGGACCAAGGATGCCGATCGGTTTCAGAAGATCCTGAGCCGCATGACCAAGCCCGTGGTGGTTCTCAAATCAGGACGGACCCCCGGTGGAAGGGTTGCGGCCGAATCCCACACCAAGTCCCTGGCCGGCGCCGACGCCATCTATTCCTCGATCTTCAAGCGCAACGAGGTCTGCCGGGCGGAAACCATCGAGGAGTTCTATGATTTCGCCAAAGGCCTCGCTTATTTGAATCCGCCCGACGGCAACCGTATCCTCTTCATCACCACTTCGGGAGGAGCCGCCATCCTTGCCACGGATGCCGCCGAGCAGGAAGGGCTCGACGTCTCCCCGCTGCCCAAAGAGCTCGCCGATCAGCTGGAAGGCATCATTCCGCCCCACGCCATCCGGGCCAACCCGCTGGATCTGACCGGTGACGCCAACGCCAAGATGTTCCAGGAAGTCATTCAGCGCGCAAGACCCTACTACGACACGCTGGGTATCATTTTCGGCGATCCCATCCTGGACGCCTCCCGGGTGGTGAGCTCCCACAAAAATGAACTCGTCATCTTCCTGGGCGGGGCAGAGGTGGAACGCTCGGAAAAGATCAAGATGCACCATGCGGGGATCCCGGTCTTTCCGACGCCCGAACGGGCAATTCGTGCTCTCTCTCAGCTCATTCCCCAAAACATGAAAGCACAGAGGGCAAGCCACACCTTTCCCGCAGCAGAGGGCAAGTCTCAAATGAGCCTTTCCCAGTGCTTCACGTTCCTGGAAGGCAAGGGGTTCGACTGCATCGTGAGCCGAGCCGCCGACAGCCCGGGCAAGGCCGCTCATGTGGCTCATCAGCTGGGACTGCCGGTGGCCGTGAAAATCGACTCTCCCGATATTCTGCACAAATCGGACGTGGGAGGCGTCAAACTGAACCTGCAGTCGGCTCAGGACGTGCGCGCGACCTACGAACGGATGCTCGCCCGCATCCACGAGCAGGTCCCCCATGCCAAGCTGGACGGTGTGGTGGTGAGCGCCATGGCCTGCCCGGGACTCGAACTTATCCTTGGCATGAACCGCGATCCCCAGTTCGGTCCCATGGTCATGTTCGGGCTGGGCGGCATCACCGTGGAGTTGTTTCGGGATGTGTCGCTGAGATTGCTGCCCATCGACCGGGAAGACGCCCTGGAGATGATTTACGAGATCAAGGCGGCTCCGCTGCTCAAGGGATATCGAGGGCAGCAGAAGATCGACGAAAACGCCCTGGTCGATGCCCTGCTCAAACTGGCTCAGATCGCAGAGGATCATCCGGATATCGTGGAAATCGACCTCAACCCGGTGTTCGCCTACCCGGAGGGCATCGTGGTGGTGGACGCCCGCATCTTGAAGGCATGAGCAGACTGAGCTGATGGTCTGCACCCCATTTCATCCCCCTCTGATCCTGTCGAGCTTTTCCAGCTCGTCAGGTCCGAGGGGGACCGCGTTTTTTCCACTGAGCAGGCGCGCGTAGAACAGGGTCTGAGCTGCGTGCTCCAGCTTTTCGAGCCGCTGATAGGCTTCTTCCAGGGTTTTTCCAAGGGTGAGCGAACCGTGCCGTTCCAGGAGAATGGCCTGATGCTCCGCCACAAACGGCGCAACGGACGCGGGCACTTCTTCCGTGGAGGGCGTGGCGTAGCCGGCCGTCGGCACGGGACCGATGCTCAACCAGACCTCGGGCAGCACCCGTGCATCAAATTCGACGCCGGCCAGAGTGAGAGCTGTCAGCATGGCCGGATGTGCGTGGACGACGGCGCGGACATCGGGTCGCCTGGCATACACCAGCAGGTGCAGGCGGATTTCGCTCGAAGGGCGACCTTCCCCGAAGAGGACGTTTCCCTGGCCGTCCACAGTGAGCAAATCCGAAACGCTGATTTCGCCTTTGGCGACGCCGCTCCGAGTGATGAGCAGGCGATTTTCCGCCACGCGGCAGCTCACATTCCCGTCGGTGGCGGCAATGAGCCCCTTCCGCGCAAGTTTTCCACAGATCCTCACCAGTTCCTTCCCAAGGGCCCGTTCATCCACGTCATCCTCCCAACTTCAGTTTTTTGAGTTTCTTGACGATCCGGGAACATTTCATGAAATGCCACCTCTCATGGGGAGGCGAGGGACAAGAAGTCCCAAGCCAAGAATCACCTTGTCATCCCGGCCTCCCGCCTTCTATACTTGCTCTCCGTATTCTTCGCATTTCTCAACATTTGCCAGAAGGAGCAGCTCCATTCATGATCAAATGGTTCAAACGCAAAAATAAAAGCCGGGTAGAAACGCCGGCCGACCAACCCGAATTCCGGCCCGAGAACGAGGTCCCGACCGAAGAAGCTGCCGCCCCGGTTCAGCCCGGGGCTCTCCTGGAAGAGCCGCCCGTTCCCGAGCGAGAGTCCCAGACCGATGAAGCGCCACAAGGTGAGCCGACTGAATCGGAGGCGCACGAAACCGATTCCAGGGACGCACCTCCCATTGACTTGCAGGGCTCGGAGGAGTTTGAGGAAGGTGAAGCACTCGCCCCAAAACGCCGTTTCTTCAAGAGCCTCAGAGAGCGCATGCACAAAACGCGGGAGAATTTCGCCTCCCGCGTCGACCGGCTGGTGCTCGGGAAAAAAACCATAGACCTGGACCTCCTGGATGAACTGGAAGAAGTGCTCATCACGTCGGACCTGGGCGTGAAGACCACCCAGACACTTCTGCAGCGGGTGACGGAAAAAATCAAGCGCAAGGAACTGAAAGACCCCCAGAGGCTTCGCGACCAGCTCCGCGAGGAAATCCAGTCCATTTTGAATGTCCCCTGCCCTTCCCTGGACTTTGCCGCACAACACCCGTTTGTCATCATGGTGGTGGGCGTCAACGGGGTGGGGAAGACCACGACCATCGGGAAGCTGGCGCATCAGTTCAAAGAGGAGGGGCAAAAAGTCATGCTGGCAGCCTGTGACACATTCCGGGCCGCCGCAGTGGAACAGCTGGTGCTTTGGGGGGAACGGGCCGATGTGCCCGTCATTCGCCAAAAAAGCGGCTCCGATCCTTCGGCGGTGGCCTTCGACGCCATGGACGCAGCCATGTCCCGCCAAGTGGACCTGCTCCTGCTCGACACAGCCGGCCGGATGCACACCAAGGTGAACCTCATGGAGGAGCTCAAGAAGGTTCACCGCACCCTGAACCGCAAAATGGAATCCGCCCCCCATGAGGTCTGGCTGGTGCTCGATGCGACCACGGGACAGAACGCCCTCTCCCAGGCGCGCCTGTTTCGGGAAGCCATCGGCATCACGGGCCTCATCCTGACCAAACTGGACGGCACGGCCAAGGGCGGGATCGTGGTGTCCATCTGCGACGAACTCCAGATCCCGGTGCGCTACATCGGCATCGGGGAAGGCATGGACGACCTGCGCCCCTTCGACGCCGAGGAGTTTGCTCGGGCCATTTT